>JAHBWC010000074.1 GCA_019637225.1 Labilithrix sp.
GAACGACGCGAGCGTCTTCGCGCGCGAGCCCCTCGCGCCGCCGGGATCCGCGAGCGTCCCCAGCCACCCGCCGAGCGCGATCCACACGAGCGTGTGGCGCCCGAGCGTACGCGCGAAATAGAACGGGACGAGCGTGGCGCACGCCGCGCGCACGCCGCGCGCGACGTCGGGCACGAAGACCCCGAGCGCGGCCCGAGCGCGCGCGCTCATACCCCGACGCGGCGCGGCGCCGGCGCCGGCATCAGAACGTCGCCGTGTACGGGTTCGGGCCGATCCGGCCGTCGGCCGAGTCGAGGGCGTCGAGCGCGCGCTCGTCGTCGGCGTCGATGTCGAAGCCGAGCACGTCGAAGTTCTCGCGGATGCGCGACGGCGTCGCCGACTTCGGGATCACCACGAAGCCGTGCCGGAGGTGCCAGCGGAGGAGCACCTGCGCGGCGGACCGCCCGTGCTTCTCGGCGATCGCGGTGACGACCGGATCGCGCAGGAGCTGGCCCTGCCCGAGCGGGCTCCACGCCTCCGTCACGACGCCGTGGGCCTCGTGGTACGCGCGGGTCTCGCGCTGCTGAAAGCGCGGGTGGAGCTCGATCTGGTTCACCGACGGCTCTACGCCGGTCTCCTCGGCGATACGCGCGAGCTCGGCGGGCCCGAAGTTCGAGACGCCGGCCGAGCGGATCCGGCCCTCCGCCTTCAGCTCGAGGAGCGCCTTCCACGTCTCGACGTAGAGCCCGCGCTTGGGCGACGGCCAGTGGATCAAGTAGAGGTCGAGGTAGTCGGTCCCGAGCTTCTGCAGGCTCTCGTCGAGGGCGCGTCGCGTCGCGGCGCGTCCCTGGCTCGTGTTCCAGACCTTCGTCGTCAAGAAGACGTCCGCGCGGGAGACGCCGCTCGCCGCGATCGCCCGCCCGACGCCGGCCTCGTTGCCGTAGATCTGCGCGGTGTCGATCGAGCGGTAGCCCGCCTCGAGCGCGAGGGCCGTCGACGTCTCGGCCTCGGGGTCCGGGATCTGCCACACACCGAAGCCGAGCGCCGGCATCGCGCGACCGTCGTTCAGGCGAACCGTGGGGGCCTTGCTCATGGTGCGCTCGATTAGCACACGGACGTCGCTTCGATCCGTTTGACGATTGCGTCCGGCCGTACCCCACGTAAGGTCGAGGCATGAAGGTGAGCGACGGGCACATCGTTCGCATCGATTGCGAGCTCCGGGTGAGCGGCGGCGAGGTCATCGAGTCGTCGAGCAAGAGCGGTCCGGTGGAGTACAAGCACGGCGCCGGGCAGATCCTCGGCGCGCTCGAGGCTCGGCTCGCGGAGATGAGCGTCGGCGAAGAGAAGAGCGGCGTCATCCCGGCGGCCGAGGCGTTCGGCGCCGACAGCGCCCAGCCGACCATGACGGTCCCGCGCTCGTCCTTCCCGGCCGACGCCAAGCTCGAGGTCGGAGCGCGGTTCGAGGCCAAGAGCCCGCAGGGCACCCCGCTCACCCTGAACGTGCTGTCGATCGACGCGGACGAGGTGACCGCGAAGGCGGTGCACCCGCTCGCGACCAAGGATCTCGAGTTCCGCGTGAAGGTCCTCGCCATCCGCCCGCCCCCGCCCCCGGTGCCCAAGTCCACGGTCGAGGAGCTCGACCTGGCGGAGGTCACGGAGGCCGACTGAGCGCGCCGAGCACGAGACGTGCTATAGCGCTCGTCGGCCGGCTCGAACGCGGCCACAGACCGGGCGCCGCGCGCGCCCTCGGGACCCGATGGCCACGGACAAGCCTAAAGAAGACAAGGGCTTTCTCCGGCGTAACGCCGCGAAGCTGCTCGCCTCGGTCGTCATCACGGCGGGAATCGTATTCACACTCCAGAAGGGGGGTCTGACGCTCGTGCCAGAGGGCGGCGACTTCGCCCACGTCAACTGGCTGGCCGTCCCGGCGTACCTCGCGACGCTCGGCGTCATGAGCTACTTCCGCGCCGTCCGCTGGCGGTTCTTGCTCCGGTCGTTCGCCGACGTCCCGCGCAGGCGCGTACTCGCGGTGTCGTGGATCGGCTTCGCGGCCATCCTCTTCATGCCCTTCCGCCTCGGCGAGATCGTCCGCCCGTACATGCTGCGGGAGAAGGGCAAGATCTCGATGTCGTCGGCGACGGGCACGGTCGTCGCCGAGCGCGTCGTCGACGGCCTCTACCTGTCGATCCTGCTCGCGATCGCGCTCGTCTTCGTGCCGACGATCGACCCGCTCCCGAGCCGCGTCGTCGGCTTGCCCGTGAGCGTGGCGCAGGTGCGCGCGAGCGGCTTCGTGATGCTCGGCGTCTTCACCGCGGCGTTCGTCACGATCGCGGTCTTCTACTTCGCGCGGGCGTGGGCGCGCCGGATGACGCTCGCCGTCTTCGGCCTGGTGTCGAAGAGGCTCGGCGAGAAGCTCGCCGACACCGCCGAGAAGCTCGCCAACGGCCTCCACTTCCTCGGACGCGGGCGCGACGCGGGCGGCTTCCTCGTCGAGACCACCCTCTACTGGGGCATCAACGCGTTCGGGATGTGGATCCTCGCGTGGGGGTGCGGCGTCGTCCACGCCGACGGATCGCCGATCACGTTCGGCGAGTCGTGCGCCCTCATGGGCATGCTCGGCTGCACGATCCTCATCCCCGGACCGCCGGGCCTGCTCGGCGTCTTCCAGGCGGGCATCTACGCCGGCATGACGATGTACTTCCCGACGAGCGTGGTCACCGGCGCCGGATCGGCCTTCGTGTTCCTCCTCTACGCGATCCAGCTCGTGTGGACGATCGGCTCGGCGGGGTTCTTCCTCGTCGTCGATCGCTCGGCCCTGAAGGCGCTGGCGAAGGCGCCGGTGCTGACGGACGACGCGGCGCCCGAGTCGATCGGCGCGAGCGATCCGCCGCCGTCGCTCGAGCGCGCCAGCAGCGGCTAACGGCTCGGCGGGACGAGACCGCGACGTCCTACGGGTGGACCACGTCGGCGAGCGACATGTCGATGTGGAAGCGGCCCGCGCGGGCGCTCGAGTAGGCGCGTGAGAGGCCGCGGCGGGCGGCGACGTCGACCGGACGATCGGCCGCGAGGCCGAGGACACGCCGGTAGTCGCGAAGCGCCTCGTCGCGACGCCCGAGGAGATCGCGCGCGCGGCCGCGCCAGAGGTGGAACGCGGCGACGCGGGCCTCGTCCTCGTGGCCGAGCTGGACGGCCTGATCGAGCTTCACCTCCGCCGCGGCGGGATCGCCATCGGCGAGCGCGAGGAGGCCCGTCAGCGCGTGGTACACGGACTGACGAGGCTCGAGCTCGCACGCCTCGGCCACCTCGCGCCGGGCGCGCGTCGTGTCGGCGTCGTCGACGTAGGCGAGGTACGCGCGGCGGAAGTGCTCGAACGCGCGGCGCGACGACGCCGGGAGCTCGCGCGCGACGAAGGCGCCCTCCTCGGGCGCGTGCGCCTGGGTCCGGAGCGAGAACGGGACGAACGTGTTGTGGCACGTCGGCGCCTCGCCGTTCGCGACCCACACGACGCCGTCGTCCGGACGGAACACCACCGAGCCCACCGTGAGGACCATCGCGATGCTCCCGCGGATCCGGCACGTGCCGTCGCCGATGTCGGCGAGGATCGCGCCCATCGCCTCGGGATCGAGCGTCCCGGCGCGCTCGGCGAGGAGCGCGTTGGTGCGCTCGAAGCGGGCGCGGTTGTGGCGCCAGTACGAGCCGTAGAGATCCAGCTCGGTGTCGCCGAGATCGCGGTCGAGGTAGATGTTCGCGTAGCCGAACGTGCCGCTCGCCTGCCGGTCGCCGCCGTGACGGATCTGCGCCTTTCGGTACGGGTTCTCTTCGTGGCAAAGGACCTCGCGGCGCTTGCCGTCGGTGACCACGTACGTCCAGCAGCCGATCGGCGTCTGCTCGTTCAGGATGCGCGCGGCGTCGTCGAGCGTCTCGGCCTTGCGCATCACGACGTCGCCGCTGATGCCGATCGGCGTCCCGCCGAGCTTCACGCGATCGGTGAACATGTGCTGGTGGACGGTGAGCGTGAGGCCGGCCTCGTTCATGGCCGTGACGCCGCCGAGCGCGACGCCGGCGGCGGCGACCGAGACGTACTTCATCCCGTCGTCGGGCTCGTGGAAGACGACGGCCTGCGTCCGCGGCCACGCGGCGACGCCGTGGTAGTCGAAGTTCCGGGCGTGGAGCATGCGGCCGTCGCGCGTCGCGCCGCCCCACGCGACGGCGCTCGTGCAGCCGAGGCCGAGCCCGACGCGGTGGTGCATCGCCGGGCCGACGTCGCGGACCTGCATCAGGCGCGACGCGAGCCAGAGCATCGAGTCGGGCATCGTGGCGCCCTCGAGCACCTCCTTCATCGGGATCCCCGAGCCGTCGGCGAGGCCGCGGATCGTCTCGCGGACGAAGGGCGGCAGCGTCCGCTCGACGCGCGAGCCGACGGTGCGCTGGAGGAGCTGGAACGACGCGGCGCCGAAGCCTCCGAAGCGCGCCCCGCCGAAGAGCTTCTCGATGAAGCTGCGGTAGTACGGGAGCGGGCCCGCGCGCATCTCGTCGGCGAGGAGGCGCCCGTGCTGCCGTCCCATCTCGTAGAAGCTGCCCTTCAGCGTGAGCACGTGGAGCCCCGCGACGCGCCTCCGGGTCGCCGGCCCGAACGTGGCGACGCGCTCGTCCGACGAGGGCAGAGCGGCGGAGGCGAAGGTCGGATCGATGGCGAGCGTCATGCGTGCTTCTCCTTGGTCGGCGTGGACGTGGACGGCTTGGACGTGGGCGGCGTGGCGGCGGACGGCCCGGCGGCCGACGGGTTGGTGGCCGACGCCTGGAGCTCCGCGGGGGCTTCGCCGTTCGCGAGGCGGGCCGCGGCGAGCAGCCTCGGCGTCGCCCACTCGTGGAACGTCGTCACGAGCTGGCGCGTGGTCGCCGCGTCCCCGCGCCGGATGCACTCGAGCATCATCTCCACGCCCGCGACGTGCGGGACCGACGCGCTCCGCACGGTGCGAAAGACGTGATCGAGGTCGGCGACGACGCGCGAGTGCCAGCGCGCGAGCACCGTGAAGAGCGGGTTGTGCGAGGCGCGCGCGAGCGCCAGCGCGAGCTCCTCGGTGGCGACGTTGAAGGCGTCGTGACGCGCCGTCGCTCCGCGCATCGCCGCGAGCGCGGCCTCGAGCGCGACGATGTCCGCCGGCGTCCGCCGCGTCGCGGCGAGCTCGCACATCTGCGCGTCGATCGCCGCGCGGACCTCGAGCCAGCCCGAGAAGAAATCGAGGTCGATGCGTCCCTTCCGGACGAGCAGCGCCCGGACGACCTCGGGGCTCGTCGACGCCAGCGGATCGAGCACCACCGTGCCGAGACGGCGGGTCGGCCGGACGAGGCCGTGCACCTCGAGCAGCTTGATGGCCTCGCGGACGACGCTCCGCGCGACGCCGTAGTGGTCCGCGAGCTCGGCCTCCTTCGGGAGGATCGACCCGACCGCGATCTCGCGTCCGGCGATCCGCTCCAGGAGATCGGCCGCGACGGCGTCTGCCTTCCGCTCGCTCGCCATGTCTGGCTTCCTCTAATAAGTCAGATTTATAACCAGTCAACAGGTTTTTCGCCCCAGACCCCCGACGGGCGCGCGCCGAATACTTGGCCCGCGCGCCCCGGAGGCCCTTACCTCGGCGAACGCATGCGTCGCGCTCGGCAAGGTCTCAGGGCTCTCTCGGTGTGCTTCGCGCTCGCGCTGGTGGCTCCGCTGGCGCTCCGCTCGGAGGAGGCCAGCGCGAAGAGCGCGTACGAGTCCGCGTACGGCTTCGACCGCACGTGGAACGCCGGCATGCGCCTCGTCCGCGTCGATCTCGGGCTCAAGATCTCCGAGAAGGACGAAGGCGCGGGCTACCTCTTGTTCGACTACCTCTCGCCGGAGAGCGGGAAGAAGCCCGTGCCGGGCTCGATGGAGTTCATCCGCTCGCGCGACACCGGCGCGGTTCGCGTCGTCGTGCAGATCCCGCAGATGCCCGGCTACCACGAGCAGGTGCTCGTCGACTCGCTCGCGCGGAAGCTCCGCAACGACTACGGCGATCCGCCGAAGCGCGCCCCGGCGCCGGCCCCCAAGGACGCGGGCGCGGACGGCGAAGCGCCGGAGAGCTGAGTCCCCGCGCGGGACGCTCGGTGAGCCGACGCGCGCCGCGCGGAAGCCCGCGCGACGTTCAGCTCCCGATCACCGCGTTCGGCGGCGGGTTCGTGCTCGGCACGGCCGGGTTGTTGTTCGCCGGGCCGACGGGCGCCGGCCCCTTCGAGGGCGCCGCGGTCGGGACGTCGGAGCAGCAGCGGAAGCCGATCTGGTAGAAGGAGAAGCCCTCCGAGTGAATCGTCGTCATCGGACGGCAGCGATCCCGGACCGGGCCCCAGTAGCCGCCCTTGAGGCCGCTCTTGTACGGCTGCCCGCTCTCGTTGACGACCCACTCGTCCACGTTGCCGGTCATGTCGAACACGCCGTAGGGGCTGACGCACGAGGAGCGCGATCCGCTCGGCTCGCCCTGCCAGAGCCGCTTGGCCTCCGCGTCGCGAACCTTCGGATCGGCCGAGCCGAGAGCCTTCTCGTTCACGTCGGGGTGGGGCTTGTCGATGTTGCACGCCTCGGAGTTGCGGTCGTAGCCGTACGGGTACGGCAAGCGCTCCTGCCCCTCGCACGCCACGGTCCACTCGCTGTCGCCGCAGAGGCGCTTGCCGATGTTGGTGCAGGCGTCCTTCGCCTCGAACCACGTCTTCATCACGACCGGGTTCTCGCCGGCGCGGTTCGGCCACTCGTAGCGGTCGATGCAAAAGTGCTTCTTCGCGGTCTTGCCGGTGCACTTCGAGGTCGGCGCGAACTCGGCGCAGCGGCGCGGGAAGACGCCCTCGGGGTCGATGTAGCGCAGGCACTTCTGCTCGACCTCGGAGCACCAGTCGCCTTCGACCTCGAGCATGCCGTCCGGGCAGCTCCCGCTCGTGCCGAGCTCGGGCGTCGCGACGGCCTTCAGGCCTGCGTTGGCGAGCGCCGGCTGGGGCGCCGCGGCCGGGTCCGCCTTGCTGCTCTCGGAGAGGCGCGCCGCCGGAGGATGGGCGCCGCCGCGATCCGCCATCGCCTCGTTCTCGCGTGGAGCGACGAGGGAGACGACCATGGCACCGATGAAGAGAACCGAGCCGAGCTTCGCACGATTCATCGTTCTGTCCCGCCTTCCATTCTTCGGAGCGATCCTGCGTTCGACTCCGACCGAGGCGGCCTCCCTGCCCTTCGAGGACTCCCACGGAGTGCAGGTCCCACCTGCGCCCCCGTCACCCGTCTGACCCTCCGGGTGCGGTCTCTTCAGAAGCAAGCGGCTCGCCATCGTCTCTCGTGTGTCTCGTTGCGCAATTCTGGGAACTGGGTCGCGCTCGCAGGACGCGCCGACCCAGCGCTCCGGGCGCGGCGAAGCGCGCCGGAACGTCGGTCGTTCCCCAAGAAAAATCGTACAAACCTCCGCGCGATCTCGTCACCTTTCCGGTGGCGATCGGTGCGAACGCGCGCGAATGCCGGGGCGCCGTGGCTCGGGCCGCCTCGTCCAGGGCGGCGCGATCGGCGGAGGCGCGCGGTCGCCACACCCATGGCGACCGCGTCAGGGGACCGTCGGGTCGGGACGCCACGTTCGCGCGACCCAGCGTTCGCTCGCGAAGGCGGCTGCGCGTTACCGGCGTTCAGCGTGATCGCGTCGACACAGGATCGAAACGACTCCATCGGGGTCCTTCGGTGCCCCAGGGACCGCGTCGTCGCCGACCCACGCGTCGATCCCGACGTGCGACGCGCAACCGTGCAGGCACGTCGCGAGCGCACGTGCGGTATGCCCCGGCGCCTCGCACGCGCGGACGATCCCATCCACACACGCCACGCCCTCGGTCGTGCAGATGGCGTCCGGGATCGGATCGCCCGGCAGCACCGGCCGCGCGATCGGGGCGTCGGGCCGGCAGAGCTGCGCCGCTCCGGCGTCCGAGGGCTCGCCGATCGCCTCGAGCCCTTCGCTCGCGCAGCCCGTGGCGCACCGCGCGATCACCTCCCACGGACACGCGCACGCCGGCTGGTTTTCGCCGCGCTTCGTGGCTCCGCACGGATACGGCAGGTGCCGGGCGCGCGAGGCCTCGACGTCTCCGCCGACACAGCGCAAGAGCCCGTCGGAGCAGTCGGTGCCCTCGAGCCCCAGGTTGCGTGTTTTACCCCTCGGGGCCGCGCCACCCGCCCCCTCGGGCGCAACGCCCCCGACGCCGCTCTCGCCGAGCCAGCGCGCGAGGCACCCGCGCTCGCACCCCGCCAGCGCGAGCGCGAGGATCGCGAGCGTGACGACGTTCGCCGAGCTCCGGCTCCGAGGCATCCCGGGAGCGTACGCGATCGCGCTCCGTGCGCTCGACGCCGACCGAGAAACCGCAGCCATTCTGGAATCGTCGGCCCCCGTTGGAGCACGCCGAACGGCATCGAGCGTGCAGCCGCGCCCGTCGTGCTCCCGCGTCGCTCCGCGCCCGAAGTGACGATCACGCGCCCGATCGAGCTGCCCGCGCCGACCAGCGCGAGTCGGATCGGCGCCGTCGATCCGGACGTCGACTGGAGCGACTCGGCGACGCTCGCGCGGAGGCCACTCGGGCACCACCCCGAGCCTCCCGCGAGCGAGCCCGCAACCCTGACGCGACCGGCGGCCGCGATCCCGACCGCGACCCCGGCCCCGCCCGCAGCCGCGATCCCGATCCCGACCCCGCCCGCGGCCGCGACCCCGACCCCGACCGCGATCCCGCTCCCGATCCAGAGCCCGGCCGCGATCCCGACCCCGACCCCGACCCCGACCCCGACCGCGATCCCGACTCCGCCCGCCGCCGCGACTCCGCCCGCCGCCGCGACCCCGGCCCCGCCCGCGCCCAGGACCCCGCCCGCGCCCGCGATCCCGACGCCGCTCGTCATGATCACCGCCCCCGAAGACAACATCACGCGCGTCGCGCCGCTCGCGACGCCGCAGCCGATGTGCGTGTCGCTCCACGCGATCCCGTGTCCGCCCTACCCCGCCGCGCACGCCGCCCCGCACCCCGCGCCGCCGCCGGCCCCGGCGAGGCCGCGCATCGCCCTCGCTTCGTTCGCACTCCTCCTCGCCGCGGCCCTCGCGCTCATCGCAGTCCGGCCACGCGCAACCCCCGCGGCGGCGGCCCGCGCGCCGGAGCCGACACCGGTGCTCGTCGCTCCCGTCGATGCGCCGCCTCTGGTCGCCCCGCCCGTCGCGCCGATGGCGAGCCCGCCGCCCCCTCCGGTCGCGCCCGTCGTCGCACACGACGGCGCGACGGAGGCCGCCCCGCCCAGCGCGCCCCCGACGCCGAGGCGCGCGGCTGCGGCCCCGCCAACGCCGACCACCGCGATCACGCGACCCGCGAGCCGCGCCGAGCCCCGACGCGCCCCGGCGGTCCGTCGCCCGGCGTCGCGCGCGACGCGGCCAGCGCAGATCCCTGCGCGGCGCGAGCAGTAGTCGCTCACGCGCGAGGCACGCTACTATCGCGCCGCGATGACGACGAAGAAGGGAGGCGGAGGTTCAGCCCGACCACCGCCTCCCGCTCGCCCGGCCGCTCCTCTTGCGCCTCCGCAACCGAAGCGCCCGCAGCTACGGCCGATCGGCCCAGCGAAGGCGCCGATGGCGCGCCCGCTGACCACGCCCGCCAAGCCCGCGACGCGCCCACCTTCGGAGCGGAGGCTCCCGTCGCTCGAGTCGAGGCCCGACGACGACGCGACGAACGTGATGCCGCGCCCCGTGTTCGAGGACGAGCCGTCGCTCTCGCCAAAGAACCGCGCGCGCGCGCCGCTCACAGGCTCACGCGCGCCGCTCACGCCAGAGAAGACGCGCCCGGCCGCCGGTCGCCCGCCCGACGCGTCGACCGCGCCCATCACCGCGAGGACCGGACCCGCAGCGAAACACCCGCCCGCGCGCGCCGCCGATCCCGCGACCACGGCCCCGATCACCGCGAGGACCGGACCCGCAGCGAAACACCCGCCCGCGCGCGCCGCCGAACCCGCGACCACCGCCCCGAGCACCGCGAAGGCTGGACCCGCGGCGAAACACCCGCCCGCGCGCGCCGCCGAACCCGCGACCACCGCCCCGAGCACCGCGAGGACCGGACCCGCAGCGAAACACCCGCCGGCGCGCGCCGCCGAGCCCGCGACCACGGCCCCGATCACCGCGAGAACCGGACCCGCAGCGAAACACCCGGGCACGCCCGCCGCGAAACACCCGGCGACGCCCGCGGCGACTCGGCCGGCGCGTCCCGACATCGACATCGTACCGAAGGGCGATCGCGCGCCGGCGGAGCGCACCGTGGTGATGGCGGATGCGCCGGCGCGTCCGCCGGACCCGCGATCGGGCCCGACGACGAGCGGCTCGAACGCGGCGCGCTTCCCGTCGGGCACGGGCTCGAGCCCCGCGAGCTTCGGCGCGCAGGCGCGGGACGGCGCGGCGTCGCGATCCGCGCGGAAGGCGTCGTCCCGTCCACCTCCGCGCGACGCGATGCCGACCGTACCCGCCGTCGACGAGCTCGCGCCCAGGCGCGGAGCCGGACTCCCCTCGAGTCAGCCTCCGCGCGGTCGCACGTCGAGTCGCCCCCCTGCGGGGAGCTGGCCGCCCGCAGCCGCGGGCGCCGGTCACGGCGCACCCGAGCACGACGATCGCGAGGCGCTCGACGCGCTCGCGCGCGCTCTCGAGGTCGTCCCTCCCCCGCGCGGCTCGATGGGCATGGCCGAACAGAACGGCCCGCCGTCGTCGCAGCAGGAACGGACCGTCGCGATGCATCGAGGCAACTGGACGCCGGCCCCGCCGCCGATGGCCTTCGGGCCGGGCGCGTACTCGCCGCGACACGACGCGCCCCATCCTCCGAACGTGCGCACGCGCCCGCCTCCGGGCGCGCCGTCCCCCGCCGGCGCCGCGCCCCCCGCGGGCGCGCTGGTCGCGTTCGCGCCGCCCGCCGCGAGCATCGCCCTACCTCACGAGCAGGCGCCCGGGGTGCTCGGCCTCGTGCTCTTCGCCGCGCCGCTCGCCTTCGCCACGATGGCGGTCGCCGCGCTCGCCTTCCTCTGAGGCCCGCGCCGGCGCGATCCGCGCCGAGGCGTCGCCGGCGCGACCCGCGCCACGCGCGTCGCTCGGCGACGCTCTCCGGTCGAGCTCGGCGGAGCCACAAACGGCGAACGGCGGAGGCGCGATGTCGCCTCCGCCGTGAACCTCGCTCGTCCGGCGCCGATCAGCTCTCGATGAAGCTCTTCAGCTGCTTCGAGCGCGACGGGTGACGGAGCTTGCGGAGCGCCTTCGCCTCGATCTGGCGGATACGCTCGCGCGTGACCTCGAAGTCCTGGCCGACCTCCTCGAGGGTGTGGTCCGACTTCTCGCCGATGCCGAAGCGCATGCGGAGGACCTTCTCCTCGCGCGGCGTGAGCGTCTTCAGGACCTTCCGCGTCTGCTCCGCGAGGTTCATGTTGATGACGGCCTCGGCCGGGGACACGACGCTCTTGTCCTCGATGAAGTCGCCGAGATGCGAATCTTCCTCCTCGCCGATCGGGGTCTCGAGCGAGATGGGCTCCTTCGCGATCTTGAGGACCTTGCGGACCTTGTCGAGCGGCAGCTCCATCTTCTCGGCGATCTCCTCCGGGGTCGGCTCGCGGCCGTACTCCTGGACGAGGTAACGCGAGGTGCGGATGAGCTTGTTGATCGTCTCGATCATGTGGACCGGGATGCGGATGGTCCGCGCCTGGTCGGCGATGGCGCGGGTGATCGCCTGGCGGATCCACCACGTCGCGTAGGTCGAGAACTTGTAGCCGCGCTTGTACTCGAACTTGTCGACGGCCTTCATGAGGCCGATGTTCCCCTCCTGGATGAGGTCGAGGAACTGCAGACCGCGGTTCGTGTACTTCTTCGCGATCGAGACGACGAGGCGGAGGTTGGCTTCGACGAGCTCGGCCTTCGCGCGCTCAGCGAGGCGCTCGCCGTCGCGGATCGACTGGTAGGTCTCGCGGAGCGCCTTGATGTCGAGCTGGAGCTCTTCTTCGACCTTGCGGAGGTTCTTGAGGCTCGCGGAGTGGTTCGCGATGACCTCTTCGGCGGTGACGCCGTACTTCCGCTTGAACTTCTTCTCGCCGGCCACGTCGCCCTTCGACGTGCGCGCTTCCTTGCGGAGCAGATCCCAGTCGACGCCCGTGCGCTTCTCGAGCTCCGTCGATCCGCTCTCGGCGCGCTCGACCTTCTGGATGAGCGAGCGGAGCTTGAGGACGATCTTGTCGATGGTCTTCTTGTTGAGGCGCATCTCCTCGAGCGTCTCGACCATCTTGACGCGGTTGTTCTCGATCTCGGTCTCGATGCCCTTCTTGCGGGACGCGGCGCAGGTCTCGAGCTGCGCGGCGAGGTCCTGGGCGACCTTGTCGAGGTGCTTCACCTTGTCGATGAGGCGGAGGATGCGGCGGTCGGCCTCCTCCTCGTCGAACTCGGCGTTCTCGTCGTCGGCGTCGCGGATGATGTCCTTGACGCGAATCTTGTGCTTCCTGAGCTTGTCGCCGAGGTCGATGATCTCGCGGACGGCGACGGGCGACGCCAGGATGGCGCCGAGGATCATGTGCTCGCCCTGCTCGATGCGCTTGGCGATCTCGACCTCGCCCTCGCGCGTGAGGAGCGAGACGCTCCCCATCTTGCGGAGGTACATGCGGACCGGATCGTTCGACTTCGAGTAGTAGCTCGAGTCCTCGTCCTCTTTCTCCGGCTGGCGCGCGACCGTCTTGTGCTCGGCGGCCGTCTCCTCGACGATCCGCTTCGGCGCGATCTTCACCTGGGTGGCAGCGTCGACGATCTCGATGTCCTCGTCGCCGAGGACACCCATGACATCGTCCATCTGGTCGACGGACACGTCGGCCGGCAGCGACTCGTTGACCTCGTCATAGGTCATGAAGCCTTTCGCTTTGCCGTTCTCGACGATCTTGTCGTTGTCCTTGCCGCTGCCGTTCCGGTTCTTGTTCGCCATCGGAGTTGGTTCTTTCCACTTCTACGCCCGCGCGTCGCTGAGATTGTTGCTCGCGTCTGCGCCGGGTTCCGGTTCCCCACTCATCAAACCCGCGGAGCGATTCGATCACTCTCTCTCGGGCCCCTCCCGCCCTCCTCGATCGAGGGCGTGCCCTCGTCGTGGCAAGGGCTGTACTTCGGCTCGCTCTGCTCCTCTTTCCTTGGGACCCACGAGCCGTCGCTCGCCGCCTCGTTTCTCACCTCTAGGGGCCTCGCCCCTCTTTACCTCTCGGGGCCGTTCGCCCCAAATCCTCGCGCCTCTCGATCGCGTCGTTGCTCGCTCTTGTCGTCTCAGCTCTTGAGGCCGTGCTTCGCTCGCAGCCGATCCGACTGCTCCCTGGCGAGCTCGCGTTCGGCATCCCAGTCTCCCTGCGCCCGGTACGTCTCGCGGTTGATCTGGGCAGCCTCCTGCGAAAGGAGCAGCCTCTTTAGCTTGTTTGCGTTGTCTAGCAAGTATCCTTTTGCATTCGCCTCGTTCTCCTGCTGGGGGTTCGCGAGGTGTCGGTTCGCCAGCACGCGCACCGCGGGAGGGATTTCCTCCAGGAAAGCGTCGACGTCTAGCTTTTTCTCCATTGGTTTCCAGGCCCTACGGAGACTCGCAATCGCGGTCACCACGGGCCCGTCGAGCAGCGAGAGCTCCTCGGCCACCTCGGGATCGTCGAGGAGCGACGGCCACTCGATGAGGCACCCGACGATCTCGCGGCGCTCCGCGGAGCCCGGCGGCTTCGCCGGAATGCGGGCCTCCTTCGGGGACGCGGCGGCCGGACGAGGTACCTCGCCGCGCGCGCGCGCGGCTTCCTCGTCCTTCCGCAGCGACTTCTGGAGCGCGGCGAAGGGGCCGCTCTGGTGCACGTCGTCGCGGCCGACGCGCATCCCGTGCAGATCGAGCCGCGCCGACACCGCCTGATCGGCGTACGCGTAGAGCTCCATCCGCATGATGGGATCGTCTTCGTCGCCGATGAGCTTGCGGATGCGCTCGATGCGCTCGACGCGCTCGAAGACGTCGGCCTGGACGAACGTACCGTCGAGCTCCATCTCGATGAGCGCCTCGGCCATGCCGCGCGCCCCGGCGACGAGGTCCTCGACGGCAGCCGGGCCCTTCGTACGAGAGAGCTCGTCCGGATCGATCCCGTCGGGCAACGTGGCGACGCGCGCGCTCATCCCCGCCGCGCGGATCGCCTCGCGCGACAGCCGGACGGCCTTCTTGCCCGCCGCGTCGCCGTCGAAGAGGAACACGACGCTCGGCGCGAAGCGCTTGAGGAGCTTCGCCTGCTCGCCGGTGAACGCGGTGCCGAGCGGCGCGACGACGTTGTCGATCCCGCGCGCGTGGAGCGACACGACGTCGAAGTTTCCCTCGACGAGGACAGCGACCTCCGCCTGGCGGATCGCGTGGCGCGCCTGGTGGATGCCGAAGAGCATCTGACCCTTCGTGTAGACCGGGCTCTCCGGCGAGTTGATGTACTTCGGCGGAGGACCGCCGCCGGCGTCGCCCTTCGACACGTAGCGGAGCGCCGAGCGGATCGGCGCCGCGCCGTCGACCGGGCTCGCCGGAGCCTCCGGCAGCTCGCGGAGCGCGCGCCCGCTGAAGGCGACGACGCGGCCCTGCGGATCCATCACCGCGAACATGAGGCGATGGCGGAAGCGATCGTAGTAGCCCGACCCGCTCGAGCGCGGGACGAGCAGGCCCACCGTCTCGGCCGCCGCCGGCGACACGCCTTGCTGGCGGAGGAAGCTCGCGAGGCCGTCCCACCCCGGCGGCGCGTAGCCGATGCGGAACGCCTGGAGCACCTCGTCGACCTTCGGTTCCTTGCCGACCGTGAGGCCGCGCGATTCGAGCTCCGCGAGCGCGTAGCTCCGGTGCTCGTGGCGGCGGAGCTGGTCCTCGAAGAACGTCGCGGCGAGCGCGTTGACCGCGTAGAGCTCGTCGCGCGCCTTCTTCTGGCGATCGGACTCGGTGAAGGCGGCGTCCTTCTTCGTCTCGACGACCTCGATGCCGGCCCGCTCGGCGAGCGCGCGCACCGCCTCGGGGAACGTGTAGCCCTCGTGCTTGATCAGGAAATCGATCGCGCTGCCGGCCTCCTTGCACCCGAAGCAGTGGAAGAAGCCGCGATCAGGGTTCACGTGGAAGCTCGGCGTCTTCTCCTTGTGGAAGGGGCAGAGGCCGACGAACGAGCGCCCGCGGCGCTTCAACGAGGGCACGGCCTCCTGCACGATCGCGAGGATGTCCGTCCGCTCACGAACGAGCGCGATCGTCTCCGGCGGGATCACGGGCGCGAGCCTCTTCGATTCAACTTCTGAGCACCCGACAGGCGCCGACGACACGAGACGACGATGTCCCAGCGTCCGACGCATCGAAGCGATAGGCGTACGCTCGCGGCTGGTCAAGCGGAGCGCGCGGCGGGAGATGGCGGGACCGAGGGGCGCCGGCGCCCGTGCGGGCGCCCCGCCAACGCCTGGATTTCAGATTCTGGCGCGCGATCCCGACGGCCTCCGCGCGCTCGCTGCGCTCGCCGAAAAGCCAAGCCGAAACGCGCGGAACGCACCGGCGAAGGTCGTCGCGATCCACGAATAAACAGCGAGGATTGAATAAATTTTCGAGGAGACTTCACTCGGAGGGGTTCGTAGCTTTCATCTCGGCGCAACGAACACGAAAGGTCCCCCTCCCGCATGAAGACCAAGAACGTCGTCGTCTCCGGAATGCTCCTCGGTGGTGTCCTCCTCGCCTCGGCCGGCGCGAAAGCCGAGTCGCTCGAGGATCAGGAGAAGTGGGCCCGCCAGGACAGCTACATGGAGAGCTCCATCAAGGACGCGAACACGGCGTGCGGGACGAGCGGTAAGCCGATCACCAACCAGTTCGACAAGGCGTCCTTCGCGAAGGAGGACTGGTCGAGCCACAGCCCGAACGGCTACTGCAGCGGCGTCTTCGACAACCTCCGGTCGATCTGCGCGAACGTCGACGGCGCGAAGCAGCCCGTCCAGAACCAGATCAAGAAGGTCGTCTGCCGCTACGCAGGCAAGGGCAAGTTCGGCATGTCGCTGGCGAACGGGACGCTGACCTACAACGTCGACTGGGACGAGCCGAACGTCGACGACAAGATCGCCGCGTTCATCAAGAAGAACCTCACCACCACGCCCGCGGCGGGCGGCGCGGCGGGCGAGAGCGTCGCGGACAAGGAGAAGTGGGCGCGCCAGGACAGCTACATGGCGAGCTCCATCAAGGACGCCAACGCCAAGTGCGGGACCGCCCTCACGAACGAGTTCGACAAGGCCTCGTTCGCGAAGGAGGACTGGACGAGCCACAGCCCGAACGGCTACTGCAGCGGCGCGTTCGACAACATCCGCTCGCTCTGCGCGAACAACGCCGCCGCCAAGAAGCCGGTGCAGCAGAAGATCAAGAAGGTCGTCTGCAAGTACGCCGGCAAGGGCAAGTTCGGCATGACCCTCGCGGGCGGGACGCTCACGTACAACGTCGACTGGGACCAGGCGAACGTGGACGACAAGATCACGTCGTTCTTGAAGAAGAACCTCTGATCGGCGCGCGATCGCGATCCGCCGCCCTACCCTCCGTCGCGCTGTCGGGCTCGAGCTCGACGGCGCGCCGCTCCGCGTCTGCGCTCTGCGCTCGCGCTCGACCGCCCGCGACGGCTCGGGTGCGTTCTCCGGCCGCGGCGCGATCCGTACGTCGCCGCCCGCGACGGCCGTGACTCCCGCGCCTTCCCGTGATGGCGGTGATTGAAGAGGAGAGGACCCCGTGTTAGAGGCGGGCCGCTTCCCAGGTTTCGCGGCTTTCCTTCGAGGTGCCGCGCCCCTAGAGAAGAAGCCAACGAAGGAGCTTCCTCGACATGAATTCGCCCTCGGTTGCGTCTGGCCTCGCCGGTAAAGGTCGCGTCGTCCAGGTCATCGGTCCCGTCGTCGACGTCGAGTTTCCGGACGGCAAGCTGCCGAAGATCCTCAACGCGCTGAAGATGACGAACCCGAGCATCTCGAAGGAGAAGGACAACCTCACCCTCGAGGTCGCCCAGCACCTTGGCGAGAACACGGTCCGCGCCATCGCGATGGATACCTCCGACGGCCTCGTCCGCGGAATGGACGTCCGCGACACGGGCAGCCCGATCGCGATGCCCGTCGGTCCCGAGTGCCTCGGCCGCATCCTCAACGTCGTCGGCGAGCCCGTCGACGAGGCCGGCCCGGTCAACGCGAAGCGCTCGGCTCCGATCCACAAGCCGCCGCCGGCGTTCCAGGACCAGTCGACGAAGATCGAGGTCTTCGAGACCGGCATCAAGGTCATCGACCTCCTCGCCCCGTACCGCAAGGGCGGCAAGATTGGCCTCTTCGGCGGCGCCGGCGTCGGCAAGACCGTCCTCATCCAGGAGCTCATCAACAACGTCGCGAAGGCGCACGGCGGCGTGTCGTGCTTCGCCGGCGTCGGCGAGCGCACCCGCGAGGGCAACGACCTCTTCCTCGAGATGCGCTCCTCGAAGCTCGAGACCGGCGAGCCGGTCATCTCGAAGACGTCGCTCGTCTTCGGTCAGATGAACGAGCCGCCGGGAGCCCGCGCCCGCGTCGCGCTCTCGGCCCTCACCGTCGCCGAGTACTTCCGCGACGAAGAAGGCCAGGACGTCCTCCTCTTCGTCGACAACATCTTCCGCTTCACGCAGGCGGGCTCCGAGGTGTCGGCGCTCCTCGGCCGCATCCCCTCCGCCGTCGGTTACCAGCCGACGCTCTCGACGGAGATGGGCGCCCTCCAGGAGCGCATCACGTCGACGAACAAGGGCTCGATCACGTCGATCCAGGCCGTCTACGTCCCCGCCGACGACCTCACCGACCCCGCGCCCGCGACGACCTTCGCGCACCTCGACGGCACGACCGTTCTCAGCCGTGACCTCGCGGCGCTCGGCATCTACCCCGCCGTCGACCCGCTCGACTCGACCTCGACGCTGCTCGATCCGGGCGTCATCGGGCAGGACCACTACGACACCGCGCGCAAGGTCCAGTCGACGCTCCAGAAGTACAAGGACCTGCAGGACATCATCGCGATCCTCGGCATGGACGAGCTCTCGGAAGAGGACAAGCTCATCGTGTCGCGCGCGCGCAAGATCCAGCGCTTCCTCTCGCAGCCGTTCTTCGTCGCCGCGCAGTTCACCGGCTCGGCGGGCAAGTACGTCCCGCTGAAGGAGACGATCGCGGGCTTCAAGGAGATCCTCGCCGGCAAGTTCGACAGCGACGAGGAATACCCCGAGCAGGCGTTCTACCTCGTCGGCAACATCGAGGAGATGAAGGCCAAGGCGGCCGAGCTCCTCAAGAAGTCGAAGAAGTAGCCATGGCCGAGAAGATCGAGCTCGAGATCGTCACCCCGAAGGGGCGCGCCCTCGCCGAGACCGTCGACGAGGTCACGGCGCCGAGCGTGCAGGGTGAGTTCGGCGTCCTGCCGGGTCACCTCCCGGTCGTCGCCGCGCTCCGCCCGGGGATCGTGACGTACAAGCAGGGCAGCGAGCTGAAGAAGGTCGCCGTGGGGCCCGGCTTCGCCGAGGCGGGGCAGAACAAGCTGCTCATCCTCGCCGAAGACTTCGCCGACCGCGCGAGCATCGATCCCGTCGTCGTCCGCAAGGAGCTCGCCGAGGTCCAGCCGAAGCTCGACAAGGTCCTCTCCGCCATGGAGTCGACTCCCGAGCTCGAGACCGAGAAGAAGTCGCTCATCGAGCAGGAGAACTGGCTCGCCGCGCAGCTCGAGCTGTACGGCGATCCGCCTCCGCCGACCATGCGTCCGTTCGAGGAGTGGGGTCCGCCGCCGACGCCTCTCGCCGAAGAGGAAGAGAGCGCGCGGTCGACCGAGACGGGCTCGCCGTAGTCGGCCCCACCTGACCCGGCACTAGACAACATGAACGAGGCGCATCCGTGAGCTCGGCTCCGCACGATCGCGCGCGACGAGGCGACGGCCAGCGATGGGCGTCGATCCTCGTCGGCGCAGCCATCATCCTCGTCGTCGGCTGGATGACGTACGACGCCGAGAGCGCGCGTCCGCGCGCGATCCGCCCGGCGGCGGACGTGGACGCCGGTACGGTCGCCGTAGCGCCTTCGTCGCCGGTCGACGACGCCGGCGCGCCCAGCTCCGAGGACCTCGACGCCGGGCTCTACCTCCCGTCGCTCTCGCTCGGTGACGCCTCGGTGATGCCGTCGAGCGCGCCGCGCAGCGTGAAGATCGGCGTCGTCCTCGTCTCGTTCGCCGGCGCGGAGGGCGCGGCGCCCAACGCGCGGAGCAAGAAGGACGCTCTCGCCGTCGCCGAGCGGCTCGGCGCGGACGCCCGCGGCGATTTCCACCGTGCGGTCTCGGCGGGCGATCCCGGTTCCGCCGACGACATCGGTCGGCTCCCGCGCGGCGTGCTCGATCCGCGGACCGAGGTCTCCGTCTTCGCGCTCTCTCCCGGCGAGGTCTCCGACGTCCTCGAGACCCCGCGCGGCTACTGGATCGTCAAGCGCCTCGACTGAGCGCGAGTCCGCGCGCGGCGATGGCCGTACGGTCGTCGTTGGGGTTCCACGCGAATGGTGGTACGGTCCGCGCGATGGCCACGATCGACATCAGCCGCAATCACGCCCTCAGCATCGACGACGCCAAGAAGAAGGCCGAAGAGCTCGCCAAAGGGATGGAGCAGAAGTTCGGCATTCAGTGGAAGTGGGACGGCAACACGATCCGCTTCGACGCGACGAGCGGCGCGGCGAAGGGGACCAAGGGCGAGGTCGCGGTGAGCGACAAGAACGTCCGGGTCGCGATCGACCTCCCGTTCATGCTGCGCGTGATGAAGGGGACGATCGAAGAGAAGGTCAACGAGAAGCTCACCGCGCTTCTCTGAGCCTCTTCGGAGCCTCTTCGGAGCCTCGCGCTCCGCGCGGGCCGTGCCCGCACGCCAGGGCGGCAGCCCGCACGCCAGGGCGGCAGCCCGCACGCCAGGGCGGGAGCGCGCACGCCAGGGCGGGAGCCCGCGTCGAGCGCCCGAGCGCCCCGAACGCGTTCGCCGGTCGTGGTCTGCCAAGCGCCCGGTCGGTGCTGAGCTTCGCTGCCCTGGCTGCCGAAGAAACGCCGCATTTGGCCTCGAATGCAGCACACCCCGACGACGTCGTAGGGTATGCTCCACGCCGGCGAAATGCCGGAAGACTCGAAGGAAGCCGAGCACCAAGACGGGTCTCCGCAACCCGACGACGTCGCTCCGGACGGGGACGCGAGTGCGCGTGTCGACCTCGGCGACGCCGAGGCGCTCGACGACGCCGACCTCGCGCCTGACGACGACGTCGAGGTCTCGGTGACGGCCGAGGCGTCCGACGCTTCGCTCGACGAGGTCGAGGTCGCGGCCGACAGCCCGGTCGCGGACGTCGCGGTCGCGGCCGGCGCACCGGTCTCGGACGATGCGTCCGTCACGGACGACGCGCCGGTGGCGGACGACGCCGCCGTCACGGCCGATGCGCCCGTCACGGACGGCGGCGCCGTCACGGCCGACGGCGACGACGAGGCCGACGGCGCTTTGCTCGGCGCGGCCTCGGCCGACGAGGACGACGCGGGCGCGGCCGACGCCGCTTCGCTCGCGACGACGGAGGCCCACGCCGCGCTCCGCGCCGCGGCGACGCTCACGCATAGCGGCGCGTCGCAGCTTCCGCCGGCGCCGATCGAGACGATCGAGGCCGTCGCCGCGGCGGTCGGCCGGCTGCGCGCCGAGGTGGCGGCGACGACGGACAAGGCGCGCCAGGCGCGCCTCCTCGACGAGGCCGCCGAGATCCAAGAGCGCGGCGGCGACGAGCCCGGCGCGGCGCGCGACTACCTCGCGGCGTACAACGCCGACACGAGCTTCCGCGAGCCGCTCGAGGGGCTCGTCCGACTGCTCGAGCGGCGCCGCTCGCTGTCGAACCTCGGCAAGCTCATCGAGGCGCTCGTCGCGTCGGCCGCGACACCGGAAGAGCGCGCGCGCGCCCTCACGCAGCGGGCCCTGTTCGTCGAGGACGTGCAGAAGGACCTCGAGGGGGCGCGCGGCATGGCGCGCGAGGCCACGGAGACGGGGGCGATCGCCGCCGACCTCGGCCCCGCATGGCTGGCGCTCGAGATGGTGGCGGCGAAGCTCGGCGACGCCGCCGAGCGCGAGGAGGCGCTCGCCGGACGCGCCGAGCTCACCGACGATCCGACCTGGCGCGGCCTGTTGCTCGTCGACGTCGCGCGCCTCGCGGCGAGCGGCGGCGACGTCGACCGCGCGCTCGACGTCCTCGCGCGGGCGCGTGACGTCGGCGGAAGCGCGGCCTTCCACGCGGCCGCCACCGTCGAGCGCGTCGTCGCGGCCGATCCGGGGCTCCCCGGCTCGGACGACGCGCGCGCGCGGAGCCGCGCCCTCGCCGAGGCGCTCGAGGCGCGCGCGGAGATGATCCAGGACGCGCTCGGCAACGCCGAGGCGGGCGATGCGCGCGGCGTCCCGCGCTACTGCCGTCGCATCGAGTACGTCATCGACCTCCTCCTCCGCGCGGCGGACGCACGGCGCCTGGCGAGCGAGCTCGGGCGCGCGTCGCAGCTGCTCGATCGGGCGCTCGGCGTCCTCGCCGAGGCGGCAGAGAGAGACGGTCCGCCCGACGAGCCGACCGCGAACGGCGAGAGCGCGCGCGACGCGAGGTCGACGATCGAGCGCATCGTGCTCACCGCCCGCCTGAGGCTCGCCGAGCTCGCGGGCGACACGGCGCTCGCCGCCGACCTCGCGGACAAGCGCATCGTCGGCGAGACCGACGGCGGCGTCGCGGCGTCTCTCGCGATGCGCGTCGCCGAGCACGCCGCGAGCGAGGGCGACGTCCCGCGCGCGCTCGAGGCGCTCACCCGCGCGACCGAGCGCGATCCCGCGTCGTCGCCCGCGCGCGCGCTGAAGATCGACATCCTCGAAGGGAGCGGCGACGGCGCGCGCTTCGCGACCGAGCTCGAGGAGCTCTCGCGTCACTGCGCGACCGGCGAAGCGCAGGGGCGCGCGCTCCTCCTCGCGGCGTACGTCTGGGCGACGCGTGCCGAGAGCGGCGCGCGCGCGAGGGAGGCGCTCGGACAAGCCGCGGCGTGCGGCGTGCCGAAGGAGACGATCGCGCGGCTCGGACGCACCCTCGCGAGCCTTCGCTCGGATCACACCTGGTACGAGGACGCGACGCGCGCGCTGGTCGAGCACGCGAGCGCGACCGGCGCGGAGAGCGACGCCGCAAAGGCGGGCGACGCGGCGAAGGGCGCCTCCGACGCCGCCGCGGAGCTCCCGCTCCTCTGGATCGAGCTCGCGCGCATCCGCCTCGGCCAGGGCGACGACGCCGGGGCCGCCAAGGCGACGGCCGCGCTGCGCGAGCTGCCCGAAGGGGCGTGGCTCGGCCGCGTGCTCGACGGGCTCGCCTCGCCGGACATCGAGCCCGCGCGCGCGCGCACCGCGCTCGAGGAGCTCGCCGCCGGCGTCGACGACCCCGCGCTCCGCCGGAGCCTAGGCGTCGTCTGCGCGCTCCGGGCTCGTGCCGCCGGCGACGAGGCCGCCGCGGTCGCCCACCTCGAGGCGCTCGCGAAGGACGACGCGGCCGATCCGCTCGTCAACGCTTACCTCGGCGATCTCCTCCGGCTCGCGAGCGATCGCGCTTCCGCCGCTCGCCACGCGAGCGCGGCCGCGGAGGCGGTCGCGGCCGCCGGCGACGATCCCGAGCGCGCCGCCGCGCGCCACCTCGAGGCGGGCCTCGAGACGTGGCGCCTCGGCGAGCGCGCGACGGCACTCGCTCATTTCGACGCCGCCGCGGAGGTCGCGCCCGAAGCCGCGCGCCCCGCCCTGGCCTGGGCCACGCGCGGCATCGACGTCGACGCGGTCGACGGCCGCCGGCGCGCGCTCGACGTCGCGGGCGGCGACGCCGGCGTCGCGCTCGAGCGTTTCGCCCTCGAGGCGACGCTCGGAGATCCCGACGAAGCGGCGTCCGCGCTCGCCGCGGTCGACATCGCTTCGAGCCCGAGCCTCCGCGTCGCCGGCGCGCTCGCGAGGCTCGCCTGGCCACGCGGCGGCGCGACCGACGCCGAGGCGGTCATCGCCGCGCTCGACACCGTGGCCGGCCTGAGCGATCCGGCGAAGAGCGCCGCCGCCGCCGAGCGCCTCCGGCTCGCGCGCGAGGACGGCGACAGCGACGCGGACGGCATCGCCGCCGCCGCGAAGGCCTGGCTCGACGCCGGCGGCGGAGGCGCCGCCGCGGTCGAGTGGCTCGCGAGCGCGATGGCGAGCGGCGCGCCGCACAAGGAGATCCCGGCGAGGCGCGCGCTCGCCGAGCTGGCGTCCGACGAGGCGCGCGAGGCGCTGCACGCGAGCGCGACGCTCCTCGCGTGGGCGCTCGCTCCGGACGAAGCGCACGCGCTCGTGTCGGGCACGTCGCACGCCGCGCGGCTCGCGAACCTCGAGCTCTCGCCGCCCGGATGCGATCCACGACGGCGGGCCTCGACGCTCTCCGAGCTCGACGGCGCGCTCGGCGAGGACACGGAGAACGACGCGATGGGCCTCGCGGGCTGGTCGGCCCTCGCTGCGGGCGACGCCGCGGCGGCCCTCGACGTCTTCCGCGCGGTCACGACGAGCCGGCCCGACGATCTCCACGCCTGGGAGGGGATGCGGACGTGCGCCGAGGAGCTCGGCGACGCCGAGGCCTACGCCGTGGCGTGCGAGCAGCTCGGCGCGCGATGCGCCGACGACGCGCGCGGCGCCGCGTTCTGGGAGCGGTCCGCGCTGGCCTGGCTCAAGCTCGGCACGGCGTTCGAGACGCGTGCGGAGAGCGCGCTCGACGCGAGCTTCGCCCGCGACGCCACGCGCCCGGTCGCGTTCGATCGCCTCTTCCGCCGCGTGCGCGAGCGGAAGGACCACGACAAGCTGCTCGCGCTCATCGAGCGTCGGCTCGAGGTCACCGACGACGCTCCCGAGATCGCGAAGCTCTACTGGGAGCAGGCGCGCGTGCTCCGCGAGAAGGGCGATCCCGACGGCGCCCTCGAGGCGCTCGAGCACGTCACGACGTTCGACGACAACCACGTCGGCGCGCTCGCGCTGACCGGCGAGATCTTCATCCGCCGCGGGATGTTCGAGGAGGCCGCCGAGAAGCTCGCGCGGCTCGCGGGCGTCGAGGCCGCGCCGCCGAAGAACCGCGTCACCGCCGGCGTCGCCGCCGTCGACCTCTACGAGAACAAGCTCGGGCGCCACGACCTCGCGCTCGAGGTCCTCGTCGCGCTCCACCAGGCGCGCCTCACCACCCTGCCCGTCCGCGAGCGCCTCGCGCGCGCGGCCGCGCGCACGGGCGCCTGGGCCGAGGCGACCACCATCCTCGCCGAGCTGATGCACGAGCGCCCGGAGCGCGAGGGCCGCATCGAGGCCGCGCGGCTCGCGATGGCGATCCACCGCGATCGCATGATGTCGCCGACGTCGGCGATCGCCGCCGCGACCAAGCTCCTCGACGAAGCGCCGACCGACGGCGAGGCGATCGACCTGATCGTCGGCCTCGATCCCGCGCTCCGCGAGCGCCGCCCGCTCCTCGAGCGCGGTCGCGACGCGCTCCTCATGTCCCTCCACGAGCTGCCGAGCAACCTCGAGTCGCAGCGCCGGCTCGCGCGCGTCGCGCACGCGCTCGGGGACAACGCGCTAGAGCAAGCGGCGCTCTCGTGCGCGGTCGCGCTCGGCGGTCCGGACGGATCGAGCGAGCAGATGATCGCGCTCTACTCGAGCAAGAAGCCGCGCGTCCCGCAGGTCACGCTGAGCGAGCCGATGCTCCGCCAGATCCTCGCGTCGGGCGACGACGGCCCCATCGCCGACCTGTTCGTCGCGCTCGGGCCCACGCTCGGCGAGGCGCTCGGTCCGACGCGCGAGAGCCTCGGCGTCACGAAGAAGGACCGCGTCGACCCGAAGGCCGGCATCGCGCTCCGCGCCGAGATCGCGCAGTGGGCCGCCGCGCTCGGGATCGCGACGTTCGACCTCTACGTCGGCGGCAAGGACCCCGGCGGCGTTCAGGGCATCGCCGGCGACACGCCGGCGATCGTCGTGGGCTCGGGGGTCAACGCGCCGCTCTCCCCGACGACGCGCGCCCGCGTCGCGCGCGAGCTCGTCTCGATCGCCCGCGGGACCACGATCACGCGCTGGCGCGACGACGCCACGATCGCCGCGATCGTCGTCGCCGCCTGCAACCTCGCCAAGGTCCGGGTCGACGCGCCGCCCTTCGCGGTCCTCGCCGAGGTCGAGCGCCACATCGGCAAGGCCATCTCGCGCAAGACGAAGGCCGCCATCGAGCCGATCTGCCGCGCGTACGTGGCCGCGTCCCCCGACGCGCGCCAGTGGGCCGCCCGCGCGCGCATCTCGCAGGCGCGGTGCGCGGCGCTGGCGTCGGGCGACGTCTCGGTCGTGCTCGCGGACGTCTTCGGCGAGCCCGTCGAGCGGCTCGGCGCGGTCGCGCGCGACGATCTCCGCGCCCACGAGCTCTTCCGCTTCGTGCTCTCACGTCCGTATTTCGAGCTTCGTCGCTCGCTGGGTCTCGAGGGGCAAGGATGAGCGACGACCGCAACGACCCGCTCGCCGGCCTCGGCGACCTCGACTGGGACAGCGCCCTCGACGAGTGGGAGAAGAACACGTTCGTCCCGGAGGTCGCGCGCGACGCCGACACGAACCGCGTGGCGGGCCCGCTCGGCAACGACGACGACGCGGAGGGACGCGAGCGCGAGGCCGAGGCCGGAGCCGCGCGAGTCGCGCCGCCCCGACCTGCCGCCGGCGCGCGCGCGGCAGAGCTCCCCGTCCCGGCGCCGCTCACGTCCGATCCCGCCCTCCGAGGCGCGCCCGAGGGCACGCTGATCGCGCCGGTCCCTCGCGAGCTTCGCGACGATCCGGTCATCGGGTCGTCGCCGCCGCCGCGCGCGTCCGCGCCGCCGCCGCGCGGATCGGTGCCGCCAGCGCGGCCCTCGGCGCCTCCGTCGATGCGCGGCGGCCTCGACCAGCTCTTCTCGCGCCCCTCTCAGCGGCCCGAGCGGCCGGCGCCTCGGGCCGAGACGGCACCCTCGCGCCCGAAGCTCCCGATCCCGCGGCGGCCGTCGGAGACGACGCGCGTGGCGCCGCCCGCCTCGCCCTGGAAGGATCCGGCGAGCGTCACGCGCCAGGCGTCGGCGCCCGCGTTCGAGGATCGCGAGAGCGAGGCCACGCTCGTCAAGGCCAGCCCGTTCGAGATGGCCGAGCAGGTCGCGAAAGCGCCCGTCGTCCCCCCTCCCTTCCCGCCGATCCCGGCGCGCGAGGAGGCCGCCCTACCCTCGACCGACGGTGCGGACGACGGAGGCCCCGCCTTCCACGATTTCCCGCCCGACGACGAGACCGCCGAGCGGCCCGGCCCGACGGCGTCCGCGCGCGACGCCGACGGTCCGACGGTCTCGACGCGCGATCTCGACGCGAAGCTGCGCGAGAGCGACGTCGACGACGACGAGAACGCGACGGTCGTGCGCGATCGCGGCTCGCTCTCCGACGCCGACACGGCGACGCGCTTCCCCGCGGACGACGAGAT
The DNA here is from genome assembly GCA_019637225.1 of Labilithrix sp. Classification (GTDB taxonomy): domain Bacteria; phylum Myxococcota_A; class Polyangia; order Polyangiales; family Polyangiaceae; genus Labilithrix. The sequence continues at coordinate 26,538 of JAHBWC010000074.1, forward strand.
GCCCACGATGGGCCGGCCGTCGAACGCGCCGGCGGCGATCGCCCCTCGCTCGAGCCCGCCGGCGGCCGCGCGGGCCCCGGTCGCCGAGTCACCGATCACCTTCGAGGGCGAGCGCCCCGTCTCGCGGTGGCTCGACGAGGAGAAGACTCGCGCGTTCGCCGATCGGATCGCGTGGCTCGAGGAAGAGGCGCGCGCCACGGTCGACGCGACGGCCCGCGCTCGCGCGCTCCTCGCGCTGAGCGAGCTCTCTGCGCTCGTCGGCGACGATGCGCGCGCCTACGACCTCGCGACCGAGGCGCGCGATCTCGCCCCGCACCTGCCGCTCGCCTGGCGCCAGGCGCGCCAGCTCATGCCGCGCGATCCCGACGCGCTCGCCGACGCGCTCGACGCCGAGGCTGCGCGCTCGCCGACCTCGTCTGCGCGCGCCCACGCCGTGCTGCTCGCGGCCGATCTCCTCCGCATCGGCGACCGCGGTGACGCCGCCGTCGAGCGCTGGGACAGCGCCTGCAAGCTCGATCCGGCGGACACGCGCGCGCCGATCGCGCGCGCCGCGCTCGCCCTCGCGCAGGACGACCACACGAGCGGCGTGCTCCGCCTCGCCGACAACTCCGAGCTCATCGCGTTCGACAAGGCGATCGCGACGGCGCTCCGCCTCCGCGGCGTCGAGCGGCCGGGCGCGGAGGTCGACGACATGCCGATCAACGACGGCCTGCGCCACGCGCGCCAGGCGCTCGGCGCCGGCGACATCGTCTCCGCCGCGCAATCGGCCGGCGAGATCGCGACGCTCCCCGAGCTGTCGGGGGGCGCGCTCTGGCTCTCGGCGGCGCTCGGCTCCGCGCACATCGCGTCGCGGCGCGCCTCCGCGCGCGCGCTGAAGACGCTCGCGGCCGACGGCGACGCGCTCGCGCGACGGCAGCTGGCGGCCCGCGGCATCGAGCTCGGCGATCCGGAGCTCGTCTCGGCGGCGCTCTCGGACCCGACGGCGTTCGAGCCGGCGGAGCGCGCGCTCCTCGGCGTCCTCGCGACCTCGAAGGGCGGCGACGCGGAGGTCGACGCGAGCGCGAGCGCGCGGCTCACCGACGACGACGCGTTCGCTCCGCTCGTCGACGCGCTCTCCGCGATCTCGCCGCGGGCGACGTCGAGCGATGCCGGCGACGCGGCGCGCCCTGCTCGGGTCGCCGGCAACGCCGCCGCCCGCGCCCTCGCGACGCTCGGACGTGTGCTCGCCGGCGGCGCGAAGTCGGAGGACATCGACGAGGCACTCGCGGCGATCGCCGCTCCGCGCCCGGCGGCGGCCGGAGGCGTCGCGATCGAGGCCGCCGTCCGCGGCAAGCGTTGGGGCGAGCTCAGCGAGGCGCTCTCGAGCCTCCCGGCGAGCGACGACGCGGCCGGCGCCGCGCAGCGGCACGTGGCGGCGGCGATCGTCGCCGAGCGCGCCGGCAACCGCGATCGCGCGAAGGAGGCCTGGAAGGAGGCCGCGAAGGACACGAGCTTCGCGACCGACGGCATCCTCCGCATCGCCGCCGATCTCGACCGCGAGATCGATCTCGGCGCCGAGCTGCTTCGCGTGGCCGACGAGATGCCCGACGGCGTCGCCTCCGCGATCCTTCGCCTCGAGGCGATCGCGCGGAGCACGCTCGACGACGACGCGCAGGGCGCCGTCCTCGAGCGCGTGCACCGCGCCGCGCCGGAGCTCGGCATCGGCGGCTTCCTCGCCGAGCGCGCCGGCCGGCGCAAGGGCGACCTCGACGAGGTCCTCCGCTGGATCCAGGAGCGCCGCGCGTACGCGACCGATCCCCTCGAGACCGCCCTCGACGCGGTCCGCGAAGCGCTGCTCGTCGCGGATCGCGATCCCGAGCTCGCGAGCACGCGCCTCGAAGAGGCGCACCGCGCGCGTCCCGCCGACGTCGCGCTCCGGGAGCTCCACGAGCGCCTCGCCCCGGAGCCGCCCGCCGATCGCGGCGCGTGGCGCGACAAGCGCGCGGAGGCCGCGGAGGGCCCCGCCGCGGCGCTCCTCTGGATCGAGGCCGCGCTCGAGCACGATCGCGCCGGCGACGCCGCCGCGGCGCTCGCCGCCGCGCGGAAGGCGACCGAGGCCGGCGACGACGGCCTCGCGCGCGCGCTCGTCGAGCGCGCCGAGCTCGCCACCGGCGACGTCACGCGGCAAACCGACGAGCTCATCCAGCTCACGAAGACGACCGAGGACGGCGACGTCCGGCGCGAGGCCCTCGAGCGCCTCGCGCACCTCGACGCCGTCGGCAAGGGCGACGCGGCCACCGCGCTCCTGTGGCACCGCTCGATCCTCGAGGACGCGCCGCGCCACAAGCCGAGCCTTCGCTGGCTCGAGCACGCGCTCGTGGGAGAGGGACGCGACGACGAGCTCGGGCCGATCTTCGAGCAGATCGCGCTGGCGCTCGACGGGACGGCCGGCGGCGAGGCGACCGCCCACGCCCAGCACGCCGCGCGCCTCCACGCGCGCGACGCGCAGGCCGGCGGCGACGAGGCGCCGAGCGCCTGGGAGCGGACGCACGACATGGCGCGGCTCGCCGCGACGCAGCCCGAGTCGTCGCTTTGGGCGCTCCGGGCGCTCTCGGCGCACGCCCGCGCGCGGAAGGACGACGAGGCGCTCCTCGCGGTGACGCTCGCTCTCCTCGAGCGGACGCAGCGCCCGCCGGAGCGCGCCTCGCTCCTCCTCCGCGCGAGCGAGGCCGCCGCGAGGCTCGAACGCGTCGAGGAGGCGCGCGCTCACCTCGAGCAAGCGGCGAGCGAGGATCCGGGCGACGTCGTCACCTGGGGCTTCCTCGCGGAGCTGCGCGAGCGCACCGGCGAAACGCGTCAGGCCGCCGAGGCCTGCGAGAGCCTCGCGCGGACGAGCGTCGTCCGCGAGCACCAGCTCCTCGCGTGGCACGACGCCGCGAAGATCTGGCTCGACGAGGTGAAGGACACCGAGCGCGCGATGAGCGCCCTCGAGGCCGCGGCGGAGATCGACGCGACCTACGCCGACGTCTTCCCTCGCCTCTCCGCGCTCTACGCCGACAAGAACCTCGACGCCGAGCTCGCTCGTCTCCTCGAGAAGCGTCTCGACATCGTCGAGGACGACGAGGAACGCGTCGCGCTCGAGGTCGAGCTCTCGCGCGCGTTCGCCGAGATGGGCGAGCTGCCGAAGGCGAAGGTCTGCCTCGAGAGCGCGCTCGAGAAGCGGCCCGATCACACGACGGCCCTCGCCGCGATGGCGGAGCTGTGCACGAAGGAGGGTGACTGGGGCGGGGCCGAGCAAGCCTACGTGCGCCTCGCTCGTCTCCTCTCCGACGCCGCCGAGCAGCGCGCCATCTACGAGCGCCTCGGCGAGATCTACTCGGTCCACGCGCCGAACCTCGCACGCGCCGAGATCGCGCTGAAGGAGGTCCTCAAGCGCTCGCCGGGCGACCTCGGCGTCCTGACGAAGCTCGTCGACGTCTTCAAGCGCCAGGGCGACGTGCAGAAGGCCGTCGAGACGCAGCAGGAGATCATCGCGGCGGAGGCCGACCCGAACGCGCGCCTCGCCTGCCTCGTCGAGCTCGCGAAGATCCACGAGACGGTGGGCCGCGACCCTCGGCGCAGCGAGCAGGTCCTCGACTCGGCGCGCAAGGAGTTCCCGACCTCGGTCGTCGCGCTCCGCGCGATGGCGGAGTTCTACTCGCGTCAGCGGCAGATGCCGGCGATGCAGATCCTGCTCGATCGCGCCGCCGGCGACGCGCGGCGCTCCTTCGCGCAGGGCCGCTTCGTCCCCTCGCTCTTCCAGGTCCTCCACGCGGCGTTCGAGCTCCGCGGCAAGCGCGACGCCGCGCGCGTCGTCGCCGCGACGCTCGCCGCCGTCGAGGGCCAGCCCTCGGACCTCATGGGCGGCGAGGCGCGCTCGGTCGATCCGCGGCTCGACGACGTGCTCGCGCCGGACGCCATGAACCCGGCGCTGCGTGCGCTCCTCTTCCACTCCGGCGACGCGCTCGACGCGGTCGCGCCGGTCGACCTCCGCATCCTGAAGGCTACGCCGCTCCAGCCCGGCACGCCGATCGGCGCCACCGTGGGCTCGGTCGCGACCGTGGTCGGGCTCGGGGCGCTGCAGATCCTCGTCTCCCCGGTCCTCGACCGCGTCGCGCTGCCGCTCGCCACCAATCCGCCGACGCTCCTCGTCGGCGAGGGTCTCGCGAAGGTGACGAACGAGCGCGCGCGCATGTTCGTCGTCGTGCGCGCGATGAAGATGATCCTCGCCCACGCCTCGGCGCTCCTGCGTGGGCAGCCGCAGGAGGTCTCCGGGCTCGTCGCGGGCCTCTTCAACGCGTTCAACCCGAGCCACGTGCCGCAGGGGATGGATCCGAAGCGCGTGACCGACCTGGCGCGGCGCATCGGTCCGGCCTTGCCGCGGAACCTCGATCCGACCGTCGGCGTGATCGCGCTCGAGGCCGCCGGCATGCTCGGCGCGCAGTGGTCGAGCCTCGGCGCCGCCGCGCACGCGTGGGCGAACCGCGTGGCGCTCCTCGCCGTGGGCGATCCGAACGCGGCGCTCGACGCCATCGCCTGGGGCCAGAACGAGGACGCGGCGCCGACAGGCTCGGAGGAGCGCGCGGCCTGGATCGCGCGCCACGCCGAGGCGCGCGAGCTCATGACGTTCAGCGTGACCGACGCCTACGCCGAAGCGCGCGTGCGCCTCGGGCTCGATCGCTGAGCCGCGGCTCGCAAACGGGCGCGCGCGACACAGGGTGACGGCGGGCGGCGAGCGCAGTTCGCCGACCGAATGTGGTTTCGCGCGTGAATCAACGGGACCCCGGCGCGTCCAACCGGCCCCTTGAGCCACGGAGTACCCGTCATGCGCCTCTCTGCTTCGACTGCCTGCATTGCTTTGTTCGTCGCGATCTTGGCCGGATGCACGACCGAGACGGTCGTCTCGCCGCAGCCGAGCGGGACGGAGGGACCGGATCCTGCGCCGGGCGACGACCCCTCGGATCCGAGCACGCCGAAGGATCCCGACACGACGAACGAGGCCAAGGCGCCGTCGGTGAAGCTCGACGCCACGTTCAAGGCGATCTCGGACGCGAAGAACGACATCTACGCGGCCGTCCCTGCGGCCGGCGGCAAGACCTACGTGGCCCTTCGGAAGGCGGGCGGCGCGATCGGCTGGGGCAGCGGCACGCTCGTGCGCCGCTACCTCGCGAGCGGGACCCTCGATTCGTCGTTTGGAACGCAGGGCGAGGTCTCCACCGTGCTCGTCGCGAACCCTTCCGGCCTCGGCGTCGACGCGGACGGTCGAGTGCTGGTCGGCGGCACGGGCCTCTACGATCCGGACGTCACGAGCGACACGGGGCGCGAGATCGTCGTCCTCCGCCTCACCGGCGAAGGCGACGTCGACACGGGATACGGCCGAAGCGGGCGCGCGATGCTGACCTACTCGGCGGCGAACACGCACACGAGCGCGCTTCACGTGCTGAGCGACGGGAGCGTCTTCGTCTCGGCCTGGGGCCGCACGAGCGGCAAGGAGACGTTCGGAGCCTTCCTCGTCAATCCGGCGGGAGTGGGCGTCTCGACGTTCGGCACGAACGGCTTCCTCTCGTCACCGTTCCCGGTCGACGGCGCGCTCGCCGTCGGGGGCGAGGTGCTCGTCCCGACGACGTCGGGCTTGATGAAGTACGACGCCGCAGGTGCGTCGAAGGGAGCCGCGATCCAGGCAGGCATCGCCCAGGTGAAGGTCGGCAAGGACGGCTCCTACACGGCGATCGCCGCCGGCGGCGAGCAGCTCTATCTCGCGCGCTTCTCGAAGGCGGGCGTCGCGGACGCGAGCTTCGACGGGCCGGAGATCGGCGAAGACTTCGCCGACTTCGTCGTGCTCGCGGACAACAGCGTCCTCTACGCGGACGCCGCCGGCATCTCGTGGGTCGGACCGAAGGGCGGGTCGCCGACCGTCATCGCGAAGGACGTCGCGGCCCAGCGCCTCGCCCTCACCGCCGACGGAAAGCTGCTCGTCACGAGCGTCGGGAAGGTCGCGCGCTACACGTTCTAACTCCGCGAGCGTGAGCCCCGATCGAGCTCGCGTTCGCTTCGCGGTGGACGAGGCGGAGCGAACCGCTACGCTCCTTCGCTGTGAGCGCCTCCTCGTCCTCCGCTTCCGTCCCTACGATCCGGCGGCTCGCGGCGGCGTGCGCCGGGGCCGGGCTCGTCGTGCTCGTCGCGTGCGGGCAGGACGCCTCCGACACGCGACCGCGCTCGGAGGCGACGCTCGGCGCGTCCTCGCAGGAGCTCCGAGCCGCGGGCGCGTACTACGTCGGCGCGTCGACGATGGGCGCCAAGCAGCTCGCGCTCACCTTCGACGACGGACCCGCCGCGCGGACGTCCGAGCTGTCGACCTACCTGAAAGACGAGGGGATCCGCGCGGTCTTCTTCGTCACGGGCGCGTGCATCCAGGCTCCTTCGCTGAGCCCCAATAACAGCTGCGGGACACCGACGGCGAACGCGGCGGCGATCCTCGCGCAGCTCGACGCCGACGGCCACCTGGTCGCGAACCACTCGACGACCCATCGCGACATCACCTCGGTCCCGGCGAACCAGCGGGTGCAGGAGCTGTCCGAGACGAACGCGCTCATCGTGACGCACGGCAAGATGCCGTATAACCGCTCGCTCTTCCGCGCGCCCTACGGGTCGTGGAACAGCAGCGTCTACGACACGCTCAACGGCTCGGCGATGAAGCACTACGTCGGCCCGATCTACTGGGACATCGGCGGCGGTCCGACCGACCAGAGCGGCACCGCCGCGCGCGCCGCGGACTGGGAGTGCTGGAACCTCGGCTACACGGTGCAGCAGTGCGGCACCCGCTACCGCAACGAGATCGCCTCCATCGGCCGCGGGATCGTCCTCATGCACGATCCGAACAGCCAGACCGTGGACATGGTGAAGTACCTCGTCCCGCTCTTGAAGGCCGACGGGTACACGTTCATCCGCGCCGACGAGGTCCCGCGCATCGCCGCCGACTTCCCCGCGTGCGCCGACGCCGGCTGCGTCGCGTGCTCCGGCGAGAGCATGAATCAGTGCACCGCCTGCGCGGCGGGCCGCTACCGATCGGCGGGCAGCTGCCCCGAGTGCAGCACCTGCGCGCCCGGCACCTACCCGAGCGCGGCCTGCACCGCCACCGCGAACACGGTCTGCAACGCGTGTGACGTCACGTGCACGACGTGCAGCGGCGCGGGCGCCGCCCAGTGCACGAGCTGCCCGGCGGGCCGCTACCTCTCGAACGGGACCTGCGCCACCTGCACGACGTGCGCGCCCGGCACCTACCCGAGCGCGGCCTGCACCGCGACCACGGACACGGTCTGCAGCGCATGCGACGCGAGCTGCTCGGCGTGCTCGGGCCCCGCCCCGTCGCAGTGCGGCTCCTGCCCCACGGGCTTTTACCTCGACGCCGGCGCGTGCCAAGCGTGCGCCGTCTGCCCCGCCGGCAGTCGCACGTCCGCCGCGTGCTCGACGACCACGAACACGGCCTGCGCGCCCTGCGCAGCCGGCAGCGCCGCGAGCGGCCCCGGCGCGACGAGCTGCACCCCGTGCGCGGCAGGCACCTACGCGGCGACCACCGGCGCGGCGAGCTGCACCGCCTGCGCGGCAGGCACCTACGCGGCGGCCGCCGGCGCGACGAGCTGCACCGCGTGCGGCTCGTGCGACGACGGCGACGCCTGCACGACCGACACCTGCTCGCGCACCGCGGGCTGCACCCACGCGCCGATCCCCGGCTGCACCGGCGGCTCGTCGGGGACCTCGGGATCGTACGGCGGCGACGGCTCGCCGGGCGACGACGCCGGGACCCCGCCGAGCGACGATTCCGGGAGCGACGACGCGCAGTCGGGCTGCCATGCCGGACGCGCGAACGGCGCCCCGTCGCTCGCGTGGCTGTTCGGCGTCCTCGGCGTCCTCGGCGTCGCGCTCGCTCGCCGCCGGACGGCGCGTCACTCCACGACGATCCCGACGACCTCGCTCCGGCGCCCGCCGGCCTCCGCGACGATCGCGTGCTCGCCGCGCTCGAGCGCCCAGTAGACCGGCGCCCCCGCCGCGCCGCGCCCCGCGAGCCGTCCGTCGACGAACACCGCGACGTCGGAAGCGGCCGGCGCGTCGACCTTGAGCGGAATCGCCTGCGCCGACCTCGGCCGATCCGGATCGACGAGGAATCGCGCGCCGTCGCGCGGGTAGCGAATCGCGGGCGCACCGCGTCCACCTGCGACGCGCTCACCACCGCGCGCGGATCCACACAGCGGCGACGCTTCGCTGGGCGCGCCCTCCCGCCCGATCGCGTGCGCCCAGGACGCGAACGGACCGTCGAAGCGCTCGAACGTCCGCTCGGCGACGAAGCGCGCCGGGCACGAAGGCGTCGCCAGGAGCCCGTTGCGGACGTCGATCTTCACCGTCTCGTGCATCGCGCACGGCGCGAGCAGCGCGCTACGCGGAACGAGCTCGTCGACGACGTGCGTGCATCCGTGTCCCGGCGCTCCGCCCGAGAGCGCGCACACGCGCGCGCGCGTCACGCCGGCGACGGGCGCGTGCTCGTGCGCGGGCTCCGCCGTCACCCGCCGCATCGCGGCCGACATCGCCGCCGCGAAGAGCGGAGCCGCGCCGGTGATGCCGCTCACCTTGATCATCGCGCTGCCGTCGAAGTTGCCGACCCAGACCCCGACGGTGACCTCGCGCGTGAAGCCCACCGTCCAGTTGTCGCGGTAGCCCTTCGACGTCCCGGTCTTCGCGGCGACCGCGAACGGCAGGTCGAGCGCGGTGTGCTCCCCGAACGCCGCGACGCGCGCGGCTCGGTCGCGGAGGACGTCGGCGAGCATCGCCGCCTCGGCCTCCGGCATCACCCGCCGGCCCTCGACGATCGGCGAGAGCGCGACGTCACCGGCAGCGCGGACGGCGCGGAGCGGACGATGGACGCCGCCGCGCGCGATCGCCGCGTACGCACCGACGAGATCGTACAGGCGCACCTCGCCATCCCCGAGCGCGAGCGCCGGACCGTAGAACTCCGCGCTCTCGCCGAGCGTCGTGAAGCCGACGTCACGCAGGCGGTCGAGCACGCGCCCGACGCCGACCTCGTTCGCCGCGAACACCGCGGGGACGTTGTACGAGCTCGCGAGCGCCTCGCGGAGGCGCACCGGACCGTGGAAGCGCTCGTCGTAGTTGCGCGGAGAGTACGTCCCGCCCGGCGTGGCGAGGTGGAGCTCGACGTCGGGCAGCAGCGTCGCGGGCGTCCAGCCGAGGTCCTCCATCGCGAGGCCGTAGACGAACGGCTTCAGCGTCGAGCCCGGCTGCCTCTTCGCGCGGACGCCGTCGTTCTTGCCGCCGTGCGCGTCGTCCTCCCACCGCGGCGAGCCCACGTACGCGAGGACGTCACCGGTGGCGTTGTCGACGACGAGCACGCTCGCGGCCGTCACGTGGCGGCTCGCGAGCGGGCGGAGGACGTCGCGGGCGGCGCTCTCGACCTCGCGCTGGAGGCCGCGGTCGACCGTCGTCTCGACCCGCGCGGTCTTGCCGCGGAGCGCGGGCACGGACCTGTCGAGCGAGCCGGCGAGGAGCGCGTCGACGAGGTGCGGCGCGCCGAACCCGCCCTTGCCGATCTGCAGCGTGAGCGGCTCGGCCCTTGCGCGGGCGTGCTCCTCGCGGCCGATCGCGCCGCCCGCGAGCATGCGATCGAGCACGCGATCGCGGCGGACGAGGACCCGGTCGGGCCGCCGCACGAGCGAGTACCAGCTCGGGCCGCGCGGGATGCCGGCGAGCGTCGCGGCCTCGGCCGTGGAGAGCTCGCGCGGCGGCTTGTCGAAGAAGTAGCGGCTCGCCGCGCCGATGCCGCGGACGCCGTCGCCGAAGGGAGCGCGGTTCAGGTACTGCTCGAGGATCTGCCGCTTCGAGAGCGACGCCTCGATGCGCACCGCCATCGCAGCCTCGCCGAGCTTGCCCCGGAAGGTCCGCGGATGAGGCTCGACGAGCCGCGCCAGCTGCATCGTGATGGTGGAGGCGCCGGACACGACACGACGCGCCCGGAGCGAGGTCGCGACCGCGCGCACGGTCGCAGCGGGGTCGACGCCGACGTGCTCGTCGAAGCGCCGATCCTCCGCGGCGAGGACGGCGCGGATCACGCCGTCGCCCACCTCGTCGAGCGGGACCCAGACGGCGCGCGCCGAGTCGTCGGCGCGCACCTCGCGAAGGAGCTCGCCCTCGCGATCGAGAAACTGCACCGACGCGCCGTACCCGCCGCCGGCGCGGAGCGCGGGCGGCAGCGGCGTGAAGGCAGCGCCGACGAAGAGCCAGAGGATCGCCGCGAGCATCGTCGCGCCGAGCGCCCGGCAGCCGCGGACGAAGCGGGAGGCGTGCGGATCGACCGAGCGCATCACTCCGCCTTCACCTCGAAGATCGTCGCGGCCGTTCGCCCGAACGTCTCCGGCTCGTACATGCACTCGGCGCGGGTCGGAGGGACGACGAAGCGGCCCGGCGTGGTCGCGCGCGCGAGGTAGCGGTAGTGGTACATCCCGGCCGCCATGTGGTCGACGAACGTGAGCACGCGATCGTCGTGGAACTCGCGGTGGTACCAGGAGCGCTGGAAGGTCTGCCCCGTCGCGCGCGCGTCCATGTCGCGCGCGTCGTCGGCGTCGTCTTCGTCGCCCTCGCCTCCCGGCTCGGTGACGGCGAGGTCCCTCGCGGTCGTTGCGAGCTTCGCCTGCACCGGCTCGAGGCCCGCGGGCAGCGGGTCGTCGATGACGACCTGCTCGCGCGGGTCCGGCGTCACGACCATGAGGTCGACGAGGACGAGATCGCTCGCCATCGCGCTCGTCGCCGACGTCCGCGGGATGGTGCGGAGCGCCTCCGACAGCTCCGCCGGCGAAAGCGACCGCACCATCTTCTTCACGAAGAGCCCGCGATCGAGCGGCGCCTTGGGGAGCTCCGTCCTGGCGTAGCGGAGCCGCGCCTCGTAGAAGAGCCGCCCCCTCCCGTCGACCTGGAACGCGAGGCTCTGTCCGCTCCGGCCGAAGATCTTGTCGGCGCTGAAGCTCTGCGACTGCGCCTTCACGCTGCGGCCCTGGAACGCCGCCTTCATGACCTCCTGCTCGCCGAAGAAGACGTGCGCGTCGAAGTCGGGCGCCTCCTTCTCCTGCGCCTTTCGGTAGTCGTCGAGCGCCAGCAGCGCCCACGCATTCTCCTGCGTCGAGCGCCAGGCGCCGCCGCGGCGCGCCGCGAGGAGGCCCTTCGCGAGCCGCGCCGCGAGCGGGTGCTTTGGGTCCACGGTGACGAGCGAGCGGAGCACGATCGCCGTCGTCCGGTTCTCCGAGTCGAGGAGCGGCGCGTAGCGATCGCCGAGGTTCTCGGCGATCGTCGCGCCCGCGGGCGTGACCCGGACGTGCGCCTCGGCGTCGCGCACGAGCTCCTGGGCGTCCGCGGCGCGCATCTTCGTGAGCGTCATCGCGTGCGCGAGCAGCGCCCGCGCGAAGAGCGGCATCTTCTCCCGGCGCGCGAAGAGGCGCGACGCGTAGCCGGCGTCGGCGTTCCCGGTCATCGCGAGCACGTCGAGCACGAACGCCTGCGACGAGAGGAGGACGTCGTCGTCGCCGCACTCCCAACGGTCGAAGCTCGCGCGGCCCTTCTTGCTCGCCGCCTCGGCGCCGTCGAGGCCGCACGCGGCGAGGCGCTCGCGAAGCCACCGGGTCGCGCCGTCGGTGGACGCCTCGGGCACCGGCCGGCCGCGCTCCTTGGCGAGGCTGAGGCCCCAGAGCGCGTAGGCGGTGAGCCAGGTGTCGCCGCGCGGAGAGTCGGCCCAGTAGCCGAACGCCCCGTCGGGACGCTGCGCCTTCAGGATCTTCACGATCGTCTCGTCGACCATCGCGTTCGTGTTCGCCGGGAGCTTCACGCCGTAGTCACGCGCGAGGTCACCGAGGGCGACGAGCGGCACCATCTTGCTCGTGAGCTGCTCCGCGCAGCCGTACGGGTACTCGACGAGCGCCTCCACGCCGCTGTCGAGGCCGACGAGCGCGGTCGAGGCGACGCGCAGGTCGAGCCCGCCGGTGTCGGTGCGCATCCCCTGGAGGTTCCCGAGCTGCTCGGCGACGGCCTTCTCGGTGTCGCCGTAGAGCGCCACGGCCTCCAGGCTGAGCGGCACGGAGACGTCCCGCTTCACGGTGACGTCGTCGCGCGCGGCGCCGGCGCGCGCGTGGAACGCCAGCTCGGCTTTGCCCACGGTCGGCGAGCCGATCGCCCAGCGCACCTCGACCGATCCGTTCGCCGGCACGTCGACGCGCTTCGACGCCTCGCCCGTGACGACGACGCCCTTCGCGTCGAGCGTGACGACGACCGACTGCGCGGGCAGCCCCTTGGACGACACGATGACGCCCGCGTCGATCGCGTCACCCGCGCGGAGGAAGCGCGGCAGCGCCGGGCGCGCCATCAGCGGCCGGCTCGTCACGATCGACTCCTGGCCGAAGCCGAAGCGGTCGGTGTCCGATGTGGCCACCGCCATCAGGCGGTACGTCGTCAGCGAATCGGGCAGCTTGAACCGCACGCGCGCCTTGCCGTCGGCGCCGGTGATGACCGACGGCTGGAAGAACGCCGTCGTGCGGAAGTCCTGCCGCGTCGTCATCCCCTCGCCGCCTCCGCCGCCCTCGTCGCCCTTGTCCTCACCGGGCCCGCGCGAGAGCCGGAGGATCCGCGCGAGGTTGTCGCGCGACTCGACGGGCGCGACGCTCAGGCTCCGGCGCGCCGAGAAGACCGGGAGCGGATCCGGCGTGCGATACCCCGTGAGCATCAGCACGCCCTCGTCGACCGCGTAGAACGCGACGTCCGCGCGCGCCGCCTTGCCCGCGCGGTCGGTGACCACGAGCTCGACGTCGACGTCGTCGCCCGGATGAAGGTCCTTCTTCGAGGGCTTCACGTCGACCTTCAAGCGGCGGCCTTCGGGGTTCACGCTGATCTCCGCCCACCCCATGCGGTAGCTCGGCGCGCCGAGGTCCGCGCCTTTGGCGGCCGGCGCCTTGGCGTCCGCGGTGCGGCCCTTGACGAGCTCGACCGAGACGAAGACGTTCGGCCACATCGACGCGGTCACCGGCACCTCGAACGTCGGCATCGAGCCGCGCACCGTGATGCGCTCCTCCTTGTGGATCCCCTGACGCTCGACCGTGAGCAGCGCCTCGGCCTCCTTGAACGGGCTCTTCACGAGGACCCTGGCGACGTCGCCGATCTCGTACGACTTCTTGTCCGTCACGAGCTCGAGCCGCGTGCCGTCGGACACCGCCCAGGCGACCCGCGCGCCTTCGCCGCTCACGTAGACGCTGTAGCTCGAAGCCACGGCGTTGCCCCGCTTGTCGACCGCGCGCGCGCGGACGATGTAGTAGCCGGCCTCGCTCGGCGCGAGATCGCAGCCGGCGACGTCGCCGGTCGTCTTCGCCGCGCAGGTGACGACGACCTTGTCAACCGCGCGCGACTCGTAGTGCACGCCGTCCTCGCCGGTCGCCTCGGTCGCGGTCGCCCAGGTCCGCGCCACGAGGTCAACGCTCACGCCGACGCCGGCGCGGCGCGCGCCCGAGGGCTCGACGGCGGCGACGTTCGCGCGGAGCTTCGTCCCCGCGGCGACGAACATGTCCTTCGGCCGCTCGATCGCGACGTAGAACTCCGCCGGGTGCACGATCGCCGTCGCCTGGCTCGCGATGGTCTGCCGCGAGAGGTCCTCGATCTCGGCCTCGAACGTGACGTTCTCCGCGGACTCTTGCTTCGGGAGCGCGAGCGCTACTTGAGTCTCGTAGGTGCCGCGCTCGTTCAGCGGGCCGTCGCCGCCCTGGAGCTTGCCGCCGCGCGGAGACGAGTCCGCGAGCGCCCAGCGATACGCCGAGTCGTCGACCTCGAAGCCCTCCGTGTTCGGCGGAGCGAACGACGTCTGGCTGCGCGTGACGGTGTAGCGGACCTTACCGCCGCTCATGGGCGCGCCGAAGAGGTAGTCGCCGCGCACCGCGTACGTCGCCTTGTCGCCGCGGATGAAGGACGGCTGGCTCGGCTCGACCGAGACCTTGAACTCAGCCGGCCGGTACGCGGCGATCTCGACTCCGGTCGATGCGGCGCTCGGCTCCCAGGACGCCCTCTCTGCCTCGCCCACGACAATCGCCTGGAGCTCGACGTGGCCGAGCCGCGAGGTCGCCGGGATCGGGACGTCGACCGCGAGCTCGCCGAACGCGCCGAGCTTTGCCGTGTGCTCGAACATCGTGGCCCCCTCGGGATCGTGCGCGCGCACGGTCACCTCGCGCCCGCGGGGCGTCTCCATCCCCTTCGCCACGTTCTGCCGGAAGACGCCCTTCACGCGGATCGTCTCGCCGGCCTTGTAGATGCCTCGGTCGGTGAAGAGCATCCCGTAGACGGGCATCCGCGCGGCCATGTCGAGGTACGGCACCTCGGCGCGCGAGACGACGTCGGACGCCTCGCGGTAGGTCCAGTCGTCGCCGGAGCGCGCGAAGATGACGAGGCGATCGTCGAGGCCCCCGTCGGGCTTCACCGGCTGGAACCGATCGGAGGGCAGCATCGCGATCCCGCGGCCGTCGGTCGGCACCGCGAGGATCTCGCGGCCCCCCTCCTCGCGGACGGCCACGGTCGCGCGGGCGACCGGCTTGCCGTCGGACAGCCGCGTGACGAGGACGAGGCTGCCGAAGCGCGAGAGCTTCGCGCTGATCGCGAGGTCCGTCACCGTGACGTGGTGCGTTTCGACGATCGGCCGGAGCCTCCCGCTCGACCGGCGCGTCGCCAAGAAGACGAGGCCCTTGCCCTTCGGCCCGAGGAGCACATCGGTGCTCACGTCCTTGTTCGCCTTGACGTTGCGCGCGGCG
>JAHBWC010000075.1 GCA_019637225.1 Labilithrix sp.
GGGGAACGCGAGGATCTCGAGCCCGCGATCCTTGTACTTGCGGTAGAGTGCCTCGAGCGCCTCGTACTGGGGAGTGAGCCCGCACTTCGACGCGACGTTGACGATCAGGCGCACCCTGCCGGCGTAGGCGCCGACCGAGGAGGGCTGGCCGTCGATGGTGCGAACGGGGACGTCTTCGAGCGGGGTCGTCATGGCCAACCCTTATCCGCCGCGCCGCCGTGCGATCAAGCGCGTCGCGATCGCCCAGGGGCGTTAGAGACCTGCCGGAGGGGGCTTACCTCAGAGAACCAGACGAGATCTCGAGCGGTACGCCTATTGCTTCGGCAGAGGTTCCCTCGCTCCGCTCCCCGTCCCGCCCTCCGACGAGCCGCCCCTCCCCGCCCCCCGCCCATGCCCCCGCGTCGCCCACTCCGCCTGGTGCTGCTCCTCTCCACCGGCCTCGCGTCGCTGATGCTCCAGGCGTCGTGCGCGCGCTCCGTCGAGGACACCCCGTACGACGGCTGGCGGTTCGAGAGCGGGATCACCGTGAAGAACGCGTGCATTCAGACCGAGTGCCCGGCGCCGTTCGCGACCTGCGAGGGCACGCGAGGCCTCTGCACCGTCGACCTCCGGAGCGACGTCGACCACTGCGGCGCGTGCGACTCGCCTTGTCCGCGCACGACCACGAAGACGCCGTGGAGCTACGTGTGCAGCGAAGGCAAGTGCCAGATGGCCTGCGCTCCGTTCTATGCAGACTGCAACGGTTCGACGGCCGACGGCTGCGAGACTTCCGTGAGGAGCGACCCCGCCAACTGCGGGGCGTGCGGAGCCGCGTGCAGCGAAGGCGTCATCTGCTGGAAGGGAGCGTGCGGATGTCCGAGCGGCTTCACGCAGTGTGGTGACGACTGCGTGCGGCTCGACTCCGACAACCAAAACTGCGGCGCGTGCGGCTCGGTCTGTCAGGCGCCCGAGAGCGACGCCGATCCCCGCTGGACGTGCGGGCCCGGCGTCATGCCCCCGCGCACGAAGTGGATGTGCGGAGACTCGGCGTGCACGCTGCAGTGTCGACCGCCCTTCGCCAACTGCAACAAGGACCTGTGCGGGGACGGCTGCGAGATCGACCTCAGCACGGATCGCAACAACTGCGGTGCATGCGGGAACGCGTGCGCCGCGGACCAGTGGTGCCAGAACGGCACGTGCAACTGCCCCGCGGGTCTCACGCGGTGCGGCGACTACTGCGTGGACATCGCGACCGACCCGAACCACTGCGGAGGGTGCGGGAACTACTGCGTCGGCCCGCCGAGCAGCAGCGGCAAGGGCGGCCCGACCTGCCAGGGCGGCGAGTGCGGCTACGTGTGCTTCCCCGGGTTCGCCGACTGCGACGGCGACATCGACAACGGCTGCGAGGCAAACCTCGAGACGAGCCAGCGCAACTGCGGCGCGTGCGGCACGCAGTGTGACGTCGCCGGTGGTCAGCCGTGCGTCCGCGGCGAGTGCCTGACCAAGCCGTGCGAGGAGCCCGTGGTGCGATGACACGCCGCCTCGCAGGCGCGTGGCGCGCCGTCGGCCGTGCGCTGGGGCTCGCGGCGATCGCGGCGGGCTGCGCGAACAGCGGGGAGCGCGCGAGCGGATTCGTCGAGGGCGAGCCGGACGCCGCGACCGCCGCGAGCGGCCAGTTCGAAGAGGGCGGCGCGCCGCCGGGGACGGAGCCCGTCGAGTGCGCCGAGGCGACGACGCAGATCTACGTGGTGGCCACGGACAAGGGCCTCTATCGCTTCAATCCGCGGGACCTCTCCTTCAAGCGCATCGGCACGCTCGGGTGCCCGACGGGGGCAGGCACGTTCTCGATGGCGATCGATCGGCGCGGTACGGCGTGGGTCGAGTACACCGACGGTCGGGTCTATGCCGTCGACACCAACGACGCGACCTGCAAGCCGACGTCGTTCAAGCCTGGCCAGACCGGCTTCGACCTGTTCGGCATGGGCTTCGCGCTGAACGGCGACGATCCGAAGGAGGGCGAGACCCTCTACGTCGCCGGCACCGGGCTCGCTTCGCTCGACACCAAGTCGTTCGACCTGAAATTCATCGGCTCGTTGACCGGCGGGCGAACGGAGCTCACGTCGATCGGCAGCAAGCTGTTCGGCTTCAGCGTCGATTCGGGCCTCGTCTCGCGCCTGAACAAGCAGACCGGCGCGACCGAGGCCACCCATCGAACATCGGCGATCCTCGAGTCGGGCGGCTTCGCGTTCGCCCACTGGGGCGGCTCGTTCTGGCTCTTCACGGGCAGGACCACGTCGACCGTGACGGCCTACTCGCCCACCACCGACGAGTCGACCGTGATGGTCGACAACACCGGCATGCTCATCGTCGGTGCCGGCTCGTCGACGTGCGCCCCGATCACGCCGCCGAAGTAGGTCACCGGCACATCGCCGCGGCGCCGCGCTCGCCGAGGGTGTCTTCGACGACCGCGCGCTGCGCGCAGGGCTCGTCCTCGCTCCAGGCCTTCCAGTCGTTCGCGCGGCCGAGGCTCGAAGCGTGCGCCTTCCACGTATCGTACTTGCCGCCGGCCGAGGACTTGAACGTCGTCGGCTGCTTGCAGACGCCGGCGGCGTCGTTCGCGGCCTTCTCCTTGGCCGCGTAGTCGAGGACGATCTGCGCCATCTGCGGGGTCGTCGAGTTCCAGCAGCAGGTCTTGGACTGGTTGTACTCGAGCTCGGCGAACACGTAGTCCTCGAGCTTGCGGTACTGCGCGTCGACCTCACCGCGCGACTTGCCGTACGCGCGGGACATCACGCCGTAGAGGGCGTCGAACGCGCCTTCGCGCTTCGTGCGCTGCGAGCAGCTCGCGGGGCGCTCGAGCAGCGCCTGCCGCGCGCTCGCGATCGTCGCGAGCGCCGCGTCGCGCTCCGCCTCCGGGGTGTCCTCCGCGAGCAGCGTCTCGAAGCGCTCGGGGCGGGACGCGATGCCCTCGATGTTGCGGTCCTCGATGTAGACGCGCTGATCGTGCTGCGGGACGACGTTGTTCCAGCGGCCGCTCTGGAGCGCCGGCGTGCGCCAGCGGCGGACACCTCCGCCGAGCTTCGCGTAGGCGTTGCCGTCCGACGCGGTGCCGCGTCCGCCGGAGTACGGCTGCTTGAAGTAGGTCGCGCTCTGCGCCTCCTCCTCCCAGACGGGCTGGCGTCGCGGCATCGAGCCGCTCGCGGTCGACACGCGCAGCTTGTCGCCCGGCGTGTGCACCGCCGTCATGACGGGGAGCACGTGACCGATGCCGCTCCGCTGCCAGCGCTGCACGAGGACGTCGCCCGGCATGGTGGCCTGGGGCGTGATGTGGAAGAGGTTCGCGCCGTCGGCGAGGTTCGCGCTGCCGAAGCTGCGATCGAGCAGGAGCATCAGGTAGCCGGCGCGCTTGTTGAGAAAGAGCTCGTCGAAGTAGGCGCCCGCGCCGTCGCCGGCGGCCAGCTTCCGGTCCTCGCCGACGCGCACGCCCGCCGCGCTGTCGTCGCTGCCCACGTGGCGGGTGCGCAGCGTCGCGTCGCTCGGCCAACGCTCGCCCGAGCGCCAGGTCTGCTCGTGGTCGCGGTAGAGCGACTTGAAGCGCGGGAAGCCCGCCACCGGATTTCCGTCACGGTTCACGACGCCGAAGTGCCCGTAATAGACCGGCTGACCGTTGCTGTAGCCGGTCATGTAGAACGGCAGGTGGTACCAGGCCGAGAACGTCATACGCAGCCAGATCGCGAGGTCCGCGCACTCGAGCACCGGGCCGTCCATGGTGCGCCCGTACGGAGTCGTGATGCGGATCGTCTTGCCCCAGCGGACCGCGTCCACCTTCTCGAAGGTCGCCACCCACTGCTGGAACTTCTCTTCCCAGGTGAGGCCGCTGTTCGCCGACCACGCGAGGCCCGCCTTGCGCGCGGCCGCGGTCGTCGTGTCCGCCCACGCGTTGTCGACGCTCCAGACCTCCGCGTCGGTCGACTTGCGGAGGGGCCCGGTGAGGACCTCGCGGATCTCGTCCTGCGACGCTTCGACCTGCTCGTCGGTGTCCTCGCCGTCCTGGTCGGGCGCGGCGCACCCGATTCCCATCGAGACCACGGTCGCAAGCAGCGTCGGCAGAAAGGCTTTGCGGTACATATCGCTCTCCGGTCGACATGTAGGTGCACGAGCAATGCCGCTGCACTTTTCCGCTCTCACGGAACACGCGTTTCAGCGAATCAAGGACTTAGCGTGGATCGCAGGGGTGCTGTGGATCGCGCGCGACCGGATCGTCGCGCCCACGCCTCCTCCTCTCTCCTCTTCTTCTGTCTTCTTCGGTGCGTCGCGACCGGCACCGCGCCTCGCCGGTACGTCAGAGCGCGAACGAGAGCGCGCGCACGCCGGGATCCGCGGGGACGACGAACGCCGCGCCGTCGCGCGGGTCGGTCGCGCCAGGCGCGACTTCGAGCATCGGGGCGAGCGCAAACGCGCGCACGTGCAGGCGCGGGTGCGGAACGACGAGCCGCGGCTCGTCCACCACTTGCCCGTCGATCCAGAGAACGTCGAGGTCGATGGTCCTCGGCCCGTTGACCACCTCGCGCACGCGCCCGAGGTCGGCCTCGATCTGCTGGAGCGCGTCCAGCAGCGCGAGCGGCGCACCACGCCACTCCACGAGCACGGCAGCGTTGAAGTAGTCGGGCTGCGGCGGCCCGCCGACGGGCGCGGTCTCCCAGACGTGCGAGCGCGCCACGATCGGCGCGAGCCGCCCGATGCGCGACGCAGCCTCCCGCAGCGTCGCGAGCCGATCGCCGAGGTTCGCGCCGAGCCCGATCGCGACGCGCATCACGACGCGGCCCCGCGCGCGAGGATCGTCACCGGCGTGCTCCGCCTCGCGAGCGACCGCCGAGCGCGCGTCGTCGTCAGGGCGCGTTGCCCTGGAGCTGGAGCGGGTTCGTGAGCTTGCCGGTGAAGCCGCCGTTGACCTTGCCGTCCTGCACGAAGAAGAGGAACGCTCCGTCCTTGAGGCCGCCGACGGCCGCGTCGACAGTGATGACGGCGCCGGGGTTCGTGTCGAAGCGCACGCCGTGCACCTCGGTCGTCGTCGTCGAGGTCGCCTCGATGCGCGACGGCGTCGGCGACGCGACCTGCCCGCCCGCGAGCTCGGCCGCGTCGACGTTGCTCACGTTGCCCGAAGCGGCCGTGGCGCTCACGGCGAAGTCGCAGCTCTGGCGCGTCTGGGCGGTGTCGCACGTCCACCAGACATGCCAGTGACCGCCGCGCACGTACTCGATGAAGACGCCGACCCCCTCGCCGCCGACCGCGTTCATCGTCTGGTCGGCATCGACCTCGACGAGCATCGGCGAGGGGCTGCCGGGGCTCGACGGCGCGGGCGCGCCGGGATCGCCGCCCGCCGACTCCGAGCCGGGAGCCGGCGAGTACGGCTGAGGATCGGGCGCGAGGCGGCGGGGCGGCTCGTTGTCGTAGACGCAGCCTCCGAGGGCCACGAGCGAGACGCCGACGAGGATCGAAACGAAAGACTTCATGGCGTTCACCTGAGTTATCTCCTGCGGAACCCGCCGCCGCCGCTGCGGACGGACGGCGACGAAGACCGCGACGGCGAAGAAGACCGCGACGGCGAGATGCTGGGCGACGAGCGCACCGACGGCGCCGAGCGGAACGACGGCGTCGACGGCGTCGACGAACGGAACGACGGCGTCGGCGTCGAGCGAACCGACGGCGCCGAGGAGCGGAACGACGGCGTCGGCGTCGAGCGAACCGACGGCGTCGAGCGGAACGACGGCGTCGACGGCGTCGAGCGAACCGCGGGCGTCGACGAACGGAACGACGGCGTCGACGGCGTCGAGCGGAACGACGGCGACGAGCCGACCGCGGGCGCCGACGACCGGAACGACGGCGGCGGCGCGCTCGGCGTCGAGCGGACCGCGGGCGCCGACGACCGGAACGACGGCGACGACGAGCTCGGCGTCGACGGGTTCGCGAAGCGCGGCTGCGGCGAAGCCGCGGCGAAGCCGCGCGAGCCCGGACCGCTCGGGACGAACGCCGGCGACGCCGGAGCGCGGTTGGCCGCGCCCGCGAAGCTCGGGGCGCTCTCCCTCGCCGCAGCGGGGCGCGTGTGCGCCGGCGGCGCGGCGCCCGCCGGAACGGCGGTCGACGGCGTGGCGAACGCTTGCGCGCGGCTCAACCCCTGATTCGAGGCGGGCGGCGCGACGACGGCGTCGTTCTTCAGCCCGAGCTCGTCGGGGCGCGGGCCGCGGCTGCCATTGCCGATGCCTGGACGTGCCGCGACGCGGTCCGCGCCCCCGACCGCAGGGTTCGCGACCACGCGACCGCCGCCGACGCTCGGGTTCGCGACGACGCGATCGCCGCCGCCCGTTCCCGGCCGCGCCGGGACGTAGTCCTGCGTTCGACCTTGGTGCTCTCGCGCCGCCGGCCCGCGGACGACGTGCGTCGCCACCGTCGGATGGTAGACGTAGCTATGTGGACAATACACGTAATGCGCGTGGTAGTCGTACCAGCCGTACGACCACCCGTACGCCGTGCCGTGGTACCAGTACCAAGCCGGCGGCGCGGGCGCCCAGCCGACGTAGCCGTAGCCCGTGGGACCGACGCGCCACGTGACCCAGGCGCCCGCGTAGCGGCGACCCGGGATCCACGCCCAGCCGTGACCGGGCAACAGCACCCAGCGCCCGTAGTGAAACGGCGCCCAGCCCCATGAGTAGTCGGAGACCCAGACGTAGTCGGTCTCGTCGCTGTAGCTCCAGTGCCCGGCCGTCACGTACGGCTGGAAGTCCTCACCGACCTCGTCGCGCGCGGGCACCCAGACGGTGCCGTACGAAGCGTCCTCGACCCACGTGCCGTGGCCGTCGAGAGCGGGCTTGAACTCGGTGAGCGCGCTCGGATCGGTGTCGGAGTATTCGTCGCCGTCCGCGCCGATGAGGATCTCGCGCGACTCGGACGCGGCCTGTGCCCGCGCCTGCTGCTGCGCGGCGAGCTCGGCGGCGCTCGGCGGGGCCGGCGCGGCGTACTGGACCGGCTGCGGGTACTCGGGCTCGGGCTCGTAGGCCCCGCAGCCCATCGAGGCGAACCCCACCGCGACCGCTGCTGCAGCCTTGACCGCCGTCGTCCACCGCGAAAGCCGCTCACCCATGTCCCTCTATGGATAGCAACTGGCGAGCCGTTCGCCTCCCCCTGAAGCGTCGTAGAATCCCACGTTTTTTCGCTTTCCCGTCCCGAACGGCGTCGACGTTCTGGCAATTTGGGGCCGCTGTCCGGACAGCCCGACACGACGGCCGGCGGGCGTAGCCCCCGAGGCACAACACCCGTGTGAAGCGCCGGTCACGATCGGCGCGCGGCGGAGCGTCACGGCCGCGCTTGGGCGTTCAGCGGATGGCCGCGCGCCGGGAACGACCAAACGTCGTCGCCGGGATGGGCTCGTGGAGCGTCAGCGAGGGAAACTCGAGGTAGCTCGGCGTCCCCGGCCCGCGCGGGGTCACCTCGTCAGCCGCGCGCTCGGCCGACGCGGGCGCTTGCCACTCGGACAGACGCACGTACTCGACCGGCGGCCTTCGGCGCGGAGCCGCGTCGTCGTCGTCGTCATCGTCTTCGCAGTCGCAGGGCACCGCCGACGGAGGGTGGTCGACCCTGACCATCACCGTGGGTGTGCGCGGCATGGCCGGCGAACGGCCGCAGCCCATCGCGAGCGCTCCGAGCGAGACGACGACGAGAGCTGTGCACTTCGACGAGCTCATCGGAACCCCCCAATCACCTAAGCATCGGCCCTCGGCTCGAGCAATGGTCCGAGGCGAAAAAACTCCGCCCAAATCTGCGGCTCCCGCGGTGCAAAAAGCGACGCTCGTCTCCACTTGTTGCGGTGATAGGCTCGATGAACCGGAGGCGAGGAGCAGAGATGGCGGAGACGTCGGGCATGATGATCGATCGCATCGGAGCGATGCAGGACTTCAAGCTCTATCGAGAGCTTCACTGGGAGGGCTCCTTCGAGGAGTACCTCGCGCTGGTTCGAGAGCGGCCGCAGGTGACGCGCAATGCGTACCAGCGCCTCTACGACATGATCATCAGCTTCGGGACCGAGGAGTACATCGACAACAAGAAGAAGCTGACTCGCTTCAACTTCTTCAAAGACGAGCTGAACGGAGGGGCCAACGCGATCTACGGCCTCGACATCCCGCTCATGCGCCTCGTCCACGTGCTCAAGGCCGCCTCCGAGGGCTACGGCCCGGAGAAGCGCGTCATCCTCCTCCACGGGCCGGTCGGCTCGTCGAAGAGCACGATCGCGCGGCTCCTCAAGCAGGGCATCGAGTACTACTCGCGCACGCCCGACGGCGCGCTCTACTCGTTCGACTGGGTGAACCTCGGAGGCACCGACCTCGCCGGCACGTCGACCGAGCGCTTCGCGAGCCCGATGAACGACGAGCCGCTGCGCCTCATCCCGCAGGACTGGCGCCCGAAGGCGATCGAGGAGCTCGGTCTCTCGAACGACCAGCACAAGGTCCGCGTCGACGGCGATCTCGATCCCGCGAGCCGGTTCATCTTCAAGAACCTGATGACCAAGTACGAGGGCGACTGGGGCAAGGTGATGCGGAACCACATCCGCTGCCGCCGCCTCGTGCTCTCCGAGAAGGATCGCGTCGGCATCGGCACCTTCCAGCCGAAGGACGAGAAGAACCAGGACTCGACCGAGCTCACCGGCGACATCAACTACCGGAAGATCGCCGAGTACGGCTCCGACTCCGACCCGCGCGCGTTCAACTTCGACGGCGAGTTCAACATCGCGAACCGCGGCATCGTCGAGTTCGTCGAGATGCTGAAGCTCGACGTCGCCTTCCTCTACGATCTTCTCGGCGCGTCGCAGGAGAAGAAGATCAAGCCGAAGAAGTTCGCGCAGACGGACATCGACGAGGTCATCATCGGCCACACCAACGAGGCCGAGTACAAGAAGCTCCTGAACAACGAGTTCATGGAGGCCCTCCGCGACCGCACGATCAAGATCGACATCCCGTACATCACGAAGCTGCACGAGGAGATCAAGATCTACGAGAAGGACTTCTCGCAGACGAAGGTGAAGGGCAAGCACATCGCCCCGCACACCCTCGAGGTCGCCGCGATGTGGGCCGTCATGACCCGCCTCGAGGACCCGAAGAAGCACAACCTCTCGCTCATCCAGAAGCTGAAGCTCTACGACGGCAAGGTCCTGCCCGGCTACACGCAGGACACCGTCAAGGAGCTGCGCAAAGAGGCGAAGCGCGAGGGCATGGAGGGGATCTCTCCGCGCTACGTGCAGGACAAGATCTCGAACGCGCTCGTCAACGAGGCGGGCGAAGGCACCATCAACCCGTTCATGGTCATGAACGAGCTCGACAAGGGCCTCCGCCACCACTCGCTCATCACGAACGACGAGCAGCGCAAGCGCTTCCAGGAGATCATCGGCCTCGTCAAGCGCGAGTACGAAGAGATCGTGAAGAACGAGGTGCAGCGAGCGATCAGCGCCGACGAGGACGCGATCATGAAGCTCGCGGGCAACTACATCGACAACATCAAGGCGTACACGCTCAAGGAGCGCGTCAAGAACCGGTACACCGGTCAGGACGAGGATCCGGACGAGCGCCTCATGCGGTCGATCGAAGAGAAGATCGACATCGCCGAGAACCGCAAGGACGACTTCCGGCGCGAGATCATGAACTTCATCGGCGCGCTCGCCGTCGAAGGAAAGAAGTTCGTCTGGAGCACGAACGATCGCCTTCGCCGGGCGCTCGAGCTCAAGCTCTTCGAAGATCAGAAGGACTCGATCAAGCTGAAGACGCTCGTCTCCGCCGTCGTCGACAAGGACACGCAGGAGAAGATCGACATCATCAAGGCGCGCCTGATGAAGAACTTCGGCTACAACGAGGTCAGCGCGACCGACGTGCTCAACTACGTCGCGTCGATCTTCGCGCGAGGCGACGCCAAGGAGTAACGCCGCCCGGCGCGACTCGGACGAACGGGCCGCCGGCGACGCCGCGCGGCCCGTTCGCATTTCGCCGCGCGGCTACGCCGGCGTCCCTCCCCGCCGACGCGGCGGCCTCTTTTTGGGGGCGTGGTCGATTTTCGGCAACCGTCGCGATCTCTGGCCGACCGGGTCGGCCATGAGCAAGCTGGGCGTCCGATTCTCGCTCTTGTCGGTGTTCCTCGTCGGCGTCGTGGCGTGCACGGGGGGCGAGCAAGACGGGGGGAAGTCCGACGACGGGTCGTCCGCACCGGGTGTTGCGACCGAGGGCGAGCCCGGCGGCGACACCACGGCAGGCGCCAGCGGCGCGGCCGCGCACCCCTCGCTCGAGAGCGCGTGCGATAGTCAGTTCAGCGCGATGCGCGACCGTCGCGACCGTTGTCCGGACCTGTTCCCGTGGCAGAACGTCCCCGCGCTGAAGCTCGCGACCGACGAGAGCGATCGGTCGAGCTTCGTCGCGTTCTGCGTCGCGCGCGGAAAGCGCGCGGGGAGCGGCTACGACGCGGCGTTCCTGAAGTCGTGCGCGCAGGCCATGAAGGCGGCGCCGTGCGGCGACAACACCGACATCGTCGTGGCGTGCTGGGAGCCCAAAGGCGAGCTCGCGCGCGGCGCGCGCTGCGCCACCGACGACCAGTGCGCGGACGGCTACTGCAGGCTGCCCAAGGGCGCCAGCGAGGGATCGAGCTGCGGCGCGTGCGATACACCGATCTGGGATGGTGAGCCGTGCGGAGCGCAGGGCACCAAGTGTCCCGCCGGCGAGGTCTGCTGGGGCTACTACGCGGGTTGCGTGCCGCTGCGCTCCCTCGAACGCTCGTCCTCCTGCAACTACAGCGACGGGTCGTCCCGGAGCTTCAGTTGCGGTCCGGCGCGATTCTGCACCCCGGATGGATCGTGTGCCCCGATGACCGTGGCGAAGATCGGCCAATCCTGCGCCGACTACGAGTCGACGACGTGTGAGGACGGAGCGGACTGCGAGAACGGGACCTGCAGGTCCGGCGCGAAGCTGGGCGAGAGCTGCGACGATCGCCCCTGCCGCGACTGGCTCCGGTGCGACGCTGCGACGGGCACCTGCCGACCGATCGAAGGCCTCGAGTGCAAGTAAGCGCCGCGCAAAGCGGCGCGGTCTTGGCCTGGACCCGCGGGGATCCGCGCGGCCTCGATATCCGGCCGCCCCCCTGTACAAAGCTCGACCGTCTGGGGCTAGGATCGTGGAATGTCCCCCCGGCTCGCGGCTCGGCTCTGCGTGGTCTTCGGCGCGATCGCCGGCGTCTCCGCATGCAACGCCATCACGGGAGCGTCGGACCTCGGGATCTCGTCGGACGACGCGCTCGCGGACGGCGGGCCGTCAGGCCGCGGCAACGGTAACCCCAACGGCGGCGACGGCGGCGGCACCCGTGACGGCGGCGGCAACGGCAACGGCGGCGACGACAGCGGGCTCCCGCCGGCAGCGATCTCGCCGTCGCTCGCCACCTGCGGCCTGGGAAACATCTGCATGACGAACGCGGAGGGATGGAGCCCCCTCCTCTCGCTCACCACGGCGCTCGGCGGAGGCTGTCCCGCGGGCTGGCCCACGCGAAGCGAGCACAAGACGTCCGGCGGCGGCGGCTGCAGCTGCGAGTGCACGCCGACCAGCGGCTCGTGCGGCGCCTCGATCGCGAGCCGCGGCGGCGCCGCGTGCACCGGCCCGTCGACGTCTCACGCGATCGCGGGGGACGGGAGCTGCTCGACGGCCCTCCCCGGCTTCGCGTTGCCGGTCGCGTTCGCGTGGGCGGATACGACCAACGCCGCGCCCAAGGGTTGCACGGGAAAGGTCTCCTCGAACCTCTCGCCGCCTCGAACGACGATCACGTGCGGAGGCGCGGCGCCGACCCAGAACGCCGCCTGCAAGGACGACGAGGTCTGCGTCCCGAAGGGATCCATCCTTCAGGGCACGAACTGCCTCGTGCACGACGGTGAGGTCGCGTGTCCGGCGAATCTGCCGCGCCGCACGGTCATCGGGACCTCGATCGCCGAAGGCCGTTCGTGCGAGACGACCTGCGCCTGCGAGACCAACGGCTGCGCCGGCGGCACGCTGCGGGCCTTTGCAAACCCCGACTGCACGTCGCCGCTCCGGACGATCGACGTGGACGGGACGTGCGCGATGAGCGGCCAGTCGCTCGAGACCGCCGCGTCGTACCGGTACACCGCGAGCAGCGGGTGCAAGGTCAAGCAGGCGCCGGCGGTGCTGGGAACCGAGACGGTCAGCGCGCCCCGCACGATCTGCTGCGTGCTGTTCTGAGCGCGCCCCACGACGAAGGGCAAGCCAACGCCGGCCGCGGCGCGCGCACGCGACGAGACGACAGCGGGCGCGATGGTTCAGCCCGTCGCGCCCGCTCTCGTCCATGCGCGGGACGCGGAAATGGTAGCGTCCGCCGATGACGACGCTCCGATTCGCCGCGAAGACGCTCGACGACCTGAAGATCGAGGACGAACGGTCGTTCCGCCACGTCGGCCTCTACGGCGACCTCAAGGAGGTGCTCCGGCGCGATGGCTACACGTTCCGCGTCTTGCCCGAGGCCTCGGCGGGTCGCTGGGATCGCGCGCTGCTCCTCAACCTGACGTTCTGGGGAGCGAGCGCCGGAGGCGACGTCCTCGTGGACGACGTGCTGCCCGCCGACGTCGTGGCGCACGCGGCCTGGCATCACCTCGCCGCGCGCGCGCTCGCCGGCGAGCCGGGCGCGCCGCTCTCCGCCGACGCCCTCTTCCTCGGTGAGGCCATCGCGAGCGCGTTCGACGTCTATCTGGTCGGAAGGCTGCTCGGTCACGCGCCGCGCTCGACGTTCCTCGCGACCCAGGTGCCCGCGATGGCAGAGAGCGCGCACGAAGCGGGGCTGTCGGAGGCCGACTTCGACGCGCTCATCCAGGGCATCGCCGCCGATCCGGATCGCGCGTTCGAGGATCTCCGCCAGCTGCTCTTCGACGCGGCGACCTCGCTCACGGCGTGCAGCGGCGCGGACGACGCGCTGACCGTCCTCGGGCGCCTCGACGAGCATCGGTTCGCCGCGCTGCTCCACCACTACGAGCTGTCGAACTGGGTCCTCTACGCGCGCGCGTATGCGTGCGGGGAGCGGGGCTTCGAGCCCGATCCGCGCGTCCGCGCGATCGACGGCGAGCTCCGTCGCGCGAGCGTTCCGCTCGACTGGCTCGCGTCCGCCTGGATCGAAGGCCGCTGAGCCACGCTCCTCGCGCGAAGGCGATGTACGACCCCCGGCTACGTCGTCATCGCGCCGCATGCCGCGCCGAGGATGGACAACCGGTGGACCAGGCGCGCCTCTCGATTCGAGCGGCCAACGACGGCGCCCATGCGTATCCTTTCTTCGATGGGTCGTCTCTCGGGCGGCATTGTGTTCGCGCTCGTCGCATCGCTGGCGTTCGCCGCTTGCTCGACCGACGGCGCCGATGACGCGCCTCACGGCGACGGCATTCCGTCGGGCAACCCGAACGGAAAAGACGACGGCGCCGGATGCGGCAAGGGCTTCGACTGCAAGTCCGGCGTCTGCACCGGCGGTTCGTGCGCGGCGCCGACCTCGTCGGACGGCGTCCGCAACGGGCAGGAGACCGGCCTCGACTGCGGCGGACCGGACGCGCCCACCTGCGCAGGCGGCCAGCCGTGCAAGATCGCCCGCGACTGCACGAGCGGCGAGTGCGCGGAGGGCAAGTGCACCGGCTCTCCGACCGCGCCGCCGGCGACGAGCACCGACGGGATCAAGAACGCGGACGAGAGCGACGTCGACTGCGGCGGCACGAAGACCAACGCCCCGCGATGCGGCACGGACAAGGGCTGCAACGTCGCCGACGACTGCGAGAGCAAGGTCTGCTCGCCGGCGAAGAAGTGCGCGGCGCCCTCCGGGACCGACAAGGTCCAGAACGGCGACGAGACCGACGTCGACTGCGGCGGCACCACCACCGGCGCGCCGCGATGCGCCGCCGGCAAGGGCTGCCTCGAGCACGGCGACTGCGCGTCCGACGGCTGCGACGACCAGAAGAAGTGCGCCGTCACGCGGAGCTGCACGCAGACCGACGGCGGACTCACCTGCGGGAGCGGCGAGGTCGGCAAGGCGAACGCGAAGCACGAGAGCTGCTGCATCGCGCTGCCGATCCCCGGCTCGGCGACGCGCCTCGACAAGTACAAGACCACCGCGGGCCGCATGCGCGCCTTCATCGAGCGCGTGAACGGCAAGGTCCTCGACTGGTACGAGAACAACAAGGCGACACTCTCCCAGACCGCGCGGAACCAGATCGAGCCGTTCAAGTCGAACCTCCCGAACGACCTCACGACGTACCCGCTGGGAGCGAACTACCAGCTCGGCGGCCTCAGCATCCTGCCGGACCGCCCGAGCACCTCGCAGGGCTGCTTCGTCGGCAACGCGGGCAACAAGGCGAACGGATCCCACACGTACTTCACCGGCAACCTCATGAGCGAGGACCGCGCCTTCAGTCAGGCCTTCCTCGACCGCCTCGCGCTCAACTGCGTCCCCTACCCGCTCGCGGCCGCGTTCTGCGCGTGGGACGGCGGGCGCCTCCAGACGTGGGAGGAGAACTCGGCTGCGTTCGGTCCCGGCAACTACCCGTGGGGCAACGCGCCCGTGGCCGGCGGCTTCGGCGACATCAACGGAACGTGGACCCAGCTCGGTCCGGCGCACTTCGTCGAGGGACAGGGCTTCAGCCCCTGCCCGTCGTGCGACATCACGCGGATCAACTGGGGGAGCAACTACCAGAACCCGCCCGGCGGCGACGCGAAGGACTGGGACTACTCCTACTTCATCAGCCCGCCGGGACGCTTCCCGAGCGACGTCGCCGCGGGTGGCCACATGGACCTCGGCGGGATCATGATGGAGCTCACGGCGTCTCCGGGGGTGGGCTACCCGGGCGCCCCCGCGCTCGACGAGAAGTACGGCGCCAAGGTCCGCTGGTCGCGCGCGGGCTCGTGGGAGGGACACCAGGTCAACTACCCGCGCTGGGAGTTCGCGGTGATGACCAAGTACGGCAAGACCGGCATGCGCTGCGCTCGCGATTGACGGCGGACGACCCCGCCGCGCTATGGTGCGCGCCGACATGCAACGACGCCCCGCGAAGCCGCCCCTCCGCGTCCAGCCGACGACGCTCTGGGAGTACCCCTCGCAGCACTACGGCGAAGGTCAGCAGGGCGACTCGCGCTACGTGGGAGCCACGCCGTCGTACGTCATCTGGAACCTCGTCCAGCGCTACACGAAGCCGGGCGACCTCGTCGTCGATCCGTTCTGCGGCTCGGGGACGACGCTCGACGTTGCCAAGGACACGGGCCGGAGCGCGCGCGGGTTCGACCTCGCGCCGTACCGCCCCGACATCGAGCGCGCCGACGCCCGCAAGCTGCCGCTCGAGTCGGGCTCGGTCAACCTCGTCTTCATGGATCCGCCCTACGGCGATCACATCCGGTACTCGGACGAGACCGACTGCATCGGACGCCTCTCCGCCTACGATCCGGCTTACTACCGCGCGATGCACCGCGCGATCCGCGAGGCGGCGCGCGTCCTCGCGCCCGGCGGCGTGCTCGGCCTCTACGTCTGCGACTACTTCGAGAAGAAGCACGGCTTCGCGCCCGTCGGCTTCCAGCTCTTCGTCAGCATCGCCGAGTCGCTCGCGATCCTCGACATCGTCTCGGTCGCTCGACACAACAAGACGCTCGAGATGGGGAACTACCGGAAGGCCGCCGAGGAGGGGAACTTCTTCCTCCGCGGGTTCAACTACCTCTTCATCGCACAGAAGCCGACCGAGCGCCCGGGCGCTTCCCGCGGCGCTCGGGGCAAGCCACAGCGCGGGTGACCTTGCGCCGCCGCGACGTTCCCATACGATCGAGCGCGATGATCGCGCACCGGCGAGCGTTCACGGCCGCGCTGCTGCTCGGCGCCGCGGGCGTGGCCGGAGCCTGCAACGCGCTGATCGGCGCGCCCGATCGCGTGCTCGACGAGGAGGACGCGGGCCGCCCGGACCGCCGGAACGACGCTCCGGACGCGAACGATCTCGAGCCGGCCGAAGGCGGTCAGGACGAGGTCGACGCAGGCACCGACGCCGCGATCACGATCCTCGTCGGGACCGATTGGGCGAGCCCGAACGGCGCGACGTGGATCGTCGACGGCGGCACCGTCATCACGGCCTTCACCGCGACCCACCCGGTGATCGTCCCGAGGGTCCAGCCCGCGATCCCGAGCGAGGACTACACCGCCACGGCGACGGTGCGCGCGCCGAACGACGGCGAGTTCGGCCTGCTCACGCGCGTCCAGGCCGACGGCTCGGCGGTGCTCATCGGCTCGAAATTCGGCGCGGAGTTCCGGCCCTTCATGGGGAGCTTCTCGCCGCCGGACTGGAACCCGAGCGACGACGGGCGCGGCCCGACGTACACGTTCGTCGCGGGCTCGAGGTACAAGCTGAAGCTTCGCGCGATCGCCAATCAGGTCTCCGGCAAGATGTGGGTGGCGACAGAGCCCGAGCCGGCGACCTTCCAGCTCGTCGTCACGTCGCCGTGGAGCACGGGGCGCGGCGTGGGCTTTTACACCTACGGCGCGATCGGCGCCGTGCTCGAGGACCTCGAGATCACCGTGCCGTGACGCGCGGGGCACGCCGCCGGACGCGTCCTCGACGCGCCGGGCAGCGGTCCGGCTCGGTGCAATCCCGCGGCGGCCGCGCCCGTGGTGCTGCATAATCATCAGCGATGCTCCGCCTGCGGTGCCTGGTCGGTGTCGCCGTCGTCCTCGTCGCCGTCGGCTGCACGGACGACGTCGAGACGCCGATCTACGAGTTCGGCCTCTTCCCGGAGGTCGCGCACACCGGCTTCAACCCGAACGCGACCTTCAAGGTGATGTTCGGCACCGGCGCGTCCGATCCCAAATGGTCGATCGACGATCCGAGCATCGCGACGATCGCTCCGTCGGCGCCGCCGAAGGTCCCCCGCGCGACGGTGAAGTCGTCGAGCTTCGCCCTCGTCACGGCGACGAAGGCAGGCGAGACGACGGTCACGATGACGTCGGGCGGCAAGACCCTGACGGCCCGGCTCGTCGTCAAGGCGTACACCGACGACCAGCTCGCCGCGGGCAAGGCCCGCTACGACACGGAGTCGACCGATCCGGTGAGGAAGTCCTGCGCGTCGTGCCACGCGAAGGAGGGCGGCGTCGATCACTCGCCGCTCAAGATGGCCGGCTTCGACGACGCGACGGTCCTGAACGTCATCCAGGAGGCGACGTATCCAGCCTCCGGAACGACCCGCTCGGCGACCAGCGCCTTCGCCCCCACCGGTCCGATGGAGTTCACCGGCCACAAGTGGAACCTCACCGAGCCGGAGAAGGACGGCATCCTCGCCCACCTGCGGTCGCTCCCTCTCGGCGGCCTCTGACCGTTCGGCGCACCGGACGCGCCGCCGGCTCACTTCGCCGTCAGTTCACCGTCAGCCGGTGTCCGGTCCCGCTCAGGCGGGAGTTCAGCGTGATCCAGAGCTCCTGCGCGGCGGTGTTCACCGAGGCGAAGTAGCTCTGGTCGGCGGTGAGCGTCGTGCCGTCGAGCGTCACCGTCGCGGGCGGCGTCGCAGCGGTGTAGCCGTGGACGACGAACGTCGGTCGGTCGAGCAGCCCCGGAGCGTTCACGTCGATGCCGACCGATGCGGCGTTGCCCGCGGCGTCGAGCTCCCACGTCGAGTAGACGGGGCTGTAGCCGATCGGGCTGTAGCTCATCGTGTCGGTGCGGCCGACGCCGGCGGCTCCGGACGTCCGCACGGCGCCGACCGTCGCTGTCAGCGTCGTCGCGGCGATCACCTCGACCTGCGAGGCGAGGCCCTTCACCGGCGCCTTGCTATGCGCGTCGAGGACGACGAACACGCTGTAGCTGACGCGCGGGTGACCGGCGATCGTGTTGCCGTTCACGTTCGTGAAGGTCGAGCGGCCGAGGTAGCCCCAGTCGGCCCCCCACGCGAGCCGCTTGCTCGACGTGGCGGCGTTCAACGCGGGGTTGCCGGACGCGTTCCAGAACGCGTAGTTCACCGACTGGAACGACCAGTTCGACGCGCATGGCATCGTGTGCGCGAGGTTGTCGTAGCTCGAGTCGCTGGCGCACCCGGCCCCGCCGGCGCTCGACAGACCGCGCCCCGTCGCGCCGTGGTCGTAGCCGCCCGCGTCCATCCGGCCGATGACGTGCGTCGCGACGCTGCCCATCTCGGCGTCGCTCGTGTTCGTCCAGAGGAAGTTGTACGCGGGGCCGCTGTTGTCGGCGGTCCACGTCCATGGGCTGTTCATCGTCATCGCGCCCGCCGCGAGCGTCTCGAACTTCTTCCGGTCCGCCCAGCCGACGCCGCCGATCGTGCCGCCCCACGTCCCGGCGGCGACGCCGTCGAAGTTCATCGAGCCGTACGGGGCGCGGACATCCGCGACGATCGCGTTCGCCGGCGCGGAGGAGAGGTCGAACGTGATCGCGTACACGGTCGCGTCCATGCCGGTGTGGAAAAACCAGTGGATCGTGACCGGCACGTCGTAGCGGACGTCGGCGCCGCCGGCCCGCCCCCACCGCGGGTAGTTGAGCGAAAACTCGTGGATCGCGTGGTGCCGGCCCGTGAACGGCCGCGCCCATCCGGTGGTGCAGGCGGGCGAGTCGTAGGTGCTCGCCGGGCTCGTGTCGCTCTTGCAGAGGGGCGATCCGAGCGGAGAGTCGTTCCAGCCGTTGCGCGTCGCGATCTGCGCGTTCTGAAGGTGCGAGACGACGTAACCGAACCCGCCGACCACGATCGTCTCGCCGCCGGGCCTCGTCGACGACTCGGCGGAGATGCCGGCGGTGCGGCGCCCGACGTCGAGCGGGTAGGTGAACTCGAGCGCGTGCCCGCCCTTGCGATCGACGCGGACGAGCGCGGCGGTGCGGCTCCGACACGTGCGGTCCGACCAATCGTATTCGTCCGTCGCGCGGCCGGAGATCGTACGGTCGCGGCGTGCGAGCACCGCGCATCCGGTCGGGCCGGGCTCGGGCGGCGTCGCGTTCCAGACGCACGACGCCTGATTGTCCGCCGTCGTGGTCGTTCCGGGCGAGCACGTGGAGCAAACGCGATCGCTCTGCGTCGAGCCGGCGGCGCTGACGTACGTGCCGGGAGAGCAGGTCGTGTGCGGGGCGCAGGACGCGGCGTCGGTCGTGGCGCTGAACGTCCCGACGGTGCACGCCGTGCACTGGCGATCGAGGCTCGCCGTCGGTGCTCGGCTCACACGCTGTCCCGGCACGCAGCTCGTGTACGCGGTGCACGTCGCGGCGTTCGTCGTCGTCGAGTAGCCGCCGACGCAGGGCTCGCACGTTCGATCCGTCGTCGCCGAGCCGGCCGACGTCACGCGCGAGCCGGCGAGGCACTCGGTCTTCGCGACGCATGGGGTCGCCGCGTCCGCGTCGCCGTCCCACGTTTCGCCGCCGCAATCGACCGCCGCCGCGGTACCGCCGGCGCAGAACGTCCCGGCGGCGCAGGCGGCGCAGACCGTCGGCGTCATCGGGGTCGAGGCTCCGGTCCGCACGGTGCCGGCGGCGCACGAGCCGGCCGGCAGACAAGCCGACAGATTCGGCGCGTTCGTGTAGGTGCCGGGCGCGCAGCCCTGACACGATCGGTCGTTCGTCGCGGAGGGCTCCGTCTCGACGAACGTGCCCGCCTGGCAGGTGCTCCACGGCGCGCAGCTCGACGCGTCGCTGCCGCTCGCGAACGAGCCCGACGCGCAGCCCGCGCAGACGCGATCGCTCGTCGAGGTGCCCGGCGTCTCGACGAACGATCCGGCCTGGCAGGTGCTCCACGGCGCGCAGCTCGACGCTTCCGCGATCGCGCTGAACGTCCCCGGCGCGCAGGGCGCGCAGGTCGAGCCGGACCGCGACGTGCCCGGCGGGCATGGCGCCCTCGGAGCGGCAGCGTCGGCGTCGGCTTCGGCGTCCCGCTCGGTCGGGGTGCGCCCTCCGTCGGACGTGTCGATCGGGCTCGGCGACGTCACGTCGGCGGCCGCGTCGGCCGGGGCCTCGTTCGAGGCGATTGGCAGGTCGGCCCCGGAGCAGGCGCCGAGGAGGATCGCCGCCGCGGGAACCATGCACGCACCGAGACGCCGAACGCGCTTCGCCTGCGTCGCCGGGGTCCCACTCTCGAACGAACGAACGCGGACCCCGTGATCGTGATCTCGTTCGGCCCCCACCACCTCCAATCGTGACGCACCACGGCGTCCGCGTCCATCGGGGGAAACCCTTAGTCCCGCCGTGCACTCGCGTGAGGCCCGGTGTCGCCGGGATGCGCGGTGTCGCGCGATCCGCGGTGTCGCGCGATGCGAGGTGTCGCCGCGATGCGCGGTGTGGCACCATCGGCGCCATGTCGGCCGCCGAGACCAAACACACGCACCACGCCATCGACTACATCGAGATCGCCGTGAAGGACGTCGCCGAAGCGAAGCGCTTCTACGGGAGCGCGTTCGGCTGGACGTTCAACGACTACGGCCCAGGGTACGCCGGCATCGTCGGAGAGCACCGCGAGCAAGGCGGCCTCTGTCAGTCGGACGACGTGAAGACCGGCGGGCCGCTCGTCGTCCTCTTCTCCCGCGGCCTCGACGCGACGCTCGCGGCCGTGCGCTCCGCCGGCGGCAGCGTCACGAAGGAGCCCTTCGACTTCCCGGGCGGCCGGCGCTTCCACTTCACCGACCCCAGCGGCAACGAGCTCGCAGTCTGGGCCGAGCGCTGACGGAGCGAGACGGCGCTGCGGGCGGCGAAACGCCGAGCTGAAGCGTGCTCGCGACCTGCGCCGGCGATCGCGGTGGCACGTCACGCGCAAGACCTCCGAGGCGGAGGTTCCGATGTGCCGCTTGTTCGGGCTGACGTCCGCGCCGAGACGTGTCCGGGCAACGTTCTGGCTGCTCGAGGCTCCCGACAGCTTGTCGCGTCAGAGCCGGCGGAATCCGAACGGCACCGGCCTCACGGTCTTCGCCGAGGACGGCTCGCCCGTGGTGTGGAGGCAGCCTCTCGCCGCCTACGAGGATCAGCTCTTCGCAGAAGAGGCCAGGGACTGCGAGTCCACGGTGTTCGTGGCGCACGTCCGCTACGCGACGACCGGACCTGCCGAGCTCAAGAACACGCACCCCTTCGAGCAGCGCGGTCGCGTGTTCGCTCACAACGGCGTGCTCGGCGATCTGAAGCGCCTCGAAGAGGAGCTGGGCGAGTACATGGACCTCGTCGGCGGCGACACCGACTCGGAGCGGTTCTTCGCGCTCGTCACGAAGCACGCCGATCGCAACGGTGGCGACGTCGGCGCCGCGATCACCACCGCCGCCCGCTGGGCCGAGGAGAACCTGCCGATCTACGCGCTCAACGTGGTCCTCGCCACGGCGTCCGAGCTCTGGGCTCTGCGATACCCGGAGACACACGACCTCTTCGTGTTGCGACGCGCCGCCGGTGGCCCTCACGGCGGCCGGCACCTCGAGCACGCGAGCCGCGCCGGCCGCATTCGCGTCCGCTCCGGGGCGCTCGCCGAGCGTCCCGCGGTCGTGGTCGCGAGCGAGCGCATGGATGAGGACCCCGGCTGGTCGAATCTCGAAGCGGGCGAGCTCTTGCACGTCGACGCCTCGCTGAGCGTCGTGCGCAGCGTGATTCTCCCCGAACCGCCGCGTCACCGCCTGACGCTCGATGACCTCGGCGAATCCGCGGCCGCGCAGGCGGCACGTTGACCCGACAGGAGTCCCACCATGCCGCTCGTCCACCCGTCCGACACGCAAGACCCCGGCCGACAGGAGCTCGGCGTCCGCCCCGTCTTCACGCGCGAGCCGATCCGCGTGCCTCGCAACCGCATCCCAGAGGGCGAGCTCGATCCGGACACGGCCTACGAGATCGTCCACGACGAGCTCATGCTCGACGGCAATCCGCGCCTCAACCTCGCGTCGTTCGTGACGACCTGGATGGACGCGCGGGCCCGCGCGCTGATGACGGAGTGCCTCGACAAGAACATGATCGACAAGGACGAGTACCCGCGCACCGCGGAGCTCGAGCAGCGCTGCGTGCGGATGCTCGCGGGGCTCTGGCACGCCGTCGATCCCGATCAGCCCACGGGGTGTTCGACGACGGGCTCGAGTGAAGCATGCATGCTCGCAGGCCTCGCGCTCAAGCGACGTTGGCAGCGCGCGCGTCGCGCCTCCGGCCTCCCCGCGGATCGACCGAACCTCGTCATGGGCGTCAACGTCCAGGTGTGCTGGGACAAGTTCGCCAACTACTGGGAGGTCGAGCCCCGTCTCGTGCCGATGGAGGGCGATCGCTTCCACCTCACCGCCGAGGAAGCCGTGAAGCGCTGCGACGAGAACACGATCGGCGTCGTCGCGATCGTCGGCTCGACGTTCGACGGCAGCTACGAGCCCGTCGACGAGATCTGCGCCGCGCTCGATCGGCTCGAGGCCGAGCGCGGTTGGAACGTCCCCGTCCACGTCGACGGCGCGTCGGGCGCGATGATCGCCCCGTTCTGCGACCCCGATCTCGCGTGGGACTTTCGATTGCCTCGGGTCGCGTCGATCAACACCTCTGGACACAAGTACGGCCTCGTCTACCCCGGCATCGGCTGGGTGCTGTGGCGCGACGCCGACGCGCTGCCCGACGACCTCGTGTTCCGCGTCGACTATCTCGGCGGCCAGATGCCCACGCTCGCGCTCACGTTCTCGCGCCCCGGCGCGCAGATCGCCGCGCAGTACTACAACTTCCTCTGGCTCGGGATGGACGGCTTCCGTCGCGTGCAACAGTACTGCCGCGAGGTCGCCTCACGCCTCGCCGACCGCATCGCCGAGCTCGGGCCTTTCCGCTTGATCAGCGACGGCCGGCAGCTGCCCGTGTTCGCCTTCACGCTCGCCGAAACGGAGACGCGTTACTCCGTGTTCGATCTCTCGGCCGCGCTCCGCGAGCACGGGTGGCTCGTGCCCGCGTATGCGTTCCCCGCGCACCGCGAGGACCTCGAGGTGCTGCGGATCGTCGTGCGCAACGGCTTCAGCCACGACCTCGCCGACCTCCTCATGGACGACCTCACGCGCGTCCTTCCGCGCCTGCGCAAGCAACCGAGGCCCGAGCGCGGCCGGGAAGCCGCCGGCTTCTCGCACGGCGCGAGCAAGCCCTGACGCGTCACCCGCGGAGCCCCGCTGCGCGCGAACGAGCAAGGCGTCGAGATGCTGGAAGCGCGCCTCCATGCGCCCGGGGTCGCGGGGATCGGACTTTCGACGCAACTCGGGAGGCGTACCGGCCGACAGGGCCGGGACGATGGAACCGTCCACGAGCCGCACGAGCTCCCTTCGCCAGACGCCGATGCGGGCCGCTGAAGAGAGCTACCATCGGATCAAGGGGTGACGAGATGAGCCTACCGACGAGCACCCATCTCGATCTCGAGGCGCAGTTTCGTGCCGACGCGACGCGGCTCGGCGCGGAACGGGACGTCGCTGAGGTCTTCGCCGAGCTGAACGCCGCCTACACGGCGCCCGCGCGGAAGTATCACTCGATCGAGCACATCGGCGAGTGCCTCCGGGCGCTGGCCGACGTGCGAGCGACGCTCGGCGCGCCGGAAGAGGTCGCGATGGCGATCTGGTTCCACGACGCGATCTACGCGACGCACCCGTTCGCCTCGAGCGAGAAGCGCAGCGCCGAGCTCGCCTACGCGTCGTGTACGAGGATGGGCATCGCCGAGGTGCCGGCCCGGCGCATCGCCGACATGGTCCTCGCGACGAAAGACCACGAGCTGCCGGCGAAAGGCGCCGTCGACGAGCGCGACGCCGCGGCCCTGTTCGACATCGACCTCGGGATCCTCGGCGCCGACCCGGTCCGCTACGCGAGGTTCGAACGCGACGTCCGCGCCGAATACTCGTGGGTGCCGGAGGGGGTGTTCCGGGGACGCCGGGCGAAGCTGCTGCGCGGCTTTGCCGCTCGTCCCTCGATTTACAGGACGCCGCTCCTCAAGGGCAGGCTCGAGGACGCCGCGCGCGCGAACATCGACGGCGCGGTGCGCGAGCTCGAAGCCACGGTCGACGACCTCGTCCTCCACGCGAACGACGAGCACGTCTTCGCGACCCGCGCCGCCCGGCTCGAGCTGATCCATCCGTGGAGCGACCTCTACTACGCGAGCGTTCGGCCCGGCCGCGGCGGAACCTCGCCGAAGCTCGGGGTCGCGTTTGGCCCGGACGACGATCGCGGGCTCGACATCGCCGTCGACGCTCCCGGCGCGGCCGACGTCATCGAGCGCCTTCGCTCCGTCCCTGGCTACGACCACGACGGAGAGCGGCGCGGCGCGACCAGCGCCATCCCGTCGATCGTCTACAGTCGCGATCGCCACCCCGCGATCGAGGGCCCGGTCCGACGGGGCCCGCGCGCCGCCTATCGCGGGGCGAGCTGAGAGACCGTTCGACCGCGTTTCCCCACACGAAGCGCCGAACGACGCTTCACCGAAGAGGTCCCGCGAGCGACCACGCACGAGGGCGCGCGCTCAGCCCGAGCCGCGGCGCGCGAAGCGGAGGGCCCCCGAGGCGAACAGGCGGACGAGGAGCGCGCGTGCCGCGCGGCTCTTCGCATCGCGCATCAACGCGCGGCCGTCGTGCCGTCGCGACGCGGAGAGAGCGCGCGCGAGCTCGGCGGCCGGAGCAGGAACGTCGATCTCCTCACCGCCGACGAAGAGGAGGAGCGCGCCGCGCGGCCGCGGGAGAAACGCCCAGCGGCCCTCCTCCGAGCGCGCGACCTCGTCGCCGCGCGCGAGGCGCTCGTGGATCGCCCTCTCGTCGAGCGCGCGCCGCGGCGGCTCGATCGCGTGCCCCGGCTTCAGCCGCGTGGCGAACGCCGCGAACCACCGATCGATCGCGGCGTCCGACGTGTCGATCGAGCGCACCATCGCGCGAACACGCGCGAGCAGCGCCGGCGGGATCGCGCCCGGATGCGCGGTCGGCGACAGCGGCGGGTCCTCGAGGAGACGCGCCGCGCCCGAGGTCTCGCGCGCGGCCGCGGCGAACGACGCCCACGCCTCTCCCGCGCTCGGTGAGCGGAAGCCGATCGAGTACGTGAGGCACGGCGTGACGGCGACGCCGTGGTGCGCGAAGCCGGGCGGCAGGTACAGCATGTCGCCCGAACCGAGCACCTCGTCGGCGTCGGCGTCGAACGTCGCGAGCACGCGGAGGTCGAGGTCGGGGACGAGGCGCGTGTCGCGCGTCGGCTTCGTGTGGTAGCGCCAGCGCCGCTCGCCCTGTCCTTGCACGAGGAAGACGTCGTAGCTGTCGACGTGGGGGCCGACGCTCCCACC
Source organism: Labilithrix sp. (assembly GCA_019637225.1). Lineage (GTDB taxonomy): Bacteria > Myxococcota_A > Polyangia > Polyangiales > Polyangiaceae > Labilithrix. Next base: position 25,269 of record JAHBWC010000075.1, read on the forward strand.
CGGCGCGGCGAAGCTCACCATCACGTCGTCGACGCGCACGTTGGGCACGAACGAGAACCTGTCGAGGAGGAGCGCGGCCGCCGGCACCCAGCGGTTCACCTCCTGGACGAGCAGCGTCCAGTCGCGATCGGGCAGCGACGCGAAGCGCGCCTCCTCGTGCGGGCCCCAGGTCACCTCCCACGGGCGCCCGCCGCGCTTCTTCGGGGCGACCGAGGTGGTCTCGCGCACGATCCGCGACTCGACCCCGTCCTCGCACGAGAGCCCGGCGAGCTCATCGGGCGTGATCGGATCGCGAAAACGCGGGAAGGCGCCGCGCACGAGGAGCGGCTTCTTCTGCCAGTGCTCTCGGAGGAAGCGGGCGACGGACATGCCGCCGAGCACGCCACCGTCCTGCTCTCGCCCGGTCGAAGATCGCCGTCGTCCTGTCATCCTGCGCGAACACCGGACTACCATGGGCGCGTGAAGTCCGGAATCGCCCCCGAGCTGCTCGTCAGCCAGGTCAAGAACACGGCCGCCTGGCTCTGGGCCGATCCGCGCGCGGCGGCGGCGACGCGCGCGCTCGACGATCTCGCCGGCGCGGAGGCCTGCCAGCGCGGCGCGGAGGGCACCGCGTACCTGGCGCTCCTCCTCGCGGCGCACTTCGCGACGGTCGCGACGTTCGTGCCCACCGACGTCGACGCGCGCATCCGCCATCACGCGTGGCAGGCGATGACGACGAGCGCCGAGGTCGCGGCGGCGTGCGACGTCGTCGACGCGGTCGCGGCTTGGGACGTCCACGCCGTGTCGAGCCGCGTCTTCGTCTCTCCCGCGCACGGTCCGCTCTCGGGTCACGACGGCGAGTGGCTGGCGGTGCGCGCCGGCGCGCTCGGCCGCGCGGCCGTGCTCGGGGCGAGCGACGTCGTCGAGCGGCTGGCGGGGCAGCTCGACGCCGAGGTCGATCGCGAAGAGGCGATCCTCCGCGAGGTGCTCGCGAAGGACGCCACCGCGCCGGTGCTCACCGTCGCCACGATCGTGGCGCACAACCTCGGCGATCTCTCGCGCGTCGTCGCCGAGTGGCCCAAGAACGACGTCCTCGCGTCACTCCGCGATCGCTGGGTGCGGCTCGCTCACCCCGACGCGGCCGCGGGGCGCGCGCTCTTCGTGACCGCAGGACGGATCAACAAGGCGCTGGTCGCACACGAGAACCATCGCTTCTTGCCGCTACGGAAGCCGCGCGCCCTCCGCGGCGGCCGCGAGCTCCTCCTGCCGATCGGCCCGTGGTTCGACGCGTGGGGCGAGACCGTCGCGAAGAGCGAGCTACTCGACGGCGGCGACCGCGCCGAGGTGCTCGCCGCGCTGCTCGAGCTCCACGGCCGCGATCCCGCGCAAGAGGGCTGCCTCCGCGCGATCGCCGGCCTCCATCGCGCGACGCGCGGCGGCATCGAGGCGTTCGTCCCCGATCTGCCGGCGCGCATGCGGAAGGACGCGCTCCGCGGCAAGGTCCGCGACGTCCTCGACGTCACCGTCGAGCACTTCGCCGCCCGGCTCGATCGACGCTACCGCGCCGAGCGCGACGCGGGCTGGCCGTCGGCCGCGAGACCGTCCGGCAAGGGCCCGCGCTGACGGGCGCCGAGCTCAGGGCAAGCCGGCGACCCTGACGGGGTACGGGCTGTCGGTCGTCGTGCCGTCTCCGAGCTGACCGCGATCGTTTTTGCCCCAGCACCACACGGAGCTGTCGCTCTTGCGCGCGCAGACGTGGCGGAGCCCAGGCGCGACCTCGACGACGTCGGAGAGGACGCCCGCGCCGCCCGGCCCCTTGATCTGCGTCGGCGTCGGCGTCGAGACGATCGCGCCGCCGTCGGGCAACGACGCGATGTCGGCGCCCCAGCACCACACGGTCTTGTCCGCGCGCACCGCGCACGAGACGTGCTCCGCGACGCCGATCGCCGTGACCGTCGCGATCTGCGGGACCGCCGCCGCGAACGCGCGAAGCGGCGTCACGCCCGACGCGACGCCGAGCTGCCCCGCGTCGTTCGTACCCCAGCAAAAGACGGCGCCCTGCCGGAGCGCGCACGTGTGCTTGCCGCCCGACGCGACGGCCGTGACGCCGTCGAGCGGCGTGAGGAGGTTGGGATCGGTGACCACCTCCTGCGGGTTGAGCTCGCCGCTCTGCGTGCCCGGACGACCGAGCTGGGCGCCGAGGTTCGTTCCCCAGCAAAAGACGCGGTCACCGGCGAGTGCGCACGAGTGCACCTCGCCGGCCGCGACGGCGCGCACCTTCGGAGGCGACGCGCCGGGGATCGCCGACGCCTCGACGAGCGTCCCCGAGCACGTGTGCGTGGGGACCGCGTGGTAGTCGTAGAAGATCGGCGCCGCGCAGGTGTCGTCGTTCACCACGGCGCGACCGAGCTCGTTGAACGTCGAGTGTCCGAAGCACACGTGCCTGCCGTTCCCCTTGAGGACGCACGTGTGAGGGCCGCCCGCCGCGACGCGCGCGACGTCGAGGTTTCCGATCGCGCGCGGGCGCGTGCGGTGCGGGCCGAGCGCCGACGGGGGCTCCGCCTGCGCGCCCGAGTAGCGCTGCCCCCAGCAGAAGAGCACCCCTTGCCGGCGCGCACACGAGTGCCACGGCCCGAGCGCGAGCTCCTCGATCCCCTCGAACGCGAGGCCGGTCTCGTCGACCGTCACGCGCGTCGCCGTCGCCACGTCGGCGGTGAAGGCCCCGTCGCCGCTGGTCCCGAGGCCGAGCTGACCGTGATCGTTGGCGCCCCAGCACCACATCGTCGCCGCGCTGCCCGCCGCGACGACACATGTATGATCTCCGCTTCCGACGGCGACGTCGGGATGAAAGCCCGAGCCCGTCGCGAGGAGCGGGCCGGTCGGCCCGGCCTCGACGCCCGCGTCGGCGTCCGCGCCGCCGTCGCCCGCGCCGCCGTCGTCGTCCACGGCGCCGTCGGCGTCGCCCGCGTCCACGAAGGCTTGGACGTCGGGCTCGGCGTCCGCGGGCGGGGGGATGTAGTAGCGAGTCGTCGGATCGCGGTCGATCTCGTCACACGCCACGAAGGCGAGCGCGTCCAGCACGATGACGATCCCGAGAGCTTGCCCCCAGCGCATTTCGTGAACGGTAGCTCGTAAGCGCTCCGAGCGCTTGCGCGTCGTGGCTCACTGGACGATTACGTTGGTGCTCGACCGTCGCGGGGCCTCGCCGGCTCGTCATCAGGTGCGAACGTGCGCGCGCATCGCGAGGCCGCCCTTCGGACGGAGCGTCACGAGCGGCTCGAGCTCGGCGGGCTCGGCGCTCGTGGGCTCGAAGCGGACCCGTCGCGCGATCGTCGCGAGCAGGGCGTGCCCTTCCATCAGCGCGAAGTGGTTGCCGATGCAGACGCGCGGCCCCGCCCCGAACGGCATGTACGCGCACCGCGGGAGCTGCTTCTCCTTGTCGCCGAGGAAGCGGCCAGGATCGAACGTCTCCGGATCGGGCCACAGGTCCGATCGCCGGTGGATGCCGAGGATGCTCACGAGGACGATCGAGCTCTTCCTCACGAGGTGCTCGCCGATCGTCGCGTCCGCGACCGATCGTCGGCCGAGCACGTACGCCGGCGGATAGAGGCGCATCGCCTCCTTGAAGACCGCGAGCGTGTACGGCAGCTGCTTGAGGTCCTCGTACGACGGCACGCGGCCGAGGGCGTCGAGCTCCGCTTCCATCCGCGCGCGCGCGTCGGGGTGGCGGGCGAGCAGGTAGAACGTCCACGAGAGCGCGTTCGCCGTCGTCTCGTGACCGGCGAGGAAGAGCGTCATCGCCTCGTCGCGCACCTGGCGATCGGTCATCGCCGTGCCGTCCTCGTCCCTGGCGTCGAGGAGCATGCTGAGCACGTCGCCGCGATCGCCGCCCTCGGCGCGGCGCTCGCGGATGATGCGGTAGACGACCTCGTCGAGCCGCGCCACCGCGCGCTTGTACTTCAGGTTCTGCGGGCTCGGGATCATCGGCGGCAGCGGGATGACGGCGCCGAGCTGGCCCATCGCGACCTCCATCGCGGTGGTGAGGGCGTCGCCGACGGCGCTCGCGTCGCTGACGACCTCGGCGTCGAAGAGCGTCTTGCCCACGATCTCGAACGTCAGGCGCATCATCGCCTCGGCCAGATCGAGCGGCTCGCCCTCGCGGAGCGTCGTCGCGAACCGCTCGGCGCGCTCGGCCATCGTCGCGGCGTAGGAGGCGATGCGCTTGTGCGCGAACGCCGGCGCGAGGAGCTTGCGCTGCCGCTCGTGCACCTCGTGCTCGCTCGTGAGCAGGCCTCCGCCGAGGACGGGGCGGAGGAAGACGGCGAGGCCGGGCGCCTTCACGAAGGCGCTCTGCTTCGTCGACAGCACCTCGTTCGCGAGCGACGGCGACGACACGACGACGACGCGGCGGACGAGCCCCATCGGCATCTCGACGATGTCGGGGTGCGTCTTCGCGAGCCGGAGGAGCATCCCGACGCGATCGTTGCGGAACGAAGCGAGGTGCCCCAGGATGGGCCGCCCCGGGATCCGCGGGAGCGTCCTCGCCGCGCGCGGCGTCGGCTCGACAGTGGCAGCGGTCATGGCGCGATCTCCTTCGTCGAGTATGATGTGAGCGATCGCTCGCATTTGCTACTCGCATTGGGGAAGTCGTCATGGCCCGTCGTCCCGCCACCAGCCCTCGGAAAAATGCCTCGCAGGAGCGCTCGCGGGCGACCGTCGACGCCCTGCTCGCCGCGACCGCTCGCGTTCTGGTCCGCGACGGCTACGACCACGCGAGCACGAACAAGATCGCCGAGGCGGCGGGCGTGAGCATCGGCTCGCTCTACCAGTACTTCCCGAGCAAGGAGGCGCTCGTCGCGGCCGTGATCGAACGGCACATCGGCGAGATGATGGACGTCGTCCGCACCTCGCTCGTGCGGGTGGCCGCGCTGCCGCTGCGCGAGGCCGCGCGCGAGCTCGTCCGCGTGATGATCGAGGCGCACCGCATCGAGCCCAAGCTCCACCGCGTGCTCGTCGAGCAGATCCCGCGCGTCGGAAACATGGAGCACGTCGAGCGCGTGGACGAGGAGGCGACGGCGCTGGTCCGCGCGTACCTCGAGGCGCGTCGCGACGAGATCGGCGTCGAGGACCTCGACATGGCCGCGTTCCTCGCCGTGAGCTCCGTCGAGGCGATGACGCACGCGGCCGTCCTCCGGCGCCCCGCGCTCCTCTCCGAGCCGCGCTTCGTCGACGAGGTCGCCGCCCTCGTCGTGCGCTACCTCGAAGGCGACGCCGCCACCTCGGGAGCGCGCCCTGCTATGCTGGCCGCAGAATGAGCTCGATCAAGAAGACGCTGGTGAAGCAGGGAATGAAGCTCATGACGGATCCACGCGTCATGAAGATCATGCAGGACGAGCGCGTGATGAAGGCCGTCATGCAGATGATGAGCATGCCCGGCAAGGTCCAGACGTTCGGGAGCGACCAGGTCGAGCGCCTCGCGAAGGCGATGAGCCTCGCGACGGAGGACGAGGTCAAGGACCTGAAGCGCCAGATCCGCCGGCTGGAGGAAGAGGTCTCGCGGCTCGAGAAGAAGAAGGGCTGAGCGGCGCCCCGGCGCGCCTCAGGCGTCGCTCACGCGGCGGAGCGCTTCTCGATCCAGCGCGTCACGAGCGGCCACGTCGACAGCGGCGCGTCGCGGCCGACGAGCAGATCGATGTGACCGAGCGGCACCGTCTTGTACGTCTTGTCCCTCGAGCGGCTCCGCTCGAAGGCGGGGCGCACGCTGGCCGGCGGCGCGAGGTCGTCGTTCATCCCCGAGAGGACGAAGAGGGGCAGATCCATCGCCTCGAAGCGCTCGACGTAGTCCTGCGTGTGTCCGCCGAAGCGCTTCTGCGCGCCCCACTCGAACATGTTGCGGAGCTCCTGGATGCCGGCGCGATCGAACGCCAGCCGCAGGTGCTGATCGAGCACGTGCGGCTCGAGGGCGCCGGCGTGCCAGCCGCGCAGCGGGATCGGATAGAACGGGCTGTCCGCGACGCGCCGGATGCTGCGGATGAACGCGCCGACCGGATAGAGCGGCAGCGGCACCCCGACGTGGGGCACGCCGACCCGGCGCATCGCATCGAAGAAGAGCGCGATCGCCTGGAGCGAGAACGAGCCGCGGGTGAAGTGGTACGGGCTGCCGATCGACGCGATGCCCGCGACCGCGCCCTCGAGCTTCGGCGCCGCGGCGTAGCTCACGAGGCCGCCGAGCGAGTGGCCGACGAGGAACGGGGCCCGCCCGTCCGTGTGGGTGAGGACCTCTTCGACCGCGATCGGCAGGTCCTCGTTGACGTACTCGTCGACGCTGCGCGGGGTGCGCGCGCCGAAGTGCCGCGAGCGCCCGTGCCCGCGGAGATCGAGGTTGAAGACGTCGTAGCCCTCGCGCGCGAGGTGGTTGGCGAAGCTCCGCGCCGGGAGGTGCCACGCGTAGCGGTTCTGTCCGAAGCCGTGGACGAGGAGGATGGGCGCGCGCGTGCCGCCGCCGTTCGAGACGAGACGCTTGCGGACCATGGCCAGCGGGACGCGGCCGCCGCTGACGACGAGCTCCTTCACGAACGTGGCGCGTTCGTGGCGGTCGATCGTCTGTTCGAGGGTACGTCCGTAGAGGATCACGCGTGTGCGTCGGGCAGGGAGCCGGCGAACGTCCGAGGCCCCCGACCTCGACGCCCATTTTGTCCTGCGTTCCGTGAGTCAGTGTAGCATCTGGCCGAGCTTGCGGGGCAACCTGCCGGCCGAGCTCCGATCTCCCGCCCTCCGAGGCCTCGCGATGCGATCCCCCACGCCGCTCCCGTTCAGTATCGTCGCCGCCGCTCTGCTCGCGCTCCCTGCCACGGCGCTCGCCCAGTCGAACGACAAGGCCGACGACAGCGACGCCAGCGACACGAAGGAGTCCGAACCGAAGAAGGACCTCTCGACCGTCGAGCCACCGGCGGAGAAATGGGACATCTACGACGTCGAGGAGGTCCCCGGCCGGAGCTACTTCTTCGTCGGCCTCCGCTACCGCGGGAACGTCGTCCCGCAGTTCATGCTCAACCTGTTCGTGGATCAGGGAAAGACGATCTACACGAACATGATCGGCGCGGAGTTCGACCTCCGAAAGGACGGCTTCTCCCTCGTCCCGGCGCTCTCGTACCACGAGCTCGGGACCGGAGACATCCTGTTCAAGCAGAAGGGCACCCCCAACATCGCGGGCAACTACTCGCTCGTGAACAGCGGGATGAAGATCGTCTATGCGTCGGTCGATCTCCTCTGGTCGACGAAGCTCTCGAAGAACGTCGAGTTCGAGTACGGCGCGGGCTTCGGCCTCGGCGCGGTCTTCGGCGACCTCGAGAACAGCTGGGTGACCGAGGACCCGAACGGGCAGCTCGCCGCGTCGACCGGCAAGCGATACAGCCGCTGCAACGCGGTCGGGCCGCCCGGCACCGGCTGCAACCGCGCCGACCACCAGAACTCCGAGGAGGACAAGGTGAACGGCTACCAGGAAAAGAGCTGGTTCAGCGGAGGCTCGAAGCCGGCGATCTTCCCGTGGATCTCGGTCCCGCAGATCGGCCTCCGCTTCAAGCCGATCAAGCAGTTCGTCGCGCGCCTCGGCGTCGGCTTCGCGCTCACGGGCTTCTGGTTCGGCCTGAGCGGCCAGTACGGCCTCGAGAAGCCGCGCGACTGATCGCGGTCGCGGCGCGACGCCCGCGCGACAGGTGAGCCTCGCCGGAGGCGGCGTGGCACAAAAGGGCGCTGGCACACGCGTGGCACGGTATGATGCCACGAGTGAGCGCTTCCAGCGTTCCCACCACACGGGGCAGCACGACTGAGCCGACGGGGAGCCGCGCTCCCGCGTTCCGGATGCCGCCGCGCTACGAGCCGATGGCACTCCTCGGCAAGGGGGGCGGCGGAGAAGTCTGGGCCGTTCGCGACAGGGTGACGGGGCGCGAGCTCGCGCTGAAGGTGCTCGCCGAGGACGCCGGCGAGGCCGAGGTCCTGGCGCTCGTCCGCGAAGCCGTGACGTTGAGCGGCCTCGAGGGGCTCGGCGTCCCGCAGGTGCAGGCCTTCGGACGGCTGCCGGGCAGCCCGCGACGCTTTCTCGTCCGCGAGCTCGTGGAGGGTAGGAGCCTCGAGGAGGTGATCGGCGACGGCGCGGAGCGGGCCGACGCGCGGTCGCGCGACTGGCTCCTCCCGCTCACGAGCGCGGCCGACCAGCTCACGGTGCTCCACCGCGCGGGTCTGCTGCACGGCGACATCAAGCCGGCGAACGTCATCGTCGGGGCGGACGGGACCGGCACGCTCGTCGACCTCGGCCTCGCGACACCGTGGCGCGAGGGAGGCGCGCGCGCGCGCGGCCTCACACCCAGGTACGCCGCGCCGGAGCTCTTGCTCGGCGAGCCGCTCACCGTGCGCGCCGAGGTCTACGCGCTCGGCGCCACGCTGAAGGACGCGCTCGTCAAGCGACGCTCCGATCTCGAGGGTCCGACGCGCGACGCGCTCGCGCGCATCGCCGCGCGGGCCACCGAGGAGAACCCGGAGGCGCGCTATCCGAGCGTCGACGAGCTCGGCAGCGCGCTCAAGAGCGCCGCCCGGATCGAGACGCGCGCGCTCGCCGCGGCCTGGCCGGTGCTCGGCGCCGACGCGGCCGCGCAGGCGCTCGCCGCGGAGGTCGCTCGGCTCGGCCCCGGACAGGGCCTCGCCCTCGTCGGGCCGCGGCGCTCGGGGCGGAGCACGCTCGCGAACCGGCTCTCGTGGTCGCTCGGGGTGAGCGGCGCGCCCGTCGCGAGCATCGAGCCATCGCGCGACGCGACGGTGAGCGCGCGCGAGGTCGTCGAGCTCGAGCTCGGCGCGTGGGGAGCGCGCGAGCCCGCGGGCGAGGTCCACTCGGAGGCGAAGCCCGCCTCCTCGGGCGACCTCGTGATCGTCGTCGACGATCTCGGCGGCCTCGACGACGACGCGCGGGCGCGGATCCGCCGCGCGGCCGAGGACGGGGCGCGGGTCGTCGCGGTGGCCGACGAGGACGCCGTCGCCCACCTCGCGCCCCGCGGCGTGCGCACGTTCGTCGTCCCGCCGCTCGACGAGAGCAGCGCGGTCGACCTCGTCAAGCGCGCGATCCCTTCCCTCCCCGATAGGCTCACCAAGCACCTGCTCGATCGCACCGGCCGCCGCCCCGGCCCGCTGCGCTCGTTCGTGAAGCGCCTCGAGGGCCGGGCGGTCACGTCGACCGAAGAGATCGACGAGATCCTCGACGCCACCTCGAGCCGGAGCTTGCCTCCGCCCTCGCGGTCGCGCGAAGAAGCGCTTCGCGAGCTCGCCCGCGCGCTCGACACCGGTCGCTTCGACACCGCTTCCGACGTGCTCGAGGGCCTCGGCGGCCCCGCGAGCGATCAGGAGTCCGTCGACTTCGCCGTCGCCCGGTCGAGGATCCTCCTCGCGCGGAGCGACGCGGCGGGTTCGGCCGCCGCGCTCGACGCCGTCGCGAAGCTCGCCAAGGCGAGCGGGTCGGCGAGGGCGTGGCAGATCGCGCGCGCGCGCACGTTCATGCGCGCCGGCGACTTCGCGGAGGCCGCGCGGCTCACCGCGAGCGCCGCCGAGGGCGACGAGAAGGACGCGATCACCGCCGACGCGCTCGCCGTGCACGGCCTCGCCCTCGCGTTCACCGGCGCCGAGCCGAACGCCATGCGCGCGCTCGAAGAGGCCGTCGCGATCGCCCGGAGCGTGCGCGACGCCCGCATCGAGGCCGTCGCGCAGGTCTCGCTGGCGATCGCGCATCAGCGCGGCGGCCGCGCGAAGGAGGCCCGCGTCACCTACGAGGCCGCGCTCGCCTCCGCCGAGCGAGCGAGCGACGCCTGGACGCTGGCGACGACGCGGCTGAACCTCGCCGGGCTCGCGAAGGCCGACGGTGAGCTCGCGCAGGCGCTCGTGCACCTCGAAGGCGCGCTCGACATGGGGCGGCGCGCAGGCGGCTTCATCGTCGTGCAGCAGGCGCTGTTCAACCTCGCGAACCTCGACCTCTACCTCGGGCGCTACGCGCGGGCGGGCGCGTCGATCGACAAGCTCGCGGAGCAGCGCGGCGAGCTCGCGCCGAACGCCCGCGCGCAGCTCCTCGGCTTGCAAGCCGAGCACGCGACGCGGATCGGCGAGATCGACCGCGGCGCGCGCCTCTACGAGCTCTCGGCCGAAGCCTACGAGGCGATCGCCCGCCCGCTCGACGCGGCGGAGGCTCGCCTCGAGGGCATCCTCACGCGCCTCGGCGCCGCCCCGAACGATCCCGGCCGCACCGCCGACGCCGCCGCGCTCGCGCGCGAGCTCGACGCGCTCGGGTCGAAGCTCGGCGAAGGCGGCTTCCGGGAGCACGAGGCGCTCGCCGGGATCGTGAAGGGCTCGCTCGCGCTCGCGCGGGGCGACGAGACCGTCGCCCGCGAGGCGCTCGACGCCGCGCACGAACGCGCGATGAGCGCGGGGCAGCGCGAGTGGGCATGGCGCGCGCTCGACGCGCGGGCGCGCCTCGCCGCCGCCCAGGGCGCCTCCGCGCTGGCGCGGCGCGACACCGACGCCTCGCTCGCGATGCTCGAGGAGACCGCGGCGAAGCTCCCGCGCGATCTCCGCGAGGTCTTCTGGAACGACCCGCGACGCCGTGCGCTCCGCGAGGCGCACACGGCGACCATGCCGGCCGTGTCGAGCGCTCCGTGGGCGAGCCGCTCGGGCGCGCGCGGCGCTCTCACGGATCAGGCCCGCCTCTCGACGATCACGGGCGCGCTCGCCGGGCGGACCGCCTCGATCACGAGCATGGGCACGCCGATGCCCGCCGAGGATCGCCTCCAGCGCATCTTCGAGATCACGCGTGACCTCGCGCGCGAGCACGACCTCGATCGGCTGCTGCAGCGCGTGACCGATCACGCCGTCGGGCTTCTCGGCGCCGAGCGCGGCCTCATCGTCGTCGTGGACGAGCGCGGCGACGTCGTCGCCCACACGTCGCGCGACAGCAAGGGAGAGGAGACGCACCAGCACTTCTCGCGCAGCGTCGCGGAGCGCGTCATCCACGAAGGCGAGCCCGTCATCGCGACGAGCGCGCGCGACGACGAGCGCCTCGCCGAGGCGGTCAGCGTGCACCAGCTGATGATCCAGTCGATCGCGTGCGTGCCGATTCGCGGCGCTCCGCCCGCCGGCAAGACGATCGGCGCCCTCTACCTCGAGACGCGGCTGCGCCCCGGCGTCCGCTTCAAGGACGAGCTCCCGACGCTCGCGGCCTTCGCCGACCAGGCCGCGATCGCGATCGAGGGCGCGCGGCTGATGGACGAGCTGCGGCGCCGATCGGAGGAGCTCGAAAAAGCGAACGCCGACCTGCAGGAGGCGAAGGAGCGGCTGGCCGAGCGCCTCGGCGCGCGCACCGAGCAGCTCGCCTCCGCGCGCCGCGATTTGAAGCAGGCGCGCCAGGAGCTGCGCGGGCACTTCGGCTACGCCGGCCTCGTCGGAACCAGCGCCGCGATGCGCAAGGTCTACGCCCTCGTCGATCGGATCAAGGACACCGACATCCCCGTGCTCGTCACCGGCGAGAGCGGGACCGGCAAGGAGGTCATCGCCAAGGCGGTGCACGCCGCCGGGCCGCGCAGCAAAGCGCCGTTCCTCGGCGTCAACTGCGGCGCGATCCCGGCGAACCTCCTCGAGAGCGAGCTCTTTGGGCATGTGCGCGGCGCGTTCACGGGCGCCGAGCGCGATCGCAAGGGCCTCTTCCGCGAGGCCGAGCACGGCACCATCCTGCTCGACGAGATCGGCGAGATGCCGACGAAGATGCAAGCGGGGCTCCTGCGCGTGCTCCAGGAGAAGACGGTCCGCCCCGTCGGCGGCGCGAAGGAAGAGTCGTGCAGCGCGCGCGTGATCGCGGCGACGAACCGCGATCTCGAGCAGATGGTCGCCGAGGGCTCTTTCCGCGAGGATCTGTTCTACCGGCTTCACGTGATCGAGCTGAAGGTGCCGCCGCTGCGCGAGCGCGCCGACGACATCCCCGCGCTCATCGATCACTTCCTCACGCTCTTTTCCGCCCGTCACAAGCGAGAGCGCAAGACCGTGGAGCGCACCGCCGTGCGCCGCCTCCAGTCCTACGACTGGCCGGGCAACGTCCGCCAGCTCGAGCACGTGCTCCTCAACGCGTGGCTCCTCTCCGAGGCCGACGAGATCACGAGCGAGGACCTCGATCTCCCCGCGGCGAGCGCGCGCGGCCTGGCACCCGAGGCCGCCCGCAGCTCGTCGCACGCCGCGAGCTCGGGGACGCGGGTGCGCACGCAGGAGGAGTTCAAGGACGTCGAGAAGGAGAAGATCCTGAGCGCCCTCGCGCGGTGCAACTGGAACCGCGTGCAGGCCGCGAAGATGGTCGGCATCCCGCGCCGCACGTTCTACCGCCGTCTCAAGGACTACGGGATCGTCTGACGGCGGCGACGCGCCGTCGCGCGTCAGTCCGCGACCGGAGGGCTCGTCGGCTTCGTGTGGACCTCGGGCTCGTCGAGCACGAGGTCCGAGGGAGGCGGCGCGGTGATCCGCTCGCCGTCGCCCTTCGCCTTCTCCTCGAGCTCGAAGTCCGGCAGGTCCTTGTTGCCGACGCGGCTCCCGACGGAGAGCGTGAGACGGTTCAGCCCTTGATGGGCGCGGAGCGGCTCGATGATCGCGGGAGCGAGCACCACGGCGCGCTGGAACTCGTCGATCGGGACCTGGAGGTACTGCGCTCCGAAGAGGCGCTCGCGGATCCCGGCGCCGAGGACGGCGTAGAACGCGATGGTCGTCCCCTTGTCGTCGCCGTTCAGCTCGACCTGGAGGTCGCCCTCCATCCACTCGGCCGCCGCGACCCGGGCGATCACCTTGAGCAACCGCGTGAAGCCCTGCTCGGGCTGCGCGATCTCGCCGAGACGCGTGACGAGCCGCTTCAGCTCCTGCGACGAGCTCGCGGCCTTTTGGAGGACATCGGAGGTCAGCTCGCCGCTGGTCGCGAGGGTGGCCAGGTCGATCACGGGCCGAAGTATGCCCCGAATTAGACGATTCGGGACGACGAGCGGACGACGGCCGAGGTTTTCCCGACGCGCCGGCGTGGCCGCTCGCCGGCCAGGGAGCGCCGGCGTCGCAATCTGTCGAATTTTCAGGATTTTCCCATCTCGGAGCCCAGGTCGCGGCCTGGACGCCTGCGCGCTCCCCGCGCGCGCGAGGCCCCACCGCGCTGGACGCGCGCGGGCAGGCCCTCTAGCTGCCTCTCCATGCGAACCCCTCTCCTCGCCTGCGGGCTCGTCGTCCTGCTCGGATGCAACCGCGAAACGGCTCCTCCTCCCCCCGCGACGACGGCCACGGGCTCGAGCGCCCAGCCGGCCGAGAGCGCGAAGCCCGCCACGACGGCGAAGCCCGCGACCGAGGCTGCCGAGGTGCTCGTCGTCGGCAGCGCAGCGCCCGATTTCTCCGTGAAGGCTCACGACGGCACCGCGATCCAGCCGAGCGCGCTCAAGGGACGGCCGATCGTCCTCTACTTCTACCCGCGCGACGAGACCCCCGGCTGCACGAAGGAAGCCTGCGCCTTCCGTGATGCCTGGAAGGACTTCGAGCCGACGAAGGTCGTGCTCGTCGGCATCTCGACGGACACGAACGAGTCGCACAAGAAGTTCGCCGAGAACCGCAAGCTGCCGTTCCACCTGGTGAGCGACGCGGACGGCTCGATCGCGGGCGCGTACGGCGTCCCCAACAACGCGGGCTTCCTCGCGCGCCACACGATCGTGATCGGCGCCGACGGCAACGTGAAGAAGATCTACCGCTCCGTCGACGTCTCGAAGCACGCGGCCGAGGTGCTCGCCGACGTGAAGTCGTGACGCCTCCGCGATCGAGCCTCGCCGTGCTCGTCGACGGCGTCGCGCTCCCCGAGGACGACGCGCGCGCGCTGTGGGAGCGGTTCAGCGCCTGGATGGAGGAGCACCGCGGCGACCTCGCGGGGTTCGCGGCGGCCGAGGGCTTCGCGAGCATCCATCCGGGCGTCGACGGAGGCCGCCCCGTCCTGCTCGCGAGCAAGACCGCTCCCCAGCGCGCCTACGCGACCGCGACCGCCGTGGAGACGCGACCGCCAGGCAGCACCGGTGGATCGGCTGGTCGCCACGAGGGCCGTGCCCGTGACCGGTCAAGGCGCGGAATTTCGAAGAAATGAGCCGATTCTAGGTACGACATAGTCCTACAATGTATGGGCCCAGCGCTTGCTAAGACCTCCTCAGGAACGTGAGCGACTCCTTCGAAATCACCTACGCGGCCCATACGTCGTCCTGCACCTTCCTGCTCGACGCGGAGGGCGTCTGTCGCCGGATCGTCATCGCCCCCAACGCCAAGCGCTCGATCGCGGGCTCGAAGGGCCGTGACGCGGCCCGCTCCGCGGCTCGCTGCGTCGGCGCTCAGTACGTCGCGTCGCTCGACCCGACGGTCTCCGGGATGCTCGCCGAGATGCCCCGCGTCGGCGCGTCGATGCTCTTCGCCCGCGTCGACGAGCGCGGTCGCGTCTCGCTCGTCCGCACCGGGCTCGTGACGCGCTTCGAGAGCCACCGCGTCGAGGATCCGTTCGTCGAGACCGACAAGGCGCCGAGCATGAGCGTCGAGACGTCGGCTCCGGTGATCACGCCGTCCGTGCCGACGCCGCGCGCCTCGCGCACGGCGCCGATCACGCGCGATCCGTACGACGCCGAGGACGCGATCGACCGCACGCAGCCGATCCAGGCGCTCCGCCCGAGCGCGCTTCGCGACCTTCGCACGCGATCGGCCACGGCGCGGTCCGGCGAGATCGACCACGACGAGACGCGGGACGCCGCGAGGCCCGGAGCCGACGAGGCCGACCTGACGCTCGACCGAACCGCGGAGTATCGGTCCGACGGCGCCGCGCGGCGCGCGACCTGGCCGTCGCCGGGCAACGAGCCTCCGCCGCTGCCGACGCTCCGGCGACCGCCCGTGACCCTCCCCCCGAGCGACGAGAGTGATCCCTACGCCGCGCATGCCCGCGGAGGGCTCCCCCGCCGGAGCGAGCCCCAGGTGGTGCGGCCCCGCGCCGACCGCGGCCATCGCGTCGCGGAGCTGGGCAGGACGCCGCGCCCGACGCTCCAACCGCTCGTAGACAAGGTCGCCGGCCGCGGCCGGGGCGATCGCTGATCTCGGACTGAGCCGTCGAGAACCGCGCAGATATTGCGGGCCTCACGCTCCGTTGGGTTTCACCACGGGACTCCATGGACATGGCGCGCCGGCAATGGTACCTCGCGCGCGTCTCCACCTCCGGTTCACGTGGGTCCGTCGGTAGTTACGGACCCGCTCCCCGGGTTGCCGAACGAGCTACGAGGCCCCATGTCGATGCTCAGCGTGAGCACCACTCTCAACGCCGGTCTGCTCAGCTCAGGGCTGTCTGAAGGCGGCGGCGGCGTGAACGTCGATCTCGACGCGTCGCTGCTCGTCCAGATCGTCCTGTTCGTCGTCCTGCTCGTCTTCTTGAAGCCGCTGCTCTTCGAGCCGATGCTGAAGCTCTTCGAGGAGCGCGAGAAGCGCATCGAAGGCACGCGTCGCGAGGCTTCCAAGGAAGACGAGCGCTCCGCCAAGGCCCTCGCCAAGTACGAGGCCGTCCTCGCCAAGGCGCGCGAGGCCGGCGCCGCCGAGCGCGACGCGCTCCGCGCGGAGGGCGCGAAGACGGAAGCCGAGATCATGGCCCGCGTCCGCTCGCTCGCGGCCACCACCATCGAGCAGGGACGAGCCGCCCTCGCGAGCGAGGCGAAGCGCACACGCGCGGAGCTCACGAGCGAAGCGTCGGTCCTCGGCCGGGCGATCGCCTCGCAGGTGCTCGGTCGCGAGGTGTCGCGATGAGCCGCCTGAAGACACTCCTCGGCGCCGGCCTCGTCTCTGCCGCGGCGCTCTTCGCGACCGCGGCGCTCGGC
>JAHBWC010000076.1 GCA_019637225.1 Labilithrix sp.
CCGCGGGTGGGTCCCCGTCTTGATCGCGTGCTGCTCGGCGGGCAGGCCGAAGGCGTCCCAGCCCATCGGGTGGAGCACGTCGGTGCCGCGCATCCGCTCGAAGCGGCAGACGATGTCCGTCGCGGTGTAACCCTCGGGGTGACCGACGTGGAGCCCCGCGCCCGACGGGTACGGGAACATGTCGAGCACGTACTTCTTCGGGCGCGCGGATCCCGCGGCGCGCGCGGGCGCGCGGAAGGTCTTGTTCGCTTCCCAGAACTCTTGCCACTTGGGCTCGATGACGGACGGATCGTAAGCCTCGGCCATGGCGGAGCATTTATCACTTCGGCGGCCAAAGAGGCGATCGTCGATCCAGCGCGCTGGCCCGCGGCGCTCGTTTCGCGCGGGCGCGGCGCCTTCCGTGCCCAACCGCGCTCGGCGAGCATTCGCTTCGACTCGCGCCGGGCGTCGGCTAGGCTCTCCGCGGATGCCCCGCCGACGCTCCCCCCTCTTCTCTGCGGTCGTCCTCGCAGGGGCTTCGCTGACGCAGGCGATCGTCGCCTGCGGCGGCCGCGAGGAGCCGACGAGCGACGAGCCCACATCGGAAGAGCTCGACGCCTCGAGCCGCGTCGACGCGGACGCGCGCTCGTCGTTCACGCCCAGGGAGGCTGGAGCCGTCGGCGAGCCCGCCGACGCCGGCGAGTGCCCCGACGGGTCGGAGCGACCGACGCCCCCTTGCGCGCTCATCAAGTAGCGCCGGTCCTCGCGTTGCGAAGGCAGTACCTCGAGCTCCCGGAGGACGACACGCTGGCGTCGCTCGACCCGGCGACGCGCGGTGCGATCGCCCTGCACTGGCGGCACCGCGCCGCCGCCGAGCTCGGCGTGGCGGTGGCCTTCGAGGCGCTCCTCCCGCGGCTTCGCGGCGCCTCGGCCGCGGACGCCGTGATCGCGCTCGCGGTGAAGGCGGTCGACGACGAGCGCCGCCACGCCGAGCTCTGCGTGCGGCTCGCCGCGCGCTACCTCGACGCGCCCGTCGAGGCGCCCGCGCCCCGCTACGAAGGGCTGCCCGACTTCGGCACCGGCGACGAGGCGCTCGAGGTGGCGCTCACGACGCTCGGGATGTGCTGCATCAACGAGTCGATCGCCTCCGAGTGGATCCGGTCGTCGTGGGAGGTGGCGAGCTCGCCGACCGCGATCGCCGCGAACCGGTTCCACCTCCAGGACGAGATCGATCACGCCCGCCTCGGCTGGGCGCACCTCGCCTCGAGCGCGGTCGGACCGGGCCTGAGAGCGGCGCTCCGTGCGTGGGCGCCGAAGCTCATCGCCGTGAACGTCGCGGAGTGGAAGAAGCCCGATCCGTATCTGCCTCCCGCCGGCGTCCCCGCGCATGGGCACCTCTCTCTTGCCGACAGCGCCGCGGCGATCGATGCCGCCGTCCGCGACGTCGTCCTTCCGGGCCTCGCGCACCTCGGGCTCGGCGGATCGGTCTCCTAGAGGAGCCGGCGCGTGGCCTGTCGCTCGAGCTTCCGGCGGAGCCGCGCCTCGCGCCGCGAGCGCGACGCGTCGGCCTCGCCGGTCCCGGCTTCGACGAGCTCGAGCGCGCGCGCGACGTCCTTCGCGTGGTGCTCGTAGAGCTTGGCGAGCTCGAGCCGCACGCTCGCGTCGTCGACCGACTCGGCGAGCGCCTCGAAGTCGGCGAGCGCGCGCGCCTTGTCGCCGCGCGCCTTGGCGATCTCGGCGCGCGCGCGGGTCGCGTCGTGGCCGGCTCCGCGCGCGACGGCGGCGTCGGCCACCTCGAACGCCAGATCCGCCGAGCCGGCGCGCTTGAGCGTCCGCGCGACGCCGACGAGATCGCCGGCCTCGAGCTGCGTGCCCTCGAGCGGCTCGCCGTAGAGGCCGACGAGCGCCGCCATCGAGACGACGTCCCACGCGTTGTGATCGACGACGCCGAGGAGCGCGCGCGGATCGCCCGTGCGGAGGAAGTGCAGGTAGCACGCCGAGACCTCGCCCGAGGGCACGTCGTTCTCGCGGACGAAGCCGAGGACCTCGCGCTCGACGGCGCCGAGCGACGCCCCGACGCCGCGCGCCTTGTGGAGCCGCCGGGCGACGTGCACGAGATCGAAGTGCGGCGGCTCGATCGGAACTTCCATGCGCCCCATCACGAAGCGCGTGCGGAGGACCGGCATGTCGAAGCTCTTGCCGTTGAACGTGACGAGCATCGACGCCGAGGCGATGCGCTCGGCGATGCGCGCGAGCACCGGGCCCTCCTCGCCGAGGCGCCGGACGAGCAGCTGCTCGACGACGAGGGCGGGCGCCACGCCGGACGAGCCCGGATCGAACCACGCGAGGCCGACGAGGAACGCGACGGTGCCGGCGCCGGGACCGAGACCGGTCGTCTCCGTGTCGAGGTAGAGCGCGCGCGCCGGATCGCACGCCGCGAGGCGCGGATCGAGCGCGAGGAGCGCGAGCAGATCTGCGGCGGCGCGGCGGGCCGGCGCGACGGGGATGCGCCCGATCCGGTGCTCGCCGCCGTGGCGCACGGTGCGCACGTGGAGCGGCCCCGCGGGCGTGTCCTCGACGCAGAACGGGAGCTCGGCGACGTCGACCCGCGGCGGCTCCCGTCTCGGCTCGGAGCGCGTGCGCGTGAGGATCGCCTCCATCCGCGCGCGGAGATCGGCGAGCACCGATCCGTCGTCCGAGCCCGCGGCGCTCACTTCCGGCGGCGGCGGCACGGGCGCCGGCGCGACGAGCCCGGCCGACGGCGCCCTCGGGGCGAAGAGCGGAGCGGCGAACATCGGCGGCGTCGGGTCCGCCGCGTCCGACGACGCGGGGCCTCCGCCGCGCGCGCTCTCTCGGTCGGGCGGCGCGAGAGGTTTCAACGTCGGCGCCAGCCGAGCGAGCCGTGATGCGAAGCGCGAACCGGCAGCCATCCCTTCTACGATACATCCGCTCAGCCCTACTGCGAAGAGGTTCAGTATCCGGAGGTCCTCCCGCCTTGTGGCAACATGGGAACGATGCCTCGTCGTGCCCTCGTCCGAGGGCTGATCGTCGGAGTGGCCTACGCCGGGCTCGCATGCTCGCTCCTGGTCGATACCGATGGCCTCGACGGCTCGGGCCCGAGCGGTCCGGGGCCGACCAGTCCGGAAGGCGGCGGCGAGGCGGCGGCGCCCGACGGCGACGTCGTCGGACGGGACGCGACCTCCGACGCGCCGCGAGGGGCTCCGCCGCCGAGTTGCGCGGCGCCTGGTCTTGGCCGGTCGGATTGCGGCCCGAGCGGGGCCGAGGATTGCTGCACGAGCAAGCGCGTCGAGGGCGGCGTCTACAAGCGTGGGCACGACGGCGTCATCCTCTTCGATCCGACGCATCCCGCGCAGGTCAGCTCCTTCGAGCTCGATCGGTTCGAGGTCACGGTGGGCCGCTTTCGCAGCTTCGTCGACGCCGTCGCGACGGCGGGCTGGCGCCCCGCGGCGGGCTCGGGCAAGCACGGCCACCTGAGCGCCGGTCGCGGGCTCACGCGGGCGCCCGCCGATCCAGGCCAACCGTTCGAGGCCGGCTGGGACCCCACGCTCTCGGCCGCGCTCTCGGGCTCACTCCTCGAGTGGGGCGCGCGGCTGTCCTGCCACCCGAGCTACCAGACCTGGTCGTCGTCACCGAACGCGAAGGACACGTTCCCCATCAACTGTGTGAGCTGGGTCGAGGCCGCCGCGTTCTGCATCTCGGACGGCGGCTTCCTGCCGAGCGAGGCCGAGCTCGATTACGCCGGCGCCGGGGGCGACCAGCAGCGCGTCTATCCGTGGTCGAGCCCGCCGACGAGCACCACGGTCGACTGCTCGCACGCCAACCTCGCCGCGTGCGGTGCGCCGCCCGATTCCGCTCCGAACGCCGTCGGGAGCCGATCGCCGAAGGGCGATGGCCGCTGGGGCCACGCCGATCTCACGGGAAACGTCTTCGAGTGGGCCGCAGACATCCACATCGATCCGTACGTCGATCCCTGCGTCGACTGCGTCGGCAATGCCGACGCCGGCGCCCGCTCGGCCCACGGTGGGGGCTACTTCAACCCGACGAGCGGAGCTGCGAATGGCTACCGGTACAAGTACGAGCCGGATGCTCGCGACATCGCCCTCGGCTTCCGCTGCGCCCGCTCGCCGTAGAAGGTGACGGTCGCGCGGGGCGAGTCGTGTTCCGGTGTGACTCGCCCCGCGTCCTTGCAGACCTCCGCCCCGCCGCGGAGCGTCAGGTCGCGGCGGCGAAGACGTCGGCAAGCAGCGCCGACGCGGTCACCGCGCCGCCGGCGCCCGAGCCGCGCACCACAAGCGGATCGTGCGCGTGGCGCGCCGTCGTGAAGGCCACGAGGGCGCTCGCGCCCTGGAGCTGAGCCGCGGGGTGCGTCGCCGGCACGGCCACCGGGCCGGCCGAGGCCGAGACCGCGCCGCGATCGTCGACGTCGATGCGCGCCAGGTACACGAGCTTCTCGTTGCGACGGCGGAGGCGCTCGACGCGCGCCTCGAAGCCGGCGTCGAGCTTGGCGACCTCGCGCTCGACGGTCTCGGGCGAGGACACCTCGAGGACCTCGCGCGGGACGAACGGCTCGAGCACCACGTCGGTCGTCTCGAGCCGAGCGCCGACCTCGCGCGCGAGGATGGTCGCCTTCCGCGCGACGTCCGCCCCGCCGAGGTCCTCACGCGCGTCCGGCTCGGTGAAGCCGCGCTCGCGCGCGACCGCGAGCGCCTTCGAGAGCGGCGTCCCCTCCGCGAGCTCGTTGCACAAGAAGCCGAGCGTCCCGGAGAGCACGCAGTCGATGCGCCGGACGCGATCGCCGGTGCGGACGAGATCGCCGAGCGTCCCGATGACCGGGAGCGCCGCGCAGACCGTGGCCTCGTAGCGAAGGCGCGCGCGGCGGGCGCGCCGGGTGACGTCGAAGAGGCGCTCGCGCGAGAGGAACGGCCCGGCGATCGGCTTCTTGTTCGCGGTGACGACGTGAACGCCGCGCGCGAGGGCGCGCTCGTAGAGCTCGCCGATGGACTCCTCGGCGGTGGCGTCGACGAGCACGCCGTTCAGCGCAGCGACGCGATCGAGCACGCCGTCCTCGATTCGCGGGCTCGCCGCGCCGCGCGGGCGCGCCAAGAGCGCCGCGAGCTCGTCGGGCCGGATCGCGTCGGGCCTGTCCTCGGGCGAGAGCACGACGCCGCGCGAGTTCGCGACGCCGAGCACGCCCACGCGCGAGGCGAGCGGACCGCGGAGGATCTCGAGCAGCGCGCCGCCGACGACGCCGGTGCCGAGGACGAAGACGTTCGCGTCAAACGGCATGGCGCGCCTCCTTCGTGGCCGAGCCGGCCTTCGTCGCGGACTCGCGCGCGACTGCGTCGCGCGCGACCGCGTCTGCGCCAGCGTCGACGTCCGCGCCAGCGGCGGCGCGCTTCGACGCGCTCCGCACGACCTCGAGGACGCGGGCGAGGTCGTCGCGGATGTCCGCTGGATCCTCGAGCCCCACCGAGAGGCGGACGAGGCCGTCGGCGATCCCGATCGCGGCGCGCTCCTCCGGGGCGAGGCCGTAGTACGACATCAGCGCGACCTGCTCGATCAGCGTCTCGACCCCGCCGAGCGACGGCGCGATCGTCGCGAGGCGGCACGCATCGAGCGCACGCGCGGTGGTGTCGAGGTCCGCGCGAAGCACGAAGCTCACGACGCCGCCGGCGCCGGAGAGGACACGCTTCGCGACCTCGTGATCGGGGTGGCTCGCGAGGCCCGGATAGTAGACGCGCTCGACCCCCGGCTGCGTCTCGAGCCAGCGGGCGATCCCGAGCGCGGTGACGTTCTGCCGCTCGACCCGGAGCGGCAAGGTCTTCAGGCCGCGGAGAAGCAGATACGCCGCGTGCGGATCGAGCACGCCGCCGAGCACGTCGCGCGCCTCTCGGATCAGCGAGACGAGCGCCTCATCCCCGACGACGACGCCCGCGAGGAGATCGTTGTGACCGCCGAGGTACTTCGTACAGGAGTGGATCACGAGGTCGGCGCCGTGCTCGAGCGGCCGCTGGTTCACCGGCGTCGCGAACGTGGCGTCGACCAGGAGCTTCACGCGCGGGTGACGGCGCTTGAGCGCGGCGAGCGCCGGCAGATCGACGACGCGGAGGTACGGGTTCGTCGGCGACTCGGTGAGGATGGCGCGCGTGCGCGGCTCGATCGCGCGCGCCAGCGCCTCGGCGTCGCCGGCAGGCACGACGGTGCTCGTCACGCCGAAGCGAGCGAGCAGGTTCGTGACGAACGCGCGCGTGCGCCGGTAGCCCTCGCCGGGCAAGATCACGTGGTCGCCCTGCTTGAGGAGCGCGAAGAGCGCGCTCGTGATCGCGGCCATTCCGCTACCGAAGAGCACGGCATCGGTGCTGCCGGCCGTCGCACGGGGCGCGTCGAGCGCCGCGAGCTTCTGCTCGGCGGCGCGCACCGTCGGGTTGCCGTAGCGGCCGTACTCGTCGCGCGTGATGCGACCCTCGAAGTGATCGCGGAGCTCGGCGCTGGACGAGAACGCGTAGGTCGCCGTGCAGGCGATCGGCGTCGTCACGGCGTCGAAGGCGTCCTGCCGAGGTTGTCCGGCGCGGACGGCGATCGTGGCGATACGGTCGAGCTCGAGGGAGCGCGAAGAGGTCGACGTGGGCATGGGGCGAGACCTTTCTCGCCCACCGGTCAGCTTTGGCCACCGACCGGCAGAGCTCCACCACGGAGCGTCTCGGTCGTCCCAACGGCTTAGGGTGATATTTCTAACGCGCGTCACCCAAGGTGGGCGAAAGGCCGCGCGGCTCCTCCGAAGAAGAACGAACAGACAGTGACCTCCGCGCTGTTCGCTGTCAAGCGGAGCGCGTCGATGGCGATGGCGATCGCGTCTGCGCGCCCCATCGCCCGTCTTCGACCCTGTGGGCTCTCGAGCAAGCTCGAGCGCGAGCGCGACTCGCTCGCTGTCCGAGACGCAGCCGTTCACGGCCTTGCGCGCGTGCGGCAGCGACGTCTCCGGTCACGCGATCGATCGCACGACACCGCCGTCGGCGCGCAGGGACGATCCGTTGATCGCCGATGCGCGCGGGCTGGCGACGAACGCGATGACCGCCGCGATCTCGTCGGGGGTCTCGAAGCGCTGCAAGAGCGACGTCGGCCGGGCCGTTCGGAAGAAGTCGCGCTCGACGTCGCCCGGACTCTTGCCTTGCTGGGCGGCCAATCCCGCGACGAAGTCTCCGACCCCCTCGCTCTTCGTGGGGCCGGGCAGCACGGAGTTGACCGTGACGTTCGTCCCGGCGGTCAGCTCGGCGAGCCCGCGTGCGACTCCGAGCTGAGCTGTCTTCGTGACGCCGTAGTGGATCATCTCGGCGGGGATCTGGAGCCCGCTCTCACTCGAGACGAAGATGATGCGGCCCCAGTTGCGGGCGAGCATGCCAGGCAGGTAGGCCCGTGACAGGCGAACACCGCTGAGCACGTTGACATCGAAGAAGCGTTGCCACTCCTCGTCGGTGATGTCGCCGAAGGGCTTCGCCTCGAAAATTCCGACGTTGTTCACGAGGATGTCGACCTCGGGAACCTCGCGCAGGAGCTCGGTGATGCCCGAGGCGCTGCCGAGGTCGGCGGCGACGCCGCGCACGTTGGAGGCAGGGATCCCGCTCGTGCGGAGGCGCTCCACAGCCGCCGCGACGCGGGCGTTCGTCCGACCGTTCACGATCACGCTGGCCCCCTCCAGCAGAAGCGCGCTCGCGACGGCCAGGCCGATTCCAGCGGTCGATCCCGAGACGAACACACGCTTTCCTTCGAGGTCGAGGTTCATGTCCGTTCGCTCCAGTTCGAGGTGATGCGAAGAAGATGCCGGCGGGGCGCTCCCCGTTACGGCGCTCCGCACCGGATCGCGGCGCGGGCGCCTGCCGCGCTTCGGGGACCCAGCAGGTGGCGGACGGCGAGGACTGCATCAGCCGGCCGGCGCGCCGAGCTCGCGGAGGCGGCGCTCGAGGAAGCGGCGCTCGCTGTCGTTGCCCACGAGCTCGAGGGCTCGGCGGTAGCTCCGGGCGGCGTCCTCCTTCGAGCCGAGACGGCGCTGGAGATCGGCGCGCGCGGCGTGGAAGAGGTGATAGTCCTCGAGCGCGCCGTCCTTCGCGAGCGCGTCGACGAGCGCGAGCCCCGCGGCAGGGCCTTCGCCCATCGCGACCGCGACGGCGCGGTTCAGCGAGATCACCGGCGACGGATCGAGCGCGAGGAGCAGGTCGTAGAGCTCCACGATGCGCCGCCAGTTCGTGTCCTCGGCGCGCGCCGCGCGGCAGTGCTCGGCGGCGATCGCAGCTTGCAGCGCATACGCGCCCGGGCCGAGGTGCAGCGCCTCGTCGACGAGCGGAAGCGCCTCGTCGATCCGGCTCCGGTCCCAGCGCGCGCGATCTTGGTCCTCGAGCAGCACGACGTCGCCGGCCTCGTCGAGCCGCGTTTCGCGCCGCGAGTCGTGGAGCAGCATGAGCGCGAGCAGCCCGGTCGCCTCGGCGGCAGGCTCCGGCATCATGAGCTGGCGGAGCATCCGCCCGAGATGGATCGCGTCGGCGGAGAGCTCGCTCCGCACGAGCGACTCGCCGCGCGTGGCCGCGTAGCCCTCGCTGAACACGAGGTAGACGACCGTGAGCACCGCATCGAGCCGCTCGGCGATCTCGCTCGTCGCAGGGACCTCGTACGGGATCTTCGCGTCCGCGATCTTGCGCTTCGCGCGCACGAGACGCTGGGCCATCGTGGGTACCGGGACGAGGAACGCGCGCGCGATCTCCTCGGTCTCGAGCCCGCACAGCGTCCGCAGCGTGAGCGCGACCCGCGCCTCGAGCGCGATCGCGGGATGGCAACAGGTGAAGACGAGACGGAGCCGGTCGTCCGGGATGACGTCCGGATCGTGGGGCTCGCCGAGGCTCGTCTCGGAGACGACCGCCAGCTCTTCGACCTTCTTCTCGAAGTTGCGCCGGCGCCGCATCCGGTCGATCGCACGGTTGCGTGCCGCCTGGATCAGCCACGCCCGCGGGTGCTCGGGCACGCCCGACGTGGTCCACTGGTCGAGCGCCGCCTCGAACGCCTGCGCCGCCGCTTCCTCCGCGACGTCGAAGTCTCCGACGAGCCGGATCAAGGTGGCGACGATGCGCCCCCACTCGTTGCGATAGAGTGCGTCGAGGGCGCGGTGCAGGCCGTCTACGGCAGAGCTCTCGGCGTCGACCATGACCGAGGCATCTGATCTTTTTTCGTGGCCGCTGTCGATCGGGGCGTTCGCCGTTCGATCCAGGGTCGGAGGCAAACGATGAAATACATGCTCCTCACGTATCTCGACGAGAAGGCCTGGATGAACCTCAGCGAGGTGGAACAAGCAGAGCAGATGGCGCTCTGCGCGCCGCACGTGCAAAAGCTCGTCGCGAGCGGCAAGCTCCTCGGCGGCGCGCCGCTCCATCCCACATCGACGGCGACGACCCTCCGGATGCAGGGAGGAAAGCGGCTCATGACGGACGGGCCGTTCGCGGAGACGCGCGAGCAGCTCGGTGGGTACACGATCTTCGAGGCCGAGAACCTCGACGACGCGCTCGCCATGGCGTCGGGGTTCTTGAGCCCCGAGAGCAAGGTTCCGGTTTCGCTCGAGGTTCGGCCGATCGTCGATTTTCCCGACGCGCCGGCCGTCAAGTAGCACGGCGGGTCACAGTCGCGGCGCCGCGACGGTACGGCTAGGGAGCCGCGCATGTACCTCCCGCGTACCTTCGACGGCGCTGCGCACCGCGAGCTCACGCTCTCCTTGATGCGGACCCACCCGCTCGCGACCGTCATCGCGCAGATCGACGGTGAGCTCGAGGTCGCGCACGTGCCGCTACTCGTGGCACACGAGGAGCCGCTGCGCCTCTCCGGCCATGTCGCACGCGCGAACCCGATCGCGAAGCACGTCCTCTCTGAGGGCGCCGTCACCGTGGTTTTTCACGGGCCGGAGGCCTACGTCTCCGCGGCCTGGTATGCCGAGCCGGCTCTGCAGGTCCCGACGTGGAACTACGCCGTCGTCCACGCCCGCGGACGGCTCGAGCGCCTCGACGACGACGGGCTCCGCGCGCAGCTCGACGACATGGCGCGCGCCTTCGAGACCGAGGGAGGCTGGTCGACGGCGCTGCCGGAGCCTGCGTTCCTCGCCGAGCTACGCGGCGCGATCGTGGGCTTCACGGTCCACGTGGACGACGTGAAGACGAAGGTCAAGATGAGCCAGAATCGATCGGCGGAGGATCACGCTCGCGTGCTCGATGCGCTCGCGGCGAGCTCGCGCGCGCGTGATGGAGAAGTGGCCGCGCTGATGCGTCGGATCGAGTGAGGTGGCTTGGGGTCGAGCGAGCTGCGCTCACCGCCCGATGACAGCCCGATCCGCTCTCCGACTCAGCGCCGGCGACGTCGCGCGGCGAGCAAGCCGATCACGCCGAGGACCGCGATCATCGCGAGCGGCTGACGTTCACGCGAGGGATGGATGAAGTTGCATCCCTCGTCGTCGTTCGTGTCTCCGCTAGCGTCGCCACCGTCGACGGTGATGGGTGCGGTGCCGCTCGGCGGAGGCACGCCGCCGGGGTTGCTCGGATCGGGATCCGTCGAGCTCGCGTCGGGCGCGCGCGTGCCTGCGTCGGGGGTGCCCGCATCGGGCTCACCGGCGCTCGCGTCGGGCCCGGCGTCGGGCGTGCCCGCGTCGGGGACCACGACCGTCGAGCAATCCGTGCCCTGGTAGCCGCTCGTGCAGACGCACTCGCCGGTGCCGCTGCACGTGCCGTGACCACTGCACGTCCCGGCGGCGGTGCATGCGATGCAGGTCGGGTAGTTGTAGTGATCGGCCGAGCACGCGTCGCACGTCGCTCCGCTGTACGCCTCGTCGCACGTGCAGGTCGTGCCGTTCAGCGTGCCGTGCCCGCTGCAGGGCACGTCGATCGAGATCGTGACGGCGTCGCTCGTCGCGGCGCCCGTCTGGACGGTGATCGACGCCGCGCCGGCAGTGGTCATGAGCATCGAGGGGATCGTGACGGAGATCGACATGCTCGTCGGGGTTCCGACATGACTCACCACCGTCGCCGTTCCGCCCGGAGGCGTGAACCGGACGGTGGGAGTGCCGCCGAGCGTGAAGTTCGTTCCGCTCAGTGCCAGGGTCACGCTCGGCATGCCACGAAGGAGGCTCGTGGGGTTGGTCGACGCGATCACGGGCGCGACGATGCTGATGCCCGCCGTGGACGAGCCGTTCGGCGTCGCGAGGGTGAACGTCCCTGCGCCGGAGGTCGCGAGGAGCGTCGAGTTGAGCGCGACGGTGATCGAGGTTGCCGAAGCCGATGCGGGCGTGAGCGAAGACGGAGGGCCACCCGGCGGCGCGAACGTGAACGTTTGGACGGGCGTGAGGTTGGTCCCGCTGAGCGTGACCGACGTGGCGGTTCCTCGCAGGACCACGCTCGGGCTGACGTTCGTGAGGATCGGAGGCGGAGGAGTGATCTGGATGGGAAAATCGTTACTGATGAGGTTTCCCTCGCCAGACGCTGCGGCAAAGACGCGGGCAGTCCCGAGCGTGTCGAGCTGTCCCGCGGGGATTGTCACGCTGGCCGAGGTCGCTCCGTTCGCGACGCTCCCGACGAGAACGGGCGAGCCGGCCCCCGGCTTCACGAAGAAGATCTTCACGCCCGGGCTGAACGGATCGCCGCAGAGGAGACCGTTCACCGTGAGAGCGGCGGAGCCCGCGCTGGTGACGAGCGAGGTCGGGCTCACGCTCGTGATCGAGGGTGGCGTGTACGGGTACCCCGATTCTGTCGTCGAGCATTCCGCCGCCGCCGCGGTCTTCGATCCGACGAAGAGCGCGATGAAGGCGACGAAGACGCTCGCGCGAGCGAGCACGTTCCGAGCGAAGAGCATGGCGACCTGACCCCCGAAGTCGATCCAGCGGTTCGTGGACAGCTGACTTCCACTACGTTTTTACCCCCTGACGAGCGCGATCGCGAGCAGCACGTCGCGCATCGTCCTCGAAGCGGGCGGTGGCAGGGCGGCGACCCCGGCGTCCGTGGTCAGCGCGCGTGACATCGGATAGCGTCGCCGCCGGTCACCGCCATGTCCGATCAGATCCTCCTCGGCACCCGCAAGGGCACTCTCATCCTCGACCGCACGGCTGGCCGCTGGACGCCGCGCCCCATCGCGCACGCCGGAATGTCCATCAGCTACGCCGCGCGAGACCCGCGGGACGGCACGATCTGGGCGGCGATGGATCACGCGCACTGGGGCCCGAAGCTGTCGCGCTCCAAGGACGACGGCGCGACGTGGGAGAACCTCACGCAGCTCGCGTACCCGAAGGGCGCGCGCTTCGTGGAGCAGCATCTGCCGACGCCGGACCAGACGGCGGAGGCACCGACGACGTACAAGGAAGCCGCGCTGCTGAAGGTCTGGGTGCTCGCGTTCGGCGGGAAGGAACAGCCGGGGACGATCCACGCCGGCACGCTCCCCGGCGGCCTCTTCACGAGCCGCGACGGCGGCGACACCTGGGAGCTCAACCGACCGCTCTGGAGCCACGAGAGCCGCGGCGGCGATCTGTTCGCCGGCGACGCGACGAGCCGCAACGAATGGGGCGGGACGCCGGCGGCAATGGCCTACGGCGAGTTCGTCCCCGGGATCCACTCGATCGTCGTCGACCCGCGCGACCCGGATCGGATCTTCGTCGGCGTCTCGTGCGCAGGCATCATCGAGACGCGCGACGGCGGCAAGACCTGGCAAGGGAGAAACCGCGGGATGCTCAACGACTACCTCCCGAACCCCGAGGCAGCGTGGGGCCACGACCCGCACTTCGTCACGCAGTGCCCGGCAGATCCGGATCGCCTCTGGCAGCAGAACCACACGGGCGTGTTCACGAGCGAGGACTGCGGGCAGACGTGGAAGCGCGTCAGCGAGCCGGACGTCGCGGTGCACTTCGGGTTCCCCGTCGCGGCCGATGACCGGGACGGGCAGACGGCGTGGGTCGTTCCGGCGAAGGGCGACGACGAGCGAATGGCGGTCGGCGCGGGTCTGTTCGTCGCGCGCACCGTCGACGGCGGCGCGACCTGGCAAGCGTTCCGCGAGGGCCTGCCGCAGGAGCACGCCTATGACGTCGTCTACCGCCACGCGCTCGACGCGCGCGGCGACCGCGTCTGCTTCGGCAGCACGACGGGCAACGTCTACATCTCGGAGGACCGCGGGGAGACCTGGCGGAACGTCGGTCACAACTTCCCACCGGTCCATTCGGTCCGCTTCGCCTGAGCGAACGACCGGAGGAGAGAGCGATGCCCCACGTCGCGTTCACCCGTCATCTTCAGCGCTTCTTCCCGACGCTCGCGGAAGGAGAGGTCCCCGGCACGACGGTCCGCGAGGTGATCGACGAGCTCGAGCGGCGTCATCCCGGCTTCGCCTCCTACATCGCAGACGAGACGGGCCGCCTTCGGCGTCACGTGAACATCTTCGTCGGCGAGGAGCCGATCCACGACCGCGTGCGCCTCGGCGACGCGCTCGCGCCGGACGCGCGGGTCTTCATCCTCCAGGCGCTCTCGGGCGGGTAGGCTGCGCCGCTTCGCGCCGCGTGCTCCCCGTGGAGCCGTCCCCCTCGGCGAGAGGCCGACGACCGAGCCCGATAGGCCTCGACCGCACAGCAGACCCCCGTCCTCGTTCGAGGACTCGCCTCCTCCCGCGCTGGCCGCCGACGCCACGCAAGTCTCTGAAATTGCTTCTTTCATGATGCGTAGCGCCGGTGGCACCCATCGTGGATAAGGCCCCCGCCGATGACGACGAGCATCCTCCCGAAGGCACCGACCCAGGCTTCCACGCGTCGCGTCCGCTGGATGGTCGCCGCGAGCGTGGTGGGCGCGCTCACGGTGATCAGCGCCGGCAGCGCCGCGTCGCTCGCCTCATCCGCTTCGCGGAGCTTCCGGATCGCCGAGCCGGCGGGGATGCCGGAGATGATCGCGCGCATCACCGACAAGAGCCCCTGCCCGGCGAACATGGCGCTCGTCGGGACCGACGGGTCTCGCAAGACCTGCGTCGACAAGTACGAGGGCTCGCTCGTCGAGCTCCACGACGACGGCACCGAGACCGACTTCAGCCCGCACCAGGCGCCGAACGGCCATCGCGTCCGCGCCGTGTCTCGGCCGGGCGTCGTCCCGCAGGCGCACATCTCGATGATCGAGGCGAAGCGCGCGTGCGCGGCGTCGAACAAGCGCCTCTGCCGCGCCGACGAGTGGAAGACCGCGTGCAAGGGCCCGGCGACCACGCGTTACCCGTACGGCGACGCGCGCGTCGCGAGCGCGTGCGTCGACACGAACCGCACGTCGCCGATGAACGTCCTCCACCACGGCGAGCGCACTGGGCGCACGATGAACGATCCGCGCGCCAACCAGACGGACAACACCGTCGAGCGCACGGGCG
This sequence comes from Labilithrix sp., assembly GCA_019637225.1. Lineage (GTDB taxonomy): Bacteria > Myxococcota_A > Polyangia > Polyangiales > Polyangiaceae > Labilithrix. The sequence continues at coordinate 14,398 of JAHBWC010000076.1, forward strand.
ACGCGGCGAGCTGCACGAACGCCTACGGCGTGCACGACATGGTCGGCAACGTCCACGAGTGGACCGCCGACGGCAGCTTCCGCGGCGGCTACTACCTCGACACGAAGAAGAACGGCGAGGGCTGCGACTACCGCACGACCGCGCACGCGCCGGCCTACTACGACTACTCGACCGGCTTCCGCTGCTGCGCCGACGCCGCCGAGTAACGACGACTCGACCGGCTTCCGCTGCTCGACCGACGCCGCAGAACCGCGCTCACTCGCGCGGCGTCCTCGGCGATGGCGGATCGGCGTCGGAGCTCGACGCGAGCGGATCGCGGCTCCCGTGCTTCTGCACCAGGCGGTGGAGGTACATCCGGTCGATCCCCGCCATGCGCGCGGCCTTGGTCATGTTCCCGGCGCAAGCGGCGATCACGGCGCGAACGTAGGCGCGCTCGAAGCCGTCGATCAGCGCCTCCTTCGCGACCTTGTACGGGACGTTCACGTCGACGCCCGCGGCGCTCGCGCCGCCGACGCCCGGCGCGCCCTGCGGCGGCGCGAACGAGAGCCGCGCCGTCTGGAGGACAATGCTTCGCTCGACGTAGTTGCGGAGCTCGCGCACGTTGCCCGGCCACTCGTGCGTGGCGAGCTCCGCGAGCACCTCGGCCCCGAAGAGCGCCTCGCTGCCCGCGGCGTCGAGCTGCGCGAGGAACGCGCGGATGAGGTGCGGCAGGTCCTCGGGGCGCTCGCGGAGCGGCGGGACCCGCACGGTGATGACCGCGATGCGGAAGTAGAGATCGCCGCGGAAGCTCCCCTTGTTGACCTCGCGCTCGAGGTCGCGGTTCGTCGCCGAGATGACGCGCACGTTGACCTTGCGCGTCTTCGTCTCGCCGACGCGCCGGATCTCGCGCTGCTCGAGCGCGCGGAGGAGCTTCGGCTGCACCTCGAGCGGCAGCTCGCCGATCTCGTCGAGGAAGACCGTGCCGCCGTCGGCGGCCTCGAACGCGCCGACGCGATCGCGATCGGCGCCCGTGAACGCGCCGCGCACGTGACCAAAGAGCTCGCTCTCGACGAGCGTCGGCGAAATCGCACCGCAGTCGACGACGACGAACGGCTTGTCCGCGCGGACGCCGCGCTGGACGATCTCCGTCGCGACGAGCTCCTTGCCCGTGCCGCTCTCGCCGTGGATGAAGCAGTTGATCTCGCTCGCGGCGACCTTCTCGAGGAGCGCGAAGAGCTTGCGCATCGCCCGCCCCGTCCCCGTGAGGGCGCCGAAGCTCGGCATCATCGGGACGAGCGTCTTCTCCTTCGACGTCGCGGCGTCGCCGAGGATCGCGATCGTCGAGTTGCCGATCGACAGGCGCGCCTCCGGCGGGAGCACCGCGCTGTGGATCTGCAGGCCCTGGAGCCGCGTGCCGTTCAGCGAGCCCGAGTCCTCGACGCGCCAGCCGTCGCGATCGGGCACGAGGCGGCAGTGGAAGCGCGAGACGGCGGGATCGTCGAGCGTGATGTCGTTCGACGGGTGCGTCCCGATCCGGCAGACGTCGCCTTCGTGAGTGACCGAGCGGCCGACCGCCTGCCCGTTCTCCTGCTCGACCACGAGCGAGAGGCGCGGCTGCGCGATGTCGATGAGCGGACGGAGTGGCGTCGTCCCGAAGGCGCGCGACGGCGTGCCGATCGTGAGCTCCGAGTCGGGCGAGGACGGCGCGCGCCCAAGCGGGAGCGCGGACGGCATCGAGGGGCGTCCGCTCGGCGGCGGCGACGACGGCGCGCCGCGGCTCGGCGGCGGCGACGACGGCGCGCCGCGGCTCGCCGGCGACGGCGTAGAAGCAGGCGTCGACGCCGGAGGGCCCGGACGGGGAGGCTGGGGTCGCGGACGGGGAGGTTCCGCCATCGGGTCGATGATAGTCGACGCGGAGGGAACGCGAGCGCCCGACCGGCGCTCCTTGCGAGCCCGTCAGGCGCGCACGTCGCTCGAGGTGGGATACACGGCGTTTTCCCGCCACGCCAAGGCCGAGCTCTGGGAGGCGCGCGCTCTCACGGCCGGCGCGCGACGGCGTCGTGACGCCTTCCGTCGACGATGCCACGGCGGATCCAGGCGAGCGGCCGGGTGTCGTCGGCCTCGCGGCCGTCCTGTACGACGCCGAGCGACGCGAGCAGGCTCTCGAGGTCGATGCGCTCACCCCGCGCCGCGTGCCGCTCGTACATCTCCGAGAGCACGGTCGTCCCCGTGACGGCGTCGCCCAGGCTGACGACGTCACGCACCGTCCAGACGCGCGTCGCGTCCCCTCCCCGCTCGAGCGCAGCGCGGAGGACGTCGTCGAGCGACCGCTGCCCGCGCGTCTCCTCGCGGATCCGGACGTCGGCGGCGAAGCAGAAGAGCGCGCCGCCCCAGTAGATCGTGTCGAGGTCGTCGCGCGCGGAGAGCCCGGCGTTCGATCCGCGCGGCCCCTGCCCTCGCGGCATGTTCCGCGCGAACTGTCGGAAGACCTCCGCCGGCGTCGCCCAGCCGGCCCGCGCCCGGAGCAGCGGCTCGTAGTAGGTCGCGAGGCCCTCGCCGAGCCACCTGCCCTCGCCGCGGAACGTCGGGAAGCCGAGGTGGAAGAGCTCGTGCACGAGCACCCAGTCCTTGTGTCGCGCGCTCGGCTCCATCTGATCGCCGACGACCACGACGACCGACGCTCCCGCGAGCGAGAGCACCTTGCCGAACACGACCTCGTCCTCGCCCTTGGCAGGGACGACGAAGAGCGTCGCGCGATCGACCGGGAAGCGGCCGAAGAGCGGCACCGTGACGTTCGCCGACTCCTCGATCCACGTGCGGATCGTCGCGTCGGGCATCGCGTAGCGCGCGTCCCCGAGGACAGCGACGTCGATGCGTGCGCGGTTCGAGCCGCGACCCGGCGCGTCGATCTTGAAGCGTCGCATCGGGCCGAACGCCGTGAAGCTGCCCTCGTCGAGGTCGAACGAGCGAAACGCGAACGACTCGTTCAACGCGTCGGCTGCGTGCATCCCCGTCGCGAAGTGTGCGCGGTCGTTTGCGTGAACGCGCACCGTGACGGGGACGTCGGTCCGCGGGACCGGGTGCACGAGCCACGCAAGCGCAGGCGAGAGCGTCGCGTCGCCGACGCGGCGAGCGCAGTCGACCTCGTCCCCGCACGCCTTGGCGAGCTCGCCGAGGTCGATCTCGTAGCTCACCGTGCAGCGCCAGTTGCACGAGCGCTCGAACCACTCGTTGCCGCGCCGCTCGACGGTCCGCCAGGTGTCGCCGGCGCGGACCTTCATGCCCTTCACCCAGGGCACCGAGTCGCGCGGGATGCCGAGCCGCTCGGTGCGCGCGCCGTCGAACGTGGCCTCGACGGTCAAGAGGCGCGATCCCGCCGCCGGAGCCTCGACCGCGTAGGTCCAGCTCCCATGCTGCCGCGCTTCGTTCGCCGGGCGGTAGCAAGCCGACGTCGCGAGCACGAGCAGGGGGAGCGCCGCGCGGCGCGCGATCCTTCGCTCTCGCGCCCGAGCCGACACGCGCAACCCAGACTGCATTGCGCTCATGCGCCGGGGGCGTAGCACCCGGGATGCCGGCCTCGGACCCTGCAACGATCGGCACGAGAATCCGCGCGCGTTGCAGAGCAGAGCCGCTGAAGGCGGACGTGCGACGCGCCCGACCGAGGCAACGGTGTGGCGTCGTTGTGGCGAGGGCGCCGGAGTGTGGCGGCCTCGGCGAAGGCCGCGGACTCGCTCGCGCCCGCGGGCGTGGACACGCCGTCGCGCGACGCCGACGCACGGCCCGCGCCGCCTCGGTCGCGCGTCGACGTGGTAGCGTCGACCGTCGCTCGCGAGGTGCGTGGCTCGCGAGCGACCGCGTCAGCGACCCACGCTCCAGCGCTTCGCATCGAAGGGGACACGATGATCATGAAGACTGCGCTCGCTCTTGCGACCCTCGTGGCGCTCGGCCCGGCCGACCTCTGCGGGACCAAGGAGTCCACTCCAGGTGCCTCCGCCTCAACGGGCCCCGCGGCCGAGGCCACCCCGACCACGACCACGATCGCGACCGCGACCGCGCCGGCGGAGACCGCGACCGGCGCGGCACCGAACGCCGCCGCCACGGCCGCCGCCCCGAAGGCGACGGCGGCGGCACCGACCGCCGTCCCGGTCCCGACGGTGATCCCGACGGTGATCCCGACGGTGCCGATCCCGACGGTGATCCCGACGGCGCCGATCCCCACCGCGGTCCCGACGGCGGCGGGCACGTACACGGTCGCGCCTGGCCAGACCTGCAAGCAAGGCGGTTGCACGCAGGCGTGCGCGGCCGGGCAGGACTGCAACCTTCAGTGTTCGGGCGGCGGGTGCAACCAGTCCTGCGCCGCCGGCTCGAAGTGCCAGATGACCTGCTCGGGCGGTGGCTGTAACCAGGCCTGCGCCTCCGGCGCGGTCTGCATGAAGGGTTGCTCCGGCAAGGGCTGCACCTGACGGACACTCGCCGCGTCCCCGCCGCCCGAGCATCTCGCCCGGCGCGGGGCTTCCGCGGTACCATCGTCCGAATGTCCAGACTCCACGGATTGGCGATCGTCGGCCCGCTCCTCGCGGTGTCCCTGGTGTACGCCTGCGGCGGCGACGACGGCGTCGGCGCGCCGATCCCGGAGGGCGACGCTGGACGAGACGGAGCGCCCGGCGAGACGGACGACGGCTCGACGCCCGGCGACGGCGGCGGAGATGCGGGGAGCGGCACGCGCTCGACCGTCGCCGTCGGCGACGGCTTCGCCTGCGTGCTCGGAAAGGATCGCAGGGTGTCGTGCTGGGGACGCAACGACGTGGGGCAGCTCGGCCGCGATCCGGCGAGCACGGCCTCGTGCGGGACGTTCCCCTGCTCTGCCGTCCCGGAGGCCGTCGCCGGTCTCGCGAACGTCACGCGCCTCGTCGCCGGCTCCGACTTCGCCTGCGCGCTCGACCAGGCGCGCGCCCTCTGGTGCTGGGGCTCGAACGCGAAGGGTCAGCTCGCGCGCGCCGACCTCGCGCCGAGCTTCACGCCACGGAAGGCCATCGTCGACGTCGTCGACGTCTCCGCCGCGGGCGCGCACGCGTGCGCGCTCGGATCCGACGGCTTCGTCCGCTGCTGGGGCGAGAACACGTGCGAGATCTTCGGCAAGACCGACGACGCCGTGCAGACCATCCCGCGCCAGGTGCAGGGCGTCCCGCAGATGGCGCAGATCTCCGTCGGGCCGGACGCGATCTGCGGGACCAAGCCCGACGGCCTCGTCCTCTGCTGGGGCGCCGATCATCGCGGCTCGCTCGGCCACGACGTGGATCCTTCCGCGCCCCTCTGCGGCGCCGTCCCGTTCGATCCGGTCGCCAAGCACGTGCAGGCGGAGTCGAACGAGCTGCCGATCGATCGGATCGCCGAGGTGCACATCGGCGCGGGCGTCGGCTGCGCGCGCCGGACCGACGGCGTCGTGCTCTGCTGGGGAGACAACGAGCACGGCGGGCTCGGCCAGGGCCTTCCGGAGTCGACGCCGCATCCACGCGCGCTCGAGGTCCCGGCCCTCAAGGCCTCCGCCCTCGACCTCCACGGCGGGACCCCGTGCGCGATCGTCGGCGACCGCCTCCTCTGCTGGGGCGCGAGCCCGTACGGTCAGCTCGACACGCTCGGTCCGGACGCGGGCTGCGGCGGGGCGGGCTGCCGTCCGCTCGCGCATCCGATCTCGGGCATGATGCCCGTCCGCCACGTCTGGTCCGGACACGGAGCGATCGGCGCGATCAAGGACGACGCGACGCTCTGGATGTGGGGCCAGAACGACTCCGCGGAGCTCGCGCTACCCGCGTCGGATCCGGCGAACGAGGCCTGCGCGACGGGGAGCGTCTGCGTCCCGCGACCGAGGCAGGTCACGAACGCGCCCGCGCTCGACTGATCCGCGCGGCGCGTGCCGGCGCTTCGCTCGTCGAAGCCGCCGGGCCCGTGGCCTCCAGGTACTAGAAGCCGAAGGACGACGCCTTCTCCTGGTTCGCGCGCACCTGCGCCTTGCCGTCGCGCGAGGCTTGCGCGGGCGGAGGCGCGGCGAAGCCGCCGGTCGGGCCCGCGCTCGCGGGGCGCGCGGCGACGGGCGCCGGCGCGAAGTGCTGCTCGGCCTCGTCCACGGCGGCGGCCTGATCGGCGAAGTCGCGATCGAGCCCGCGCGCGGAGCGGCGCGGCGCGGCGCTCGGAGCGGCCGCCGCGAACGCGAGCGCGGTCGTCTCCGTCTTCTTCAGGTCGGTCTTGCGCGCGGCGAGCTTCGCGCGCGCCTCTCCGACGCGGCCGGCCTCGAAGAGCTTGTTGGCCTCGGTCAGCGTCTGCGCGGTGCGGCTCCGCTCGAGGCGCGCGGCGACGAACGGATCGAGCTCCTGCTGCTCGGAGCCGTCCGCCTTCACCGCGACGGAGAGGCTGCCGCTGCACGCGCCGTCCGCCCTCTTCACGAGGTCACGGAACGCGAGCTTCACGTCGGCGACAGGCTGATCGCCGTCGCGATCCGTCGGGACGCGGAGCTTCACCAGCACCGTCTTCTCCTGCTTCGCGCTGAAGGTGCCGAACGGGACGATGAGCTTGTTGCCCTCGCGGCGGAAGCTCCGGTCGAAGACCTCCGCGACCTCGACGCCCGGCGCGAGCGAGATCGCGAGCTCGGTCTCCTTCGCGACCGACGCGAGGAGATCGTCGAACTCCTGGCCGAACACGGCGGGGAGCCCCGACGAGTTCGCGACGAAGTAGTGGCGGCCGTTCGCCTCGCTCGCGATCGCCGCCATGACCTTCTCGTCGAAGTCCACGTCGACGCCGATCGTCGAGATGGTCACGCCGCGTCCGTGCATGCGGTTCGCCATGCCCCGGAGACCGGCCATGTCGCGCACGCCGGCGTTCGTCGCGCCGTCGGAGAGGAGGATCATGCGGCTGATCCGGTCGCCCGTGAGGCTCGTGAGCGCGAGCTGCTGCATGCCCTCCACGAGGCCGCAGGAGATGCACGTGTCGCCGCCGAGGCGGATGGATCGGATCGCCGACTCGATCGAAGAGCGGTTGCCGGCGCTGATGCGCGTGGGCGGAACGACGACCTGCGCGGCCGTGTCGAAGCTCACCACGGTGACGCTGTCGCCGTCGCGCATGCGCTCGACCGCGAAGACGGCGGCGTTCATCGCGTTGGCGATGCGCTCGCCCTTCATCGAGCCCGAGCGATCGACGACGATCGCCAGGTTCATCGGCGTGACCGCCGAGGGCGCCGCCTTGTCCTCCGACGCCGTGACCTGCGCGAAGAGGTAGGTCTCGCCGGCGGCAGCCTTGGGCAGCGAGGCGTGCCCGAGCCGGGCATCGACGAGGAGCGTGTCGCCCGCCGTGATCCGAGCGCCGCTCTGCCAGCCCTCGCCGGCCGCGACGCCGATCGCGTTCGTCGCCGAGGGGTCCGGGCCTGCGACCGGGCGGGCCACGGGGATCGCGAAGGCGCCCGCGGCGGACACCAGGACGCCGCAAACAGCGAGGATAGCGGTGGTTTTCAGCTTCATGGCGGGGGCTCCGACCTCCTTCTACGCGTCAACCCGGCGAAGGTTCTCCGGCTCCACCTCGCTTCAACGCCTCGGGGGCGATCGCCTTACGGCCCGCCGTCCTGGCGCTGCGGTCGCCGGATGCCGGCCCGCGTCAGGAGGTCCCACGCCGGGACGCCGCCGACGAGGACGAGCATCGCGTCGGCGCCGACGCTGCGCCGGCCGCCGTGCGGGCCGGTGCCGCCGAGGGTGACCGCCGTGCGCGAGATCGCGACCGGGACCGTCTCGAAGAGGACCTTGATCCGCCGCTTGGCCACGAGGCCCTCGAGCTCGGCGATGTTCTTCGCCTTGCCGCGGGCGAAGCGCGTGCCGCGGTAGGAGATCGTCACCGACGTCCCCGGCTGGCGCGCGAGCGCGAGCGCCGCTTCCATCGCGCTGTCGCCGAGCCCGACCACGACGACGCGCTTGCCCTCGAAGCTCCGCGCGTCCGCCAGCGCGTAGAGGACGCGGTCCTCGGCGCCGGGCTCGACGTCGAGCTCGAGGCGACGCGGCGTGCCGCGCCTGCCGATGGCGAGGACGACGCGCGCGGCGCGGAGCTCGACCTTGCGCGCAGGAGCGGGAGCGCGATCATCGCCGCGAGATCCGACCCCGGCGGCATCGGCGCGGGCGTCGGTCTCTTCGGCCGTGACGACGAAGCCGCCGTCGCGCTTCGCGAGGTCGACGACGCGGTGGCCCTCGCGGACGTCGAGCGCGCGGGCGCGGACGATCCGCGTCCACTGCGCGAGGAGCTCCTCCTTCGTCGCCTGCCGCAGCCAGAGCTCGCCCTCGATCGGGAGGTCGAGCGGCGGATCGTGGACGATCTTGTCGCGCGGGAAGCTCTTGATGCTCGCGGCGACCGTCGCTTGCTCGACGACGACGCACGAGAGCCCCTTCTCCTTCGCGCGGAGCGCCGCGCTCAGCCCGGCCGGCCCGGCGCCGATGACGAGGACGTCGAGCGGCTCGGCCGAACGCCGCGGGAGCGTCGCGGCGATACGGTCGATCACGCGCACGCCCTGGTTGATCGCGTTCTTGATGAGCGGCAGCCCCGTGAGGTCGCCCGCGAGGAAGAGCCCCGGCACGTCGCGGCTCTCGAGCTCGTCGTCGGTCGCCGGGCGGTCGACGATCGGCTCGCCGTCCTCGACGCGCAGGCTGCCGTTCGGGCAGACCTGCTCGCAGAGGACCACGCCGCAGCACTCCTCCGGACGGGCGACGACGGCGACGTAACGGTCGATCGTGAGGACGTCGAACGGGCAGGCATCGACGCACGCGTAGCAGCCGAGGCAGGTCGTCGGATCGACGGTCGGCAGGCGCTTGCGCGCGGCGGGGACCGCGGGGGTCTTCGCCTTGGGCTCCGCGCCGGCGCGACGCCTCCGGCGATCGACGGCGGTCGCGGCCGCGCCGAGCACGAGGCCGCCGGCGAGCGCCCCGGCGGCGGGCGTCCAGGGGATCTTGGCGTTCGTCGCGGGCGCGACCCACGCGGTCGTCGCCGCGATCTCGCGCGCGGCGTCCCAGGCGACGAAGCGGGCGTCGGTGTGCTGCGACGCGCAGACGGGTCCGCGCGCGGCGCCGCCGGACGCGCCGGGGCGATCGCCGAGCTTCGCGTGCTCGTCGAAGCACTGCGAGGGCACCTCGCGGAGCTCCCGCGCGTCCGGGCGACGCTCGCCGCCGCTCCCGGCACCTGCGCTCGCCGCCGCCGCCGCGGCGAGCGCGCGGGCGCCGGCGGGGACGCACGCCGCGATCGGATCGGCGGCGCGCGACGGATCGTGGCACTTCGCGCAAGGCGCGAGCGACACGAGCGGCACCGTCGTCCCGCTCGCGATCGCGCCCTGGGTCACGCCGCTCCGACGCGACGGCGCGAGCGCGATCTCGCTGCCCACTCCCCAGCGGACGACGCGATCCGCCTCGAACGTCACGCCCTGCGCGCCGGCGTGCTGCGCGTGGCAGGTCGCGCAGGTAAGCTCGCCCTTCGCCGCCAGGCTCCGGTGCGCCGGCCGCGTCGAGGCGTGCGAGGTCCCGTGGCACGTTTTGCACGCGGCTGCCACGTGGGCCGCCGGCGCGGGCGCCGAAGCGCCGAGCGCGGGAGTCGAAGCGGCGAGCGCCGGAGCCGTCGACACCGCCGCCGCGCCGGCGCCCTCCGTGTGGCACGAAGCGCACGCGACCTTCGCGTGCGGCCTCGCGATCGGCCGCTCCGTCGCGAGCGGCGTCCCGTCGGCCGCGATCGCGATCGAGACGCCCGCAGCCGCGCCGAGCGCGGAGAGCGCGAGCGTCCGCGGGCGCTCGACGTCGGTGGTGCGGATCGCCTTCGGCGCCTTCGCCCGCGCGCGCTCGCTCACGGCCGCACCTCGGTCCGCGGACCGCGCGCCGCCGCGCTCGGGCCGATCGCCGGCGGCCCCGTCGTGACGGCGACCACGTGGAGGACCGTCAGCACGATCGCCGCCGCCGTCGCGGCCAGGTGCGGCACGAGCCATCCGCGGAGGGTCGCGGTGACCACACGCTGCGCACGCACGGCGCGATGCTCGACCACGAGGCGCACGAGCTCGTCGAGCCCGGCGAGCGCGTCGCCCTTCTTTCCGCCGGTGAGCGCGTCGAGGCGGGCGCGAACCGCGCGCTCTTCCTCGCGGAGCGTCCGCCGCGACAGGAGCAGCGCCGCGGGCCCCAGCGCCGAGCGCCGGTACGGACCGAGCGCCTTCACGAACAGCGTCTTGACGAGCTCGCTCTTGCCGGAGAGGGCGGCGAAGAGGCGCTCGTCGATCTCCTTCGGCCGCGCCGCGAGCTCCTCGGGCAGGACACTCTTCCGCTCGATCCGCGAGAGGGCGCGCGGCGCGAAGGCGTTGATCGCCGCGCCGATCGCGCCCGTGATCGCCGCCAGCGCGATCGCGAGGGTGAGCGCGCCGGCGGCGTTCGGTGGGACGCGCCCCGCGACGTGGCTCGCGAAGACGCCGCACGCGAACGCCCCGACGGCGAGGTGGCCGACGTACAGCCAACGCGAGAGGGGCGCGCGCCCGCGGAGCTTCGCGAGAGGGCGACGCGCGCGCTTGCCGAGCGCGTAGCCGACGAGCAGAAGGACCAGCGCGCCCGCGAGGACGCCGCTCGACCAGCGATCGAGACGGAGCGCGGCGATCCCGATCCCGGCGAGCCCCGCGCCGAGCGTGAGCGGCCACGCGGCGACGCGCTCGGGCAGGACGGGCGGCGCGCTCTTCCCCGGCACGCGGAGCTCGACGAGCGCCGCGCTCGGATCGATCCGGGTGATCGCCTGCGTCGGACATGACGCGACGCACGCCGGGCCGCCGTCGACGCCCTTGCAGAGATCGCATTTGACCGCGACCGCCGGGTACGCCGCCTCGTCACGGCGCGGCGCCATCTGGATGTTCTCCCAGGGGCACGCCTTCGCGCAGCTCCCGCAGCCGGTGCAGAGGTCCTCCCGGATGAAGACCTCGCCGCGCGCGTCACGACCGATCGCGCCCGTCGGGCAGTCGATCATGCAGCTCGGGTTCTTGCAGTGCTGGCAGCTGTTCGGAACGAGCAGGGGCGCCGTACCGCCGCCGCCGGACGGCCCGTCGGCCGATGCGCCGTCGCGGACGACGATCTTGTCGCCTCGCCGGACGAGCCGGCTCACGCCGTCCTCGTGGGCGTCCGCGCAGCTCCAGGCGCAGTGGCCGCAGCGAATGCACGAGTCCTGATCGATGACGAGGAGCGAGCGCGCGATGCGCATCCGGTACAGATCGCGGAAGACGTGCGCCGTCGTTTGGCCGCCGGGACGGAGGCGCTCGAGGGCCGCCGCGCTCTCGCTCCGGAGGCGTCGCGCCGCGTCGAGCCGGCCGGCGTTCCGCCGGGCGACGAGCACGAACACGTCACGCGGGACGGCGACGAGCCACGTGGGTCCGCCTGCGACGACGGCGACGGCGCGCGACTCGCGCTCGGCCAGCTCCTCGTCGCCGAACAGATCGCCGCGCCCGAGGTACGCCTCGACGCGCGGCTTGCCCTCGTCGTCGCTCTGCGCCTGGACGAGGCCGTCGGCGACGAAGAACGCCTCGGCGGCCACGTCTCCGGCGCGGTACACGTGCTCGCCGCGCGCGACGTGCAGGTGCCGCGCGGCGTCGAGCAGGACCTCGAGATCGGCTTCGGGCAACCCGCGCGTGAAGCTCGTCGTCCGGAGGAGATCGAGCGCCGCGGCGCGCCGGAGCGCGCGCTCGACCTTCGCCATCAGCTCCGCCCCGCCGGCCCGCGTCGCCGCGCGCTTGAGGACGACGAGCGGGAGCTCGGCGACGATCGCGTCCGCCTCGCAGCGGGCCTCGAGCTGACGCGTCGAGAACGCCGCGACGGTGGCCTCCTCGCCGAGCACGTCGCCCTCGCGCGCGCGCCGGATGATCGCGGCCTCGACCTCGCCGCGCCGCACCCCCGAGAGCGTCACCGCGCCCGACGCCACGACGTGGAGCGCGTCGGCCGGATCGCCGGGGGCGAAGAGCACCTCTCCGGCGCGGAGCCTCCGGACGCGCCCCGCCGCCTCGATCTCCGTTCGTGCGCGCGCGTCGAGCGCGCGGAGCATCGGCGCGTCCCAGACGACCTCGGGCCAAGGCGACGGGTGGGCCGCGCTCATCTCAGTCGATCTTCGCGCTCGCCTCGGCGAGATCGATCGGGTGGTTCCGCGCGAACATCGCCGCCGTGATCTGCGCCCCGCTCGGGCGCCGTCCCTCGGCGGCCTTCCGCGCCTCGTAGTCGGCGAACGCGCGGAGGAGGAAGGGCGGAAACGGCCGGAAGCGGAGGCGCGCCTCGACGGTGAACGGACCGGCGCGGCCGGGCACGTCGATCTCGTAGGTGTAGCGGAGGACCACTCCCGGAGCCGCGGAGCGCTGGTCGAGGATCGCGTCCGGCGCCTTCGCGACGCCGCGATCGGCGTCGAGCGCGCCGACGGGAAAGTAGGTCTCGAAGAACGCGTTGGTGCCGGAGAGGTTCGAGCGGCACTCGCCTGTGTCGAGATCGTAGGCGCCGTCGTCGAACCGATCGGCGCGCGTCCTGCCCTGGCCCGGCCCCGCCTGGCAGCGGCCCTCTGCGTCGACGAACCCGATGCATTTCACGCAGCGGAGGAAGCCGTTCTGCATGTTGACGAGGCCTTTGCCGCGAAAGGTGGTGCCGCCGAACGTCGGGTTCGGGCTCCAGTCCGGCGCGTCGCGCCCGTCGACGATGTCCGCCCCGAAGACGCCCTGAGGCCGGCCCTTCGCGTCCTTCACGTCGTCGCGCGTCGTCACGCGCAAGAAGACCTTGTCCGCGAGGTCGGCGTCGTCGCTCGCGATCTTGCCGACCTCGTAGACGACGTCGCCCCGCCCGTCGCGGACGGTCATCTCGACCCAGGTCTCGCGCTCCTGGCTGAAGCCGGCCGGGACGCGGTGGCCCGCGCCGACGTTCTGGATCTCGATCGGGATCTCGAGCCGCGCGCCGACGCGCGCACCGCGCCCGATCGAGAAGGCGAACGTGTGCCGGAGGAGCTGCGCGCGCCGCGCCTCGAGGCCGACGGGGACGCCGCTCGCGTCGAGGGTCGTCTCGTTGGCCCAGGCGTCGGGGAACTCGGAGGCGAGCGGGAGATCGACGCTCGTGAACCAGTGCGAGCTCATGGGCCGCGGCTCCGTCGAGGACGACGCGATCAGCCCGCGGACCTTGTCGCCCGGCGCGCGCTCTTCGAAGTGGAAGCCGGGCGGGCAACCGTCCTTCGCGGCCGATCGCGCGCTGCTCTTCACGTCGGGCCCGGCGTCCTTCACGCACACGCCAGGGTACGCGCTCATGTGGCAGTCCTGGCAGCTCGCGGCCTGGCGCCCCGCGGAGCGCTCGGCGTCGGCCCAGGTCTTCCACTCGGAGTAGGCGTTGCGCAGGCGCTTGAAGTGCTCGCCGCGATCGCGCGCGCCGATCGAGTCGGTGCCGAAGAGCCGGACGTCGTGGCAGGCGCCGCAGAACTCGCTCGACCGGAGGTAGCGCGCGCTGTCCTCGGGCACGCGCCGGTGGACGATCGGATCGCCGGGGCCGCCACGCCCGAGCGAGGGCGTGAGCAGGAGGTTCGGGTCGAGCAGGTAGCCGCTGTTACCAATCCCGCGGACGCCGACGCCGTCCTCGGGCCGCATCCGGAAGACCGCGCCCGTCACCGGCGAGGTCCACGTCGGGTTGCCTTGATACGCGCTCGCGCCGTGCACGGGTCCGATCGTCTGGTGGCAGACGGCGCAGGAGATCCCCTCCATCGCCTGCGGGGTCAGGACGTCGCGGAGCGGCCGTTGCGAAGCCGATCCCGAGCCGGCGCTCCACGCGGGCACGGTCGACCCGAGGTTGTCGCCGGCGGAGTGGCAGTTGACGCACCAGTGCTCGCCGCCGGTCCCGGTGAGGGTGAGCCCGGTCTTGTCGTCGCGGCACACGTCTCCCGACGCCTTGCGGAGGACGCCGGCGCCGTTCGGGCAGCGATCGTCGCGGCCGACCTGCTCCTCGACGACGCTCTCGAGCGCGCCGAAGAGCGGGCTCTTCACCGAGTGCGCCATGACCGAGCGGGACCACTCCGCGACCTGCCGCGCGTGGCACGGCGCGCACGTCTCCGCGGTGGTCTTCTGGAGCGGCGCCCGCGCGAGCGCGCGCTTCTCGAGCGGCGGCGCCGGATCCGGGTCCCGCGACGCCGCGAGGCCCGCACCGGCGAGCACGACGCCGAGCGCGATCGGCGCGGCGGCGAGCGCGATCCGCCTCCAGCGCGGCGCGCCGGAGGCCGTGGCCGCGAGGGCGACCTCCGCGCCGCGCGCGTCCGGCTCCCGAGGCTCGCCGCGCGGCGCGCTCAACGTTCGACGCTCTCCGCGATCGCGATCGCGATCCCGAGGCGACGCGTCGCGCATCAGCTCCTCGCATCGCTGGGCGATCGCGTCGGCGCTCGGCGGGCGCTTCGACGGATCCGGATCCAGCATCGCGAGGACGAAGCTCTGGATCCCCGGCTTGAGCGCGCGCGCGATGGCGTCGTCGAACGGCGGCGGCGGCGTCTCGGCGGCGCGCATCGCGTCGCGGAGGCCGATCCCCGAGAACGGGTGCGCGCCCGCGAGCAGGCGGTACGCGACGAGGCCGAGGACGTAGCGGTTCGCGGCGTTGTCCCACGGCGCGCCGCCGGCTTGCTCGGGCGGCGTCCAGCGCGGAGACGGCGCGGAGGGTGCGCTGCCACTCGTGCTCCCCGCGCCCGCGTGAGCGCCGTGAACGAGCGCGCGGATCCACCCTTCGGCGAGGACGAACGCGTCGGTACGACCGGGGCTGCCGAGCGCGACCTCGGCCGGACGCAAGGGTCCGGGGAAGACCGCGCGGCGCTCGCAGGCCGCGAGCGCGCGCGCGAGGTCCCTCACCTTCGCGAGCGCGGTCAGCCCGTCGAGCCGCTCGCCCTTGCCGAGCGCGTCGACGGTCTTCGTCGGGACGCGCCGCACCGCGAACGCGCCGTCGTCGTCCTCGCCCCACCCGGCGGAGAAGCCGCCGACGCCCGCGTCGCCGAACGACGCGAGTCGGCGCACGAGCGCCGCGTCGCTCGCCTCGAAGCACCACAGCTCCGCGGGCGAGCCCGTCTCGAGCGCGCACGAGAAGCGCCTCGCGCGGCCGACCGCGTCGAGCTCCGCGCCCGCGCGCGGACGCTCCCGGCTCCCGCCTCCGGTGGACACGCGGTCCCCCGTCAGCGCTTCGCGTTCGGGGTTTCGTCAGGGCCGATGGTCGCCGACGAGCGCCCGTCGGCGCTCGCCGTCGCCGCCGGCGGCGCGTCGCCCGCCGTCTTCAGACGCACCAGGTAGGTCGTCATCCCGGCGACGAGCGACAGGGCGACGATCGCGATGACGGCGAGCCACGTCGGCAGCTCGCGCGACTTGCTCGCGTTGGCCTCGACGAGCGCGATCGTGTCGGTGCGCGGGCGCTCCCGGCTGGCCTCGCTCCCAGGGCGACCGGCAGAGCTCCCTCGGCGCGCGCCGTCGCTCTCGCGGCGGGAGCCGTCGCTCGAGGGCTTCGTGTCGGACGCCGAGCCGGACGCGCGCTCGTCCTCGGGCCGCTCGGGCGCGGTGGCCATGCGCGGTGTCGGCGGCGGCGCGCTCACGCGCGGCTCGTCACCGCCGCGAGAAGCGCGGGCGCGCGACGGGCGACCGGACGTGGACGCCGCTCCCCCGGCCGCGCGGAAGAGCCCCAGCCGCTCGCTCACCTCGCGCGCGGACGACGGACGGTCCTCCGCCTTCTTCTCGAGCATCGCGAAGAGCATGTCCTCGACCCCGCGCGGGAGCCCGCGGCGGACCTCCTCGTCGAGCGGCGGCGCCGGCGCCGTGCACTGGAGGTTCAAGAGCTCACGCGGCGACGCCGACGAGAACGGCGGCTCACCCGAGAGCATCTCGTAGAACATGAGGCCGAGCGAGTAGAGATCGCTGCGCGCGTCGATCGTGCGCGCGTCGATCTGCTCCGGGCTCATGTACTGCAGCGTGCCGATGCTCTGCGTGTTGGTGCCGTGCATCCCTTCGAGCACCTTCGCGATCCCGAAGTCCATCACCTTCAGCCCCGCGGGGGCGGCGTCCTCCGCGGCGCCCTCGGCGACCGTCAGCATGACGTTCTCGGGCTTGAGGTCGCGGTGGACGATCGACGGCTCCTGCTCGTGCGCGACGGTGAGCGCCTCGGCGATCCGCGCGACGTGCTCGAGCGCCTCCGGCCAGGAGAGCGCGCCGCGCCGCGTGAGCTCCTGCCGCAGTGTCCGCCCGTGCAGGTACTCGAGGACCATGACGAGCTGCCCGTCGGTCTCCATCGAGGCGAGGCTCCGGACGAGGTTCGGATGCTCGAGGTGCGCGAGGATCTGCATCTCGTTCAGGAAGAGCCGCCGGCCATCCTCGTGACGCGTGAGCTCGGGACGGAGGACCTTGAGCGCGACGCGGCGCTTCGAGAGGCGCTCCTCCGCCTCGTAGACCTTGCCCATGCCGCCTTCCCCGATGAGGCGCCGCACGAGGTATTCGCCGATTCGATCCATCTTTCGCTCCGTGAGGGGCAGGCACGCGTCCGCGGGCTCGGGGCCTCCCGAAAGTCCTTCTACGCACGAGAGGTTGCGACGATCTGACGAGCTCTGCCGTGGCTCGCTCTGGAGGCTACCGCAGGTCGGGCACGGGTCGGTGCCCTCGCGCGCCGGGGCGGAGCCCTCGATTTCCGCGGCCTCCTCCGGCAGGGCGCGCGGCGCGACGGCCTCGCGCACGCCGCTCCCGATGGAGGGTCGTGTGGGCTCGCAGAGGAGGGGCCGGGAGACGCGGGGCATGCGTGAGCGCGTGGAAGGCAAGCGGTGGGGACGATCGAGGCGTCGAACCCCTGGACGTACGACGCGGCCCGGAAGTTCCACGTCCCGCTCACAACGCCCGGGATCCCTCCTCCCTTACGCCCGCCCCTCACGCGCCTCCCGAGCGCGAGCGCCGCGCGCTCTCCCCTGCGCCGCCGACCGCGAGCCGAGCCGGAGCGCGCGAGGCCGACCTCCGCTATTCGAGGACGCCGCCGCTCGGTCCGTCGCGCGCGACCTTCACGATGTCCTCGGCGCCGAAGGCGAGGCGCGCGGGGACGTCGGCGTCGGCGAAGAGCCTCGCCTCGAGGATCTCGAGGCGGTTCTTCGGCGGCTTCACGGGCGGCGCGATGTTGCACGCGACGCCGATCGTCACGGCGTGGAAGCGCGGATCGCGCATCGGCTCGGACCACGCGCCGAGGACGCGCACGACCTCGTGCTCGACCACGCCGGCTTCTTCCTCGAGCTCACGGCCGAGCCCGGTCACGAAGGTCTCGCCCCACTCGAGCGTCCCGCCCGGCAGGCCCCACATGCCGTTGTCGCCTCGACGCACGAGGAGCAGCCGGCCGTCGGGCGTCCGCGCGACCGCGACGATGCCGACCACCGGACGTTTCAAGAGGTGGCGCGTCGCCTCGTGGACGATGCCGTACGCGGCCTTGGGCAGCCATCGCAGGAGCACGGCAGGAGCATAGGGCAATCCGCGCGGCGCCGGTTGCCTCGCGACGACATCGGGCGAGCGCCTCGCGCGCGAGAGCTCAATCGTCGCGCGCGGATCAGGCCACGACCGGCGACGCGGCGTGCTCGCCGAAGCGCGCGGGGGCGTGCGCGCCGAAGAACGCGAGCGCCTCGCGCGTCGCCCACCCCTTGATCCAGCTCGCCTCGTCGAGCCCCGCGAGCCACCCGATGTGTCCGCCGTGGCGGCTCAGCTGCACGCGGACCGCGCTCGACGCGCCGGCGAGCCACGGCCGCACGGAGTCGATCGGCACCATCGGATCGTCCTCGGCGTGGATGAGGAGGGTCGGCACGCGCACGTTGCCGAGGTACGGTCCCGAGCTCGCCTCCTCGTAGTAGCGATCGACGTCATCGAAGCCGTGCATCGGCACGATGATCGAGCCGTCGTAGCCGCGGAAGCGCTTGATGCCGTCGAGGTCCGCGCTCCGGTAGTGGGCGCGCGTCGGGTGATGCTGCGCGAAGGCGCGCGCGCGATCGACGAGGCCGCGGAGGACGTGGAAGCGGTACGGCAGGCACACGAGCGTGTCCATGCGCGCGGCCACGCGCGTGTAGTCGAGCGGCGCCGAGATGCTCGCGACGGCGAGGACGCCCGCGGGCGGAGCCTCGCCCCACTCTCCGGCGAGCTTCAGCGCCTGGCTGCCTCCGCCGGAGAAGCCGAGGACGAGGACGCCGGCGATGCGCGGATCGTCCGCGAGGTGGCGTACGACGAGGTCGAGGTCGGTCGTGAGCCCGGCGTGGTAGAGCGAGGGCGCGTCGACGACGCTGTCGCCGGCGCCGCGCATGTCGAGGCGCACGACGTGGTAGCCCGCGCGGTGGAGCGCCACGGCCGCGCGAACGCAGCAGTGCGAGTCCTTCGAGCCGGCGATGCCGTGGAGGACGACGACCGCGGGCGCTCCCGTGGCCGCCCACCAGACGCGCGCGTGGAGGTGTCCGTCCGTCCCGACGGGGACGCGCAGGGTCTCTTCCTCCTTCACGAAGTGCGAACGCGGCGGCGCGAACAGCGGCGCGGCGGCGCCGATGGTCTGAAGGTGCGGGCTCCTGAGCCACCGCGGCGGTCGGAACGAGCTCGTCATCATCGCCGCCCCTCCGTAGCGGGCGATCCCTGCGGCCGCAACCCGATGTGACCGCGCGGCGCAAGTCTCTCGACAGCTCGCGAGGCTGGCGGAGCCAGGCCGAGAAGTGTGCACAACGTGGGTGCGAACCGAGGTCGCGGCCGGCGGTTCCTCGTAGACACCTCAGGGCCCGCGCGTACTCTCGCTGCTTCGTCTCGATCGGAGGGTGGGTGATCGAGCGAGCGCGCCGCGGCGGCGTCCGGACGGATGCCGAGGAGAGTGAGAGATGGGACTGTTCGATTCGATGAAGAAGAAGGCCGGAGAGCTCGCGAACCAGGCGCAGGGCGCGGTCGACGCGTACGGCCAGCCGCTGCAGGGCTACCCGCAGCAGGGCTACCCGCAGCAGGGCTACCCGCAGCAGGGCCACCCGCAGCAGGGCTATCCGCAGCAGGGCTATCCGCAGCAGGGCTACCCGCAGCAGGGCCACCCGCAGCAGGGCTATCCGCAGCAGGGCTACCCGCAGCAGGGCCACCCGCAGCAGGGCTACCCGCAGCAGGGCTACCCGCAGCAGGGTCAGGCGCAGGCGTGGCCCGAGGCCGCGCCCCCGCAGGAAGAGGCCTCGGACGGCGACGACTTCCAGCGCGACTACGCGCTCGAGGCGCAGGACGACGCGGCGAGCTTCGACCTCGGCAACGACATCGAGGCGTGGTGGGCCGCGCACCGGCAGATCGAAGAGGCGTGGGAAGACCGCGCGAAGCGCTACGAGCTCTTCCAGAAGTTCGGGATCCGGAACGAGCCGCACTTCTACCAAGTGCAGGAGACCGTGAACCGCTTCATCTGCGGCGTGCGCTTCGAGAACGCGATGGCCGCGGGCCGGCAGGACGTCTACCACCAGCTCTGGCAGGAGATGTCGATCGACGACCAGCAGCAGGTCGAGCGGCTCCGCCACACGGTCTACCGCTACGCGCCGCAGCCGCAACAGCGGCAGAAGTTCGGCTGGGACCTCGGCGACATCTCGCAGATGCAGATGAACGTCTACACGAAGCTCGCGATGCAGACGATGCAGAACCGGGCGACCGGCGAGCTCGCCGGCGAGCTCGCGCCGTACGAGGGCGTGAGCCTCCAGGTCTGGGCGCAGGCGCAGGCCGCGCTCGCCGGAGGCACCGACATCAACGTCATCCTCTCGAAGCTCGGCATCGCCCGCGCGCAGTGGGACGCCGTCTCGAACGAGTGGATGGCGCGCATGTCGCGCGACACCACCGCGACGATCGCGACCGAGTACGGCAAGGCGTTCAGCACGTCGGGTCAGGGCATGTTCGCGAGCGCGGCCGCGGCGGGCGTCCAGGGCATGGGCAACCCCGGCGCCGCCGACACGCAAGGGCCGCCGATCACGCTCGAGCAATGGGTCGAGATCCTCGAGGCGCAGAGCGCCGCGGCGCAGCAGGGCCGCGACGCGAACCAGGTCCTCCAGAGCTACGGGATGAACGCGCTCGCCTGGAGCAACGCGAGCTCGTGGTGGTCGACGCATTTTTCCCAGAACGCGATGAAGAACAACGGCGAGCTCCATCGCCGCTTCAGCGAGCTCCAGGCGCACTTCCAGCAGCGCTTCGCGACGCCCTCGGCCGACGGCGACCTCTCGTTCTGATCGCGCTGGACGTCATCCGGTGAGCTCCGAGAAGAAACCCAACGCGACGGCGAACATCTTCGCCAACGCGCTCGCATCGACGCCGAGCTACGTCGATGCGGGCGTGTCGGCGGGGATGCACAACACGCTGAAGTGCGCGAACTGCGGCGCCGGGCGAGAGCACAGCGCCGGCGAACAGACCGCCGGCGGCGCGCTGGTCTGCCGGTACTGCCGCGCGCCGCTCTCCGCGAAGTCGAAGTGACGATGAGCGCGGCTGTCGTCACCCGCTGGGACGGCTTCCTCGCGCAGGTGCGCGAGCGTTTCGTCCAGATCATGCGCGAGGCCGAGGAGGGGTGCCCCATGCTCCTCCAGCAGGCCAACTTCGATCCGCTCCCGATGGGCAACGCGTGGAGCGCGATCGAGATCCGGGCGAAGCAGCTCGAGACGAAGATCGACGAGACGTGGAACGCCCAGGTCGAGGGCGCGTTCGAGCAAGCGGGCGCGCCGCCCGGCGCGATCGCCTACGAGCGCGCGAAGGGCGAGGCCCTCCGCGACTGGTTCGAGGTGGAGCGCGAGCGGACGCGCATCAAGATCTGGTCGGACGCCGGGCGAACGTTCTACCGGCGCGCGCTCGCCGAGCTCGGGCGTCCGTTCGCGTGCGTGCACTGCACGGCGCCGCTCGAAGTTCCGTTCACGTACCGCGCCCTCGACGTCCCCTGCCCGCACTGCCGAAACGTCAACGGCTTCGAGCCGGGGACGTACATGCGCATGGGCGAGATCTGCGTCCACCCGCTCAGCGAGGAGGCCGCGTGGCCCGCGTGGCTCGCGATGCGTCAGGCAGAGAACGCCTGGCGCGCCGCGCGCCCGGTGACGATTCAGCACCTCAAGGCGTGGGAGCGGGCCCAGATCGCGTACTGGCACGCCTACCTCAGCGCGCGCGCGCGGCTCTTGCCGGACACGGCGCGCGCGTTCGACGCGGACCTCCGCGGAAAGATGCGCGCCTTCTACGAGCAGATGGAGCGCGAAGGTCCGTGGATCCAGGCGGGCCGCCCGCGCGATCTCGTCTGATCGCGCGCGCGCCGGAGCTTCCGCGCGGCGGCGGAGACGGCTGCCCACGCCGCGCCGGCCGACCGGGCGGCCTCGCCGCTCAGAGCGAGCAGCCGGGATCGAAGACGTAGACCGTCGCCGAGGGGGTCGGTCCGCCCTGATCGTTCGCCACGAGGTAGCCGACGCCGTTGCTCGCCGCGGCGGCGCCGAAGGCACCGATCGGCACCGGCAGGAGCTGCCGGCGCGGCCCCTCCCCTTCTTTGACGAGCGCGAGGGGATCGCGACGGACGAACTGCACGGCGGTCTGCTGATCGTTCTCGTGCGCCTGCGTCGCGATCATCGCCGTCTTGGCGTCGAGCATCGCGGCCGAGGCCTGATTGCCGCCGAAGATGGCCGCGTTCGCGCCGACCGCCGGTCCGTTGTAGACCTCGAGATCGATGCCGGCGCTCGCCGTGATCGCGCCGGCCTCGCCGGGGACGAGGAAGTAGCCGCGCGCCGCGCGCGTGATGACGCCCGCGGGGCCCAGGTTCTGGTGGACGCCGGTCGCCCAGAAGATCGCGCCGTCGGGGCTCTGCGCGAACGTGCGATGGACGCTGACCGCTCCCGCGTCGGTGGCGTTGACCGTCGGTCCGGTGACCGGGTTGGCCGATCCGGCGTTGTCGATGAACGCGAACGAAGCCGCCTCGGCCACCACCGCGCTCAAGAGGAGACGCTTGCCGCTCGTGGCGCTCGGGCCGAAGTTCTGAGGGGGCAAGAGGGCCGTGGCGGTGATCGACGCCGGCTCGCCCAGCGGAGCCTCGAGCGGCGTGGCCGGATACTGCGCGGCCTGGCTCACGAGGAGCGCGGAGTCGCCGCCGCGCGGGAAGAGCCACGTCCCCTCGGCGGGGCGGCTGTAGCTTGCGAGCACCGTCTGCGCGGTGATCTTCGTCGCGAAGGGATCGGCGGGAGCGTCGACGTACGCGAGCTGGATCCGGCTCGGCCCCGCCCCGCTCGCGCCGCCGAGCATCCAGACGCGGCTGCCGCTCTGCACGAGCGCGCTGGGGATGAAGCCGAGCCCGACGACCGGAGCCTGCGGCGGCGACGGGTTCGACGGGTTCGAGACGTTGAAGGCGACCACGCCCGTCGGCGTGACGACGAAGAGCCACGGATGCACCGCGGCGGCGCACTTGCCGCACGAGAGCTGGGCGCCGACGGTGAACTGCGAGGCCTTGTAGCTGAACGGCGCGGCCGTCCCGCAGGTGCGCTTGGTCTGGTCGCACGCGGACGCGCTGCACGCCGCGGGACGGCATACGTCGTACGCGCAGGCCTTGCGCGACAGATCGCACTTGCCCTTCAGGCACCCGTGGTTCGTCTTGCAGTCGTCGTCTTTCGCGCACGCCGACGCGTCGGGACCGACCGGAATGCCCGTGTCGATGCCTCCGTCTCCGGGCGCGCCGTCGTTGTCGGCCGCGCCGTCGTTGGGGCCGAGGCCGGCGTCCTTTGCCTTGTCGATCAACGACTCGTCGAGGTCGAGTGAGCAGCTCGCGCCTGCCGCGACGACCGCCAGCGCCGCGAGGCACAATGCGATACCGCTCCGGGGGGTGAGACGACTCATCTAGAACGTGCCTCCGACCACGACCGAGCCCGGCGCGGCGCCGACCTTCACGGCGCCGTCGGTCTTGTCACCGAGCGGAACGACGACGAGCGCGATGCCGCCCGCGACGAGCACCGCGCCGCTGATGAGCGCCACGTTGGTCCAGGTCTCGAGCGACGAAGCATGGTCGAACGCCGCCCGCGAGGGCCCCGCGTCGTAGGCGTCCTTCGCGCCGTTCGCGCTCGTCCCGAGGATGACGCCCGCGCCGAGCGCGGCGACGCCGACGCCGGCGATGCCGACGCCGACGACGCGCATCGTCGTCCAGAACGGCTCACGAAGACGCGCGGGGGTCGTGTCGACGGGGCGCGGAGCGGGCTCTTCGACCGGCTCGGGCTCCACCTTCGGCGCCGGCGCCGGCTCGTCCTTGAGCTCGAGGCTCGTTACCTTCCCGGCTTCGAGCGAGACGTCGCGACGCTCGATCGGCTTGCTCGGGGCCCGCACGCTCAGCGTGTGCACGCCGGGCGAGGCGTGAAGACGCGCCGGCGCGTGGACCTCCGTGAGCGTGTCGAGCTGGACCTTCCAGCCCTCGGGCGCCGTCACGACGACGGTGCCGAGGCTCTTCTCGAGCGCGCTGACGCGGTCCTTCGCGATCGTCGTCTGCTTCGCGTCGAGGCCGGAGACCTCGAGCGCGCGTACGTACGCGTCGGCCGCGCGCTCGGGTCGCGAGGCGAGGTCCCAGGCGAGCGCCGCCGTGTAGAGGGCGATCGCGCTCGCCTTGAACGACGCGGCGGCCTCGAAGTGGAGGGCCGCTTCGGAGTAGCGCTTCTGCGCGAAGGCCTGCGTGCCCATGCCGTACTGCTGCCGCGCCTCGGCCGCCGAGTCGGCGGTCGGCTCGTCCGCGCGTGCCACGCCGGAGGCTCCGGCGAACGCGAGCGCCACGGCGAGCGCGAGGCCCGCCTTCCTGGCGCGCCGCGAGGACGAGGGGCCTGCCGTGGGGCCTCCCCGCGAGGACGTGGCGACCGTCCCACTTCTCTTCATGACCGCCAGTGTAGAGCGAAACGGCCCTGCCTGACGAGGCGCGTCGAGGAGGTTCAATACGGATTGTCCGGCAGCGCGCTCGGCTCACGGGGACGCGGCTTCGCGTGCGGCTTGGCCGACGACGCCGACGACGCCGAGGACGCCGAAGACGCGCCTTCCGGCGTGGCGGGATCGACGGGCGCGGCCGCGACGGGCTTCAGGGCAACGTCGAGCGGCGCCGTCGTGAAGTAGTCGATCTGCAGGCTCGCGTCCTCGTGGCCCGGCGCGCGCACGGACACCGTGACGGTCTGACCGGCGGGCGGTCGCGGCAGCGAGCGCGTCCCGGACGGCAGCTCCTTGCCGTCGACGATCAGGATCGCGTCCGCGGGCGTCGTGCGCAGCGCGATCTCCGGCGGAGGCGCGGGCGCAGGCGACGGCTCGGCGACCGACGGGCTCGTCGGCGCGGGCGCCGCCGACGCGGGCGCGGTCGTCGCGGCGGGAGGCGGAGCCGGCTCGGCCGTCGTTCGCGTGTACCAGATGAAGAAGCCTCCGCCGCCGATGAGCAAGGCGCAGAGCAACCCCACGAACGCGGCGAGCGCGTACTGCCCTGCACCGGCTTGCGGCTGCTGCGGCTCCGCGAACGCCTCGGGCGGAAGCGCGCTCGACACGTCGTAGATCGCCGTGTTGCCGTACGGGTTGCTCCCCGCGGCGCCGGAGCCCGGCGGGAGCGTGTTCGGCGTGAGCATCGGCGGCGGCCCCTGGCCGGACATCGACCAGTCGCGCGGATGCCCCGGACGCGAGTGGTCGGCGGGCCACGCCTCCGGCGGCGCGTGAGGCGGAAGCGACGCTCCACCCAGCATCGGCGGCGCGCCGGCGCTCCCGTGCATCGGCGGTGCGGCGGCGCTCCCGTGCATCGGCGGCGCGCCGGCGCTCCCGTGCATCGGCGGTGCGGCGGCGCTCCCGTGCATCGGCGGCGGCGCGGCGCTCCCGTGCATCGGCGGCGGCGCGGCGCTCCCGTGGATCGGCGAGAGGATGCCGCCCGGCCCGATCGGGAGCGTGACGGCGAGGTGGCCCGCGGGGCCGAGGCCGTCGTGGACCGCGCGCGCGACGGGCGCGTGCGGGATCGTCGGCGAGCTCGCGGGCATCCCGTGAGCGTGCGCCACGCCGTCGAGGGCGAG
>JAHBWC010000077.1 GCA_019637225.1 Labilithrix sp.
CGTTGCCGTCGAGCTTCTGCTCGGCGTGAAGGGCGCCAACATTCGCGACGCGAAGCTGCGTGACGAGGCCCTTCGCGCCGCGAAGAGCACCGTCCTGAACATCGCCGAGGGGGCTGGGCGCGTCACGCGTGCCGACAAGAATCGCGCGTTCACGATCGCGCGCGGTGAAGGCCTCGAGGCGTTTGCGGCTCTGGAGACCGCCGCGCTCCTCGGCGACGCCGAGGCTGAAGACGTCCAGCGTTGCCTGCCCGTGGCTCGGCGCCTCTACGCCCTCCTCACCGGGCTCCTCAGGTGACGGGGTGGGGGGCGGCGTGGAGGTTCAGGAGCAGGAGCAGGAGCAGGAGCAGGAGCAGGAGCGGGAGCAGGAGCAGGAGCAGGAGCAGGTCAATGTGCTCCTCCGTCCTCGCTCCTGGTGTTCGAGACGTCGGAGTCCGTGGGACTTCGGCCGAGTGGCATCTCGTTCGTGGCGTGGCTCACGCGGTGGGGCGGCGGCGCGCGCGGCGGGCGATGACGTTTGCCGCGAAGAGGGCGCCGAGGATCGGGAGGGCCGATCCGGCGGCGGTGCCGCTCGCCGGGGCGGCGCTGCAGCCTGCGTTCTTCATCGCGTCGGGCGAGGCGGCGCGCGCGCGCTTCTTGGTCGGGCGCTCGTCGCCCTCGTCGTCACCGGGATCGCTCTCGGAGGGCTCGAGCGGGACCTCGTAGGCGTCCGCGTCCTCGGTGTCGTCTGCGTTCGTCGGCGCGTTCGCCTCGTCGGGCTGGTCCGGCGGCGGGGTCGGCGCCGGATCGTCGGTCGCCGGCGGGTCGTCGTTCGTCGGCGGCGGGGGCGGGGGCGGAGGTGGATCGGCCTTCTTGGGAGCCTCGTCCGCAGGGGCCACGGGCGCGCCGAGGTCGCCGGAGAGGTAGTCGGCGCGGAACGCCTTCGTCCCGGAGCTCGTCAGCGCCGAGGTCTTCCGGGAACGGAACTTCATGTCCGACGCCGTGCTCGCGAGCTCGATGATGCACGCGCTCGTGCGCGCCGCGTCCTCCCATCCGAGGAAGAGCGCCGCGTGACCCGAGCGGATGAAGGCGTCGCCGGGGACCATCTGGTCGAACGAGGAGAGCTGGGTGGCCTTGCCGTTGCCCGCCATGAACGCCGCGGTGTTGGGCGAGGTCCCGAGCTCCCAGCACATCGACACGAAGCCGGAGCAGTCGGTGCGGTAGCCCTGGTGCGAGGCCGACTGGCTGTACTGCACGTCGGCGTCGAGCCACGCGAAGCCGCGGCGGATCGCGCGCTGCCGCGCCGGGGAGGTCGACGCGAGGATCGAGGCGCGGGACAGCGAGCAGGCCGAGTAGTCGCCGCCGTTGACGAGGTCCGACGTCGCCGACGCCCGCTCCTCGTCGGCGTCGTCGCCCACCGTGCAGGCCGCGGTGCTGAGGAGGAGGGCCGAGGCGAGGAGGACGGCGAAGCGCATGTAGGCCCACGAGCACAAGGTGTTCCGCGGCCCACCAGCCTCACACCTCTAGGGGTAACGGAGGGAGATCGAGCAAATACGAGGACTTGGCTCTACGAAGGGATCGATCACCTGGATCGGCGCCGATCGCGGAGGAGGCGAGCTCGGGTCGGCCCTCCGCGCGGCGGGCTCGCGGCCGGCGCCTCCGCCGCCGCGCGGATCAGAACATCTGACCGTCGGCGGCGTAGATGCCGATCGGGAAGTTCGGGTTCGCGGCGACGGCGTCGGGCGAGTAGGCGAACTCGACGCGGAACACCGCGGCGGTGCCCCAGACGACGAAGAAGCCCGCACCGACGCCGTACTTGAGGCCGAGGCCCTTGCCGTCGCGTTCGTCGGGGCGGTACTTCGCGAAGACGCGCCCGGTGTCGAAGAAGATGTTGTTGCCGACGCGGAAGTCGTCGCCGAAGAGGCGGAAGCGGAGGTGCGTCACGCGCAGCTCGACGTTGGCGACCATCTTCACGAGGCCCGAGTAGCGGCCGTTGGGCACGCCGCGGACGCCCTGGGCGCCGCCCGGCAGATCGATCGGGATGAACGCGCCGCCCTGCGACAGATCGTAGAACGGGACGTTGCCGGCCATCGCGTCCACGAAGCCGCGCGCGGCGAACACCAGGGGGCCGGCGATCGGGACGTAGCGCCGGACGATGATGTTCGCGCCGCCGGAGTAGACCCCGGCGCGCGTCGGCGTCGCGCCGCTGACGCGGAGCGCGTACTGATCGAAGCTCCCGCGGTGGGGCGTGATCTCGTTGTCGCGCGTGTCGTAGATGAGGCCGCCGGAGACCGCGGCATGGTTCAGCGACTCGAGGCCGTAGATGTACGGGTTGCCCTTCACGTCGACGATGCGCGAGTCGAGGTCGAGCTTGCTCCCGGCGTAGGACGACGGGCTCACGTTCCGGAGCGCGAGGCCGTACATGATGCTGTGCGCACCGCCCAGCGGCTGGCGGAGGTTCACGCGCGCGCGGATCTCGCGGTGCACGTACTGGTAGCGGCTGCCGACGCTGCCGTCCGGGTTGGTGACCGCTCGCGAGTCGTTGCCGATCCCGAAGTAGCCGGCGTTGACCGTGCGCTCGAAGAACACGCCCGGCATGATCCGAAGCTTCCCGAACACGGCGCGCGGGATGTCGAGGCGCATGTCGTGGCTCTGCTGGACGACCTCCGTGCCGCGCGGCCCGTCCTTGACGCTCGCCGAGACGAGCCCGTCGATCTTCCAGCGATAAGGCAGGTAGCGCGGCGACACGCGCGTGAACGTCGCCGCGACGCCGATCTGGAAGCCGATGTCGGTGTTGCCGCCGAGGATGGGCGCGCCCGCGAACTCGTTGCGCTCGGTCTCCGGCGTGCCGCCGACGGGCTTCGTCGGCGGCTCGACCTCGGTCGCCGCGGCGCGGGGCGGCGGCAGCGCGGGCTGCTCGTCGTCCGCAGCGCGCGCGTCGCGCGAGGCGAGGGTGCTCGCCAGCGTCGCGACGCCGAGCAAGACCCGGAGCCCGCGCGTCTCGAGGCGCTCCCGGAGCATACGCGCGGTGTCAGTCGTTCGGCGGCGGCGTCGCGCACGTGGCGGTGATCGCCGACTCGTTCGCGGCGCACGCGGCGGGAGCGGTCGCCCCGAGCGTGAGGCTCGCGATCCAGTCGGCGACGTGCTCGCCGCGGACGTCGATGATCGACGCGTGGTCTGCCGTCCCCTCGTAGCAGACCGTGAGGTTCGTGCCGTCGCTCTTCAGCCGATCGAGCGCGCACGCCATCCGGTCCGGCGTGATGGTCGTGTCTGCGCCGCCGTACATCATGAGGATCGGCGTGGTGGCGGCGGCGCCGGTGAGGTTCGGGCGGTCGGCCTTGTAGCGGCCGATCCACTTGTCGCACGTCGCGTCGCCGTTGCACTGGCTGAGGCCCGCCGCGGGGTTGCCGATCGCCGCCGGGAAGCCGTCGACGAAGAGCTCGTAGGCGAACTTGGCGTTGTCGGACAGGAGCTTGTATTCGCCCCAGCACGCGCCGTCGACGAACTCCTTCACGGCGGCCTGCTTGTCGGCCTTGAACAGCTTGATGCCCTCGCCGGGTCCGTCGAGGAGCTCGGCCTGCGTGTAGTGGTACCAGACGGCGATCGCGCTCGGGCTCGCGAGCTTCGCGATCGTGTAGTCGCGATCGTTCGCGATGCCGGCCTCGAGGATCGAACCCCAGGTGCGCTGGCTGAGCCAGAGCGGCGCGTACACCGCCACGCCGGCGATCGTCCCCGCCGCGCCGTAGGAGTCGGCGAGCGCGAGCGCGGAGAGGGCGCTGTGGCCGCCCTGCGAGTGGCCGACGAGGATCGTCTTGTCGTCGAGCTGCGGGAAGAGCTGCTTGAGCGCGCGGCTGCCGTCGAGCGTGGAGCGGCCGACGTCGGCGGCCTGCGCGTAGGCGCTCGGCGGGTTGTTCGCCGCGCCGAAGTTGGCGTACCCGGCGAGGTCCGGGACGATGACGGCGTAGCCGTTGCCGACGAGCGTGTAGGCGAGGCGATGCGCGTCGTCGTTGATCCCGCCGAGCGCAGGATCGAACTTCGAGACGGCGCACCGGGCGGCCTGCCCGCGGCTGCCGCGCGCCGCGACGACGATCGGGAGCTTGTCCGCGCGCTGCGTCGTCGGGACGTAGACGATCGCGCTCGAGTAGCCGGGCGTCGAGGCGGCGTCGCCGCGCGTCGTCCGGTAGAGGACCTTGTACGTGCGCGCGCCGCTCGCGACCGGCTTGCCGGTGTAGCCGAGCCGCGTCAGCTCCGCCTGGAGCGCGTCCTTCGCGAGGTCGGCGTCCTTGCTGCACTTCAGGATCTTCCCGCGGCTCGCGTCGTCGGTCGGCACGGCGCCCGGATCGCCGTAGACGGCGTCGACCGCATCGCCGCAAGGCACGGCCGGATCGGCGAGAGGCGCGACGGCGCCGCCCCCGTCCGGATCATCACCGCCGTCGGCGGGCGAGCCGTTGAGCGGGGCAGGCGTCTCCTCGGAGCAGCCGGACGCGTGGACGACGAGCGTGGCGATGGCGAGGAGGCTCCCCGCGAAGCAAAGGGCGCGTTTCATTCGAGTACCTCTCGATCGAGACTGGTCGAGGCGCGTGCTGCGCCCCGCTCAGAAAGTGTACGCCACGTTCAGGTTCAGGAAGCCGATCTGCGAGGTGTACTTGCCGTCCGAGCTCGGGGACTGCGACGGCTTCTGCAGCGTGTCGAACTGGTTCGCCCCCCGCGTGTTGACGGGGAGAAAGTAGATGTGGGTGTAGTTCGCGCCGAGGGCGAGCTTCTTCGTGACGTTGTAGCGCCCGCCGACGTTGCCGTAGAGGCGGAAGCTGTCGATCGTCGACGCGTCGATCGTCGACTTCGGCACTGCCGAGGTCGTGAACGACAAGCTGCCGCCGAGCTCGAGCGCCTCGGTGACCGCGTAGCCGACGCCCGCGCGGTAGCCGAACGCGTTGTTCCAGTTGCGCGGGATGTTGAGGACGATGTCCTGGTTCGCCGAGCCGCCGGTGGGGCTGCCGTCCGGGTTGACGTTGCACTCCTTGTTGCGGAGCACGACGCACTGGCGCTCGAACGTGCTCCAGCGGACGAACTCGCCGTCCATGCGGACCTCGAGCCTCTGGAGCGGGGTGAACGCGACGCCGAGGCGGATGATGTCCGGATACGACTGGACGAAGTCGATGTCCTGCTTCACGTCGCCCGCGGGCGTGCGGCCCTCGAGCTTTCCGCTCATGCGCGTCTCGCCGAAGCCAGGCTGGCTCAGGTACGACGCGCCGATGCGAAGGTCGCCGCTCCGCGACTGCCAGTAGGCTCCGGCGGTCGCCTGGAGGTTCACGCCGGTCGCGTCGAGGTACGAACGGCCCTCCTTGAGCGAGCCGTTCGGGAACTCGATCTCGTCGCTGTCGTCCGCGGTTCGCGCTCGGACCGTGGCCACGTGGTGGATGACCGGGCTCACGCTCGCGCCGAGCGAGAAGCCGGAGTCGCCGAACACGTAGGCGAGCCCGAACGTGTTGTAGATGGCGAGGATCTGACCGCTGATGTTGTGCCAGCGCTGGGGACCGTCGGCCGAGCCGGGCGCCTCGGGGATGCCGCGATCGCGATCCCAGGTCGCGAGGCCGCCGAACGGCACGTACACGGCGTAGCCGGCGCGAAGGTTCTTCGTGCCGAAGTCCGTGTGCACGCCGGCGAAGGGCAGGGCGAGCAGGTTCAGCAGGTTCGCGTTGCCGGTGTTCGCGCTCACGTACTTCTGGTCGGCGAGGAGCCGATCGCGGTTGTTCGGCGTCGGCGACAGCGCGTCGGCGCCGCGCTTGTAGTGCGCGTAACGGAGCGCGAGCGACAGATCGCCGGTGATCGTGGTCCCG
This sequence comes from Labilithrix sp., assembly GCA_019637225.1. Taxonomy (GTDB): domain Bacteria; phylum Myxococcota_A; class Polyangia; order Polyangiales; family Polyangiaceae; genus Labilithrix. The sequence continues at coordinate 5,814 of JAHBWC010000077.1, forward strand.
GTGGTTCCGCCGAGCGCTGCAGGGTTGAAGTAGAGCGCGTAGCCGTTCGCCATCATCGGCCCACCCTGGTCGCCGCCGAAGCGAGCCGTGAGGTAGCCGCTCGCCGCGGCGTCACGGCATGGGGCCGTGGCGGCGGTGAACGCGGTGGCACCGAGGAGCAGGGGAGCGAGGCGGCGAGCGAGGGTGTTCGGGCGCATGGACAAGGCGCTGTAGACTACATCGTCGGGGTTTCGATGCGGACGCAAAACGCGCGGCTCGCGAATCGCGCCGCGCTCGATCGTGCGCGCTCCGATCGACGTCGTCGCATCGCGTCATTGCGTGGCGGGCGTGGTCGGTTGGATGACGCGCGGCGCCATCCGATCGGCGGTGGTGGGCGCACGCGGACGAGCGACGAACTGCGATGACGCAAGCCACCTTGCGCCAGGCGCGCCGTTTCTCTATGCGTATGCGATGCGTTCTGTCGGTCGTTCGCCTTCCTCTTCCTTCGGTCGTGCGCTCGGAGTCGCCCTCACGATCGGCTCGCTCGGCGTCGTCGCCAGCGCAACGAACGCGGCGTGCATCCCGGACCCCGAGGGGGACTACAAGGACTTCCGGGAGCGGACCGCGAACCTCGGAGGCAACGAGCCCGAGCCGACCGTCGACGCGTCGTTCGACTCGAAGCCGCCGGAGACGGCGGTCGAGGCGCTCTACGTCGGGATCTGCGTCACCTCGCTCGCCGCGCGCGACCCGGCGCAGGCGCTTCGGTTCTACGCCGAGACGAAGTACACGCCGGACGAGGGCAGTCCGTCGACCGGCAAGCTCTCGATGTCCCTCACGCCCATGGTCGGCTGGGACGTCGCCGGCAACCGCTACATCGAGCCCGCGAGCGTGTCGAAGTCGGAGACCCGCGGCGACACGAAGGTCGTCGAGGCGATCCCCGTCACCGGGGGAGGCCGCTTCACCGCCGAGCTCGGCACCGTCACCCTCGCCAAGGAAGCCAACAGCATCAGCGGCCGCGACGCCGTCATCAACCCGACGACGCTCGACGGCCTCTTCGGCGCCGGCGATCGCTTCTGCTCGACGCTCGGCGGGCTGCTCACGGTGCCGTACAGCTTCACCTTCGATCCGAAGCAGAACACGTGCATCTTCGTGAAGGCGAAGGAAGGCGATCCGCTCCCGAAGCTCGAGAGCGCCGAGTTCGTCTGCGCGTTCTGAGAGGCGATGCCGCGCGCGTCCTGAGGGGCGCGCGTTCGCCTTCGTGAAGCTCGCCTGAGCGCGCCGCGCGGGCTCGAGGTGGCGCGCCTGTGGGCCGAGCGGGTGTGCGCTCGGCGTGCGCGGCGGCGAGAGCCGACGCGCTGTGCGCGCCGGGTGGAGGTCACGATCGCGCGCCGCGTGGGTCGGCGGGGGAATCGACGCGGTGCGCGCGCCGCCTCGGTTCTACGATCGCGCGCGCCGACGCGGTTCGACAAAACGCGAACGGCGCCGCGAGATCGCGACGCCGTTCGCCGTCGTGGTGACGACGCGGAGGCTTACTGCTTGTTCGGGAAGCCGAGGTAGTGGATCGCGCGCGTGCCCTGCGTCGCCGGGTTCAGCGACGGATCGCCGACGAGCACGAACGTGTACGACTGGCCGTTCACGTAGAGCTGCTGCGCCGCCGGGTCGAGGTTACCCGTCGTGATGGCCTGGACGGTCGCCGGAGGGGTGCCGCCCTGGTTGTTCAGCTTGAGCGGGCCCGCGAGGGCCTCGCTCGCCGCCGTCGTCGGAGCGAGCGCGAAGTAGCCGGAGGCCGTGACGAGGCCCTTGATCTTCGCGACCGGCGACGTCGCCGTCGCGTTCCGGTTGTAGTTGAGCTCGTCGAAGTTCGCGGTGACCGCGAACTTGCCGTCCGACGCGTCGGCGCCGTCGCCGCCGTCGAGGAACGCCGCGTTCGCGAGCGTCGGCTTGAACGGGCCGACGAGCGGGTTCGCCTTCGCCACCGCGTGCTGCGGCGAGAGGTTGAGCGCCGCCGCGCCGATCTCGTCCGCGGCCACGCCGGTCGCCGCGTCGACCTCGATGACGAGGATCTTGAGGTTGCCGACGCCCGGAGTGTCCGAGGGGACGAAGGGCTGGCCGTTGTCGCCGTTGCCACAGAAGCCCGGGGTGACGCCCTCGGCGTCGCTCGTGCAGCCCGTGACCGCGAGGATGTACGTCTTGTCCTTCTTCAGCGTGCCGGCGGGGATGTCCGCGAGCTGCCAGAAGTCGACGTTCGGCTCGAGGTTGTTCGCCGGATCGTCGCCGATGCCGCCGTCCGTGAGGAGCTTGCCGCAGCGCGGGACGCTCGGATCCTGGCCGACGATGCCCTTCTCGTTGAGCGCCTTCGCGTTCATGAGGTAGGGGCGGACCGTGAGGGTCTCCAGGTCGGCGCCGGAGGTCGAGAACGGACCACCCGTGCCGATGAACAAGCCCGGGTAGGGCGACGCGCCGCCGCCGTCGGACGGCAGGGCGGGGAACGGCGTCGGCGAGAACGCCGTCTCGGAGGCCGTCTTCGTCGAGAAGCAGACGCGAACACCGCCACCGTAGGCGCCGGTCTGATCGGTGTTCGGGCCGAGGCTCGTCGCGGCGTGGACGAGGATAATCTTCGCCGGCGTGCCGGCGTCCACCGTCTGCGGCGCGTCGGTCCCGGTGTCCACCGGGCTGCCGTCCGTGCCGGGCGTGCTGTCCACACCGCTGTCGGTCTTCGGACCGGGCGTGACGTCATCGTCGTCGCCGCACGCGGCGAGGAACGTTCCGAGCCCCGCCCCCACAAGTGTCAACGACGCAAGTCCGTAACGAAGCCATCCCTTGTTTCGCATCGACCCTCTCCTTTGGCGAAGTCTCGGGCGTACCCGACGGACCCCGAAAGACATACTGCTCCTCGGGCGAGACGTGCCCAGGCGCAAGACGAGTTGGAAACGTACGGAAGCAAAGGCTCTCTCGCAAGGAAAGAAGCTCTGCTGTGTCGCTGGGGCAACACTCACGCAACGCGCGTCGCCGACCGCGATCGCAATGTCATAGGGCGCACGCCCGCCCTTGCGCGTCCCCGCTTCCTCTGGAATGAGGGAAGCGTGCCTCATTCCTCTCGTCGTTCCGCGTGGATGCTCGCGGCCTCAATCCCGCTGGCCGTCGCCGCGGCGTCTTGCGACAGGTCGCAAGGTCGCAGCGCGCCGGCGTCGAGCGCGTCGCCGATCGCGAGCGCTCCACCTCCCGCCGACGGTGGAATCGCCGAGGCGTCAACCTCCGCGGCCCTGCCGCCCTCTGCGCCGCCCGCGGATCTCAACGTGCTCGTCTTGTCGATCGACAGCCTCCGCGCGGACATGCCGTGGAGCGGCTACCCGCGCGCGATCGCGCCGCGCCTCACCGAGCTCGAGAAGCGCGCGGTCAGCTACACGCGCGCGTACGCGATCTCCTCGTACACGTCGATGAGCCTCGGCGGCTTCCTCGGAGGCAAGCTGCCGAGCGGGATGAAGCGGAGCGGCTTCTTCTTCGGGAAGTACGCGCCGGAGAATGTGCTCTTTCCCGAGGTCCTCCAGGCGAGCGGCGTCCGCACGATCACGGCGCATGCGCACGGCTACTTCAAGGGGGCGGGGTTCGAGCAGGGCTTCGACCACTACGAGCTCGTCCCGAACATCGTCTTCAGGAACGACACCGATCCGAACGTCACGAGCCCGGAGCATGTCGCCCTCGCGATGAAGCTCCTCTCGGATCCGGCCCTCGACGAAAAGAAGTTCTTCGCGTGGTTCCACTTCCTCGATCCCCACGACGTCTACGTCGCGCACGACAAGGACGGGATCGGGCCGTACGGCCCGACGCCTCGCGACAAGTACGACGCCGAGGTGACCTTCACCGATCGTCACCTGGGCACGCTGCTCGACTTCGTCGACGCGAAGCCGTGGGGCAAGCGCACCGTCATCGTCGTCACGGCCGACCACGGCGAGGCGTTCGGCGAGCACGGGCAGTTCGCCCATGGCTTCGAGCTCTGGGAGAACCTCGTGCGCGTGCCGATGTTCCTCGTCGTTCCCGGCGTCGCGCCGAAGCGCATCGACGTCCCGCGGAGCACGCTCGATCTGGCGCCGACGATCCTCGAGCTGATGGGCGTCGACGCGAAGGCGACGACGGACGGCGGCGCGCTCGGCCTCGAGGGCAAGAGCCTCGTCTCCGAGTGGACCTCGTCCTCCGCGCCGGAGGAGCGCGACGTCGTGCTCGATCTCCCCATGACGAGCGACAACGACAAGCGCCGCGCGATCGTCCACGGGACGTGGAAGATCATCGCGTACGGGAAAGAGGAGACGCTCCGCCTCTACGATCTCGCCGCCGATCCCGAGGAGAAGAACGCGATCACGCGCGGCGAGCAGTTCGACGCGATGGCCGCGCGCTACCGCCAGCTCGCGAAGAACATCCGCGAGGTGGCGCCCTACGCGTGCGGCGTGACGTGCCTGAACCGCGCGTACGTGAAGGCCGGCGGCGCCAAGTGAACAGCTGTCCAAAGGATCGGACGGCTCGGTGAGCTCGAGGGGTGATGCCCCTCGAGCAAGGATGATGCGCCTCTGCCGCACCGCCGCAGTGACGGAGGCGACGGCTCGTCGCGTGCTCCGCGTCGTGAACCGAGCGCCGCGCGCGAGCGCGCGGTATAGGTTGCGCGGCCCCGCCCAGCTCCACCTGGGCGGCCGCGCTGGAGAAACGATGCGCATCGTCCCGATCCCCTGCCTCTCGGACAACTACGCCTACCTGCTCGTGTGCCGCGAGACGAAGGAGGCCGCGATCGTCGACGTCTCGGAGGCAGGCCCGGTCCTCGGCGCGATCGACCTGGGGGCGGGGACGCAGGACAGCCGCCGCGATCTCTCCACGCTCGCCAACCACAACCGCGAGGACGTCCGCATCGTCGCCATCCTCGCCACGCACCACCACTACGATCACGTCGGGGGCAACGAAGAGGTCCGCTCGAAGCTCGGCATCGATCGCGTCTACGGTCACGCGAGCGATCGCGGCCGCATCCCGGGACAGACGCAGTACCTCCAGGAAGGCGACACGTTCGAGATCGGGCGGCTCGGCGTCCGCGCGCTCCACATTCCGGGGCACACGCTCGGCGCCGTCGCCTATGTCGTGACGCACGAGCCCGACGATCCGGTCGTCTTCACCGGCGACACGCTCTTCATCGGCGGGTGCGGACGCCTCTTCGAGGGCGATCCGCCGATGATGCTCGAGTCCCTCTCGAAGCTCGCGGCGCTCGATCCGCGCACCAGGGTGTACTGCGGGCACGAGTACACCGAGTCGAACCTGCGGTTCGCCGCGCACGTCGAGCCGGCGAACGCCGCCGTGAGTCAGGCGCGCGCGAGGGCCGCGCAGCTCCGCAAGGAGGGCAGGCCGACGATGGGCGCCACGATCGGCGAGGAGCTCACGTACAACCCCTTCTTGCGGACGTCGTCGCAGGCCATCCGGAAGACGCTGGGGATCGCGGACTCCGCTTCGCCCGCCGACGCGCTCGGCGCGATCCGCAAGGCGAAGGACTCGTTCAAGATCGGCGCCTGAGAGAGGAGCTCGCGCGAGGGCGAGGGCCGATCAGGGGCCCTGGTTGCCGAAGGGGTTTCCGCACTGCGCGTCGCAGGCGTCGAGCGCCTGGATGCACGCCTGCGCCTGCGCGCCGCCGCACGACTGGTTCCAGCAGTTGTCGTCGCACTGCTGGTTCTGGCAGCTCTCCGAGCAGCTCCAGTACTGCGCCGCGGCGCCGGTCGCGGCGCACTGGTCGAAGCACGCCATCGGATCGTTGTTCGGCGGGGGCGTGTTGTCGGGCGGGGGCGTGTTGTCGGCCGGCGGCGGGGGCGTGTTGTCGGTCGACGTGTCGTTGGTCGTCTGCTTCGTGTTGTTCTTCTTCTTCTTCGTGGTCGACGCGCCCGACGTCTCCTCCTCGTCGTCCTCGTACCCGTCGAACGGCTGGACCACCGGCTGGCTGCACCCGATCGACGCCAGGATGCTCGCGAGGGCGAGGGCCGCGGAGAAGGAGAGGAGAGAGGGCGTCTTCATCTTGCGTCGAGCTCCTTTGCTGCGTGGCTTCGCAGCGTTGCGAGACCTCATTGCACCCCGCGGACCAAGCGCCCACGGAGGTGGGATCACCTCCCGAACGCCGCGAATCGACGGAAATCCGCGCCTGATCTGGATCCTCGAGGGCACGAACGCCAACTCCGCGAAATACCGGATCCGGAGGGATCCCACGTACCTAGTCGCCTCATGTAGGCAACCGCTCGCGGCGCGTGGCAGCGCGCTGCCGGCGTGAAGCGCACGGGCTCGCGTCGTGGCGCGATGCACGCGTCAGCGTTGCTGCCGGCGTGAAGCGCACGCGTACGCGGCAACGCGCTCCGAGCGTGAAGCGCATGCGCGCTCGTCAGCGCGCTGCCGGCGTGAAGCGCACGCGCCTCCTCCGCGCACGTGCCCTCGTCCGCACGCGCCTCGCGCGAGCTCACGTCGTGGACACGTCGCGCCGTCAGCGCGACTGGGCGGCGTGCGCGGGGCTCTCGAGCCGCGCCATGATCTCCGGCGCGACGAAGTAGCTGAGCACGCCGGCGAGGATCCCGGCGGCGATCCACACGGCCAGCGGCGCGCCGCCGGTCGCGAAGCGCACGCTGTTCGACCCGGTGCCCGCCGCCGGGTCGACGGCGAGGGCACTCGCGGGCGTCGACGGGCTCGCGGTCCGAAAATGCGGGATCGGCGCGGCGCCGGCCGGCGAAGGCCGCGGGCTCCGGTACGTGTTGCCGCCGGGCATGACGTCGAGCGCGTCCCGGTCGAGCGCCATGGTCGGGTTCTCGTCGTCGAAGCTGTCCTGCTTGTGGCGAACGATCGGCGGGTTGATCGAGGGGACGTACGGCGTGGGGATGACGTCGTTGCGGTAGACGTCGCCGCCGGGCGGCGTCGGCAACCGGCGCCCCGGCGCGGGCGTCGAGACGCGCGCGGTCGCGGGCGGCGGGACCGGCGTGCGGATGTGCCCCGCCGGAACCGAGGGCTTGCGCACGCGTGGCTTCCCGAGCGCGACGGCCCCGGTCGTCGACGTATTCGCCGTCGCGGGCGTGAGCGCTTTCGCTTCACCCGTGAAGCGGAGCTGACGCGCGTTGCCGGGAAGGACGAAGGACATGGGCCCATCGGGACCGGAGCACGCCGTGTTCCATGGCGCCGCTCGGATCTGGGGCGAAAATTTCAGCGTTTTTGGCGCGTTCTCAGCCGTGTGGCGGGGGGCCGTACAGTCACCTACTGGATCGACGAACCACCAGATGGGGGGCCCGCCGGCGCGCCGCCTCACTTCGAGGGCGGCTCCCACGCGGAGCTCGAGGGCAGCTCCCACGCGGCTCGGCTCGACCGCGGCGGCTGCGCTCGTCGCGCGAGGAGGCGCGTCCCCCGCGCAGCGCGGGGGCGTGCCCGAGCGGCCCTGGTGCGGGGTCGTGCTACCAGAGGCTCGATTCCCCTGGTAAGACGCTCCCCTGCGCGGCTCCGCTTCGGCGCCGACGACCCCGCACCGACCATCCCGATGACCACGCCCCGCTTCGACAAGGTCCGGCCCGAGCTCGACTTTCCGCGCGACGAGCGCGAAATCCTCTCGTTCTGGAAGGACGCGCGCATCTTCGACGAGTCGCTCGCCCGGACGGCGAACGGCGCGCCCTTCGTCTTCTACGAGGGCCCGCCGACGGCGAACGGCCTGCCGCACAACGGGCACGTCCTCACGCGCGTCATCAAGGACCTCTTCCCCCGCTACAAGACCATGCGCGGCTACCACGTCGCGCGGAAGGCCGGATGGGACACCCACGGCCTCCCGGTCGAGGTCGAGGTCGAGAAGGAGCTCCGGATCCACGGCAAGGCCGCCATCGAGGAGTACGGCGTCGAGCCCTTCGCGAAGAAGTGCATCGAGTCGGTCTTCCGCTACACGAAGGAGTGGGAGGACCTCACCGACCGCGTCGCGTTCTGGGTCGACCTCGAGAGCGCGTACGTCACCTACCACCGCTCGTACGTCGAGAGCGTCTGGTGGGCGCTCTCCGAGCTCTTCAAGAAGGGCCTCCTCTACCAGGGCCACAAGGTCGTCTGGTGGTGGGCGCAGGGCGGCACGGCGCTGAGCTCCGCCGAGGTCGGCCTCGGCTACAAGGACGTCGACGATCCGTCGGTCTTCGTCGCGTTCCCGTTCGCCGACGAGCCGGCCAAGCGCGCGCTCGCCGTCTGGACGACGACCCCGTGGACGCTGCCGTCGAACATGTACGCGGCGGTCAACCCGAAGCTCGCGTACGTCGTCGTCAAGGGCGATCCCGACAAGGTCAAGGCCGGCTGGGCGAAGAAGGCCCTCGAGCGCGAGCTCGTCGTCGCCGAGGCGCTCGTCGAGTCGATCGCGAAGAAGCTCGGCACGACGCTCACCGTCGTCGAGACCGTCGCGGCGAGCGCGCTCGTCGGCAAGAAGTACCTCCCGCCGTTCGACGTGTTCGCCGAGCCGTCGCCCGAGGGCGAGGCCGTCCCGGACACCGCCTGGCGCGTGATCGCGGCCGACTTCGTGACGATCGACGCCGGCACCGGCATCGTCCACATCGCGCCCGCGTTCGGCGAGGACGACTTCCAGGCCCACCGCAAGCTCGTGGGCGGCGAGGCGCGGATCTTCTGCGCCGTGAAGCCCGACGGCACGTTCATCGACGCGATGGCCAAGGTCGGCGCCGCGTCGGGCAAGACCTACGCGGGCCGCTGGGTGAAGGACGCCGACAAGGACCTCATCGAGGAGCTCAAGGAGCGCGGCGCGCTCGTCCACGCCGAGACCTACCGCCACCCGTACCCGTTCTGCTGGCGCTCCGACAACGATCCGTTGATCCAGCTCGCGCGCCCCGCCTGGTACATCCGCACGACGTCGCTGAAGGACCAGGCGATCGCGAACAACCGGGCCGTCCAGTGGCTGCCGGAGCACATCAAGGAAGGCCGCATGGGCGACTTCCTCGCGAACAACGTCGACTGGGCGCTCTCGCGCGAGCGCTACTGGGGCACGCCCCTCAACGTCTGGGTGAACGACGTCACCGGCAAGCTGGAAGCGCCGGCGAGCGTCGACGAGATCCTCGCGAAGAACCCGCGCGCGTTCGACCACTGGACCGCGGCGAAGACACAGGACCCGTCGCTCAGCGATCACCTCATGGTCCACAAGCCGTGGATCGATCAGGTGACATGGCAGAACGCGGGCGAGGAGGGCACGTACCGCCGCGTCCCCGAGGTCATCGACTGCTGGTTCGACTCCGGCTGCATGCCCTTCGCGCAGTGGGGCTTTCCGCACAGCGGGACCGACGACTTCAAGAAGAGCTTTCCGGCCGACTTCATCAGCGAGGCCATCGACCAGACGCGCGGGTGGTTCTACTCGCTCCTCATGATCTCGACGCTCGTCTTCGACGAGGAGACGCAGCAGCGCTACGGCCTCTCGCCGACGCGACCGATCCCGCACCCCTACAAGACGTGCATCGTCCTCGGGCACGTCTCCGACAAGGAGGGGAAGAAGGAGTCGAAGTCGAAGGGCAACTACACGCCGCCCGACGTCATCCTCGACGAGGTCCGGATGGACTTCGCCGTCCTCGACGGCGCGGACGTCGACGGCGTCGCCCCGAAGGAGGGCGTGGCCTTCATCGCCCGCGAGGACATGGAGGGCCTCGACCTCCAGGAAGGCGCGAAGATCCGCGTCTACGTCCCTGACGCGAGCGGTCGAGCCACGGGCGAGACGCGCGCGTTGACCGTTCAGCCGCACAAGAAGCTCCGTCGGCGCGTCGTCGTGCTCCACGAGAGCGATCGCGCCGCCGTCGGCGCCACGCCGACGAAGACCAAGGACGTGAAGCCCGTCGAGGTGCCGCGCCTGCCGAACGCCGAGCGCGTCTCGATCGTCGACCCGACGACGCCCGCGCCGGGCGCCGACGCGTTCCGCTGGTTCTTCTACGCGTCGAACCCGCCGTGGTCGAACACGCGGCACTCGCTCTCGAACGTCCGCGCGCTCCAGAAAGAGACGCTCGTCAAGCTGAGGAACGTCTACTCGTTCTTCACCATCTACGCGAACATCGACGGCTTCGACCCGAAGGAGCCCGCGAGCGACGCGAAGAAGCGCTCGGAGATCGATCGCTGGATCCTCTCGGAGCTCCACCTCCTCGTCGACGCGGTCACGAAGGACCTCGACGCCTACGACCTCTACACGGCGACGGGCCGCATCACGTCGTTCGTCGACGCGCTCTCGAACTGGTACGTGCGGCGCTCGCGCGATCGCTTCTGGGCGCCGCTCGAGGCGGGCGGCAAGCTCGGGGCCGACAAGCGCGCGGCGTACGAGACGCTCTGGGAGAGCCTGACGACGCTCGCGCGCGTCATGGCGCCGTTCACGCCGTACCTGGCCGACTCGATCTGGCGGAACCTCGTCGTGAAAGGCCAGGCGAACGACGACGCGAAGAGCGTCCACCTCGCCGGCTGGCCGTCGTCCGACCCGTCGCTCGTCGACGCGGGGCTCTCGCGCACCATCAAGACGGTGCGCGATCTCGTCAGCCTCGGCCTGCAGGTGCGCACCCAGGCGAAGCTGAAGGTGCGTCAGCCGCTCTCGGTCGCGAAGCTGATCCTCGCCGACGCGACGCTCGCCGATCGCCTCGCGCCGTACCTCCCGATGGTGGCCGACGAGCTCAACGTGCTGAACGTCGAGGTGCTCGTCACGGACGCCGACCAGTACGTCACGTACAAGGTGAAGCCGAACTTCCGGACCCTCGGCCAGAAGGGAATGGGCAAGCAGGCCCAGGACCTCAAGAAGTCGATGGGGACGATGTCGCCCGCCGAGGCCCAGGCGCTCGTCGCGACGTTGCTGGCGAGCGGCAAGGCGACCGTCCATGACGTCGCCCTCGATCGCGAGGACGTCGAGGTCGCCTTCGACGCGAAGGACGGCTACGCGGCCGCCGGCGATCGCGTGGGCGTCGTGGTCCTCGACACGCGGCTCGATGATGCGCTGCGCGATCTCGGGTACCTGCGCGAGCTGCTCAGCCGCATCCAGACCGCGCGGAAGGAGATGGGCCTCGACTTCGTCGACCGCATCAAGGTCGCCGTCGCGGGGACCGATCGCACCCGCCGGGTCGTTACCGCGAACCACGCGACGATCGGCGCCGAGTGCCTCGCGATTGCGGTCGACTACGCGGACGATCCCGCGCGCCTCGGCGCCGAAGCGCGTGACGTCGACGTCGAAGGCGACGCGGTTCGTCTCACGATCACGCGCGCCTGATCGGCGCCGCTGTCGGCTGCACCGCGCTGCTGTCGTCTTCGCGCACGGCGCGCGCGCGACTCGACTCCGAGACGGCGCGGTCGAAGGCGGGACGCGCGGTCAAGCACGATCCTTGCGGAGCACCGCGGTCACCGTCGCCGGTTCTTTTTTCGATCGCCCCGTTCGATCGGAGGCCACGGGGTGAGGCGCTCTGATATACCTGGTGACCGACTGCACGGAGCGGGGTGCCGCGCAGGCGAGCAGGATCCGGCTCCACGGAGAACCCGGGGGAATGGCGACGCAAGCGAGCAAAGCGAAACGCATCGACGCGCTGCCGAAGAAGCCTTCGGTCGCGCGCGCGGAGATCGTCGACAAGGCGACGCGCGGCCGCTTCGAAGCGGAGCTCGACGCCGCCCTCAAGCGCAAGCCCACGAGCGAGGTGAAGCTCGGTGGCGCGCTGCGCGCCGTCGGACGCCTGAGCCCCGCGCTGCGCGCGACGCTCGTCGACGCCGCGCAGGTCATGGTCCGCCGCGGCTCGTACGCGCGCGAGCTCTATGGCGCGACGATCCGCACGCTCGGTGAGGCCGAAGAGAAGCACCTGCCGCTCCTCCTCAAGTCGGCGCTCGCGTCCGACGACGCGGGAGGCAACGCGACGCTGAGCGCGGCCTCCTTCTGCCGCGACGCCTCGCTCGCGGCGCCGCTCGCGAAGCTCGCCGCCAGCCGCCAGTCGCACCTCGCCTTCGGCGCGGAGACGGCGCGCGTGTGCCGCCGCGAGTCGAACGGCGCGCACCTGACGGCGATCGCGCCGATGATCAAGGAGAGCCACCGCATCTCGCTGTGCGTGGATCTCTTCGTCCCGCTCGCCCGGAGCGCGCCGATCCCGGTGCACGTCGCCCCCGCGCTCGCGGTCCTCCGCGGCGCCGAGCGCCACCTCGGCCGCTGGCTCGTCCTCGCGGACGTCGCGACGAAGGCCGGCGACGACGGCGCGCTCCTCGAGGCGACGCAGAAGGCCCAAGTCGGCCCGACGAGCGCCCGCGCGGCCTGGGCCCTCGTCGCCTGGGCGCTTTCGGAGACCAAGGCGAGCGTGAACCCGGTGGCGCCGCCGGTCGCGCCGCCGACGACGCGTCCGACGGTCGAGCTCGTTGCGCGCCTCTCCGATCGTCCGAGCGCCGACCGTGACACGACGTTCCTCTTCCGGATGGCTCGAGCGCGCGCGCTCAGCTGCAAGCCGATGCTCGAGGGCCTCGTGAAGACCGCCCCGCTCGCGGACGAGCTCGCCGTGCGGGCGGCCTCGTACCTGGCGCGCGACCACGGCCGCGAGGACATGAAGGACGCGCTGGTCGACTGCGCGCTCAACGGCAAGCGCGACGAGCTCCGCGGGCTCGCCGTGGCCGCGCTCTGGGACGCCGGCACCGGGCCGACGCGCGCCGCGACCCGCGAGAAGGCGCGCGATCTCTCGGACGAGCTCGTCGCTTCGCGGTGCCTCTCGAGCGTCGCCTGGGGTGCGCTCGTCCGGGCCGCGCACGCGAGCCACCGTGAGGCCGACTTCGTCGTCGTGACCGAGACCCCGCTCCGCTGGATCCAGTGGGGCTGGCTCGAGTAGCCGTCGAGCCTCCCGCACCCCCGCGACAGCACGGAAGAAAGGTGCGCGCTCCGCTGGCCCGCGGGGCGTGCGTCAAATACACTTCCTCTGTTGTCCCCGCCGTTTCACCGCCGCTGGGCGTCCGGTCCGCGGCGGGCGCCCGGAGGAGCCGGCCGCCTGCTCTTCGCGATCCTCGCGGTGGCGATGAGCGGAGTTTCCGCGCACCGGACCGCGCTCGCGGAGGAGAAGGGCGCCAAGAAGGTCCGTTCCGACGCCTCGGTCGGCGGCTCGGCGCTGCCTCCGCCCGTCACGGAGCGCATCGCGCTGATCGCCGACCGGGACGACGACGACGCCGACGACGTCCCTGACGGGGAGGGGGCGGTCGTGAGCCCCGCGGCGCGGGTCGACCTCGTCACGCTCGACGCGCGCTATGCCGGGGCGACGCTCACGCCCGCGCGCGGGCGCGAGCACGCGCGCCTCGTCGCGAACGGAAAGCTGTTCGGCTGGGGCGAGCGGCTCCCCGCCGGCGCCCAGCTCCAAGGCCTCTCGCCCGGCCGCACGGTCATCGTGGCGCGGTGGCCGAACGGCCGCGAGACGAGCCTCGCGATCGACGTCCACGGCGTCGGCGTTCGTGACGGCCAGGGCCGCGCCGTCGACATGGCGCGGGAGCGCGCGTCGCTCCAGCGAACCCCGCCCGCGCGCGTCGATCTCGACGACGTCGATCAGGCGATCGACGATCCGGACGCTCTCCGGATCGTCGTCACGTCCCCGGAGGGCGCATCGATCGGGCCGATCACGGTCGAGTCGGTCGGCGCGGACGGCGCGTCGCTCGACTCGACCGCCGACGTCCGACTCGTCCGGACGAAGTGCGGTGACGACGCGCCCGCCGAGCTCTCGTGCCTGGCGACCGTGCCGCTTCGCTTCGTCGTCGACGACGTCGACCGCAGGCACGCGCTCGTGGCCGCCCGATCGATCAAGGCCGAGGTCGGCGGGGCGATCGTCGTGCGCGACGCGAAGGGCGACAAGCTCCAGGCGATCCGCGTGGCGGGTCCGCGCCGAACGGCTGCGGGGCCGATCGGGCGCTACCGCCTGGCGATCCGCCCCATCGTGATGAGGCTCGCGCCCGGTGGGGCGCCGTCGGTCGGCGGCACCGACGCGGGCGCGATCGCCGCGCTGCGCCAGGAGCTCGCCGTGGCGTCGGCGACGTGGGGGCAGTGCGGGATCACCTTCGGCCCCGTCGCGCAGATGGACGTGAAGGTCGTGAACCCGCCCCCGCCGTACCTCGTCGCCCTGGGAGACGACCTCGGCCTGCCCGCGAGCGGCGGCAGCGTGCGCCTCCGCGTGGAAGGGCGGCCGCTCACGTTCTCGACGAAGAAGGGATGGTCGACGCGCCAGGCCGCGCTCGAGCTCGCGCGGGTCGCGGAGAAGGCCGGTCTCAAGGCCGCGATCTCGGAGAACGCGCGCATCTCCTCGGGCGCCGCGCCGAGCGTGGACGTCGCGCTCCGGCGCGCGGACGGCCAGCTCGCGAGCGCGGAGCTCCTCTCGTCGTCGGACGCCACGATGAGCGTCAGCATCGGCGGCGTCGATCTGAGCGACGGCCTCCAGCATTTCGGCGACACCGACTCGGTCGCGGGCACGCTCGAGGAGCGCGCGCTCGTCAAGGCGGTCGACGATGGCGATCCGCGGACCATCGAGGTCATCGTCGTCCCGTTCTTCGGCGGCGGCGGCCGCATCGGCGAGTCGTTCATCGGCAGCGACGGCTCGAGCATGCGCAACGTCGTCATCCTCGATCGCGCCGGCGTTCGCGCCCAGCGCACCAGCCTGACGCTCGCGCACGAGCTCGGCCACGTCATCCTCGACGAGCCCGGTCACCCCGACGACTACGGCATCGACACGCCGACGCTCCTGATGGACTCCGACGCCTCCGACGCGTCGCCGTTCGGACCGCGCCGCCTGCTCGCCGATGACTGCGCGCGCGCCGTCCGGCAGTCCGGTCCGCGGTCGCGCATCCCGCTCCTCACGGAGTGGAAGCTCTCGGCGCTGAAGTACCCGACCCGCTGACTCGGCGACGCGCCCGGCTACCTGGCGTTGATGTCGACGAGCTCGGTGCCGCCCGCGTAGGCGTAGCTCACGAAGGAGTCGAAGCCGTACACGACGACGCCGATCGGCAAGTCGGACTGCACGCGGTGCACGCCGTCGTTCTGCCGGCCGGGAGCGACGTTGTTCGGCGCGGTCTGGCCGGGATCGACGACGGGGAACGAGAGCTGGCAGCGGTAGACGGTGAACGGCGGGTCCTTCGTGCCGCGCGTCTTCTCGTCGAGGCCGTCGCCCGGCGCCGTCTCGCAGACCTTGCCGTCGATCGGCAGTCCGTCGAGGTAGACGCTCGCCCCGAACGGCGCGGTGATGACGAGGAAGTCGAAGGCGTACTTGTCCGGGGTGAGCAGGATGTAGTCGTTCCGCCACTGCTCGGCCGGGGGGACGAACGTGAGGCTCGGATCGCCGCCCGGCAGCGAGCGCGGGACGCCCGCGGCCTCCTGGCTGACCTGGACGTCGGCGACGATCACGGGCTTGTCGGCGTTGAGCACGAAGTCCCGCACCGACGGGATGGTGACGTTCGCGCCCTCGCCGTCGAGCGTGAACGTGTTCCACGGAGCGGGCAGCGTCGTCGTCACCACTGTCGGGCCGCCGGCGGCGGCGACGACGCGGAAGAGCTCGGGCTCGGGGAACGGCTGGATCACCGCGCCCGCGGCGGCGAGCGCGCGCGAGCGGCTCGGCATGTGGCCGAGGACGTAGCTCTTGCCGACCGCGCGGAGCGGTGTGACCTGCTCCTCGAGGTGGTCGGCGCAGCACGCGCGCGCCGCGAGCGTGCTGAAGAACGGCGCGTCGCTCGCCTCGCTGCCCACGTAGACCGCGATCGGCCCCGTGGTGTCGATGACCGAGCCGGTGAAGTCGGCGTTGAAGTCGCCGGTCTCGAGGTTCAGCACCTCGAAGGGCTGGAGCACCGCGTCGACCTCGGCGCCCTTGGCGACGCCGTTCGGGAACGGGCCGCCGGGGACGATGCGCGCGGTCGTTTTCAAGTGCACCTTCGTGTCCGGCTTCGTCCCGACGATCGAGAGGAAGGCGCGGAGATCGGTGCCGAAGTTCGTGTCGGGGTCCTCGCTCCGCGCGATCGTCTGCGGCCAGCCGGCGACGACGTACGCGCGGCCCTCGGCGCCCAGCGCTGCCGTCGGGAGGAGCAGCGAGGCCTCGTTGGAGAAGACGTTCACGTTCTCGAGCGGGTTGAACTGGTAGGCGACGATCGGCACGTCGGAGCGGATGCGGAACGCTCCGCGCGTGAGGGCGGTGTGCGTGCCGCCGTTCGGCTTGTCCGGCTCCGAGCCGTCCACCTCTTTCGGACCGAGCTTGAAGATCTCGAGGCGACGGATGCCGACGCTGGCGGTGCCGACGACGCGCACGTTCGCGGGCTCTCCCGGCTTGGCGACGTCCTCTTCGATCGTCACGCGCGCGGCGAGGTCGGGCTGCGGGTTCGAGACGATGACCGCGAACTGCTGGAGCGCCGCGTTGCCCTGGGTCGTGACCGCGTTGTCGAGGTCGACGGGCCAGTACTCGCAGCCGATGTTCGACTTCTTGCGCGTCGCCTCGTCGCAGAGCTGGGTGCACATCCCGCTGCGGCACGCGTAGCCGCGGTCGCCGTCGCACGTCTCCTTCTGCGAGTGCTTCTGCCCGTCGGCGTCGCACTCGAGGACGTTCGCGCCCTCGCAGGTGACGTCGCCGGGGAGGCACGGCGTGCACTTCATGAACTGCGGGGCGCACGCCTCTCCGCGCGCGCCGCAGTCGTCGAGCACGACGATCGCGTTGGCGTCGCAGCGCACGAGCGCGGCGCCGCGGCACTCCACGACGCCGTCGGTGCACACGATGGCCGTCGGCTCGGGGAAGTCTCGGTACGAGGGATCGAAGCGGCAAGACGGACCGAGCGCGAGGACGCCGAGGAGCGAGGCGGGCGCGGCGCGGGCGGCCAGCCGTCCCGCCTTCTTCGACCACACGCGCTTCACGCTCGACTCAGTAGACGCCGCCGAGGTTGTCGAACGCGTACGCGCTCCACGGCCCCGTGCTCAGCTGCCCGTAGCGCAGGCGGCCGTACTGGAACTGCTCGATCCGTGCAACATACACGGTCGTGGAGATGGCGCCCGGGACCAGGCCGACCGGGTCCGGGCCCGGCAGCGCGGCGAGGTCGGGGACGTCGAACGAGGTCTTTCCGCCCGGCGCGACGATCGTCCACGTGACGAGGCCGCCGCCGGACACCACGTTCATGACCGACAGGTCCGCCGGTCCGGTGGCGCCTCCGAAGTCGACGTGCGTGCCGCCCCAGACGCCGGAGCCGGGCTCGCCGAGCACGGGCACGCCGAGGAAGCCGCCGAGCGAGACGGGCGTGTTCGCGTTCGTCGTCCGGACGCGGGCGACCACGCTCGCGGGCAGGCGCTGCTCCGGTCCAGTAGCGGCGACCCCACCGAGGACGTACTGCTCGCCCGTCATCGCCTTGTCGAGCGACGGGACGCCGATGAACGGGATCGTCGGCGGGGCAGGGAGCGCCGCGGCGCGCGTGCCGCGCGGGAGGATCGCGTAGCCGGCCGCGCCGAGCGTCATCGAGATCGACGCGGTGAAGCGGTCGGGGCCGCGTGGCGCGGGCGTCGGGGGCTCCGCGGCGACGGTGACCTGATGGTCGAACAGGACGTCCATCTTGATGTCGACGCCCTGCACGCGCGACTGCGCCGGGACGGCGACGCCGCGGGCGACGCCCATCGAGTAGGGGACGAACTTCGGCGGCGTCTCGCTCCTGTCCTCGATGCCGGCGACGACGTAGATGGTCGAGTTCCCGGGGAAGACGAGGATCGAGTAGTCGTAGCCGGTGCTCCCTGCCGTCGACGGGGTGATGGCGGAGCTCGCCGGCGGGAGCGTGAACGCCTGGTTCGGAGCGGGCGCCGCCTCGAAGACGTACGCCGCGCGGCGCTCGGTCGGCTTCGTCGGGAGCGGGACGGTCGTCCAACCGACGCGCTCGAACTCGCCGGCGCCGGGGAAGACGAGCTGTCCTTCGATGAACCCGCCGTAGCGCTGCCGCGGCGGGATCGAGACCGGATCGCCTTCGCCGCAGGACGGATCGAGGACCGGCGCGAGGTACGCGGTCACCGTGTCGACCGGGACGTCGACGAACGTGACCGGCTGGTGGCACTTCGCGGCGACGGTGACGGTGACCTTGTCGCCGGTGATGCCGTCGATCTCGATGACGCCGTTCGCCGTGGTCTTCGCGACCTTCGCGGTCGCGAGGTCGTCGCCGGCGATGGCGAAGGCGCCGGGGATGGGCGCGCCGACGAGGAGGTTGTAGGCGAGCACCTTGACCCGGCCGGAGAGCGCGCCGCCGGACAGGCCGCCGCGGTAGCCGTCGACCGAGTCGGAGTAGGTGAAGGCGTCGCGCGCCTGGATGGGCGGGGCGCCGAGGGGCGTCACCACCACGTCCTTCGAGCCCGGCGTTCCGACCGGCGTGACACACTCGAGCTTGGTCGGGGACGTGACGACCACGTCCTTGCAGGCGACGCCGCCGATCGTCACCGTGGTCCCCGTGGCCCACGCCGTGCCGCTGCCGGTGAGCGCGACGCGCGTGCCGCCGCTCGTCGCGCCGCTGTCGGGGACGAGGACGAACGCGTCGTAGTAGAAGCCGTTCTTGAGGACACGCTCCTTGGCGGTGGCCTCGTCGCGGATCATGACGTCGACGAAGCCCGGCGGTCCCGGCGGCGTGACGATCGCGGCGCGGTTCGGATCGCTGGCGAGGAGCGAACCGGCCTCGACCTCGACGCCGGCGATGAAGACGCGGAGCGACGGCGAGAAACCTCGGCCGTCGATCCGCGTCCGCGTGCCGCCGTTGAAGGGGCCGTGCGAGGGCGTGAGCCCGACGATCGCGAAGGGATCGCCGATGTCGGCGTCGCTGCGGACGAAGCCGGCGTCGCCGGAGAGGTCGATCGAGCCGCCCCCCGCGTCGCCCTCGGGCAGCAGCGCCGGTCCCGTCCCCGAGAAGCAGGCCGCGAAGACGCCGAGGGCGAGCGGCCCGACGAGCAAGGAGAGGAGCCGACCCTTCGCGGAAGTCACGCCACGAGAGTACGCGCTAACCGGCCCCGGGGCACGTGGTTCCGGCTGAAAAGGGCGAGATCTCGCTCTGCCTTCGGCTCACTCGAACGCGACGCGGAGCGAGTACGGTCGCACCTCGGTCGTAGCGCCCTGGCCGTTGTTGTCCCACTTGAGGACGAAGAGATACGTCTGCCCCGGCTTCACCTTCGTCTTCGGAGCCTTGTCGGTGAACGACATGTTGAAGTTGCTCGATCCGCCGCTCCCGCCGCCGCTCGAGGGGATCGTGACCGAATAGGCGATCGTGCCCTTCGGCTCGACGTGATCGATCACCATGTCGGTGGCGTCCTCGGGCGCGGTGATCTTGAGGTAGTCGGTGTCCGTCCAGCCGGTGAGCTCGCCGGTGATGCAGCCGGTGAACTCGGTGGCCTGCCCGCCCTCGTTGTTCGGCTCCTGCTCGGTGGGACACTCCGGCGCCGGTGCCGACGGCGTCGGCTTCGCGACCGGCGGCGGCGTCTCGATGTTCTGGTCGGGCTGTCGCTTCGACGTCGGCGGCCGCGCCGAGTCGTTGCTGAAGGGCGGGACCTTCACGGAGTTGTCTTCCGAGCTCCCGGGCACCGGAGACGATGCTGTAGAACAAGCAACGATTCCGAGCGCGAGCGCGATACCTATATTCTTGAGCGCCAACATGTTTTCGGCGGTCTGCACGGGCGGTTCCATGCGTCGCTCGATCGACCGCCGCGCCGGTTCGTCGCGAAGCGGTGCCTCCGGGTCGCGCTGCGAACGAGGCGCCGGCGAGACGCGTCAACGGCGCGCGGGCGCGCGGCGCACCACGGGCATCACGCCGTCGCGCGCGGCGGTCCGGTCCTGCGGAGCGGCGGCGTCGGCGACGCTCAGCCGATCGCGAGCGCCCTGACTCCGCCGAGCGCGCGGCGCATGAGCTCCATCGCGATCGCCTTGCGTCCGGTCGCGTGCTTCGCCCTCGCACGCTGTGGCGGGACGGGCGGCTCACCGGCTCCTCCCGCGTCGCTCGGCGCCGGAGACGCGTCGCTCGCCGGACCGACGCACGCCGGACAGCCGCAGACGCAGGGGCAACCTTCGACGAGTCGGAGCGCGCGCGCGAGCAGGAGGTCGCGCTGCGCGAAGATGCGCTCCGAGAGCCCGATCCCTCCGGGCGTGTGCTCGTAGAGGAAGAGCGTCGGGTCGTATCCGGGCGTCGGTCCGCCGCGGACGCGCCGCGGGGGCGCCGCCGCGGAATCGTCGTCGCCGGTCGTCGCGGCGGCGCCCGACACCGAACCGGCGTCTCCCAGCGTGGCGCCGAGATCGCGCGGATCGCACATCAGCGCGAGCGTCGCGACCGTCTCGAGCGCCGCGCCCACGCCGCGGAGCCCGTCGATCGCGGCGGCCCGGCCTTCCGGGATCTGCTGGCACACCTCCTCGGGCACCGTCAGCCAGACGGCCGTCGTGTGCATCTGCATCTCGGGCAGGCGGACGTCGCCGTAGCCGGCGTTCTCGTGCGTGTAGAACTTGATCTTCTTGTAGCCGACGACCTTCTCGACGACCGACACCTCGCCCCAGCCCGCCGGCCACGACTCGGGCGCGGCCGGCGCCTCGAGCGACGCGGGAGGCTCTGCGAGCGGGACGACGACGCCGGTGCCGAACTCCTCGAGGACGTTCACCGTCGTGTAGGTCATCGCGTCGGTCCAGTAGTCGGGCTTCACCTTGCGGACGAAGGCCTTGTGGTTTTCGTAGTCGAACTTCTCGACCTGCCAGCACTCGCCGTCGTGCTGGTAGATCGCCTGTTCGTGCACCATCGTGTGCGCGCCGCGCCAGTCGATCTCGGCGAGGGTCTTGTCGCGCTCGGCGTCGATGATGACCACGTTGTCCCAGCCGATGCTCCGGAGCGAGACGTTGTTCGCGGGGTAGGCGTCGGCGGCCCAGTGGAACGTCCCGGCGTTCTCGTGGACGACCTGGTGCTGCTCGAGGAACTCGAGCGCCGCCCCGGTGCTCGCCTCGTCGAGCGTGCCGAATTGCTCTCCGCGCTTGAACGGGAGCTCGAACGCGGCGCATTTCAGGTGCTGGACGAGGATCTCCGGGTTGTCCGGATCGACGCGGGCCTCTTCGACCGGTGCCCCGAGGAGGTAGGCCGGCTCGCGCGCGAGGTACTGGTCGAGCGGCGCGCTCGACGTGACGAGCACGCAGATGCTCATGCCCTTGCGCCGGCCGGCGCGCCCGAAGCGCTGCCACGTGGCCGCGACCGATCCGGGGTAGCCGGCGCAGACGACGGCGTCGAGCGCGCCGATGTCGATCCCGAGCTCGAGGGCGTTCGTCGCCACGACGCAGAGGATCTCGCCCTCGCGGAGCTTCCGCTCGATCTCGCGGCGCTGCTCCGGCAGGTATCCGCCGCGGTAACCCATGACCTTCGACGCGTCGACGTCGGGCGCGACCTTGTCCCGCAGGTAGCGCAGCATGACCTCGACGTTGTTGCGCGACTGGCCGAACACGATCGTCGGCACGCGCGCCCGCACGAGATCGGCCGCGAGCATGACGGCCTGCTTCACGTAGCTCGCGCGGATGCCGAGCTCGGCGTTCACGACGGGCGGGTTGTAGAGAAAGACGCGCCGCTCGCCCTCGGGCGCGCCGCTCTCGGTGATCGCGGCGAGCGCCTCTTCGTCGATCGAGAACATCCGCGCTGCGTGCTCGCGCGGGTTGCCGATGGTGGCCGTGGCGCCGACGAGGACGGGCTCCGAGCCGTGGAAGCGCGCGACGCGCATGAGCCGGCGGATGACGTTCGCGACGTGCGAGCCGAAGACGCCCTTGTACGTGTGGAGCTCGTCGATGACGACGTAGCGCAGGTTCTGGAAGGTGCGCGCCCAGGCGGTGTGATGCGGGAGGATGCCGGCGTGCAGCATGTCCGGGTTCGTCAGGATGATCCCGGACCGCTCGCGCGCCGCGCGCCGCGCGTCGCCGGGCGTGTCGCCGTCGTAGACGACCGCGCCGCGATCGAGCCCGGCCGAGCGCATCAGGTCGCGGAGGCTCGACTCTTGATCGCGCGCGAGCGCCTTCGTCGGATAAACGTAGATCGCGCGCGCGTCGGGGTCCTCGAGCTGCGCCGCGAGGACGGGCAGGTGGAAGCAGTAGCTCTTGCCGCTCGCGGTCGGCGTCGCGATCACCACGCCGCGCGCGGGGTGGGGGAGGCCCCCGCCGCCGATCGCTTCGAACGCGCGCGCCTGGTGATCGTAGAGCTCCTCGACGCCGCGTCCCCGGAGCGCGAACGCGAGCGGCGTCGGGAGCGTCCGCGGGAAGGGCACCGTGCGCGACGCGCGCCCCGGCATGGTCTCGTCCGCCATCACGCACGGGCGGACGACCTTGCTCTCCAGCCAGCGGTCGAGCACGGCGTCGACCCCTCGTGCCGACTCCCACGGGGCGGCGACCTTGCTTCCGCGCTTCTGCATCTCGTTACAGCTCCTCGGCAGGCGTCTCTCTCGCCGCCGCGATCGCCGGATGGCTCGGGGCGGAGAGGTGAACGCCTGTCCCTGAACATCTAACCAGGGGTCTGGCGTCGAGACAAGGCGGACGGCGTGAGGGCGCGGGCGGGTTGACGAGGGCGGCGCGGCCGTGGGCGGATCGCGTGCGCTGCGGAGGGGCTTGCACGTGACAGGCTGACCCGGATTGAGTAGGGTTCGCGCTCCGTTTCTCCCCCTGACGCACACGCGTCCAGAGCCGAGGTCCCCGTCGCTCCGTCGTCGAGAAGCTCCCGAGGCTGAACATCCGCGCAACATCGATGAACGAGAGCTCGAGCCAAGACGCAGCGCCCGACGAGGCCGATACGACGACGACTCCCGCGACGACCGAGGCGGAGGGCGCGGCGTCGGGTGTGAGCGCAGCGGAGCCGACCGCCGCCGTCGCGTCGGCCGAGCCGCCCGCCGTCGAGGCGGAGCCGCCGATCGCCCCCGGCGTCGAGCGGCTCGGGCGCCCGACCGGGACCGCGGCCGCGATCCCGGAGACGATCCTCGGGCCCCGCCCGTCGCCGATGTTCCTCGCGGTCGTGTCGATCGTCTCGCTCGTCTCGGACGTCGGCACGAAGCTCTGGGCGGAGAAGAAGCTCGCCGACTACCCGGGCTACGTCACCGTCGTCGAGAACCACCTCATGTTCGTGCTCGCCAAGAACAAGGGCGGCGCCTGGGGTCTGTTGCAGGGCGAGAGCGAGAACGTCCGTCGGCCCTTCTTCCTCCTCGTGTCGGTCGCGGCGATCGCGTTCATCGTCACGCTCTACCGCCGGCTGCAGCCGCGGCAGTACGCGCTGAAGTGGGGCCTCCCGCTCGTGCTCGGCGGCGCGCTCGGGAACGTCTTCGACCGCATCCGGTACGGCTACGTCATCGACTTCATCGACTACCGCGCCGACTGGATCAAGCGGCTCAACGAGTTCGTCGGGAAGTACTACCCGAGGCATGTCGTCACCGACCACTGGCCCACGTTCAACGTCGCCGACATCGCGATCTGCGTCGGCGTCGCGCTGATGGCGATCGACATGCTCACGTCGCGTCGCGGCAGTCGCGTTCCGACGGCCGACGTGCCGCTCGAGCCGGTGCTCGAGCCGGCGGCGGCGCCCGCCGGCGTCGTGGTCGGCGAGGGCGTGGTGGCCGAAGGCGCGCCGGTCGAGGGCGCCGCGCCCGAGGCCGGCGAGCCGGCGCTCGACGACGCGACGGCGGACGCCGAGCTCGCTGCGCCGGACGCCGCGCCGAAGGCCTGAGCCTCGCCGGCTCGGCGCGGTGCTGCCGGTCCGCCTCGGGCGGCGTGCGATCCAGGCGGATCGCGCGGGGAGCTCGCGCACACGCAAGATCGCGCGCTTGGCGTTGTCACGCCCGTTGCTGTGGCCAAAGCCGTGGCCAGCCCCAGCGAGCGCTCCCTCGTCGTCGCCTCAGAGCTTGCCGGCTCGGAGCAGCCGCTCCGCAAGCTCCGCCCGCCGGACGCGACGGGAACGCTCCGCGAGGATGATGCCCTCGAGGTGACGGAAGGCGTTGTCCACGTCGTCGTTCACCACGAGGTAGTCGAAGAATCCGTAGTGCTCGATCTCGACGTGCGCGACCGCGAAGCGCTTTCGCACCACGTCTTCGCTGTCGCTCGCGCGGCCGCGCAGGCGGCGCTCGAGCTCGATCATCGACGGCGGAAGAATGAAGACCGCGACCGCCTCCGGCACCTTCGCGCGGATCTGGCGCGCGCCCTGGTAGTCGATGTCGAAGATGATGCCGCCGCAGTTCGGGTCCGATTTGGCGCGCTCGATCTCGGCGAGCGACGTGCCGTAGCAGTTCTCGTGAACGTGCGCCCACTCGAGGAAGGCCTCACCCTCGACCAGCTCGTCGAACTGCTTGCGGTCGATGAAGTGGTAGTCCTTGCCGTCCGCCTCGTTCGCGCGCGGCTTGCGCGTCGTGTGCGAGACGCTGAAGCGTAGCGTCGGGAACTTCTCGCGGAGCTTCCGCGTCAGCGTCGTCTTCCCGGCGCCGCTCGGAGACGAGAGGATGAGGAGCAAGAAGGGTTCGCTCATCGGAGGCGTCATCCTAATGCATCGAGTCCATCGAAACGACGGGAATCTCCGCGCGCGCACGCCCACGCGGATCTCGCAGGCCTCGCGTCGCCTCGAGCGCCGCGGCGCGCCCGCGGGACGTGTCGGGCACGCGCGACGGAGGCCGCGCGTCGTCGCGATCTCACTCGAGGTTCTGGACCTGCTCGCGCATCCGCTCGATCTCGGCCTTGAGCTCGACGACGGCGTGCGCGATGGTGACGTCCTGTCCCTTCGATCCGATGGTGTTCGCCTCGCGCGCCATCTCCTGGAGCAGAAAGTCGAGACGGCGGCCCACGGCGTCGGCGCCTTGGAGCAGGCTCTCGAAGTGCGCCGAGTGGCTCTCGAGGCGGGTGAGCTCCTCGGCGACGTCGATGCGATCGGCGAAGAGCGCGAGCTCCTGCTCGAGGCGGCCGGCGTCGAGCTCGAGGTCCGACGCGGCGCGGAGCCTCTCGGCGCGCTCCTTGAGGCGCCGCTTGTACGTGTCGACGACGCACGGCGCGCGGGCCGAGATCGTCTGCATCAGCCGGCGGATCGTGCCGAGGCGTCGGACGAGGTCCTCGGCGAGCGCCACGCCCTCGCGCACGCGCATCGCGTCGAGCGACTTCAGCGCGCCGTCGAACGCCGCCGTGAGCGCCGTGTCGAGCGCCGACCCGTCGCGCTCGATCGACGGGACGAAGAGGTCGGGCACCGAGCCGAGCAACCCGAGCGGGACCTCGGCGTCGGGCGCGAGCTCGTCCCGGAGCGTCTTCAGCGCCGCGAAGACGCTGCGAGCCCGGTCGTGATCGATGACCATCGCGCCGAGGACCGCGCCGTCGACCCGGACGTTGACGTCGAACCGCCCGCGCGAGAGGCGCTCGCGGGCGAGCGTCTCGACGACGTTCGCGAGGTCCGGCAGCTGGTTCGGGACGCGGACGCGGACGTCGAGGAAGCGGTGGTTCACCGCGCGGATCTCGACGGTGACCTTGTCCGTCGCGGCTCTCGCGTCGGTGCTCGCGGCGAGCGCGCTCTCACCGACGCCGAAGCCGGTCATGCTCCGCATCGGCCACCTCGGCGCGCGGGATCTCGGCGTTCGCCGGAGCGTCGTCGGACGTGGACTGCGTCCGGCCGAGCCGGACTCCGTCCACGTCGCGTCACGACAGTCCGCGCTTGCGCTTCACGGCCTCGAGCACGCGGGCATACTCGATGTCCCACTGCGAGGTCCCTTCCTTCAGGTGCTTGAGCTGCGCGCGCACCTCTGCCTCGAGCTCCGCGTCGGCCGCCATGTAGCGCTTGAAGATGGGCGCCATCTTGCGGCGAAGCTCGATGTCCTCGGCGAAGACCTCCTCGACGTGGGACGAGTGGAGCAGCATCTCGACGACCTGATCGAGGAGGTAGTCGAGCGCGTCGTCGCCGACCTTGATGCCGTGATGCTCGGCGACTTGCTGGCGGACCTTGCTGAACTCGGTCGTCCCGCGACCGGTTCGCTGCAGGAGCTCGCGGGTCTTGTCGTCGACCACGCGCTCCGTGTCGAGATAGCTCTTGAGGACCGCCTCGATGTCGGCGACGACCTCGCGCTGCGACTCCGTCTCGATGTCCTTCGCCGTAACGAGGGACCGGACGACTTCCTGCGCGATGGGGGCGACTTTGGCGCCGTAGAGCCTCATTCGGCCGGACCGTAGTCGAGCGAGGGCCAAAAGCGAAGCGACGTCGGTTCGCCGAATAGCGTATTCTGACCTCGGCACGGCCCGCACCCGGCCCGTGCCGCCCACCCCGATGAGCAGCAGCGTCTGCCCCTTCTGCAAGAGCGCAGTCTCCGACCCCCGAGGCCCGTGCCCGAGCTGTGGCCGCCAGCCCAGCGGTCCGTCGGCCGGGCCCAGCGACTGGGGCGACGACGACCTCGGCGGCGGCCTCGACCTCTCGCGCGGCGGGTCGATGGCGAGCCACGCGACGGGGCCGAGCGCCTACGCAGGAGGCGGGATCGGGTTCGGCGACGACGACGATCCGTTCGCCGACGACGTCCCGCAAGGCGCGCTCGAGCTCGATCTTCCTCCCTCCCACACGGCGAACACGCCGCGCTCGATGCCCGTGGAGAGCCCGCGGTCGGCCGCGGCCGCCCCGCTCTCCGCGCCGGGCTCGGCGCCGGAGCTGTCGCTCCCGCCGCCCTCGCAGCCGCGGCTCGGCGCGTCGATGCCCGCGCCGCGGAGCGATCCGTCGATGCCGGCGCCGCGTCACGCGAGCGATCCGTCGATGCCCGCGCCACCGCGGAGCGATCCGTCGATGCCGCCGCGTCACGCGAGCGATCCGTCGATGCCCGCGCCGCGGAGCGATCCGTCGATGTCCGCGCCCCATGTGGCGGGGTACGTCGCGGCGGCGGCGCCGCCCGATCCGGCGGCGATGATCGCGCGTTTCCCTCCGCCCCCCGCGAAGGTGTGGGAGGCGCCGATCTACGCGATGAAGGTGCTCTGGCGGCAGCTCGAGCTGCGTCAGGACCTCGCCTCGCTCCGCAAGCGGCGGTCGCCCGACGTCGCGCTCTACGAGCGCGCGCTGAGGACCCACGACACGAAGACGTTCGCGGTCGGCCTCGCGATCACGTGCGCCGGCCTGGCGATCGCGAGCTTCGTGTTCTTCCTGCCGGTGATCCTGCGCTTTCTTCGCGACCCGGACTGACCTCGGTCGACGCGCTGGGGACCGAGCCGGCCGCGGTCAGCGCTGGCTGCGCGGGCCGCCCGGACGGCGCCGGCTGTCGCGCGCGCGCTCGCCCGCGTCGCGCTCGCGCTCGCGCTCGGGGGCCGGCGGCGGGACGGTCCGCTCGGGGCGCCGCGTGACGGGCGGCGGCGGCTCGTCGGTCCGGCGCGGGGGCGTCTTGAGCTCCCGCATGCCGAGCTGCAGGCGCCGCATGACGGCCTTCTTCTGGCGCTCCTTGTACTTCGCGTGCGACGCCTCGCCTTGCTCGTTCGCGGCCTCGGTCTCGCGGTCGATCACCTGGAACTCGCAGATGACGAAGACGACGGGCCCGAGCGCCCACGCGGTCGACGGCGCGCGCTCGAGGAGCTTGCGCGGCAGGCGCACCGGCATGTCCACGACGAAGTGGATGACGCGGTAGTTGTCGGCGGAAAAGACGTTGTCGCTCGGCGTGTAGTCTTCGTCGCGACCCGCCTGCATCTCGCTCAGGAACTTCTTCAAGTGGTCGTTTTTCTGACAGAACCTCTTGAAGTGGAACATCGAGTTGATGCTCTGCGCGGGGATGACGTAGTTGAACGGGAAGAGCTTCTTCGTCAGGTACTGGAGGATCGGGATGATGTCCTCGCGCTCGCGCGCGACGATCCGGAACCGCAGCTTGTCGAAGACCTGCGCGGTCGCCGCGTCGCGCTTCGATAGGAGCTTCGTGTAGAGCGAGTCCTTGTTCTTCCGCCCGCCGACGAACTCGGTGATGGGGAAGCCCTCCGCGAGCATGCTGCCGATGACGCGGTAGACCTTCTCCTCGACGACGTGGAAGATCTCCTGGTCGGACATCGGGAGCATGAAGAGCAGCTCGCGTCCGTCCAGGTGATGGATGATGTGCATGCACTTCAGAATGGTGCACGCGCACGTCTGACGATGCCCGCGGCCCGCGGCGAGGAAGAACAGCTCCTCGATGCTCGCCTGCTCGACCGGCTTGGGGATCGGGTACTCGAAGTGACGCCGGAGGTAGTTGATCGCCTCCGACTTGATCGCGTTCATCCGGGCCCGATCGGCGGGCTCGTCCGGATGGAGCTCCTGCGCCATGCAGAACTCGCGGATCTCCTGCTCGTCCTGGAAGTTTAGGCGGTGCCAGTCGACGACCGAGTCACCCCGGAGGACGAGTCGGACAGCCTCGAGGTCGGCGAGGGTGAACTCGTCGAGCTCCTTGAGGCGGTCGCGGTTCACCATCGATGATCGTTTCCTTTCCAACAGTTCGGGGGGCCGTGCCCTCGAACCGGGGAAGGACATTACGCGATCATCGCCGCCCTGGGGCTGCCGATCAGGACTTTCCGCTCGAGCCCGACATCGGCGGCGGCGGCGGCGGCGGCAAGGGATTCGGCGCCGGGGCCGGCTGGAACGAGGGCGCGCTCGTGGCCGTGCTCGAGGGCGTCGTGCGCGGCGACGGACGCGAGGTGCCGTGTCCGCCTCCACCCTGGGACGGCGAGCGCCGCGGAGCCTCCGTCGCCGGCTGAGCCGGCTGCGGGCCGCGCGACCGGAAGCCCGGGCTGTCGCATCCGGCGAGCGACGCCGTGAGCACGAGCGCGAGGACGGGCAAGAGAAGGGTACAGCGGGGCATCTTCATGATTGGGGCCTGGCGCTCCCGAGGCTCACTCGGCCCGCGGACAGCCGCCGCTCGCAGGACCGCCGCGGCGGAGAGGTCGATGCTGGCGGCAGAGAGGTCGAGCGCCTCTCCCACCGACGGGCATCAGGCCTTGTCGATCTGCGCGACCTCGGGTGCTGCCGCAGTTTGCGCGTGCGAGCGCCCGAGGGACAGGGTCCCGACGAAGATTCCGATGGTGACAGCGAGGACAGCGACATGGCCCATGAGCGCGCCCGAACAACCGGCGATGGCGATGGGAGCGAGCGCTGCGAGGTACCAGGGGGTGAGCTTCATTCCTTACTCTCCGAGGGGGCTTCGGGCCAGCTGCACCCTACATGTAAGGCAAGCTACGACATTCCTCGGGGCGGGGAAAACTTCTATTCGGATTGGTCGCGCTGGATCAACCCAAAACGGCGTCGGCATCGCGTCACACCTCGCACGCCACGTTCCATGTTGCCGCGCAAATGCCCTGAGCCGCTTAGGAAAACGATTTTCAACATTTCGCCGTCTCGGAGCCGTCCCACCCCCTCCGCGGCGCGGGTCGCTCGGGCCGCGGCGCGTGGGCGAGGGGACACGCGGCCCGCCGAACGTCGAGGCCGGATCGGCGATCGGATGGACAGTGCCACGCGGTCGCGTTTATCGTCGGCGCGTGCCCTTCAGGCATCAGCCCACGAGCGGGGGCGGCGCGTGTCGCCCGGTCGAGGTCCGTCCGCTGCTCGCCGCGCTGCTGCTCGCCGGGGCCGCCGGCTGCACCACCGTCGATCCCGGTCCGAACTTCGTCGTGCCGGACGAGCAGTTCGACGCGGATTTCTTCTTCTGCCGCGTGGAGCCCGAGCTGCTCCTGGCGAAGAAGTGCGGTCCGGGCGATCCTGCGGCCGGTGACGCGGCGAACGGATGCCACTTCAACCCGAACGCGGTGAGCGGCATGGCGATCCGCGATCACGCGCCGATCCCGTGCGCGGGCGATCGACCGACCGATCGCGCGCTCCTGAATCCGGGCGGCGCCGCGCAGGGCAACCTCCAGGCGGTCACCCTCGTCATGAGCCGTGACGTGCTCACCGCGCCGCTCTACGTGCGGCCGACGGGCCAGAACCATCCCCGCGCGATCTTCCCGCGCGAGGACCCCATCGTCGAGGTCCTTCGCGAGTGGGCGCAGCGATGAGGCCGCTCGCGCTCGCGCTCGCGCTCGTCGTGGCCGCGCCGGCCGCCGCGACGGTCGCGCCGGGCGTGGCCCGAGCCGCCGAGGAAGCGGAGGCCTTCGCCCGCGTCGTCGTCGACGCCGCCGAGCTCCGGAGCGGCCCCAGCATCTCGTCGCGCGTGATCTACACCGCGCATCGCGGCGAGACGTTCGCCGTCGACGGGCGTCAGGGCACGGGCTTCTGGCTCCGTGTCGTGCTCCCGGACGGCCGCGTCTCGTACGCGCTCGGCGACGAGATGCAGGTCTTCGCCGTGCGTCCGGGCGAGCCCGACGCGCCGTCGCGTCCGGGCATCTTCGCCACGCCGCCGCTCGAGGGCGCCAACGCGGGCTTCGCGAT
This sequence comes from Labilithrix sp., assembly GCA_019637225.1. GTDB lineage: Bacteria > Myxococcota_A > Polyangia > Polyangiales > Polyangiaceae > Labilithrix. The sequence goes on from JAHBWC010000077.1 coordinate 36,114, forward strand.
CCTCGGGGGCGTCCTCGCGATCCCGATCCGCGACCAGAGCACGCGCGCCTTCGGCTACCTCGAGGGGCGTCCGTCGATCGTCGTGCATCGCACGGTCACGCTCGACGGTTACATCGCCAACGCGCTCACCGCCGACGGCTCGCAGATCTTCTACGGCGGCGGCGCGACGGTGCACTTCGCGCCGAGCTGGGCGATCTGCCCGTTCCTCGGCATCGGCGGCGGCGGGCTCAGCGTTCGCCCGAACGCGGACTCGTTCGTCCTCAAGCGCGAGGACCTCTGGATGGCACGCGCCGGCGGCGGCGTCTTGATGGCGCTCCGCGGGAGGATCCTCGTGCGCCTCGAGGCGACCAACCTGACCTTGTTCGACTCGGAGAGCCTGAAGAACGCGCAGACGTACGCCGGCGGCTTCGGGGTCTATTTCTAGGAGCCCACGGGCCTCGGACGCGCCCACGCAGAAGGACGGGAGGAGAAGCGAAATGGAAGCCCACAGCCGCTCGACGTTGCCGCTCGCGATCCTCGCCGTCGCGCTCGCGTTCGCGGCGGGCTGCGTGACGGTGAAGCCGCAGCAGCGCTCGGTGCTCGCCGATCCGATCATGCAGTTCGAGGGCGATCCGCAGGCGAGCGCGCAGCTCCGTCACGCGATCGACAACCGTGAGGGCTCCTATGGCGGCGGCGGCGTCGCGGGCGGAGGATGCGGCTGCAACTGACGTCGCTCGCCCGCGTGCTCGGCCGCTCCGTGCGCGGCCCTGCGAGGTCCGCGCGCGCCGCGGGGGCGGCGGCGTTTGCCCTCGCGTCCGCGCTCGGTGCGGGGCCGCTCGCGTCGACCGCGCGCGCGCAGGTCGCGGAGGTCGACACCGCGCACACGCTCTACCACGAGGCCCCGACCCGCACGAACATGACGGTCTACACGCCCGGCGTGGACGCGGCGGCCACGCCGGCGGACTGGATCACGGTGCGCGGCGGCTACGAGGCGGACATCGTCTCGGGCGCGAGCGTCGCCACGAAGGCGGGCTCGGCGTACCAGTCGGTGAACCCCGGCGTCGACGTGATCACCACGGCGAGCGTGAAGGATTTTCGACACGCGCCGCGCGGCGGCTTCACGCTCCGCAAGGGCGACGTCGCCTACACGGCCTCGTACACCTACGGCACCGAGAACGACTACAAGTCCCATTCGATCTTCGTCGGCGCGCGCACCGACGCCTACGAGCACAACACGCAGTTCGAGATCTCCTACGCGCGCAACTTCGACTCCGTCTGCGATCGCGTCCAGGCGGCCGGTGACACCCCGCCGCGCTTCCGCGCGCTCGAGGACTCGAGCGGCTGCTTCACGAACGATCCGCTCCGCCGCCGCCGTCCGCTCTCGATCGACGGCCTGCAGGCGAGCTGGACGCAAGCGTGGACGCCGACGTTCGCGACCCAGCTCGTCTACACCGCGCAGCTCATCGACGGCTTCCAGTCGAACGCGTACCGCAGCATCATCGTCGCGCAGGGGCTGAAGGCGCAGGAGCATCACCCCGACGTGCGCGTCCGCCAGGCGCTCGCGCTGCGCCTCAACTGGTACGTCCGCCCGATCAAGGTCGCCTTGCGGCTCACGGGCCGCGCCTACCGCGACACGTGGGACGTGACGAGCGGCACCGGCGAGCTCGAGGCCGAGCGCTACCTCGTCGAGGGCCTCCGTCTCGCGGCGCGCGGGCGCTTCTACCGCCAGACCGGCGCGCTCTTCTGGAGCGACGACTACACGGGCGGCGACCCTCCGCTCGGCCCGAAGGGCCAGTATTTCACCGGCGACCGCGAGCTCTCTCCGTTCTGGAGCATCGGCCTCGGCGCCCGCGTCACCTACCTGATTCACCCGACGCCGAAGCCCGAGGGCGGCACCTCGCGCCTCCTCGGGATCTTCACGAACGCCAAGCTCGGCGCGTCGGTCGACGCCATCCAGTTCTCGTACGACGAGTACACGCTCGCCGGCGTCCCGATCACCAACGCCCGCGCGTACATCATCGGCGCCACCGCCGGCGCCGCGTTCTGAGCGCGCGGGCGTGCCGCGGGCTCACCCGCGAGAGGCGACGCCGAGGAGCCGGAGCACCCCCTGGATGGGGATCCACGCCATGTCCGGCCGCCGCTCGAGCTCGCTCCGGAGCTCGGCGAAGGCCTTCTCCAGGAGCCCGGCGTCGATGAGCGTCGAGAGCATCGGCGCGCTCGGCACGAACGGGGCATCCTTCGCGGTGTCGAGGTAGCCGCGCAGGAACGCCGCGGAGGCCCAGCTCTGCCAGACCCAGCCCCACGCCTCGGCCCGAGCCTGATCCTCCGGACGCAGCGTGAGGAGCGACGTCGCCGCCGCGTAGTGGAACGAGCGCACCATGCCGGCGAGGTCCCGGATCGCGCCTCGCTTGCGGCGCCGCTCCGAGAGCCGCCGCTCGCGCCCTCCGCCCAGGCCCGTGATGACGAAGTCCTTGCCCGTGAAGAGCGCGCGGCCAAGCTGCAGATC
>JAHBWC010000078.1 GCA_019637225.1 Labilithrix sp.
GGCGGGCGAGCCGATCGCGATCGGCGGGAGCGGACCGCTATCGAAGGTGCTCAGCACGATCACGTCGACGTCGCGGGCGTCGAGCAAGAACATGGCTGCGGCTTCTCCCGCGAACGATCGGCTCGGCGACGTCCCGCTGATCGGCGTGCCGGCCGACGCGGTGCGCGCCGGATCGACGTGGCAAGGCGTGGGCGGGCGCGATCACACGTCGCCCGACGCGGATGCGCTGCTCGCGGGGCTCGGCGCGGTGGGCGGAAAGCCGCCGTCGAAGCGCGAGCGGGAGTCGAATCCGGACGCGCATTCGCCGGCGCCGGGCCAGGCCGCGGGCCGGCAGGCGAGCGGCGCTCACGACGACGCGCCGACGACGCCGCGCGCAGCAGACAGCGCGCGCCGAGCAGGTGCGGGCGTGGCGGGCGGCGCGGGCACGGCCGCGACGCTCGACGAGGTGCTGCCAGGCGGCGGAGCGAGCGCGGGAGCGCCCGTCGCGCGCGATACGTTCTCGTCGCAGTCGTCGGACGCTCGCCGCGCGCTGCCGCGCTCGCGCACCGGGCTCGTCGTCCTCGCCGGCGCGTTGATGCTGGCGGGCGTCGCCGCGGCGACCGTCGTGGTCATGCGGGGCGGTGCGACGGCGAACGGCGCGCAGGGCGGAGCGACGGCGTCCGCTGCGCAGGGCGGAGCGACGGCGACCGGTGCGCAGGGCGCAGCGACGGCAACCGGTGGCGCGGCGGCGACAGGTGCGGCAGCGACCGGCGCCGCAGCGATCGGCGACACGACCGCGGAGACCACACCCGCGGGCGCTTCGTCCGCGGCGAGCGACGCGCACGGCGCGGGCTCGAGCGGGGCGGCGGGATCGATTCCGACCGCCCCCCCGACGGTCGCTCCGGGCGCGACCGGGCACGCACCCTCCGTGAAGTCGGGCCACGCGCCGACCGCGCACGGGAGAGGCACCGCGGCATCGCCGGCAACCGGAGCGCCGCCCGCGGCGCCGACCGCGCCGGCGGCTCCGACTCCCGGCACCAGCGCGACGCCGCAGCCGAAGCCGACCGCCAGCGGCGACTTCATCCGCCACTTCTGACGCCCCGGCGCACTCGGTTCGCGCGAACGACGCCACTCGGAAAAGCGGCGCGCGCCGGCCCGCGCAAAACGATGCCTCGGAGAGGCGTGTGCGGTAGCCTCTCCGGGCCGATTTCCGGCGCTGCTGTGGCTTATTCCTTCGAGAGATGACATGCGACGGTACGTCCAGGCTGCATGCGTTGTAACTGCGCTCGCGTTCGCGTCGCTCGCGCACGCCGATGATGCGGCGATGGCCGAGGCGCAGGCGCGCTTCAAGGAAGGCCTCGAGCTCGCCGACAACGCCAAGTTCGAGGAGGCGCGCCTCAAGTTCCTCCAGGCCGTCGCCGTCCTCAAGGCCCCCGCCGTCCTCTTCAACCTCGCCAGCAGCGAACAGAAGACGGGCCACGACGTCGAAGCCATCGAGCACTACCGCGCCTTCCTCAAGTCCGGCGCCAACGACACCCGCATCACCGACGCGATGCGCGACAAGGCGCGCGACAACATCGCCTCCCTCCTCACCAAGGTCGGACAGGTCGACATCGACGCCCCCGACGGCGCCAAGATCTCCGTCGACGACAAGCCCCTCGAAGAGGCCCCGAAAGAGCCCGTGCCGGTCACCCCCGGCAAACACAAGATCGACGCCGCCTTCAACGGAAGGATCAAGTCCGTCACCGTCGACTGCCCGCTCGGCCAGGTCACCAAGGCAAAGCTCGACTTCGACGCCACGACCGGCGACACGTACCAACCCCCCGAGGGCAGCGAGGGCGAACGGACAACCGCGGGGTGGGTCGTGCCGATCGCCCTCGGCGTCCTCGGCGTCGGCGGCGTCGTCATGGGCGGCGTCTTCTCGTCGTCGTCGCAGGGATCGAAGGACGACGCGGAAGCGCTCCGACGGACCACGCCAGGCCTCTGTGCGCCGCCGGGCGGGCAGGCGTGCACCGACTACGAAGCGAAGCGCTCGGACGCAGAGTCGCAGGCCACCCTCGGCTACGTCGGCTACATCGCCGGAGGAGCGCTCCTGGCGGGTGCCATCGCCACCTTCGTGTTTTGGCCCAAATCGGGGAAGTCGACCACGGCCTCGCATGGCATGATCTTCACACCCGTCGCCGGCCCGCGATTCGCCGGCGGCAGCGTCCAGCTTCACTTCTGAGCGAGGCCACCATGAAACGATTGAGAGACTCGGGGATTCTCATTGGTCTGATGGGCATCGCGACCGCGCTGGCTGCATGCCCGGCCTCGCTCGACGATCGATGCGCGGACGGCGCGTGCCTTCCGGGAGGCAACACGGGCGACGGCGGCCTGGACGGCGCGGACGCCAACGCGCCCGACGCCGTCGCGCCGGACGACTGCGATGAGAACGCCGACGCGAGCGCGCCCGAAGCGAAGGGGTGCGTCGTCGATTCGTTCGCGCTCTTCGTCGACGGAGCTTCCGGCGCCGAGAACAACGACGGCAGCAAGGCCAAGCCGTTGAAGAGCATCTCCGCGGCGGTCGCCAAGGTCGGCGCCACCGGCAAGCGACGCATCTACATCTGCGGAGAGGGACCGTACGTCGAGCACGTCAAGCTCACCACCGCCGTCCATCTCTTCGGCGGCTTCACATGCGGGGCCTGGACCCACGACGGCAGCATCAAGGCCAAGGTCGCACCGAGCGACAAGGGCTTTGCCCTCCACGTCGACGGCGTCAGCGCTCCGATCGCCGTCTCCGATCTCGCCTTCCGCAGCGCCGACGTCGCGTCGGCGAAGGACGGCTCCGACAGCATCGCCGCCTTCATCAACGGATCCGACGTCACCTTCCGCCGCGCCAACCTCGCCGCCGGCGCCCCCGCCGACGGCACGACCGGCGACACCGGCGGCGCCGGCGCCATCACCGACGTCACCGGCGGCGGCGCCAAGAACGCCGACGGGTACCCGGCCGCCGGAGCTACCGGCGGCCTCCCCAAGACGTGCACCTGTTCGAGCTCGACCCAGACCACCACGGGGGGCACCGGCGGCACCAACTCCACCGGCGGCGCCGCGGGCACCCCAGCCTACAGCGTGACTCCACCGAACGGCGCCCCCGGCGCGGGTGCGACGGATTGTGGTGAGGGAGGCACGGCGCGCAAGGGCGCGGACGCCCCCCCAGCCGAGAACGCCGCCGCCGTCACCGCCGTGGGAAGCGTCGGCCCGGAAGGCTGGCGCGGAGCCACGGGTCTCGATGCCGTCGAAGGCGGCAAGCCCGGACAAGGCGGAGGGGGCGGGGGCTCCTTCAACGCCAGCAACGGCGGCGGAGGGGGGGCCTGCGGCGGATGCGGCGGTTTCCCCGGCAAGGCTGGCGGAAGCGGAGGCTCCAGCGTCGCTCTCCTCGTCCACGAGAGCACGGTCACCCTTGCCGCATCGGCGCTCTCTGCAAAGAGCGGAGCCAAGGGCGGCGCGGGCGGCCCAGGCGGCGGCGGCCTCAACGGCGGCTCGTTTGGGGCCGGGTCGTGCCCTGGTGGTTCCGGAGGGCGCGGTGCCGACGGCGGCGCAGGCTCCGGCGGCGCCGGAGGCCTCTCCGTCGGCGTCCTCCACAAGGGCACCGCCCCCAAGCTCGACGCGGCCACCACAGCCGCCATCACCGTCGAGAATCCCGGAACCAAAGGCACCGGCGGAAAGCCCAACGTCAACGACGGCCCTACCGGCGTCGCCGCGAAGCTTCAAGACGCAGCCACCTTGCCCCAATAGCTCGTCCCCCTGGCACGCGGGAAAGCGCACGGCCCCGTCTTCGCGCACGACGGCGCGAGCCGGTCGACCGCGCGCTTCGGGTGCCCGGTCGCTCGGCCCGCGAGCGACGGGGGGCGACAATCCGGAGTCCGCTCCGGCGACGGCGCAGTGTTCGAGCGCATCTCGCGTGACGTTGACCGCGGCGCTCGGCGACGTGACAACATGGCCGCCGAGAGACGGTCGATGGTCGAGCTCACGGTGGAAGAGGCCCGACGCATCGCCGTGCGGGCGCAAGGGTTCGGCGCGGCGGGGGCGACCGGCACGACGCGGGCGAGCGGCGTGGGGCCGACGCCGACGCCTCGCTCGAAGCCCACCACGTCGGCGCGGAGCGTCGAGCTCGTCGAGCGGCTCGGTGTGGTCCAGCTCGACTCGGTCAACGTGGTCTGTCGCGCGCATTACCTGCCGCTGTTCGCGCGGCTCGGCGCGTACGACCGTGATCGCTTCGACGCCAGCATCTGGTCGCGGCCGAGCGCGCTGTTCGAGTACTGGGGGCATCAGGCGTCGCTCCTGCCGGTCGCGCACCATCGGCTCTTCCGCTGGCGGATGGATCGCGCCGCGAGGGGCGAAGGCACGTGGAGCGGCGTCGCGCGCTTCGGACGCGAAAAGCACGCGTTCGTCGCAGACGTCTTGCGGGAGATCGCGGAGAAGGGGCCGGCCGCGGCGTCGGCGCTCTCGATGGCGACGACGCGCAAGGGGGGCTGGTGGGAGTGGAGCGACGCGAAGCGCGCGGTCGAGTGGCTCTTCTGGTCGGGCCGCGTGACCGCGGCGTCGCGACGAAACTTCGAGCGGCTCTACGACTTGCCCGAGCGCGTGCTCCCGCCAGAGGCGCTCGCGGCGAAGACCGCGTCGCCCGAGGACGCGCATCGTGAGCTGCTCGCGATCGCCGCGCGCGCGTATGGCGTCGCGACGGAGGACGATCTCTGCGACTACTTCCGGCTCGCGCGACGCGAGTCGCGGCCGCGCATCGCCGAGCTCGTCGAGGAGGGCGTCCTGGTCCCCGCGCGCGTCGAGGGCTGGGACCGGCCTGCGTATCTCGAACGGGGGATCACGACAGCACGACCGCCGCGGGCGCGGCGCGTGGCGGCGCTGCTGACGCCGTTCGATCCGCTAGTCTGGTTCCGACCGCGGACCGAGCGCCTCTTCGGGTTCCGCTACCGCATCGAGATCTACACGCCGGCGCACGAGCGCACGCACGGCTACTACGTGATGCCGTTCCTCCTCGACGAGCGCCTCGTCGGGCGCGTCGACCTCAAGGCCGATCGCGCGCGGCGTGTGCTCTCGGTGCGGGCGGCGCACGTCGAGGACGGCGTCGCGCCGGAAGCGGTCGCCGAACCGCTCGCGGGAGAGCTCGGGCGGCTCGCCGTCTGGCTCGGCCTCGAGGACGTCGAGATCGTCCGCAAGGGACGGCTCGCTGCGGCCCTTCGCGCCGCCGTCGCTCGAGCGGCGGACACCTCGACGAGCTGACGGGCGCTGACGTACGAAACGTGCGGGTGCGTCAGGATCGTTCACCGCGCGCCTCCTCATGGCGACAAAGGAGGCTCACGCCCGGCGGACTGGCCGGAAAGCTGCGTCGGGGCACGGGGTCAGCTACGCTGTTCGCTTGCGACCGATGGCATCCGACGGGGAAAAGCACGACGAGCGCGCGGGACGCGCCGCCGCGGAGCTCAAGGAGACCGAAGACCTCCTCGCAGGCTTCGATCGCCCCGGGCGCACGCCGCGAACGCCGCCGGCGGCTCGCGACTTCGTCGACTACCACCTCGACAAGGGGCGCTCGAACCCCGCGGCTCGACGCGCGGCGCGCTCGCCCGACGCCGCACGTCGCGATCTGCCGACGGCGATCATCCCAGGCCACACGCGGACGATGCCTCGATGGCTCCCCTGGGCCGCGGTGTTCCTCGTCATGGCGATCGGCGGCATCGGCGTCGCGGCGGTCATCACGAGCCCGCCGAGCGCCCCGACCGCGCCCGCGTCTTCGCTCGTCGGCAACGCGGCGACGCTCGCACCCGCTCTGCCCGCCGCCGACCCGACGACAGGTCCGGCGCGCGACATCCCCCCTCCCCCACCGCCGGGCGATCCCGTCGAGACGGCGCCGAACGCGCTCGGCGCCACGGAGACGACGAGCGCCGACGCCCCGCCGTCACCGGCCACCACGCCCGCCGTCCGGACGGCGCCGCCCACGCCCCGCTCGACGCCCGCCGGCACCGAAGCGCCACCTCCCGCCGACGCACCTCCCGCGCCGACGCAGCCCCCGCCGAACGGCGACTTCATCCGCACGCTCTGATCCGCTCGCCGCGACCCACTCTCCGCGACCGGCTCGCCCCGACCCGCTCGCCGCGCGTCGTCGCTGCGCGCGGACAAGTGGTAGAGTGCGCAGCGGACGGCGAGCGCCGCTCGAGGCGACGCCGCGTGACGAGAGAGGGGACGACCGGTCGATGACTGCGCTGACACGAGCCGCTTCCACGAACCGCGCCGGGCGCCGCTGGTCGAGCGCCTGGACCGGCGTCGCACGCGGATGCGCGACGTGCGCCGTCCTGACCGCGATCTCCGCGAGCGCCGCCGCCGGAGAGCCGCCGAAGCCCGCGCCGGCATCCGGCGCCCAGGACAGCGTCACCGCCGAGGCGCGGGCGCGCTTCGAAGAGGGCATCAAGCAGGCCGAGGCCGGCGATCACGAAGCGGCGCGGCTGAAGTTCAACCAGGCGTGGGCGCTCTTGAAGAACCCCGCGATCCTCTACAACCTCGCGCGCTCCGAGCAGCTCTCCGGTCACCACGTCGAGGCGCTCGAGCACTACCGGCAGTTCGTCAAGATGCCACCCGATCCGAAGGTCACCGAAGCGCAACGGCAGCGCGTGACCGAGACCATCGCCGAGCTCTCGAAGAAGGTCGCGCAGATCGCGATCGAGGCGCCGCCGGGCGCGCGCGTCACGATCGACGGCCGCGCGATCGATCCCGGCAACACCGACCCGATCCCCGTCACGCCGGGCTCGCACGTCGTCGAGTCGACGAGCGACGGCAAGGTGAAGCGCATCACCATCGAGTGCGCCGCGGGGACCATCGCGAAGGCCAACCTGACGGAGAGCGCGGCAGCCGTTGCGCCCGCTCCCGACGCGGCGCGCTCCGAGAGGAGCACCGTTCTCAACGACGTCACGATGCCGCCGGCCGCGGACGCGTCGCCGGGCTTCTGGACGACCGGTCGCGCCCTCGGGCTCGGAGCCTTCGGCCTCGGCCTCGCCGGGGTCGGCGCGGGGATCGCCCTTCACCTGAGCGCGAAGACCGCCGAGGAGAACGCAGAGAGGATCCGGCAGACACTCCCCGAGCCGCGCGACTCCGCGTGCAGCGATGGGCCGAACGTCGAGGCGAACAAGGTCGTGTGCGCGTCACTGCGGACCGAGACGACCAACCAGAACACGCGCGAGAACCTTCGCACGGGCTTCTTCATCGGAGGCGGCGTGCTGGCCGTCGGCGGCGCCGTGCTCTTCCTCGTCTCCGGGCCGAGCACCAAGGCGACCGGCGCCACCACCCGCGTCGCCCCGTTCGCGAGCGCGCGCGACGCGGGGCTCGCCGTCTCCGGCACCTTCTGACAGGGGCGCCACGCCGCCGCGAACCGGGTAAAGCGCCAAATTCATTGCGTGACGGCGCCCCGCCGACCGTTCTGGTAGCCTTCTCGGGGCATGGGGGTGCTGCGTCCAGGCCAGATGCTCGAGGGCACGAGCTATCAGGTCGTCCGCGAGATCGGCGCGGGCGGCATGGGCGTCGTGTACGAGATCGAGCATGTCCGGCTGAAGAAGCGCTACGTCGCGAAGGTCATTCACGACCAGATCCGAAACGACGAAGGCGCAGCCAAGCGGATGGAGCGCGAGGCTCAGGTCCTCGCCGGGATCAGCCACCCGAACATCGTGCAGGTCCACGACATCGGAACGACGCAGGACGGAGTGAGCTACTTCGTCATGGAGAAGCTCGAGGGCGTCGATCTCCGCCACACGATGAAGCGCGTGGGCGTGACGCGTCTCCGCGCGATCGAGATCGTCGTCGATGTGCTCTCCGCGCTCGAGTACGTGCACCGTCGCGGAATCGTCCATCGCGACATCAAGCCGGAGAACGTCTTCCTCGCCGAGCAGCCGCACGGCACCGTGACGAAGGTCCTCGACTTCGGCATCGTCCACATCTTCGACAGCGACGGCCGCGTCTCGCAGGGCCGCATCACGAAGACGGGCGGGTTCGTCGGAACGCTCTACTACGCGGCGCCGGAGCAGATGCAGGGCAAGCCGGCCGGACCTCCGAACGACGTCTACGCCGCCGGGCTCCTGCTCTTCGAGATGCTCGCCGGCAAGGGGCCCTTCGACGACGATCCGGGCGTCGGCCTCTCGCGCTGCTTCAAGCCTGCGCCGCTCCTCACCGAGTTCGTTCCGACGGCGCCGCACGAGCTGAGCCAGGTCCTCGCCCGGGCGCTCGAGCAGGATCCCGCGCGGAGGCCGACCGCGGGCGAGCTCGCCGCGGAGCTGCGCGCGGCGAGCGCCGCGCTGAAGCGCGCGCCAGGCGCACCGGACGACGAGGCCGTCCGCGCGGAGGTCGACGATCTGTTGCGCCACATGGCGCCCGCTTCGCCGTTGAGGCCCGCTGCGGGTCGCCCTCCGACGCACGACGAGCCGAGCGTCGGCATCGAGGCCACGGCGATGCCGCCGACGCCCATCATGGCCGGGGCTCCACGCCGCGAGCCGACGGATCCACGCCTCGCGCTCGAAGCAACGATGGCCTCGCCGACGGGCGAGCCTCCTTCTCCGGCCGCCGTGAGGCCGGCGGCGGGCGGCGCGCCGGGGCAGCCGCACGCGCAGCACCCGCCGACGATGCCCGGCGTCGGCGTCACGCCACCGGCGCAGGGCGGCTCCGCGAGCATGCCTCTTCAAGGTGGCGCGCAGCAGCCGCAACACGGCGCGCTGCAGCCCGGCGCGCAGCACCCCGGCGCGCAGCAGCCGCAACACGGCGCGCAGCAGCCGCAACACGGAGCGCCGCAGGTCGGGTCGCTGCCTCGAGTCAGCGCAGCGCCGCCGGAGGGGCACGCCGCGGCCTCTCTGCAGACCGGCCCCGTCCCGCAACGCGTCTCCGTGCCTGGCGGCGGCCCCCCGATGGTCGCGCAGGCGATGTCATCGCCGGCGGCCTCGCCCCGCTCACCGTCGGCGCCCGACCACGGCAGGCCGGCTCACGGAGGCCCTGCGCAGCTCTTCGCATCGACGATGCCGGTGCCGCCGGTGCGGTCGAACGAGTCGCTGCCCGGCGCTCCGCCGCGCGCGGGCGACAACACCTCGCCCGGCGTCTACGCGACGGTCGACAACCAATCGATCCCGACGTCGGTGCGCGTGCCGGTCCAGACGCCGTGGGGGGCGATCGCGGCGATCGGCGCCGTCGCCGTCGTCCTCGCGATCGTCGGCGGGACGTTCGCGTATCGCCACAAGGCGGGCACGGCCGAGAGCTCCCCGGCGTCGTCGACGGCCGCTCCGGCCCCGCCGACGAGCGAGGCCGCTGCGTCGACGTCCGTGACCACGACTGCCGCGACCGAGACGGCGACGACCGCATCGCCCACGGCCCCCGACGTGCCCAGCGCGGCTGGAGCCGCCACGACGGCCGCGGCGACCCACGCCTCGCCCGCTTCGCCGCCCGTCCAGCCGGCGCGCGCGGCCGCGCCAAGCCCGCATCCCTCTCCGCCCGCGACTCCCGCGACTCCCGCGAAGCCGGCCACGCCGGCCACGGCGGCAAGCCCTCGCGCCTCGGCCAGCGCGCCGAACACCAAGCCGAACACCGGCAAAGACGACTACATGCAGTGGTGAGCGCGCCCGCGCAACACTCGCACACGACGACGCCTCGCGCCCGCGCGACACCCACACACGACGACGCCTCGCGGCTCCCCTCGAAGACCGCGATGGCGCACGCCGTCCGACCGTCGTAGGGTCGCGCCGTGAAGCGGAAGTTCTTCTCGTCGTTCAGCGTGCTCCTCGTCCTCCTCTGCGTGTGGACGGCCTACGCGAACGTCCTCTCCGACGACGCCGACGTCCGCGCGAAGGCGCGCGCCACCGTCGACCAGGCCGCCGGATGCGGCGACGACTGCAAGCTCGAGGGCCTGCGCGGCGACCGCGGCATGCTCGAGGAGCGCATCGAGTACGACGTCGTGAAGCACGGCCGCTACGTCGTCGTCTGCCGCCGCGCGCTCATCGTCGCCGGCGACCACGCCTGCGAGGTGACCGAGCAGCCAAGCGCGACGCGTACGCCCGCCCCGCGCCCCTGACCCGCGCGGCCCCGCGCTCGCGCGCTACTCCGCCGCCCGCGCCGGCGAAGACGTCACCTGACGATCGACGCGCGCCTGATCGCCGCGCGCTCGCGCGCTACTCCGCCGCCCGCGCCGGCGAAGACGTCACCGAACGATCGACGCGTGCCTTGATCGCCGCGCGGATCGCCTCGTGCGTCGCCGGCGAGGCCAGCGCGATCTCGCCGCCGCGCGCGCCGAACGCCGCGACGGCGTCGCGGATGGCCTCGCGCACGCTGATCGCGAGCATGAGCGGCGGCTCGCCCACCGCCTTGCTGCCGTGGATGACGCCGGGCTGCGCCGCGTTCGGCAGGAGCTCGACGACGAACCGCTCGGGCGCGTCGCCGATCGACGGGATCTGGTACGTGCTCGCCGAGTGGCTGAGGAGCTTGCCGTCCGCGCTCCAGCGAAGCTCCTCGCCGGTGAGCCACCCCATGCCTTGCACGAACGCGCCCTCGATCTGGCCGCGATCGACGCCGGGGTTCAGCGACTCGCCGACGTCGTGCAGGATGTCCACCGCGCGGACGCGCTTCATGCCGGTGTAGCCGTCGACCTCGACCTCGGCGACCGCCGCGCCGTAGGCGAAGTAGTAGAAGGGCCGCCCCCTGCCCTTCGAGCGATCGTAGCCGATGCCCGGCGTTCGATAGAAGCCGGAGGCCGAGAGCGGCACCTGCTTCATGTACGCGCGCTCGACGACGCGCGCGAAGGGGATCTCGACGCCGGGGACCTGCGGCGCGCGCGCGATCCCGCGCTCGAAGATCACCGCCGAGCCCGGCACGGTCATCGACGACTCCGCCGAGAGGAGCTCCGCGGCGACCGGCGCGAGGCGCTCGCGGAGGGTCTGGCACGCGTCGCGGACCGCCTGACCGTTGAGGTCCGACCCGCTCGAGGCCGCGGTGGCCGATGTGTTCGGGACCTTGTCCGTCTGCGTGCGCATCACGCGGACGACGTCGGCCGGTACGCCGAGCTCGCGCATCGCGACGCCGAGCATCTTCGTATAGAGCCCCTGGCCCATCTCGGTGCCGCCGTGGTTCACCTGCACGGTGCCGTCGCGGTACACGAGGACGAGCGCGCCGGCCTGGTTGAGCCACGTCGCGGTGAAGGAGATGCCGAACTTCACCGGCGTGATCGCGAGACCACGCTTGGCGCTCTCGCCGCTCTTCGCGTTGAACGCGTCGATCGCGCGGCGGCGCTCGGCGAAGCGCGAGGTCTCGAGCAGGCGCGACCACATCGCCGGGATGCGCTCGTCGTCGAGCGGCTGGCCGTAGTGCGTCGTGTTCGACTCGCCCTTGCCGCGGTAGAGGTTCCGCTCGCGGACCACCTCCGGCGCGAGGTCGAGACGCCGCGCGATCCGGTCGAGGATCTCCTCCATCACGACCATGCCCTGCGGGCCGCCGAAGCCGCGGAACGCGGTGTGCGAGACGACGTTCGTCTTCGCGACCCGCCCGGAGAAGTCGCACGCCGGGACGTAGTACGCGTTGTCGAGGTGGAAGAGGCCGCGGTCGGTGATCGACTCCGACAGGTCGAGCGCCCAGCCGCCGTCGGAGACGAGCGCGACGCGCGCCGCCGTGAGCCGACCCTCGGCGTCGTGCCCGATGTCGAAGCGCGCGTGGAACGGGTGGCGCTTGCCGGTGAGCGACATGTCGACATCGCGATCGAGCTGCACGCGCACGGGCTTGCCCGTCTTCTGCGCGGCGAGCGCGACGAACGCGGCCCAGCCGTTGCCCTGCGTCTCCTTGCCTCCGAAGCCGCCGCCCATGCGCGGCGACTGCACCGTCACCTTGTTTCGCGGCAGGTCGAGCACGTGGGAGACCACCGCCTGCACCTCCGTCGGGTGCTGCGTCGACGACGCGACGAAGACCTCGCCGTCCTCGCCGGGCTCCGCCCAGCACGCGTGCGCCTCGAGGTAGAAGTGCTCCTGTCCGCCGATCTCGATCGCGCCCGAGAAGCGATGCGCGCTCTTCGCGAGCGCGTCGTCGCAGTCGCCGCGGCGGATGACGTGAGGCTCCGTGTGGAAGCTCCCCTTCGCGATGGCGTCGGAGAGGCCGAGCACCGGCGGGAGCGGCTCGTACTCGACCTTCACCTTCGCCGCGGCGAGGCGGCAGGCCTCGTACGACGTGCCGACGACCATCGCGACGACCTGCCCTCGGAAGCTCGCCTCGCCGCCGACGGGCGCGAAGAGCGGCTCGTCGTGGCGGACGGCGCCGACGTCGTTCATTCCGGGGACGTCGCTCGCCGTGAGCACGGCGACCACGCCCGGCTCCTTCGACGCCTCGCTCGTGTCGATCGAGACGACGCGCGCGCGCGCGTGCGTCGAGCTCACCGGCCAGATCTCGAGCATGTCGCGGCGCTGTGCGACGTCGTCGACGTAGAGCGCGCCGCCCGTGACGTGACCGACGGCGCTCTCGTGGCCGAGCGCGCGGCTCGCGTCGCCCGCGGCGGACGCGACGCGCGGCGTCGGCTCGAACACGAGGAGCTCGTCCTGAGGGTTCGACGCGTCGCCGCGGAAGAACTTCTCGAAGAGGCTGACGATCAGATCGCGCCGGTAGGCTGCGCCCGAGCGGTGGTCGTCGAGCGGCGTGAACTCTCCCGCGAGGATCTCGCGCGCGCTCGCGATGGTCGCGTCATCCCACTTCTTGCCGACGAGGTGCGCCTCGGTCCGCTTCGCCCGCGCGGGCGTCGCCGCGACCCCGCCGAACGCGAGGCGCGCGTGCGTCACGACGCCGGCCGCGTCGGTGTCGACGACGAACGCGGCGGCCGTGATGCTGATGTCGAGCTCGCGCCGCTTGCTCACCTTGTACGAGTCCATCCGGCGCGCGCCGCCCTTGGCCGCGGGCGCGTTGCGCGGGAAGACGACCCAGCGGACGACCTCTTCGGGCGCGAGCACCGACCTGCGGTACGCGGTGAAGAACTCGGCGATCGGCACGGTGCGCGACACCGCCTCGCCCGCGCCGGCCTTCTCGAGCACGACCTCGGCGTCGAGCGCGAGGAGGATCGGCGGCATGTCGCCGATGGGCGACGCCGTGACGATGTTGCCCGCGAGCGTCGCGCGGTTCCTGATCTGCCTGGACGCGAACGCCCAGAGCATCTTGTCGATCATCGGGTACTCGCCCGCGAGCGCCTCCTCGAGCGACGTCAGCGTGGCGTTGCCGCCGACGCGCCAGACGGCGTCGTCCTTCTCGATCGCCGAGAGCGCGCGGACGCCGTCGGTCGAGACGAGCAACGGATAGCGGCGGTGCTGCTTGTTGATGTAGACGCCGATCTCGGTGGCGCCGGCGACGAGCTCCGCGCTCGCGCCGTGCTCGGCCTTGATCGCGTAGAGCTCTTCGAGCGACGTGGGCCGGAGGAACGCCTGCCCGCCGGCCTCGTAGTCGAGGGCGGGCGAGCCGGGCGACGGCGCCGTCTTCGACAGGCGCACCTGGAAGAGATCCTCGCGCGGCGCCTGCGAGCCGGCGCGCTTCGCCTCGAGCGCGTCGAGCATCGCGTCGCGGATCGGGCGGTAGCCGGTGCAGCGACAGAGGTTGCCGTTCAGCTGGTCGCCGATCTTCGCGCGCGTGTCGCCGCCGGCGTCCGCGAGGTCGGTGCGGTAGTAGGCCTCGAACATCGAGAGGATGAAGCCAGGCGTGCAGTAGCCGCACTGCGAGCCGTAGCGATCGACCATCGCCTTTTGCACGGGGTGCAGGCCGTCCGGAAGCGCCACGCCCTCGACGGTGACGATCTCCCGACCGGCGACCATCGGCAGGAGCGTGATGCACGCGTTGACGGCGCGGTAGGTGCGCTCGCCGCGCGCGTTCACGTCGACGACGGCGACGCTGCACGCGCCGCAGTCGCCTTCGGCGCAGCCCTCCTTCGTGCCCGTCCGGCCGGTGGCGCGGAGCCACTGGAGGAGGGTCGTGTTCGACGGGACGTTCTCGACGATCGCGGCGCGGCCGTTGACGACGAGCTCGAAAGAGGACGAGCGAGCCATTTTGGCGATCATACGCCCGCCGGCGAGCGCGAGGGGGACGAACGCGACGTCGATCGCGCTCGCCCGCTCAGCGCGCCTTCCGCCACGCGATGAGCTCGGCGGCGATCGCGACGGCGATCTCGTCGGGGGTGCGCGCGCCGACGTCCACGCCGATCGGCATCCGCACGCGCGCGCGATCGGCCTCGCTGAAGCCCTTCGCCTCGAGCCGCTGGCGCGTGCGCTCCGCCTTTGCCCGGCTCCCGACGCCGCCGACGTAGGCGAAGCCGCGGCGCAGCGCCCACTCGATCGCGCGCTGATCGAGCGCGTGATCGTGCGTCATCACGAGGCAGACGCCGCGCGGATCGACCTCGACGCCGACCTCGTCGAACTCGCCGGCGATCGACCGCACGCCCGCGATGCGGCCCCCCTCGCCCCAGGCGTCGCGCGCGTCGACGACCGTGACGGCGAAGCCGACCCTCGCGAGGAGCGGCGCGACGGCGGTCGCGACGTGGCCGGCCCCGACGACGAGCGACGGGACGAGGCCGGCGATCGGCTCGAGCAGCACCACGAGCCTGCCGCCGCAGCACATGCCGAGCTCGGCGCCGAGCTTGAACGTCCGGACGTCGTGCTTCGCGGCCGGGCTCGTCACGATCGCGACGAGGGCCTCGAGCACCGCGCGCTCGACCGCCCCGCCGCCGACCGTCCCGACGCATGCGCCGTCCTCCGCGACGAAGAGCTTCTGCCCCGGCGTCCCCGGCGCCGAGCCGTGCCGCTCGAGCACGGTCGCCATCGCCCCGGCGACGCCGCGCGCAGCGGCGGCCGCGGCGGAGGCCAGCACGGCCGACACGTCGCCCGGCGAGGGCACGGGCAGGACCTCGGTCGAGATGGGTCGCCCCGCCGGGCGCCCCGTCGTCGCGAGCGTCGGCCGCCGCGCCTCGTCGGCGGCTCCCGCGGCCGCGGGCTGCGGCACGAGCGCCAGCGGAGCCGAGGCGGAGCGCTCTCCGTCGAGGCGCCCCTCGACGTCCGGTGCGCGGCGCTTCGTCATCACCCATCATTCTACCTCCCGAACGCCCGAAGTTCGCCTTATCCTTCGAGCCCTCTCATGGCCGTCCTCGGTCCCAGTTACGATCCCAGCCAGGTGCTCGTCATGATCCTCGCCGGCGGCGAGGGCAAGCGCCTCTACCCGCTCACCCTCGACCGCGCCAAGCCCGCGGTCCCATTTGCGGGGCGCTACCGCATCATCGACATCGTCCTGTCGAACTTCGTCAACTCGGGTCTCGCGCGCATCAAGGTGCTGACGCAGTACAAGAGCGCGTCGCTCGAGGAGCACATCGCGCGCGTCTGGCGCCTGTCGCCGATGCTCGACCAGTTCATCGAGGCCATCCCGGCGCAGCAGCGCACGGGCCTGTCGTGGTTCAAGGGATCGGCCGACGCGGTCTACCAGTGCCAGCACGTCATCACCGACGAGCGGCCGGAGATCGTCGCCATCTTCGGCGGAGACCACGTCTACAAGATGGACGTGCGGCAGATGATCAACGCGCACGTCCAGCGCAACGCCGCGGCGACGGTCGCTGCGATCCCGGTGCCGAAGAAGGAGGCGAGCGACTTCGGCGTCCTCGAGATCGACCAGAACGGGCGGATCATCGCGTTCCACGAGAAGGTGAAAAACCCTCCGACGATGCCCGGCTCGTCCGACATGTGCCTCGCGTCGATGGGCAACTACGTCTTCCGCAAGGAAGACCTGATCCGCGAGCTGAACCGCGACGCGGCGGTCGAGACGAGCAAGCACGACTTCGGCCACGACATCCTCCCGCGCATGGTCACGGACGGGCAGGACGTCTACGTCTACGACTTCGCGAAGAACCTCGTCCCCGGCGAGGAGGAGCGCGCGCACGGCTACTGGCGCGACGTCGGGACCATCGAGGCCTACTGGGAGGCGCAGATGGACCTCATCGCGATCCACCCGCTCTTCAACCTCTATAACGATCGCTGGCCGATCCGCACCGGCGTCACCCACGACCCGCCGGCGAAGTTCGTGTTCCGCGACGAGGCCCACGCGCGCGTCGGCATCGCGACCGACTCGATGGTGAGCCACGGCTGCATCATCTCCGGCGGCCGCATCCACCGGAGCGTCCTCAGCGTCGGCTGCCGCGTGAACTCGTTCGCCGAGATCGAGGAGAGCGTCCTCTACGAGCGCGTCCGCGTCGGCCGCCACGCCAAGCTCCGGCGGTGCATCATCGACAAGGACGTCGAGGTGCCGCCCGGCGTCGAGGTGGGCTTCAACCTCGAGGCCGACCGCAAGCGCTTCTTCGTCACCGACAACGGGCTCGTCGTCATCCCGAAGCGCGCCAAGCTCGACGACGAGAAGATGTGGCGGCTCTGATGGGAAGGACGCAGCGAGGGCCGGGCGGTGCGCACGGTCATCGTCGGTGACGTACACGGCTGCTCGAGCGAGCTCGACGCGCTCCTCGACGCCGTCGCGTTCACGAGCGGCGATCGGCTCGTCTTCGTCGGAGATCTGATCGTCCGCGGCCCCGACTCGCTCGGCGTCCTCGACATCGCGCGGACCACCGGCGCGATCATGGTTCGCGGCAACCACGAGCAGAAGCTCCTCGACTGGCACGAGGGTCGCCAGCGCTGGCTCCACGGTCAGGAGCCCGCGCGGCAGCCGATCGGCAAGCTTCACCGCGACCTCGGGCGCGCGCTCCGGCCGATCGACTGGTCGCTCCTCGAGACCTCCAAGCTCTGGCTCGACCTGCCGGACCACGACGCCCGCGTCGTCCACGCGGGGATCGATCCGGCGCTCCCGTTCGAGCGGCAGTCGCCGGACACACTCTTGCGGATCCGCACGGTGACCGCGCCGGGGAGCGCGCGTGGGCAGGGCGCCGTGCTCTGGGGCACGCGCTACACGGGCCCCCCGCACATCCTGTTCGGTCACAACGCGGCACCGGGCCTCCAGCTGCACGAATGGGCCACCGGCCTCGACACCGGCTGCGTCTACGGCGGCCGCCTCACCGCGATGGTGCTCGCCGAGGGCCAGCGCGTCCCTCGCGCCGTCGCCGCCCGGAGGGCCCTGCTCGTCTCGCAGCCCGCGCGTCAGGTGTGGTTCGTCCCGGCGCGCCCTGCGTGACGGGCGGCGCCGGGAAGACCGGCGGGGCCGCGCGCCTCGGGCTGCCGGCCGGCTCCGCGCGGCGAGACCGCTCGACGCTCCTGTGGTGACTCGCGCCGAGCCGCGCGCTAATGTCGCTCGCCATGATGCGGGGTCCGCGGAAACTTTCGGCGTCGCTCTCGCTCGTCCTCTCGGCCGCGCTCGTGCTCCCCGGCGCGCCCGCGTTCGCGCAGCCGAAGCCCGCCCCGGCGAAGCCCGCCGCGGCGCCCGCGCAGCAAGCGCCGCAGGACCTGATCGCGAAGGGCCAGCAGCTCTTCGAGGACCAGCAGTACGAGGACTCGATCCAGACGCTCTCGGCCGCCCTCCTTCGCCCGAGCAACACGAAGGAGCAGAAGGTCGAGATCTACCGGCTCCTCGCGCTCAACTACATCACGCTCGGCCGCAAGGACGAGGCGGACAACGCCGTGCGAGGTCTGCTCGTCGCGCAGCCCGACTACCAGCTCCCCGCGAACGAGTCGCCGCGCTTCCGCGACTTCTTCAAGGAGGCGCGCGCGAAGTGGGAGGCGGAGGGCCGTCCTGGGATCGTCAAGGAGACGCCGACCGAGGCGCCCGTCGTGATCCGTCACGGCTCGCCGGCGTCCGCGGAGAAGGAGAAGGCGATCGAGCTTCGCGCGAAGCTCGAGGATCCGGACGGGCGCACCGGCACGGTGAAGCTCTACTTCCGCACCGGCTCGAAAGGCGACTTCGCCGAGACGGTCGCCGACGTCGACGGCGAGACCGTGCGCGGGCAGATCCCGGCGTCCGCGGTGAAGCCGCCGCTCATGGACTACTACTTCGAGGTGCTCGACGGCGGCGGCACCGTCATCGCCTCGCGCGGCGACTCGCAGGCCCCGCTCCGCATCGCGATCCCGGACGGCGAGAGCTCGGGGTGGGTGCTTCCGCTCGCCATCGGCGGGGGCATCCTCGGCGCGGCGGCGATCGTCGGCGGCCTCGCGCTCGCAGGCGTCTTCAAGAGCTCGAGCCCGCCCGCGGGACGCGGCAATTCGACGGTCTCGGTGAACGTCGGCGAGTCGGGCTTTCGCTTCTGACGCCCGAGCCTCCGAGCTGCCGAGCGGCTCGACCTCTCCAAGACCGAACAGGTGAGATCGTGAGCGAGCCTCGTTATCCGTACGTCCACGTCGACGTCACCCCCGAGCTGGTCGACGAGACGAGCGCCCTCCTCTTCGACCTCGGCGCGGAGGGCGTCGAGGAGCGCGACGAGGGCACGCTCGCCAAGACCGCCGCGAGCGGCAAGGTCACGCTCGTCGCCGCGTTCGCGACGCGCGAGGACGCCGAAGGAGCGATCGCCGAGCTCGGCGCCGAGCTCGCGCCTCGCTACGAGGAGATCGTCGGCGACGCCTGGCGCGACGCCTGGAAGGAGCACTACCGCCCCTTCACGATCGCGCGAACCTCGGACGGTCGCGCGGTCGTCGTCCGCCCGCCCTGGGAGCCCCACGCGCCGAAGCCGGGCGAGAGCGTGCTCGAGCTCGAGCCGGGGCGCGCCTTCGGGACCGGCCTCCACGAGACGACGCGGCTCGTCGCGCAGGCGCTCGCCGACCACGCGAGCGAGCTCGACGGCGTCACGCTGCTCGACGTCGGATGCGGGAGCGGCGTGCTCGCGCTCGTCGCGCTCTCGCTCGGAGCCTCCCGCGCGATCGCGGTCGACGTCGATCCGGAGTCGATCGACGTCACGCGCGAGAACGCCGCGCGCAACGCCCTGACCGATCGCGTCGACGCGAGCACGACGCCGATCGAGTCGGTCGACCTCGTCTCGCCGGTCGTCGTCGCCAACATCGAGGCCCGGGTGCTGATCCCGATGGCGGCCGAGCTCGCGCGACACGTCGCCGACGGCGGCCTCCTCCTGCTCTCGGGCGTCCTCGTCCCGCAGCGCGACGACGTTCGCGCCGCGTACCCCGACTTCGAGCTCTCCGCGGCGCCGGAGATGGGCGAGTGGACGCTGCTCGCGCTCCGGAAGCGCGCGAGGTGACCGTACGCGCGCCGGTGCCCGATCTCGCGGAGGGCGAGCGCGCGCTTCCGGCAGAGACCTCGCGCTACCTGTGTCGGGTCCGGCGCCTCGTCGCGGGCGATCGCTTCGTCGCCTTCGATCCGGCGACCCGCACCGAGGCCGACGCTGTGATCGTCGAGGCGTCGGCGGAGGCCGCGCGCGTCGCGGTCGGAGCGCCGCGGCCCGCGAGCGTCGTCGCGGGCGCCGAGCTCGTCCTCGTCTACGCGCTGGCGAAGGGCGACAAGGTCGACACGGTGGTCCGCGACGCGACCGAGCTCGGCGCCACGCGCGTGCTCGTCACTCGCACCGAGCGCGCCGTCGTGAAGGCGTCACGCGATAGGGCGGCCGACAAGCTCGACCGCTGGCGCCGCGTCGCGGAGCAGGCCGCGAGGCAGTGTGGCCGCTCGGACCCACCGGCGATCGACGGCGTCTTCGACTGGCCCGAGGCGCTCGAGCGCGCCGGCGACTGCGAAGCGCGCTTCTGCCTCGATCCGCGCGCGCCCGACGCGCTCGGCCGCGGCCTCCGAACCGCCGTAGAGCAGGGCGCGTCTGTGGCCTTCGCCGTCGGTCCCGAAGGCGGACTCTCGGCGGCCGAGGTCGACCTCGCGCGCGCGAAGGGCTTCCTCCCGGCGTCGCTCGGCGCGTTCGTCCTCCGCACCGAGACGGTCGCCGCCGCCGTCCTCGGCGCCGTCCGCGTCCTCGCGGGCCGCTGACGGCTCTTCAGGCCGGCGCCGGCACGGGCTCGGCGAAGCTCGCGACCTCGCCCGTCGGGAGCTCGAACCAGAAGATGCAGCCGCAGCCGGGGACCGAACGAACGCCGACGCGCCCGCCGTGCGCTTCGGCGAGACGCTTCACCGTCGCGAGGCCGAGGCCGATGCCCGGCTCCGTCGCGCTGTGCGATCGCGCATACGGCTGGAAGATGTGCGGCTCGACGTCGGGCGCGAGCCCCGGTCCCGTGTCCTCGACCTCGACGTGGATGCACTGGGCGTTGTGGTAGGTGCGGATCTCGATTCGCCGCACGGGTCCGTCGCCGATGTACTTGATCGCGTTGCGCGCGAGGTTCGCGATGAGGCTCGTCAAGACGCCGGCGTTGCACTTCGCGAAGCAGACGCCGTCGTCCTTGATCGCGAGGTCGATCGCGCGTTCTTCGGCGAGCGGCTGGAGCTCGCTGGCGACGTCGATCAGGGTCGCTCGCAGATCGGCGCGCGCGTCCGGGTCGGGCGTGGCTCCGGCGCGGGCGAAGTCGAGCAGGCCGTTGACGAGGCGCTTGACGCGGTTCAGCGCCGAGGTCCCTCGCTCGACGACCCGAGCGCGCTTCTCGTCGTCCTGCTCTGGCTGGCTCGCGAGCTGCAGCGCGAAGGAGACCGCGCCGAGGGGGCTCAGGATGTCGTGCGCCACGCGCCCGGCGAACTGCTCGAGCTCGGAGGCCCGCTCTCCCTCGAGCGCGCGATGCCGCTCGACGAGCGCGGCGTGGTCGCGAATCACGCCGCGCAGCATCACGGCTCCCGCGACCGCGATCACCGTCGCGAGCGCGTCGAGGCCGAACGCCGCGTAGGTGGCCTTGCTGCGGATGCGCTGGATCTCCAGCGCGAGGTCGTGGGCGTGCGTGGCGTTGACCTCGATCACGTCCATGATCGCGGCGCTGAGGTTCGTCGCCGCGGTCGCGAAGTCCATCGACAGCGTCGAGCTCGCCTGCACGACGTCACCGCGCGCGGTCTCCTGCTGGAACCGCGTCACGGTGTCGTCGAGCGCCTTCTGCGTGCGCAGGACGTTCCCCCAGAGCGCCTGCTCCTCCGGCCACACCGGGAGCATGAGGTAGACGTCCATTTCCTGCTCGATGACGTGCATCGAGTGGGCGACGGCGCGAGGGTCGGCGCGCTGACCACGCTCGACCCGGTCGAGCTCGTCGCGCATGAGAAACTGCAGGTTGCGGATCTCGCTTCGCACCGCCGTCAGGTGCTCGATGCTAGGAGCCGTGTTGTAGGCGATCTCGCGTGCGGCGCGGTCGGTCGCGAACGACTGCCACTGCGAGAGCGCCGTCGCCCCGAGAAAGCTCAAGATCACGACCGCGAAGATCGCGGGAAGCCACA
The DNA here is from genome assembly GCA_019637225.1 of Labilithrix sp. Classification (GTDB taxonomy): domain Bacteria; phylum Myxococcota_A; class Polyangia; order Polyangiales; family Polyangiaceae; genus Labilithrix. Next base: position 21,274 of record JAHBWC010000078.1, read on the forward strand.
ACGTCCAGCGGGGCCGATCCATTCGCACCTCGCTCCGTCGTTAGCGCTGGCGACTCGACTCGTCGAGTCAGCCATCGCATCATCGCGCGGCGACATCGCGAGCCGCGTCCCGAGACCAGCGACTCGAGAGCTCGTCCGCGCGAGCATGCTCAGTCACGCGCGCGCTCGCGATAGTATGCTCGACTCGATGCGCGTGCTCCTCGTCAGCGCGAACCGCGAGCAGTACCCGGCACCCGTCATGCCGCTCGGGGTTCTCTCGGTCGCGGGCGCCGTCCGAGACGCGCACGAGGTCCGCGTGCTGGACCTCTGCTTCGAGGACGACCCGCTCCGCGCTGCGGGCGAGGCCGCGTCGAGCTTCGCGCCCGACGTGGTCGGGATCGGCCTCAGGAACCTCCACGACAACGCGTACGGCTCGAGCGAGCCCCTTCTCGCCTATTACGAGGACGTCTCGCGGGCCGTTCGGGCGGCGACGCGCGCGCCGCTCGTCCTCGGCGGCGCGGCGATCACCCTCCAGCCCGCGACGCTGCTCGACCGGCTCGAGGCCGACCACGCCGTCGTCGGCGAAGGCGAGCTCGCGTTTCGCGCGCTCGTGAGCGGGCTCGAGCGCGGCGAGCGGCCCCCGCGCGTCGTGCGGAGCGCCGTCGCAGAGCGCCGCCTCGTGCAGCTCGACGCCAAGCTCGGCCTGCGTGTGCCGCCCATCCCGGCCTCGGAGCTCGACGCGCTCGCGCCGCCGGCGCGCGATCTCGTCGATCCGCGGTACCTCGAGGTCGACGGGACCGAGAGCTTCCAGACGAAGCGCGGATGCGCGTTCCAGTGCGCGTATTGCGACTACCCCGACCTCGAGGGCCGCAAGGTGCGCATGCGCGATCCGGAGCGGATCGCGGACGAGATCGCCCTCCGCGCGCGCGTCCCCGGCGTGTCCTACGCGTTCATCGTGGACAGCGTCTTCAACGTCCCGCGGGCTCACGCGCTCGCCGTCTGCGAAGCCCTCGAGCGGCGCGGCTCGCCCCTGCCCTGGGTCTGCTACGCGACGCCCGCGTCGCTCGACGACGAGCTCGTCGCCGCGATGCGCCGAGCCGGGTGCGCCGGAGCCGAGCTCGGCACCGACACGGGCACGCCGCGCGTGCTCGAGCGTCTGCGGAAGCCGTTCGATCTCGACGACGTGCGGAGGGTGCGACAGTCGTTCCTTCGTCACGGAGTCGCCGACGCGCACTCCTTCGTCCTCGGCGCCGAGGGCGAGACCGTCGAGGAGGCCGAAGGCACGCTCGCCTTCGTCCGCGAGCTCGATCCCGACGTCGCGGTGTTCGTCGTCTTCATGGAAGACCGCGAGGAGCGCACGCCCGGCCGCGCCGCGCACCACCAAGCGCTCCTCGATCTCCTCGCGCGCGAGGCGCCGAAGCACAGCGGGTGGATCGTCCCGGAGCTCGGGATCCGGTTCGGCGAGAAGGTCCGCCGGCTCGTCGCGGGCCGGAGGCTGCGAGGCCCCGCGTGGCTCCACCTCGCGGCGGCGCGCCGGCGCGCGGGCGCGAGGCTCAGAAGTTGAACCACTGCGAGGGATGCGCGCGGAGAAACGCCGTGACCCGATCGGCGATCGACTGCGCCGCGAGCGCGGTCGACTCGGGAGGGTCACGGCGGCCGAGGCGGATCGGCTCGTGGATGACGATGCGGTAGCGCCGGAAGCCCACGCGCGCGCAGAAGATCGGCAGGATCGGGGCACCCGTGAGGCGCGCGAGCCGGAACGGGCCTTCCGGAAGCGCGCTGCCGGCGTCGAAGAGCCGCGCAGGCACGGTGCGCATCCCCGGCGGCGTCCGATCGAGCTGCATCGCGACGACGCCTCCGCCGCGGAGGTGGCCGAGGAGCGGCAGCGCGTCGAGCGCGTCGTTGCCGACGTGGACGACGCGCACGCGCGCCTTGCCACGCACCTCGTCGTGCAGGCGCTCGGCCGCCGCGTCGGCCTCGTGCGCCATCACGATGACCATGTCGAGCGCGAGGTCGCCCGTGAGCAGCGCCCCGAGGACGTCCCAGCCGCCGGAGTGGATCGTCCCGATGATGAACGGCCCGCCGAGCACCGCGCGGAGGTGCTCTCCCCCCTCGATGCTCGGCTCGAGCGGCCGCTCGTTCTTCGAGCCCGTGGCCAGCGACTCGCCGAGCGCTCCGGCGAAGCTCGCGAAGGTCCGCATCGTGTCGACGGCGTCGCGCCACGGCGGAGCGGGCCCGCGGACGAGGTGGAGGTTCGCGACCACGCGCCGGCGCGCGTCCTTCGAGAGCACCGCGGCGGTCCAGCCCACCACGGGTGGGCTGTAGCGGAGCACCCAGAACGGGCCGCGCGACGCCCCGAGCCAGGCGAGCCTTCGGAGGAACGCGGAGTGACGGGTCACCGCCATGCGTGCCGGCATTCTCTCACGTCACGCCGCGTTCAGGGCTGGGCTCGCGGACCTCCCGGCCCCGACCGTAGGCCTCGAGCTCGACCCACGCACGGTCGAACCTGACCGTTTCATGACGCGTTCGGCCAAACCTGACCGAACGATGGCGGGCGCTTCGGCGACACGGCCGTACAGTCGCCCCCGAACGATGGCTATCGCGATCTTCTTCGTCGGGCACTGGGTCTCGTCGGTCTTCTTCCAGACCTTCTTCCTCCACCGCTACGGCGCGCACAAGCAGTTCACGATGTCGAAGCGCTGGGAGCGGTTCTTCCACCTCTGCACGTACCTGACGCAGGGGTCGAGCTTCCTCAGCGCGCGCGGCTACGCGATCCTCCACCGGATGCACCACGCGTACAGCGACGGGCCGAAGGATCCGCACTCGCCCGAGAACCACTCGAACGTCTTCACGATGATGTTGGCGACGAAGCACCGCTACGACGCGTTCGCCTACCGCCGCGAGGAGCCGGAGGCGCGCTTCGCGAAGGGCATCCCGGACTGGCCGGCGCTCGATCGCCTGAGCCAGTCGTGGCCGGCGCGCATCGTCTGGCTCGCGGGCTACACGCTCTTCTACGCCGCATTCGCGAACCACTGGTGGATGTGGCTCTTTCTCCCGGCGCACTTCGTCATGGGGCCGATCCACGGCGCCATCGTGAACTGGTGCGGTCACCGCTACGGCTACCGCAACTTCGACAGCGACGACGTCTCGCGCAACACGCTCGTCTTCGACTTTCTGACGTGGGGCGAGCTCTTCCAGAACAACCACCACCGCCACGCGATGCGCCCGAACTTCGGCGTGCGCTGGTTCGAGATCGACCCGACCTGGCAGGTGATCCGCCTCTTCGCGTGGCTCGGGATCGTCGAGCTCCGCCCGGCGCACGAGCAGGTCGACTCGGACGACTCGCTGCCCGCCAAGGCCGCCTGACGCCGGCTTCCGGCGCGGCGACCGCGACGCTCAGCGCGGTCCGACGGCCGGATCGAAGGCGTTCTGGTAGCGGCGAGAGCAGTAGTTCTCGGGGATCGTGCGCGAGCCGTTGAGCTCCCGCTTGTTGAGCGGGCAGACGAAGGCGGCGAGCTGGTCGGCGGTCCACGACGGGAACACCTTCACGTCCGGCCCGGTCGGCCGCGCGACGCCGCGCGCCGCGGGGTAGTTCACGTCGACCTGCTTGCCGTTCCAGACGTCGGGCCGGCGGATGACCGTGACGGGGACGTTGAGGCCGGTGGTGGCGTCGCCGCGGTGGACGGTGTTCGTCATGTCGACGCCGATGAGGTGCGCGAGCTCGGTGACGTGCTCGCCCTGCATGCGGTTGCAGCCGTGCGAGACCGGACCGCGAATGAGCTTCCACTCGCCGTCGCTGGCTGTGATCGGACCGTGGAAGGCGATGCCGCGGTTGTACGGGATGAACGGGAAGCCGCCCCACGTGGCCGCCGAGTTGGTCGGGACCCAAGGCGACACGCGGCTGATCGAGTAGCTCGTGCCCTGCGAGTTGACGCTGGAGCCGGTGGCGATCGGATACACGACCGCGATCTTCGTGCGGCCGTTCTCGACGACCCTGTCGGCGTAGTACGGGAGCGGCTGGTTCCAGCCGGCGGGGATGAAGCCGGTGGCGCGCGCCGTGTGCGCCGTGAGCGAGACGGTGAGCGACGGGTTCTCGAGGTGCGGCAGCGTCCCGTTGTAGACCCACTGCTCGGCGGCGCCCTTCCGGAGCTCGTCTTCGGTCACCTCTCCGTCGCTGACGTCCTCGTCGTCCGCCTGCGCGGCGCAGCCGACCAGCGTCGACATCGCGAGGGGGAGAGCAGCGAGCGCGAACCAACGAGAGAGCGAGATCATCGAAGTCCTCCGAGCGGGGTGGCTGGAGACCACTCAAGCACACATGGTGCCACCCGAGCCGCCGCGCCGGGCGCACGAGATTTCGCATAGTTAGACGAACGATCCGATCGAAAAATCGAGCCTGGCCCGATCCAGCCCGCCCTGCGTTTCAACCGGTGCCCCGATGTCCCAGCGCCGGCCGCGCCGACCGCGCCGTCCTCGCGAACGCGTCGCTAGCCGCCGAGGATCGGGACGACGCCGGCCAAGCCCCCGCGTCGGTCTTGTATGCTGTCGGCCCCGCATGCTCGAACGCATCGCGCTCCACCAGACGCGCCTCCGCACACCGGGCCTCGGCCTGGAGGGCAAGGGGGTCGCGCTCGGCGCGAAGGGACTCGTGCTGCTCCCCTCGCTCGATCGGCTGGTCGCGTGGCTCAGCGTCTACACGCGCGAGCACTCGCTCGAAGACCTGATGCCGAGCCTCGTCATCGAGATCGTCCAGAGCAAGCTCGGGACGAAGGAGATCACGCTCTCATTCGCCGCGGAGTCGAGCGACCGCATGGACCGCGTGGCCGAGACGGCCCGCCTCGTCGGCGGCTTCACGTTCACCGGCACGAGCCGTCACTTCGTGCAGTACCGCGACGCGGCCGCGCCGTTCGGATACGACGCGACGGAGCTCATCTCGACCGACGCTCCGCTCGTCCTCTACCACGATCGCTTCACGCAGGTTTACGGCACGGAAAAAGAGGTCGCGCTCCGATCGCTCCTCCTCCGCTTGATGCCGCACGTCGATCCGTCGACGATCGACGACAACGGTCCGCGCTTCATCGTCGCGGAGCAGGGCCTCGGCCCGGCGCTCATCCACTACTTCGTCCGCTCGCGCGTCGAGGGCGAGGTCGCCGTCGGCGAGTGGCCGCCCGAGAGCGCGTTCGACGAAGGGCCGGTGCGCCGCTACATCATGCGCATCCCGGAGCTGCCGCGACGCATGCGCCCGCTGATGGCGCGGACGCCCGGCCTCACGACCTTCCTGCCCGCGGGTCCCGGCGTCGCCGTCGAGATGGGTTATCGGCATCCGGTCGCGCTCCGCGCGTGTCCCGTCTTCGACGCGGGCGGGCTCGTGCTCCTCCGCGGTCGCGGCGACGAGGCCTGGACGCTCGAGAAGACGCCGCAGATGGGCGATCTCCGCGCCTTCGCGCGCGTCGAGCTGCGGAGCGAGGGCGGCGCCGACGCGCTCAAGGCGAACGCGACGAAGCTCCCCGATCCGGTGCGCGTCCCGCTCCGCGTCGTCCCCTCGCCCGCGCCTTGGCGCAACGTCACCGCGACGTGGATCCAGCCGGCGCAGATCTCGCTGCTCCGTCGCATCGCGTACGCGCTCCCCCACCAGACGATCCTCCGCACGCAGGTGGCGCTGACGGAGAAGGGCGCGTTCCTCCGATCGAGCCAGGGCATCGAGGCCGTCCCGCTCGGCACGTTCTTCGTCGAGATCCACCCGAACCTCTACATCCCGGCCGGCTACGACGTGACGCCCGCGGTCGCGCCCGAGGTGCTCTACCGCGCGCTCGGCGCGTCGGCGTCGCAGGTGCTCTTCATCGACACCGGCGCGCGGGCGATCGCCGTCGAGGAGGGCGCGTTCTCGCCGCTCGAGACGGCGCTGCTCGAGGCGCAGGCGTGGGAGCCTCTCGTCGCCGACGCGATCCACCGCGCGCTCGAGGAGCGAGCCGTGGACCTCAAGCTCGAGCCGCTCGGCATGTTCGCGACGAGCCAGGTCGAGCCGCCGGCGGAGCCCGCGCCGCCCGGCGTGCCGCTGCTTCCTCCGGGGCAAGGGCCTCCTCGCTGACGAGCCAGCCATGGCGAAGGACGATCCGCAGACGCTCTGCGAGCGGCTCTTCACGAGTTTCCTCGGGCCGCTCGTCGTGGGGGGGCCGATGGTGCCCGGCAAGCTCTTCGGCGGGAAGAACGCGCTCGCGATCGGCGATCATCGCCAGCCGAGCGACGTCGATCTCCTGTCGCGCTGCGAGCTCGCGCGCGTACGGATCGCGCGCCGCCTCGCGCCGATCGACACGCTCGATCCGGCGCCGAGCGGCGACGAGTGGGCGCTCGCCGCGTGCCTCCACGACATGGTGCAGGCCACGCACCCCGGCTTCGACGCGGTCTTCCGCCGGAGCGGCCCGAAGCGCGTCCTCGACGTGGTCGAGATGACGCTCGCGCAGGTTCCGCCGCCGGTGAACGTCGGCGCCGCGCTCTCTCGGCACACGTGGTTTTCGCGCATGTTCGATCTCGCGCGCACCGACGTCGACCTTCGGTGGTGGACCGGATCGGAGACCTTCCTCGGCACCGAGCCACCGAAGCGTCTCACGGCGTGGCCCGAGCTCCGGCGCGTGACCGAGACGCGCACGCCGCGGCCGTTGATGGAGCTGCCGACGAGCGGCTCGGCGGTGCCGCTCACGCGGTTCACCGCGGTGACCGAGGCGTTCCTGAAGAAGGTCCCCCTCACCGACCTCGCGACGGTGACGCGAGCGGCGCCCGCGTTCGCGTGGACGCACGAGAACCTCTCGCTCGCAGCGACGCACGCGGGCCGCACCATCGTGAGCCGTGCGCTGGCGCAGCTCCCGCAGCGCGCGGTCGACGCTGCCCTCGGGCGCGCGACGCGGCAGCTCTTCGCGACGAAGGCCGTCCGCGCGCTCTTCGTGGCCGTCGATCTCCTGCGCGATCGCGCGCTGATGGCGGCGAGCGCGCGCCTCACCGGCGGGGCCGCGAGGAGCGGCGGACCGGGCGCGCCGGGGGAGCCCGAGCCGCTCGCGATCGGCGGCGAGCAGACCGACGCCGCGTTCGCCATCGGAGCCGGCGCGCTCGCCGCGAGCCACTGGATCGCCCAGACCGGCGGCGGCTTCAACGAAGCGGAGCGACGCGCGATGCTCCTGGTCCTCGCGCCCGCTGCCGAGTCGCGCGCCGCGCGCGACGTGAAGGCGCTGCTCGGCTGAGCGCGCGCAAAAACGACGACGCCGCGCGCGACCGGGGTCGCGGCGGCGTCGATCGGAAGCTCGCCAGAGCGGCGTCGAGCGCCGCGCGGCGACTACTTGCTGCCGGGCTTGTTCTTGAAGGAGATCTTCTCCGGCGCCGGCTCGACGTACTCGATCTTCTCGTACGTCATGACGCCGTTGACCGGATCGGACACGAGGCCCGTCGACGCCTTCGAGAAGACGAAGCCGTACTTGCCGGTGATCTTCACCTTCGCGCCGACCGCCGGGAGCGGGTACGGAACGTCGACGCTCCAGATCTCGTCCTTCACGAGATCCTTCTCCGGGTTCTTGATCTCTTTGAGGTTCTTGTACTTCTCGAAGGCCTCGAAGACCGTGGCGTAGTTCTTCGCCCAGCCGAGGACGCGCACGCGCGGCTTGTCCTTGCCGGCGCCCTTCTCGTCCGCGATCCAGAACGACGGGATCTCGATCGGCGGCTGGCCCGCGGCCGGGCAGTTCTCGGGATCGGCCTTGCCGGTCTTGTGGAGCGCGCAGCCCGGTGCGTCGGAGATGTTCTCGTCGACGATGTAGCCGATGATCGTGATCGGCGCCTTCGTCACGTCCGTCTCGTGGATGCGGCTGCGGAGGTGATGCGACGCACCGTGAATGGTGTACGCGTCGCCGACCTTGATCGGCGCCGAGCTCAGCGTCGGCGGAGGCGGCAAGTTCGGCTTGCGCCCCGACCACTCGGGCGCGGGCTTGTACGGCTCATCGGAACCGCTCGAGCAGCCAACAACGAGGACAGCGAATGCGAGTCCGAGGCGCCAGGGCTTCATGGGGCCGAAGGAATACCATGGGCAAAACGCGCCCGACAAGCGCGGATCCTCCCGCCTCCGGTCGAGTTTTGCCGTAGATCTCGCCGATCTGGCCGAGATCGTGACCTCGCGGGCGCCGGGGGGGCCGCGTCTCCTCGAGGTCTTCCTTCGCGCGGCCGCCCGGCGGGAGCGGCCGCGCTCGTCCCCGAGCCGCCCCGGTCCCCGGAGCCCGTCCCCAGCGAGCGGGCGTCAGCGCGATCGGTCGAGCGACCGCGCGCCCTTCCCCGCTCACTTCACGTTGGGATCAGGCCGGGTGCACTTGTTCGCGATGCACTGGAACTTCGGGTCGCAGCAGTCCGCGTCCACGGTGCACTTCTCGAACTCCTGCACGCACTGCCCCGCCGGCGGCTTGTCCTTGCAGACGAGCGCGCCGCTCTGGGCGTCCTTGCGGCAGAAGCCGTTGCAGCACTCGTCGCCGGTCTCGCAGCTCTCACCGTTGGGCTTGCACGGATCGACCGCCCAGAAGCCGCGCGTGTTGCCGGCCTCGAGCTCCTGGCCGGGGAGGTAGAACGCCGGGTGGCTCGGATCGGCGGTGGCGCTCGGGTTGTTGATGTCGATCGCCGCGACCCAGAGCTTCTTGATGCGACCGCCGTTGTTCCCGCTCGGGCCCCACGGCTGGCCGGTGAGCAGGTTTCCGTAGAGGCGACGCGAGGTGAAGACGACCCAGTAGTAGCCGCCGGACGCGACGGGGTTCACCGTCGGCTGGTAGTTGACGATCGCGTCGTTGGGGTGCGTCGCGCTCGTCGGCAGGCTCGTCCCGCCGTTGGCGGCGTCGAGGCGCCGCGCGTTCTTGGTCGCGCCGTCGCGCGCGATCCAGAGCTCGGAGGTGGCCCGGTACCAGGTCGTGAGCTGGCAGTTGCTCGTCGAGTTCTTGAACGGGATGAACTCGCCCGCGGCGTCCTTCGTGTTGTTCGGCGAAGCGGGCGCGCACTCGCCGCCGTGGTTCGCGTTGTGGAACACGATCGCGTTGCCGTCGGGGAGGAAGCTCGGCCAGCCCGGCCAGCGGGCGGCGTCGCGATAGACCTCGCGCAGGTTGGAGAACTCGCGGGTCGTCCCCGTGCAGGCGACCGAGCCGGCGGCCGCGCCGCACGCGAAGCTCATGATCGCGAGCGAGTGGCCGGCGCCGGCCGTCACGCCCGGACCGCCGGGCCCCTCCCAGAAGTTGAACGCGACCTTCCGGCCGTCCGGGGCGAACGCCGGCGTCACCGCGCTCGAGACGACGCTCGTGAAGCCCGTGCTCGCGACGACCCCGCCGCCGTCGCGCGCGAAGAGCTGCGAGTTCGACTGCGTGTAGGCCTCACGCGCCCAGTACGCGCTCGCGAGCCCGAACGAACCGTCCGGATACGGCGCGGACCAGACGAACTTGCGGTTCTGCGAGGCGGTCGTCGCGCCGGGGTACTCGTCGGTGCGGTCCGCCGTCGCGAGGTCGTAGGCAGCCCCGTTGCGGTAGTCGTCGCCGCCCCCGTTGAAGTTGGCCTTGCCGTCCTGGACGAAGAGCGTCGAGCCGTCGGCCGAGACCGAGTGGCAGACGTGGCACTTGCCCGCCATGTTCGGGATCGCGAGCTCCGGCTCGGGCGACCGCGGCTTGATCTTGATGACGCCGCCGGTCTCGCCGACGCCGCCCGTCGTGAGGAGCGAGTCGTACGAGTTGTAGTAGACGGTGCCGCGGAGGACGCCGGGCGCCACCTTCCACGTCCGCGTGATCGGGCCGTAGACCGTGTCGTTGGACGGCGAGTAGATCTTCACCTCGAGCTTGAGGTCGTCGCCCGAGTTGCCCTGCGTCGCCATGCGCCACGGCGTCTCTTCGAGGCGGACGCGCTTGCGTGCATCGCTGCCCGCGCCGTGCTGATCGACCATGTACGTGCCCTCGAAGGTGTAGTTGCCCTGCGAGAGCTTCACGTAGACGGCCGACGCCTCGCGCGTCGTCTGCCACATGAGGAGCGGGGGGAGCAGGCCGCGCGGCCAAACCGTGAGGTCGTACGGGTAGAGGAAGCCGAGCTCCTCTGCGCTCGCCGGCGCGTTCGCCTGCGTCTTCAGCTTCGTGACGACGCCCGGGTCGACCTCGAGCCCGAGCGGCTCGCCGCCGACGCCGCCGAGACCGCCGAAGCCGCCCGCGCCCGCGTCCGCGTCGGTCGGCGCGCCGTTCTGCGTGGCCTTCACCACGATCTTGACGGTCGCGGTCCCCTCGCGCGCGCCGTAGCGCGCGGTCACGACGCCCTCGCCGACGTTGGTGCCGCTCGCCGTGAAGATGCCGGCGTTGCTGATGTCGCCGAGCTCGCCGCGGTCGAAGAGCCACGTGGCTCCGGACACGGGCTGGCCGTTGTACGACGCGGTGAAGGTCTGCTTCGGGACGGTGACGACGCCGTTCACGATCGTGACGTTGATCGTCGCGGTGGCCGGGGAGACGTCGAGGATGCCGGTCGCGTCCACGTTGCCGGAGCTGCTGCCGGGGCCGCCTTCGCCGTCCCCGGGTCCGAACCCGGGCGGGATGTCCCCGGACGACGTCTCTCCGGGCTCCTCCCCGCCGGGCGAGAACGTGGACCCGGTCGTATCGCCGCAGCCCGCCTGGAGGGCGGCGATGGCGACGGATCCAAAAAGGAGACAAGCAAGGGTGCGGCGAAGCGTGAGCGTAGAACTCATCTGGACGCGCGTTCCTACCGCTGCTGCCTTCGATCCGCAACGGGACAGCCCGCATTTCACGGTCTTTCACCGCACCCGTTACGCGATCGAGACGCGGCCCCGCGTCGGGAGAGGCCGACGTCCCTCGCCCGCTCGGCGTCAGCCCGCCGCGCTCTTCTTCGCTTCGTCGTTGAAGACGCGGGCGCTCTTCTCCCAGCCGTCGCGGTGGCTCTTCTCGGTCATCTTCTCGATCATCCCGCCGACGCCGAAGATCTTCGCCTCGGCGACGATCTCGACGATGCGCGTGCATTTGCCGTCGCCGGCGGGCTCGACCTTCACGCTGCCCTCGTTCTTCAGTTTGTCGGCGAGCGTCGAGGGCTTGATCGCGAAGCGGTAGACCTTCGTCGCGCGGTCGAAGCGCCCCTCCTCCGTGTAGCCGAAGCCCGAGCCGAGCAGCTTGGCGACCGGGCCGGGCGCGTCGAGCTTCGGGATCGCCCGGACGATCCGCACCACCTCGGCCTCGGTCTCCTTCATCTCGACGACCTCCCACTTCGGAAAGCCGAGGTCCGCGAAGATCCGCTTCTGGAGCTCGTTGTCGAAGAACAGCTCCCAGAAGCGCTCCGGGGTGCAATCGAGGTCGTGCCGCATCGTGAAGGTCGCCATCTCGAGGGCGAGGCTACGCCGATTGTCGCGCCGAGAGGAGCCCGAGGACGGGCATGAAACAAGGGCCCCGATTTCTGCTAGCGTCGCGCGCCGACGATGGGAAAGTCCCTCCTGCTCGAGATCGGAACCGAGGAGCTCCCCTCCTCTTACGTCGACGCGGCGCTCGCGGCGCTCCCGAACCTCGCCCGCACGAAGCTCGAGGCGCTCCGCCTCGCGCACGGCGGCGTGCGCGCGCTCGGTACGCCGCGCCGCCTCGCGCTCCTCGTCGAAGACGTCGCCGAGAAGCAGCCCGACCTCGACGAAGAGGTCGTGGGTCCGCCCGAGACCGCGGCCTACAAGGACGGCAAGCCCACGAAGGCCGCCGAGGCCTTCGCGACCAAGCTCGGGGTCCCGCTCGAGCAGCTCTCGGTCGTCGACCGCGCCGCGTCGGGCAAGCAGAAGGCCGGCCGCTACCTCGTCGGACGGCGGCAAGAGCGCGGCCGCGAGGCGCGTGAGCTCCTCGGCAAGGCGCTCGCCGAGATCTGCGCCGAGATCCCGTTCCGCAAGTCGATGCGCTGGGGCACGGGCGACGCCACCTTCGGCCGTCCCGTGCAGTGGCTCGTGGCGCTCTCCGGCGCCGACACCGTCGACGTCTCGTTCGCCGGCGTTCGCTCGGGCCGCACGACGCTCGGGCATCGCTTCCTCTCGCCCGGCAAGCTCGACGTGTCCGAGGCCTCGGCCTACGTCGACACCATGCGCGGCGCGAACGTGCTCGTCGATCGCGAGGAGCGCGCGAACGCGATGATGGATCGCGTCGCCGCCGCCGCGAAGGAAGCCGGCGGCGTCCACGATCCCGATCCGTACCTCGTCGACGAGAACGCCTCGCTCGTCGAGGATCCGCACGTCGTCACGGGCTCGTTCGAGGCGGAGTACCTGAAGCTCCCGCCGGCGGTGATCCGCGCCGTCGCGCGCGGCCACCAGAAGTACTTCTGCGTGGCCAAGGCCAACGCGACGGACGAGCTCCTGCCGCACTACCTCACCGTCGTGAACACCGCGCTCGATCCGGCGCGCATCGCGAAGGGCAACGACCGCGTCATGCGGGCGCGCCTCGCGGACGCGAAGTTCTTCTACGAAGAGGACCGGCGCGCGAAGATCGACGACCGCGTCGCGAAGCTCCAGGGCATCGTCTTCCACAACCGGCTCGGCACGGTGCGCGAGAAGGTGACGCGCATGGAGGCGCTCGCGACGAAGCTCGCGGCCGCCATCGGCGTGCCGGCCGACCGCCTCGAGCTGGTCCGCCGCGCGGCGCACCTCTGCAAGTTCGACCTCGTCTCGCTCATGGTCGGCGAGTTCCCCGAGCTCCAGGGCGAGATGGGCCGCGACTACGCGCTCTACGCGAAGGAGCCGCCCGAGGTCGCCAACGCCGTACGAGACCACTACCGGCCGATCGGCGCCGAGGGCCCCGTCGCCGAGGACGACGTCTCCGCCTGCGTCGCGCTCGCCGACCGCCTCGACACGCTCGCCGGCTGCTTCGCCGTCGGCCTCTCTCCGACCGGCGCGGCCGATCCGTTCGCGCTCCGCCGCGCGTGCATCGCCACGCTGCGCACGCTGCTCGACGGCACGAAGCGCAACCCCGCCTACGCGTCGCTCCGCCTCGCGGACCTGTTCGGCTGGGCGTACGACGGGCTCGGCGAGGGCAAGAAGCTCGACCTCTCCAGGGACGAGACCGTCAAGAAGCTCCGCGACTTCACGCACGAGCGCCTGCGCGGCGTCATCGCCGCCCAGACCTCGAACGCCGCCGCGGACGCGGCGTGCGCCGGCGGCGACCTCGATCGCCCGGCGCACGTGCTCGCGCGCGCGAAGGCGCTCCACCGCGCGGTCACGGAGGGGCGCGCCTGGCTCGAGAAGGCGCGCACGGTCGCCAAGCGCCTCAGCGGAATCTCCAAGGAGGCGAAGCCCGTCCTCCACGGGAAGGACGCGTTCGAGAAGCCCGACGACCACGCGATCGTCGACGTCATCGTCAAGGTCGACGCGTCGACCAGGACGCTCGAGACCGAGGAGGCCGTCACCGCCGCGCTCGCAGGCGCGGAGGACCTCGCGGCGCGCCTCGACGACGTCTTCACCCGCACGCTCGTCAACGACCCGAACGACGCCCGCACCGCCAAGCGCCTCGAGCTGCTCTCCCACGGCGCGCAGTGCATGCTGCGCATCGGCGACTTCTCCCGCCTCGTCTGACGCGGGACGATCGTCGGAGACGCCCGCGAGCGCTCCGATTCGTCCGGGTCAGCGGGCGTCGAAGTGCGCTCGGATCCGCTTCGGCGTGAGCGCGCGGGGATAGACGGCCACCTCGTCGATCGTTCCGTCGAAGCCCGCGATGGTCTCGCGGGCGCCGACGGCGAAGGCCACGCCCTCCGCCTCCAGCATGACGTTGGAGGGCTCGGCTTTCACCAGCGATCCATCCACGTAGAGGCTCATGATCGCTCCGTCGTAGGTCGCGACCACGTGGTAGGGGCCGTTGCCCAGGAGAGGGGTGCCGATGCCTGCGCCCTGCGTCGCTCGCCCTCGGTAGAAGGTCAGCGTCTCGTCGGCGACCTCGAGAAGGTAGCCGCGGCCGCGGCTCGCCGGATCGTTCGACGGGTTCGGCACGAAATGAGAGAGCACGGTCCGCGGGCCACTCGACATGCTGTTCGGCGCGATCCACGCCTCGACGGACATCGGGCTCGCGCCTGGAAAATCGAACGCCGGGTCGACCGTCGCAGACACGGACGAGCTCGAGATGAACGTTCGCGCGAAGCCATCCCCCGCCAGCGCCGGCCTCAGCTGAAAGGCCCCGAAGTACACGGCCGGGAATGCGCCGGTCTCGTCCGCGGCACCGAGGACGTCGACGGTCTCCTCGAGCCGATAGTAGGCGAGCGGCGCATCGGACATCACCTGAGCGCGATAGAGCCCGCCGCCGGCGCGGTCGACGGGTGCTCCGTCGTCCGGTGCTCCGTCCGGCGAACCGCCATCGCGGCCCGCGTCCGGAACGTCGCCGCCGTCGCTCGCCGACGCGCCCGGCGCGTCACCGCCGTCGTCGAGCACCCTGCCGCACGCGGCGGCGATCGTCGCGAGGAAGGCCACCGTCGCGACGAGTCGAGCGCTCACCCGCTCGACGGTAGCGGTTCGGGCAGCCCACCTCCAGCCCAACGCTCACGGCCGCGAGAAGAGAGGGTAATCTCGAACCAGACCGGCGAGGCGCGGCGTCCGACGGATGTTTCGCCGGAGGTCGGCGAGGCGCTTCTCGACCATCGGATCCCGCACCTCCGGCTCGGCCGGAGCGTTGACCGACCACGCCGACGTCGTCCCGTAGACCGCGTTCACGAACGCAGGGTCGCCCGCCAAGTTCGGCGCGAGCGTCCTCGACGTGCACGACGTGTCCGGCCTCGAGGTCGGCGCGCGCATGAAGTCGAGGATGATTCGGAGCCCGCACGGGTCCCCGCCGCCCTGCATGCGCGACTGGAAGATCACGCCGTGGTTCGCGTGGGGGATGAACACGAAGTGCTTGTCGTCGCCCGTGAGCTTCGTCTCGAACTCCCGCGCGGACTCGATCGGCGTCTGGACGTCGAGATCGCCGTTCAGCGTCAGCACGGGCATCGTCGTCTTGGCCCACTTCCGGACGAACGAGTCCTTCGGGTACTTCGGCCACACGATCTCGGCCGCCGCCAGCGAGAGGATCGAGCGCGTCGCGATGGTCTGCTGGGCGATCTGCTGCTCCAGCTTCGCCGCGCTCGGCGCCGGATCGGACCAGAGCTCGCTGAACGCGACGTTCTTGTAGAGCGCGTCCGAGTCGAGGTCCCCTTCGCCCGAGTCGAGCCGCGAGCTCGCCGAGCCCGGGGCCGGCCCGAACATCGCCTGGAAGAGCGTGTTCAGCGCCTGCTGATCGGCCTGCGAGCAGCGCTCGAAGCGCGCGAGCAGCGAGGGCACGAGCTCGGCCGTCTCCGACATCATCAACATCGAGACGACGACCGCCGAGAGCGTGTCGCGATCGAGGCCGAGCGCCGTCCCGCAGGTCGATCCGTTCGCGCCGCGCACGATGGAGGCCATCCGCGCGAACGGATCGGCGCCGAGGCGCGCGCTGCAGGTGCTGTCAGCCTTGCACGCCTCGCCGATGCGACGGAGCGCGGGGTCGTACTGCTTGTCGAAGTCGTTGAGGAACTGCGAGCTCGGCGAGACGGCGGAGTCGAGGATCACGCCGTCGACGGGCGTCGGAGCAAGCTGGAGGAAGCGATGCGCCCAGTACGTGCCGTAGGACACGCCGTAGACGAAAGCCTGCTGCCCTTCCTTGCGGAGCGCCGCGATCGTCACGGCAAGATCGCGCGCGGCGTTGCTCGTTGAATAGTGCGCGAGCCCGTCGCCGACCTTTCCTTCGAGCTCCTTCACGCAGGCCGAGGCCTGAGCGCCGGGGTTTTCGACGTTCTCGGCGGCGGCCTTGGGGCAAGCGAGCATCGACGAGCGCCCGACGCCGCGGTGCTCGACGAGAATGACGTCGAGGTCAGGGCGCGCTCCGAGCGCGAGCTCGGCGAGCGAGACGAGGCCGGCGGCCGAGCCGCCGGGGCCGCCCTGGAGCATGTACATCTGCGTGGCGCTCGCGCCGGTCCCGCCCATGCGCGCCACGAACACTTCGATCGTCTCGCCGTCGGGGGCGCCGTAGTCGAGCGGCACCCGGGCCGTCCCGCAGGTGCGCGCCTTCGCATACGCCCCCGTGCAGGCGGAGAACGTGAACTTCGTCTTCGGGAGCGCGGGGCGGTCCGGGTCGTCCCCCTCGTCGCCTTCCTCCCCCGTCGTGTCCGACTTGGTCTTGGAGCGGCGGCGCAGCGAGGTCGGCTCGGGCGGCGCGCAGGCGACGATGCCGAAGCAGACGAGGCTCGCGATCCACACCCAGAACGCTACCCGCCCGCCCATGCTTGGCAACGACGAGCATCCCGCGTGCCTCGCTCGCCGCGCGTCCGGCGCCCCCTCGAACGCGCGATCCCTCGAGGATCATGCGGTGTATTGACGAGTAGGACAGCACCCGAGCGCCCGCGGCCGGGGACGCGAGATCCATGAGCGGCTCGATCACGACGAGCGAGGGACGATCCACGTGCCCCCATGATCCCACACGAGAAGACGGGGATCTCGAGGAGAAGTGATCGAGGTTATCCATTATCGGGATGGGTGGGCCTTCACCCAAAGCGGTGAGCTCGCGGCCGCCCATTCTTCCTGCT
>JAHBWC010000079.1 GCA_019637225.1 Labilithrix sp.
GACGTCCGCGGCCTTGACCCGCGGGTCGTCGAAGTGGAGGACGCCGCGACGTTCGCTCACGACGCCTTCGACGCGGAGCGCGCCGGTGACGAAGCGCTCCATGACGTAGCGGTCGGACGGCTTGACGTCGGACTCGAGCGTAAGCTCGCCGAGCTCCCGGAGGCGCGTGCGCTCCTCGACGAGATCGCGCTGACGGCGGAAGTACAGCGCGTCGACGGGATCGCCTTCCATCGTCGCGAGCGCACGCGGCACCCGCCGCCCGTCCCGCGTGACCGCCGTCCGCGGGACGAACATCACGGCCTCCTGCCGGCGAAGCCGCACCCGCACAGGCGCCTCCTTCGCGCGGGCCCAGAGGACGATCTCGACGCCGTCGTCCGCGTCGCGCCACTCGCGCGACAGGAGAAACGCCTCGACCTGACGCGCCGTGGCCATCGCCCAGGTGGCGCCCGCGCCCCTCTCAGATCCCGCGACGCGCAGGCGGCGGCGTCGGGGACGCGATCTCGCCGGAGAGCTCCGTGTCGCATCGGCTCGGGCTCGACGCCATCACCGCGCAGCGGCGGAGCGCGGCGTCCGCTCCGCCGTCGTCGCCGGCCGTGCGGCGCGCGCGAGCGAGCGCGAGGTAGGCGTGGGGGCTCCCGAGGAGATCCCGCCGGTCGAGGTCCTCGAGCACGCGAACGCCCTGGGCGCGCGTCCGCGAGAGGCGGGTCCGCGCCTCGGCGAGGTCCGCCTGCGAGCGCGGATCGTTCGGGCGGTGCGCATCGAGATCCGCCAGGGTCTCGACCGCCCACTCGAGGTTGCCCCAGCGCGCCCAGCCGAGCTGCGCGTCGAGGCTCCCGTCGGCGCGCACGAGGGCGAGCGCGTAGATGCGCTGAGCGCGGAGCGCGAGCGGCGGGGCCGTGCCGTCGAGCTGACGGATCGACGGGTAGCGCACGCGGACGCGATGCGTCGCCTCGCCGAGCCGCGCGCCGTCGAGATCCTGCTCGGCCGCTGCGATCTCTTGCACCGGCGTGAGCTGACGCTGCACCTCGTTCATGCAGGCCGACGACGACCGCGGCTCCGATGCGGCCGCGAGGAGCACGCCGACCCCGGCGAGGACGTGGATGGGCCTCATCGCGTCCAGCATGGCGCGTTCCCCGGCGCCCGTCGAGGGTGTCCGCCGGATCGAGAGGCCGGGACGTGCCTCCGCGCGCCCTCATGCCTCGAGCGACGCGACCGCCTGACGAAGCGCGGAGACCGAAGCCGACTTCAGGTACACGACCGGCGCGTCGTCGGGGACGATCGACTTGGCCTGATCGCGGAGCGAGTGCGAGACCATCCCCACCATCACGATGACGGCCGCGACCTTGCCGAGGATGCGGCGTGTCCCGTTCGGAACGCGGTTCTCGAAGTGGCGGAGCGCGAGCCCGCGCGCCTCGACCACCTCGCGGTAGCGCTCCGACATCCCTCCGCTCCCGCCGACGACGATCACCGCGGCCTTCTCTTCGCTCTTACCCATGCCAGAGCGTTCAGCAAGACCGGCGCCAACGCGCGCGCCCTCGCAATCTCCGCGGGATCCGCGCGAGCTCCGCTTATTCCCCGCTATTTTGGCAAGAACGTGCGTCGTTCGGTGCTCGGCCACGGACAAGCTGTCCGGCCTCCGACAGCGACCGACGGCCCCGAAGACGACGACGCGCCGGCTCTCAGCGGATCGTTCGCGCGACGAAGTCGTCGACGAGGATCTCGGTCGACGCCGCCGCCAGCGTCGAGAGGAAGACGTGCACTCCCAGCGAGCCTCCCTGCTGCAGGCCGTCCGTGGCGTCGGTGACCTCGGTGGTCCAGCCGGCGGGCTCGGCATCGGCGGCCTTCCACACCTTGCCGCGGAGCCTCGTCGGACGGGCGCCCACGAACTGGAAGCGAACCCGCAGCGGCTCGCTCTCCGGAGCGTCGAGGACGTGCGCTACGGTGACGATGTCCGCCTCCGGCTTGCTGGGCTCGAACTTGGAGAACGAGAGCCCGACGCTCCCGTTGTCCCGCAAGACGATCTTGCCGTTGTAGCGAAAGCCGTCGTGTCGCCGCGCCACCAGCGAGACGTAGACTCCGCTCCCCAGCGAGACGGGGCCGCTCTTGCCCGACAGGAGGGCCTCGAGCTCGACGTCGGTTTGGTCGACGTGATCCATGTAGGCCTGCGTGCTGGAGCCCTTCGCGACGACGATGCGCCCGACGCCGCTGGCCACGCTGAGCGATCCGCCCCCCGGACTCGACACCCAGGTCCCGCCGAAGTCCGCGGCGCCGAGCTCGGCGGACTCGTTGCGCGAGAACGTGTCGTAGACGATGAGGCCCGCGTCCACGTCGCCCGCGTCGCGCTCACCGGCGTCGTCGCCGCCGTCGCCGGTCGACGGCGGCGCGCCAGCCTCGATCGGCTCCGCCGGCTCCGCCGGCTCCGTCACGCCGAACGTCGTGCAACCGGCAGCGCTCCCTGCTCCGGCGAGGAGCAGGACGAGCAGCTGGCCGATGACCGACGATCGCACCTCCGCGAGGCTAACACCAACCGCCGCAGGCCGTCTTCGGTACGCGCGTGCCGGCTACTCCCACGCGTCGGTGGTGCCGAAGAGGGCCGACGTGAAAGCCGTCCGCG
Organism: Labilithrix sp.; assembly: GCA_019637225.1. Lineage (GTDB taxonomy): Bacteria > Myxococcota_A > Polyangia > Polyangiales > Polyangiaceae > Labilithrix. Next base: position 2,615 of record JAHBWC010000079.1, read on the forward strand.
GGTTGCTGAAGTCGAGCGGGACGACGTCGGCGATGCAGCTCGTATCGACCGCGCGCTTCGGGTCCTCCAAGAAGCCCATGATCATCCTGGTCCCGCACGAGCGCCCCTCGCTCGTCGTCGACGACGCGAACACCGTGTGGCCTGCCGTCGGCACCTCGACCCACGTCTGATGGGGTCGCGTGAAGTGCTCGCGCATCGGGCGCGCCTTCCGGAGCAGCGTCGCCGGATCGAGCCCGCCCTGGAGGAACAACATCGGCGTGTCCGTGTCGGCGTAGGCCTTCGAGCTCGGGTCCGGCGAGTAGCGGGGCCAGCCCTCGTAGAGAAAGCTCATCTGCTCGGTGATGTCGCGCGAAGCCACCGCGTTGTCGCGGATCAAGGCGAGCTCGGACGCGGTCGGTGCGGGGTTCTCCCAGAGCTCCGAGAAGATGATGTTGTACGTGAGCCCCCAGCCCCACTGCTTCATCATCTCGCTCTCGGGTCCCTCCTGCGTGACCGCGTCGACGAACACCTTCAGCGCCGTCACGTCGCGCGGCTCACAGCGATCGGCACGGTAGATCACCGGCGGAATGTAGGTCCGGAGGGTCGGGTCCATCAGGAGCCCGGCGAACGCGCGCCGGAAGAGGATATGGGTCGGAAAGTCCGGCAGCGCGATGTCGGGGCAGTGCCCCGTCTTCAGCTTCGCGAAGAGGGCCTGCGTCTTCGCCCAGGGATCGGGCCCCATCTTTTCGCCGCAGAGCGCATCGCCCTTGCACACATTCAAGAAGTCCCGCGCGGCTTCGTCCGAGTCCGCGTCCTGGCGCGCGAGGCTCGTGCCCGGCGGCACGATCGAGTCGAGGATCACGCCGGACGCCTGACCGGGAAAGAGCTGGAGATAGCGGTGTGCCCAGTACGTCCCGTACGACACGCCGAGCACGAACGCAGGCTGCGGGTCGCTCGTCTGGATGCGCGCGATCGCCACGCCGAGATCGTTGGCGGCCTGCGTCGTGTCGTAGAAGCGGAGGTCCTCTCCGTGGGCGGCCTTCAGCGCGGGCAGACACGTGGCCCACTCCTCATTGGTGATCGCGAGCCCCGCCTCGCTGTCACTCGCCTCCTCCGCCGGGCACCCGAGGCGCGACGACTCGCCGGTCCCGCGGTGGTCCGGGATGTAGTAGTCGACGTCGGGGAAGCGCGTCGCCATCTGCTCGGCGATCTTCTCGAAGACGTAGCCGGACCCGCCGGGGCCGCCCTGGAGCATCCAGAGCGCGCGGAGGTGCTTGCCGCCCTTGGGTCGATAGCGCTTCACGAAGAAGTCGATCGTCTTTCCGCCGGGCGCCTTCGCGTCGAGCGGCACCGGAATCCGCGCGCACTCGGCGCTCGGCCCCTTCCCTTCGCTCTGGAGCGTGCACTTCGTCCACTCGACGGGCGCAGCGCCGGCGTCTTCCTCTGCCTCTTCGGCCGCTCCCGCGTCGGGCCCGCCTGCCGCCTCCGGGGCAGACGAGCTGCACGAGGCCTGGGAGAGCGGAACGAGAGCGAGCGCGAGCGGCAGCGCGGCGTGAAGCAGCTTCATGCGCGGAGCCTCCCAGACCGCCGCCCCGAGGGCACCTAACACGACCTAACCTGATCGGCCGACGTGCGGCTGGGCGCGCGACCTCGCGTGTGCCATCGTCTGTTCGACCCGCATGGGCGCGGACCGAGAACGCGAGCTCCTTCCGTCTCCGCGCGACCTCCGTGGTCGAGCCGAGGAGCTCGCCGCGATCTCTGCACGGATGAACGAGGGAGGGCGTCTCCTCACGCTCCGTGGGCCTCCCGGCGTGGGCAAGACCGCCCTGGCGCGCGCGGTCGTCCATCGGTTGTCGCGCGAGGGTCGCCGGGTCCGCTTCGCGTCGCTCGCTCGGCTCGACACCCGCGGCGCCGCCCTCGCCGCGATCGCCCGAGCGATCGGTCTGTCGCCGCGGACGGCCAACGACGCCGTCGTCCTCGAGCGCATCGTCCGTCAGCTCGACGAGGGGAGCCTTCAGCTCGACGAGGGGAGCCGGACGACGCTCGTCCTCGACGAGGTCGACGCGCTCCGGGCGGAGGCGCGGTCGATCGTCGAGGACCTCCTCGGGGAGGCCGCCGATCTCTCGATCCTCGTGTGTGCGCGCGCGCCGCTCGGCTCGCCGCTCGAGGAGGTGCTCGCGCTCGCTCCGCTTCCCCCGCGCGCGGCGACCGAGCTGCTCGTCGACCGCGCACATCAGGCCGCCCCGGAGCGCGCGATCGAGCCCGAGCTCGCGGAGCGCCTCGCCTTGCGCTCGGGCGGACTTCCGCTCGCGATCGAGATCGTCGCGGGCTGGGTGGCGGCGCTCGGCGCGCGCGAGACGCTCGCGGCGTTGAGCGAAGGCGCCCTCGCGCTCGACGCTCTCGATCATGCGCTCGACGCGTCGTGGACGTTGCTCGGCCCCGCGGAGCGCGGGTCGTTCGCGGCGCTCAGCGTCTTTCGGGGGAGCTTCGACCTCGAAGCGGCGCGTGCCGTCGCCGCCTCTCCGCAGGCTGCGGCGCACCTCGCCACGCTCGTCTCGGCGTCGCTCGTGGACGTGCACGACACGATCGACGGGGCGCGCTACGAGATGCTCGAAGGAGTCCGCGCCTACGCCTCGAAGAAGGCGAAGGAAGAGCCCGCCGAGCAGCTCGACGCGCGCGCGCGCCTCGCACGACACCTGGCGGCGGCGGCGCGTCCCCGCGCCGATCTGCCGTCGAGCTGGAGGCGACTCGCCGAGGAGCGCGACGATCTCGTCGGCGCGTGGGAGCACGCGATCGACGGCGATCCGCGCATGGCGCTCCGGCTCGCGGTGGTGCTCGAGCCGAGCCTCGCCGCCCAAGGGCCTCCCGCTCTCCACCGGAAGATCCTCGAGCGCTCGATCGCGGCGAGCGAGGCCGCGTCGCTCCCCGACCTCGGGAGGGAACACGCGGCGGCCACGATCGATCTGCTCTTCGCGCTCGGACGCCTCGAGTCGCTTCGCGGATACCACGCGGCTTCGCGGGCGCCCTTCGAGCGCGGCATCGCGCTCGCCGAGCGCGGCTCCGACGGTGTCCGCACGGCGTGGCTGCTCGCGCACCTCTCGCGCTCCCTGTCTGCGCTCGGTCGCGTCGAGGACGCCGCCTCGCTCGTCGCGCGCGCCCGCGAGGTCTGCGGGCGCGAGACGGATGCCCGCCTCCAGGCGACCGTCGAGCACGCGCTCGGCGGGCTCCACCTCGCGTCCGGCCAGCTCGACGCCGCAGGAGAGGCCTACCGTCGAGCGTCCAGCGCAGCGCGGGCCGCCGGCGCGCCACGGCTCGAGGGGGTCGCGCTCCTCGGCTCATGCCGCGTGCACCTGGCGCGCGCCGGCGAGGCGAACGTCGAGGCGGCGGCGAGCACCTTCGCGGAGGCGAGGGCTCGCTTCGAGGTCGCGACCGATGCCTTCCACCTCGCGCGCCTCACGGCCTACGAGGGCGGCGTCGCGCTCGTCCGCGGAAACGTCGACGAAGCCGAGGAGCGTTTCGCCCGCGCGCTCGACGAGGTCGTGCTCCAGGACGACATCGAGGGCGAGCTCGAGGCCCGCCTCGGCCTGACGCTCACCGCGCACGCGCGCGGCGACGTGCGGCTCGCCGAGCGGCGACTCGACGACTTCGACCTCGCCGCGCGGCGCACCGACGATCTCGGCTGGGGGCCGCGCCGCGCCGCAGCCGAGCGAACGAGCAGCGAGGCCGCGCCTGCCGCGAGCGCGCTCACGCTCGCGCTCTCGCGCGACGGCCGCTCGCTCGAGCTCTGTTCGCGCGCCGTCGACTTCGGCCGACGCGGGCCCCTGCGTCGGATCCTCGTCGCGCTCGCCGAGCGACACCACGAGTCGCCGGGACGGGCGATGTCGGTCTCGGAGATCCGCGCGGCCGGGTGGCCGGACGAGAAGATGCTCCACGAGTCCGGCACGGCGCGCGTGTACATGGCGATCCGCCGGCTGAGGACGCTCGGGCTCGATCCGCTCCTCCGGACCTCCGACGAGGGCTACGCGCTCGACACGAGCGTGACGGTGATCTGGCGCGATCCCGCGTGACGCGCAGCTCAGCGCGGGCGACGGGCGCGACGGCGGCGCGCGACGAAGACGCCCGCGATCGCGAGCCCAACGCTCCCCGACGCCGCCCACGACGCCGTCGGTCGAGGCGTCGCCGCGCACTTCTCCTCGCGCTTCGGTGTCGAGCACTCGGCCGTGAAGCCGTGCCGAGGGTTCGGGTCGCACGCGTCCGCGACGATGGTCTGGTTCGCGCTGACCGCCGAGCTCACGACGCGTATCGACGGGTCCGGGTAGATCGCGCAGAGCCCGGCGACGTCGTCCGGCGCCAGCGTGCGGAGCGCCGCGGTGCCCGGCTTGTAGCTCGCGAACATCGTCGAGCGCGCGTCCGTCGCGTGCGCGAGCCCGAAGAAGTGCCCGGCCTCGTGCGTGATGACGCTGGCGAGATCGAAGCCGTTCGCCGGCACCTGATCGGACGTGGAGAGGTTACGCGCGGAGGAGTTGATCTCCATGTCCGCGTCGTAGATCTCGCCGGTGTCGGCGTTGAACGTGACCGTCGTGAGGCCGAGCGTGCTGTTCGGATCGCTGTACGGCCAGCCGTCGTCGCGGAACACGATCACGTTCTGGTTCGGTGAGTCGCCGTTGTAGCGAACCTCGCCGCAGGTCGCCGCGCCGATGTTCGAGACCGCGATGCCGGGCGGATTGCCGTCGGCGCACTCCGCGCGCATCCAGGTGCCGAACGCGTCGTCGATGACGCGCTTGGCCTCTTCGTAAGGGATGTTCCGGCTGCCCGCCTGGTTGATGCTGTAGCTGACGCACGCGTTGCGCCAGAACAGGAAGAGCCCCTGCGTGAAGCAGCCGCGGCTCGGGCTGTAGTTGGGCGGGAGCTGCTGGGTGGTCGTGCGGCAATACGCGTGAGCCGCCGTGGGCACGGCGAGGGTGCACAGGGCGACGGCCGCGAGCATGAGGCGCATGCAAGGGCGGCCAAGCAAGAAACGCATCGCTTCAGCGTAGCACGCGCTCCGACGCGCGCGCGCGCCGGGCGTCGGCTCGAGCGTGTCCGACTGGTGCCTGTCCCGCGGCGTCTCGATCGAGCCGCCGGGTCGCTGCCTCGACTCGTCTCGGGCCAGAGGGAGCGGTGGAGCGTCGCTGCGCCGCGCGGGCCGTGCTTCAGCCGAACGTGTCGGCGTACGCGGCCTCGTCGAAGCCGACGAGGACGCTCTGTCGCGTGACGACCACGGGGCGCTTCACGAGCTTTCCGTCCTGCGTGAGCCAGCGGACGATCTCTTCGTCCTTCGCAGCGTCGACCTTCTGCTTGCCGATCGCCCGGTAGCTCTGACCGCTCGTATTGAGCCATTTGCGCACCGAGCGCTTGCTCTTCGGGATCCAGGCGCCGAGCTCCTCGGCGCTCGGCGGGCTGTCGACGATCGGTCGAACGTCGACGGGCACGCCGTGGTCCGAAAACCAGCGCAGCGCCTTCTTGCAGGTCCCGCAGCCTGCGTACGAGAGCACGAGGGGTCTTTCGCTCGCCATGGTCGCCTCTGTCCGTCGAGAGGGCTCAGCCTTAGCACATCAGAGCGCGACCATGCTCCGGCGAAGCGCGGTCGTCTCGCTCTGGAGCGCGAACGACGCGAGGTCCTTGCTCGACGCTCGCGCGAAGACGGCGGCGAGCGCCGGCGCGCCGGGGACGCGGAGCGCCTCGGCGAGCGCCGCGTCGGTCGGCGCGATCGCGTCGAGCGACGCGCGGAGGCTCCCCGAGAGCAGGAAGGCCGCGCGCGCCTCCGTCGCGAGGACGGCCTCGGCGAACGCGGCTTCGTCGACCGCCGGGGCGCGCTCGAGAGAGGGCTCGAGCTCCTCGAGCAGCCGCCGCCTCTTCCGGTCGATCGCGCGGCGCGCCCGCAGCTCGAAGTCCTCGACCAGCGGCGCGATGCGATCGTCCGGGCGCGCGGAGAAGCGCGGCGCGACCTGACGAGCGAACGCCACGAGCAGCGCGAGCACCTCGTGCGAGCCGAGCGCGCCGAGCCAGGGAACACCGAGCGCGATGCGGGCCATCGGACGCGCGAGGGCCGCGAGCGCGTGCGCGTCCGTCGACGAGCCGAGCGACGCCGGCACGATCACCCAGGTCGCGTCCTCGCACGCGACGGCCGGGACGGCGATCTGCTCGGACACGGCGAGCTCGACGTCGACGAGCTCGAAGGCCCGCACCACCCGGTCGAAGAGCGGACGAAGCGGGTGCGCCGCGCGCGGCTTGACGCGGTCACGCGTCGAGGCGCCCTGATCCGAGAGCCCGACGCGCGCGAGCTTGCCGGCGAGCTGCGCCGCGAGCGCCGCGACGTCCCAGACGGGATGACGTCCGAGACCGCCCGGCATCACGGCCTTGCGGAGCGACGCGGCCGAGAGGCCTTCGATCGATCCGAGGCTCCGGCTCCGAGCGTCGAGCTCCGCCTGCTCCGCGGAGCCGAGGTCGGCGGCGACGGCGCGCAGCTCACGGGCGATCCACTGCTCGGTCGTGCGCCCGCCTCCGGCGAGCGAGCTCTCGAACAAGCGGAGGAGCCCCGCGTCGATCGGAGCGCGGCGAGACGGCGAGACGATGACGGGCGCGAGCGCCGTGGCGGCCGCCTCGTGGCGTCCAGTGGCCGCGAGCGATCGCGCAAGCGCGACGCGGGCGTCGTCGCGCGTGTCGTCCGCGCGCAGCGCCTCCTCGAATCGCTCGACCGCGTCGTCGTGGCGTCCCAGGTCGAGCTCGACGAGGCCGAGGCTGACGAGCCACGTCGGATCGATCGCGCGCTCGCCTTCGTGCGCGCGAGCGACCGCGCGCGACAGGACACGCGCCAGCGCGTCGCGGTCGGCGCCCGCGGCGGCGCGGACGCGCTCGAGCATCGCGGCGTCGGGCGAGAGCGACGCCGCCTCGACGAGCGCGCCCTCGGCGCCGGCGACGTCGCCCACGGTGCGCCGCGCCTCGGCGAGCTCGAGCAGCGCCCGGAGGCGCTCGGCGGGCGCGGTCTCGCCGATCACGAGGCGCCCGAGGAGCGTGGCGCGCTCGTCCTTCGAGACGGCGTCGCCGAGGTCGAGCAGGCCCCGGAGCGCGCGGGGGTCGTGCGGATCGATCTCGAGCGCCGCGCGGAGCTCCGCCTCCGCGAGCGCCGGCTGGTTCATCACGCGCCGGTAGATGCTCGCGCGGCCGACGAGGGCGACGAGCTTCTCGGCGCGCTCGCTGGTCGCGCTGACGGTCTCGGCGAGCGCGGTCAGCGCCTTGTCCCACGCGCGCTGGCCGATGAAGAGCTCTGCGAGGAGGAAGAGCGAGGGCACGTGGGTCGGCGCGACGTCGCGGACACGCTCGAGCGCCGAGATGGCGAGCAGCGGCTCCGCGAGGTCGTTCTTGGCGACCTCGGCGAGCTCCGACGCGATCGGGACGATCGCCTCCGGGCTCTTCGCCTCCGCCAGCGCGTCACCGAGGACGCGCGCGAGGTCGGCGAACGCTCCGCGGCTCCGCTGGAGCGCGGAGAGGCGCGCGGCCGTCTGCACCTCCTCGGGATCGGACCGGAGCGCCTGCTCGAGGAGCTCGGCGGCGACGACTTGGTCGCCACGCGCCGCGCACAGGTCGGCGGCGTCGCGCAGGAGCTCGGCCCGCGCATTCTTGTCGCAAACCAGTCCGGCGAGCGCGCGCGCCGAGGCGATCGCCGCGTCGTCGTCGTCGAGCTCGACGGCGATCTCGGCCAGGAGACACGCCGCGGTGAGGCTCGCCGGATCGGCCGCGAGCGCGAGCTTGCAATGCGCGCCGGCCTCCCGCGTCTCGCCGGAGCGACGAAGCAGCCGCGCGACGTCGAGGTGCAAGAGGAGCCGCTCGGTGTCGTCGGCGGCGCTCTCCACCCGGCGGAGGACCGCGCGCGTCGACGCGCGGAGCGCGGCCTCGTCGCCGGCGAGCACGCGCGCGCGAGCCCGGTGCACGAGGCAATCGAGGCCCGGCGCGTCCGCCGCGCCGAGCGCGAGCAGCCGCTCCCACGGCTCGTAGTCATCGCTCTCGGGCAGGGTCCAGGCGACGAGCGAGGCGAGCCCCTCGAGCGCGCGGCTCCCGAGCACGCCGCTCGGGTAGGCGTCGGCCGCGAGCGCGAGCGCGTTGGCGAGCTGCGGGGCAGAGCCCGCCCGACGCGCGAGCCGCTCCGCCGTCCGGAGCGTGGCGAAGTCGCGCGCGCCCGTCGCGAGGAGCGGCTCCGCGCTGCCGGCGTCGCCGGCGTCGATCGCGCGCACCGCCGCGGCGAGCGGCGAGACGACCGCGCGCGAGGTCTCGCCCAGCTCGACGCGCGCGCCGATCCGCGCGAGGCGCTCGGCCAACAGGGCCTCGTCCGGCATCCCCTCTCTCGCGCGCTCGTAAGCCGCGACGGCGTCGGCGTCACGACCTCGACCCTCGTCGAGCTCCGCGGCGCGGACGAAGAGGAGCGCGCGGGCGCTCGGCGAGCTCGCGCGCTCGGCGAGCTCCGCGAGGCCGGCGCGCAGGCGATCCTCGTCGCCGAGCGCCACCAGCGCCGCGAGCGACGCGGCGCGCACGGCCGGATCGTCCGCCTGCTCCGGCGAGAGCGTCGCGAGCGCGGTGAGCGCGCGATCGGGCGTGCGCAGGCGACTCGAGCGCACGTCGGCCTCGGCGAGCACGAGCGCGACCGCTTCGGGTCCGCCGCCCGCGGCGGCCGCGCGACGCGCGAGCGTGTCGGCCACGCGATCCCAGCGCGACGCGGCGGCGTGGAGGCGCGTCACCACTTCCCTGGCGCGCGCGGCGACGGCCGGCTCGGCCTCGAGCTCCTCGGCGAGCGCGAGCGCGCGCTCGGGATCGACCGACCCGAGCGCCTCGGCCGCCCGCAGGCGGAGCTCCGCGCGGGCGGTGGGGTCCGCGGTGACGTCCGCTTGGGCGTTGAGCGCCCGCGCGAGCGCCGCCGCGTCGCCGGCGCGCGTGGCCACCGAGGCGAGCCCGAGGATCGCGCTGAGCCGCGCGGGCTCGAGCGCGAGGATCGCCTCGTAGACGCGCGCGGCCTTTCGAGCGTCACCCGCGACGTCGTCCGTGAGCCATGCGAGCTTCTCGAGCAGGTAAATCTTGGCGTCTGGATCCTTCGTCGCGCGGATCGCCTGCTCGTAGAGCCGGACGCGCTCGTCCACGACGTCTCCGAGCGCCGCCGGGGCGAGCCGCTCCGCCAGCGCGTCGTACACGCCGGGCGCCGTGGGCGCGGTGAGCCACGCCGCCTCGCGCTGCTTCGCGGCGTCCGCTTCCCGACCGCCGGCCCGCGCAGCGTCCGCCGACGTCAGGAGCGCGCGTGCCTTCTTCGCCGGGTCGTCGGTCCGCGCGCCCTCGCGCATCCAGAGCACCGCGCGCGCCTCGTGGCGCTCTGCGGCGCAGAGGAGGCGGTCGAGGTCCTCGAGCAGCGTCCCGTCGTCGGGCTCGAGGACGCGCGCGCGCTCGAGCGCGAGCACGGCGGCGTCGGTCTCCCCCGCTCGCTCGGCCGACGTGGCGATCGCGCGGAGCGCCACGAGCTCCTCGCGCGGATCGTCGATCGAACGGAGCGTCGCCTTGCGCGCGCGGAGCGCGTCGCCGTGGCGGCCTTCGTCGTCGTAGAGCCGCGCGAGCTCCTCGCTCACGCGCACGTCGACCAGCGCCGACGTCGGAGCGCGGCCGTGCGCGCGCTCGAGGACCTTCAGGATCCGGACGCGGTCGCTGCCGGCGCGGAGATGCGCGAGCGCGGCGTCGAGCTCGAGGCGGGCGGCGCGGGCCTCGTCCGCCTCGAGGCTCGCCTCGGACTCGAGGAGGCCCGCGAGGCGCGCGTCGTCGCGATGGTAGACGGCGTGATCGACGAACGCCGCGCGCACCGGGCCGATCCCGGGCGCGAGGTCGAGCGCCCGGAGGAGCGCGGCGCGCGCTCCCGCGACATCGGAGAGCCGCCGATCGACGAGGAGCGCGCGCTCGACGTGGAGCCACGCGGCCGCCTCGTCGTTCTTCGCCAGCTCCGCGAGCCGTCCGAGCAGCTCCGCGCGCTCGGCGTGACGATCCGTGCGATCGAGCGCCGACTCCGCGCCGTAGAGCGCGCCCGCGTGCTCGGGGACGAGCGCGAGCGCATCGCTCCACGCCGCTACCGAGTCGTCGGTGACGCCGCTCTTCGCCTCGAGCAAGCGCGCGCGCTCGCACGACCAGTCGGCGCGCGTCGACTCGCTCGACGCACGCGCCACGAGCTCGGCGACGTGCGCGAGCTGCGCGTCGACGTCTCCTCGACCGAGACGGAGCGCGCGCAGCATCGCGTGCGCCGCGGGCGCGTGCTCGCGCACCTGGGCGGCCGCCGTCGCCTCCTCGACCGCCGCGTCCGAGCGGCCGCGCGCGAGCTCGGCGCGCGCAAGCTCGAGCCTCGCGCGGAGCTCGCCGACCGGATCGCCGGTCTTCGCGGCGACGAACGCGCGGAGGCGCCCGAGCTCCGCGTCGTCGCTCTCGGCCGGCGAGGCCCCCGCGTGGATCTCGTCGGGCCTCGGCAGACGCGCGCGAGGCCGAAGGAGCGGCGGCGACACGACGCCGTGGGTCCCTGTCAGCATCGCGATGTTCTGCGCGCTCGCCGCCGCGGCGATGATCGAGGCGCGGTTGTCGTCGACGTCGACGAGGTCCTCGGAGCTCAGCTCCACCACGGTATCCGGCGCCGGCCCCGGCTTGGATCCACGCATGGGCCTCAGGGTAACACCTAGGCTAAGATGGACGGGTGCGCCGCGCTGATGGACGTGTGGGAGAGTCTCGGTCGTCTCGGCCCCTCGGCCTCTACCTCGCCGCTTCGCTCGGTTGGGTAGGGCTCCTGCTGAGCGGGTGCTCCGGCGCCGAGGCCCAGGATGTGCTCGGCGGCGCCTCCTCGAGCGGCGCCTCCTCGAGCGGCGCCTCCTCGAGCGGCGCGTCGAGCGGGACGTCGGGCGCGGCCGGCTCGTCGGGGGCGAACGGCAACAACTGCGAGTCCGAGGTCGAGCCGAACGACAAGAAGGGCGAGGCCAACGTGCTCCGCCCCGCGCGCTGCGGCTCCGTCTCCGGCGACGACGAGAAGGACTTCCTCACGTTCCGTCTCAAGCCGGACACGAAGACGATGTCGATCAACTTCACCGGCAGAGTTCGACTGCGCGTCGACGTGAAAGGTCGCGACACGGTCGAGCTCACTCCGGAGAGCGCCGGCATCGTCCCGTTCGTCACCGGCGAGGACTACATGATCGAGGTCACGTCGCTCACCGACAGCGACGCCGAGGTCAAGTGGCGCGTCGAGGTCGTCGAGAAGTAGCCGCCCTTCTCCGAGCTGCCATGCACGGCATGGAGGGCAGGAGTGGCGCCCCCCCTCCCGCGTGGCTCAGCGCTCCTTCGTACCGCTTCGACCTCGCTCCGTTCGTTCGCCGATGATGCAGAACCCGTTGCCGAACGGGTCGCTGCAGAACGCGACGGGCTTCGGTCCTTGCGTCCGGAACTCGCGTTCGATCGTGCCGCCTGCTGCGGTCACCTTCGCCAACACGGCGTCCAGATCGCGAACGTGAACGTCGATGTGGACCGGCGTCCAGTGCCTCTCGTAGCGGCGCACGTCTTCGCCACCGGGTGAGCTCTTCGTGCGCGGAGCCTTCTCGTGCATGCACACGGTGACGTTGTTGGCATCGAGCACGGCCATCGTCGGGAACGGTCTGGCGGTCTCGACGAATCCGAACGCGGACTCGTAGAACGAGAGACCCGCCTCGAGGTCCGGGACGTCGATGCTGACGTGGACACTGGCCCGGACATCCTCGCTGGGGCTATTGCGAGCCATCAGACGCCTCCGCGGCTCGAGAGGCTCTCCAGGCGCGCGTACGACGCCTCCATCCCGTGCTCCATGCCCGTCGCGAGCATCGCCTCGCGCGTCGCTGCGTCGGGGAGCGTCATGCGCATCGTCATGAGCGTTCCGGAGCCCTCCGCGGTGAACGTGGTGACGATCCGGTTGTCCGGCGTGGGGTCAGGCAGATGCATCCGCTCGACGTGGACGATCCGGTGCGGCGCATCGAGCTCGATGATCTCGCCGGTCAGGGAGAAGCCGCCGCCTTTGCCGTCGGACCACTCGTAGCGGATCTTCCCTCCGGACTTGGCCTCGTTGATACAGACCGGCATCGTCCAGCCGTCGGGCCCGAGCAGCCATTGCTGGATGAGCTCCGGATCCATGTGCGCGCGATAGACCGCTTCGGGGGGCGCCTCGAACCGCCTCTTCACGACGACGAACGTCTCCCCTTCGGTCTCCAGAGTCAGCTTGCTCATGTCTGCGTGTCCCTTCTTCCTTGTCGTTTCGCCAGGACCTGATCGAGGCGTTGGTAGTTCCGCTCCAGCGCGTTGCGGAGCATGTCGAGGTACTCGTCGAGCGCGGCCAGGCCGCCCGATGCGAGGCGGCAGGGGCGCTTGGTGCCGTCGACGCGCTGGACGATCAGGCCGGCGTCGGCGAGCACCTTGATGTGACGCGAGATCGCCGGCTGCGAGACCGTGAAGGGCTCGGCCAGCTCGTTGACCGTGGCCTCACCTTTCGCGAGGCGGGCAAGGATGGCACGCCTCGTCGGGTCCGACAGGGCCGCCAACGTCACGTCCAAGGAGCGCTGCGCCTGCATCTCGAGAGAGAGAATAACACCAACGTTATATAACGCAAGGGCGATATTTGCCACCGCCGCGCCTGCGGAAGCCGATGAGCATGCCGATCGGCGCGCGCCATCAGGGCGGGCGGTGCTCGCGCTCGCGCGGAAGCGGGCGTCGTCGTCGCCCCTTCGTCGACGACGTGATCGCGATCGCGCTACACCACGTCGGAGTTGTACCCACCGTTCGGAGTCACGAGGTTGAGCGAGAACGCGCCGAGCCAGAACGGCTTTTGCCACGTCTGGAAGAACCGGACGGTGTCGCTCGCGCTCAGCTCGTCGATGAGCACGCGGTGACGTCCGGCGGTGCGGAGGTAGATCAGCTTGGCGGCGCCGTGAAGGAGATCCCTCGTGTGCTGCGCGTCGCCCGGCCGTCCGAAGCGGCCGGACTCGTTGTCGATCACCCAGCAGCCCTTCGCGCCGCACCAGGACGGACCGCGCACGTACGTGTAGCGCATCTCGCCGGCGATCTTGATCCGACCACGCGCGGTATCCCTCGGTCCGTTGATCGCGTCGGACGGTCGTCCCAGCGTCGGGTGCCCCTGGGGACGCTGCCACGACTCCCAGCCGACCACGACCTGGTCGTCTCCGTTTACGTCGGGGACGACCGCCCAGATGTAGCGATAGAGACCGCTCAGCGTGTCGAGGACCTGGGCGTTGACCGTCTGGAGATACTGATTCGGAGTGTGCTCCCACCGTCGCGTGACATTGCCGAACGCTCGACCGGTTACGTTCCTCAGCACCCCGATATTCGGCATTGGAGTCCCCCTTTCGAATCGACGGCCCGAGGAGAGCAGCTCTCGTCGTCATCGTCATCCCACCCAGGGGGTAATCGCTGTGTCGTGACGCGGACGGATCAGCCGAGCGCCGCGGGCGCGCGCCCGCAAGCCCGTGGCTCCGCGCAACGCCGCTCATTGCGACGCCCCCTACGTTCTGGTACCTGCGTCGCCATGGCTCGTCGCGATCTCATCGGTTGCAGTGCAGCGCTGCTCCTCACGCTCTCCGGCTGTGCACCGGCGAAGCCGGCCGAGGCGGTCCTCGCGCGCTGGAGGGTGATCCCGTGGAGCGTGGCCAATCCCGAGATCACGAAGCAGCTCGAGAGCCGGCGCGTCGCGGACTCGATGAACGGGCACTTCACGCTGTCCCGCTACGAGGACGGCGAGCTGTGCGTCGTCGCCGAGCAGCCGACCGTCAGCAAGGCGCTCGCGGAGTCGAACAAGGATCTCTTTCGAATCGCCGTGGCGCAGGACGTCGACGGTCTGAAGGACGCGGATCCCCCTCGCCTCGCCGCCGCTTCGGTCACGGTCAAGGGCACGTTCGCCTCCGTGCTCGGAGAAGGGACCGTCTCGGACGTCTGCTTCCGCGCCGCCGGGGGCCGCGTCATCGAACCGACGACCCAGTTTCTGCACATCGAGGTCGGACCGACGACGGACGGCAAGAAGAGCCGCATCATCTGGCAGCTGACCGATCCGAACGCGCCCGCGTCCCAGGAGCCGGCACCGCCTGGGCAAGTCAATCGAACGCGGAAGTTCAAGTAGACCGTCTCGCGCCGCCGCGAGGCGCGGTGCTCCGCTTCCCGGAGCGCACGCGGCTCAGGTCAGCCGCCCGAGCGGCCCGAGGTCGAGGTTCAGCTCCTCGGGAGCGAGGCCGAAGCGGGCCGCGAGGTCGTGGACCGTCTCCTCGAGGCGCATCAGCGCGAGGCCGATCCGCTCGACGTCCCCGGCCTCGAGCGTCTCCGCCTCCATCCGGCGGATCGCTTGGCGCTCGAGGAGCTTGCGGAGGAACTCGACCAGCGCGAGCACGAGCTGAGCGACCGATTTCTGTGCGTCCTCGGGGTTCGCGCTCCAGCGAGGGAGGAGCTCGGCGCTCTTTCGCTCGACGTCGGCGCGCAGCGACTCGATCTCGCTCAGGCGAAGCGCGGTGAGGTTCGCCGTCCGGAGACCGCCGGCTCGACGCGCGGCAGGCTTCTTCGCGGCGGGCGTCTTCGCGGCGGTGCGCGCCTTCGTGCCGGCGCGCGCCTTCGTGCCGGCGCGCGCCTTCTTGCCGGCGCTCGCCTTCGTGCCGGCGCTCGCCTTTTTGCTGACGCTCGCCTTCTTGCCCGCGCGTACGGTGCGTTTCCCCGGCTTCGTCATGCGAGCTCCGCGAACGCCCACGGCGGCCAGGGTCCGGTCGCGGTCAACGAGACGCCTCGCGGCAGACCCCCGACCGCGCGAGCAAGCGCTCGTCGCCAGGCGCGCACGTCTTCACGTGCGACCAGGTGAAACACCGACGCGATCCGGCGTCCGCGTGCGTGGCGCTCGACGCGAAGAGCGCGCACGTACGGGCGCGTGGCTTCGGTGACGACGTCGATCTCCGGAGCCTCGACGCGGGAGAGCCGCTCGGTGAGCCAGCGCGTACCGGGCCCCGCCGTGACCGGAGGTCTCCGCGCGGGCGACCGCCGCCCCTCGACGCGCAGCGTGAACTGCACCGCCCCACGCACGCGCTCGAACGCGGGGCCGAGCGCGGAAGCGAGCGGCGCGATCAGGGCCCGAACCGCAGGGCGATCGGGCGCCGTCGAGCCGAACCGCAGCGGCAGGATCGACGGCGACAGCCGCGCGATCCGCCGGACGACGCGGTCGTGCGCGAGGAGCGCCGCCGGCGTCGGCTCCGGCGCGGCGGCGGGCTCCACGACGACGTAGGCCTTCCCCGCGCGGACGACGGCGAGGGGTCTCCGCGCGATCCCTCTGCCGAGCGCCGCGGCGGGCCGCGGCGACCGGTCGACGAGCGCGTACAGGTAGAGCGCGGGCATCGGTGCCCGCAGAGCTTCGCATCTCCGTCGACCGCCGCGAAGCGTTCGTGTTCGCGCCCGTTCCGTTAGGGGCGGCCCCGCCGCCGTGGGGACCTCACGTCGGCCGGCACGCCGATCGCCGGCTGAGGTCGAACGTCGACGCTCGCCGTCGCCCGACCCGCTGGCGCGCCGAGACGCGCGCGGCGCCGCGCGGAGCCGTCGGGCGGGCCGAGGATCCGGTCCGCCGCGCAGAGCACCGCCGAGATGCGCAGGTAGACGAGGTCGACCTGGGCGACGCCGAGCACGAGATCGCCCGTCAGGACGATCCCCTTGTTCAGCACGTGATCGACGACGTCGAGCAGCGAGGCGTCGAGGCCCTCGAGGACCGGCGGCGGCTGCCGCGTCGATCGCCTCCGCGTGCTCATCGTGCACCGATGAAGCTGTACGCCGGCCACGGACCGGTGAGCGTGATGTCGAAGCCCTCCGCGACGAGCCGCTCGGCCGACGCGCCGACCGTCGCCTTCAGCTTCTTCACCGACGCGCGGGGGACGAGGAACACGGCGTCGAGGAGCACGCGCCCCGAGAGCTCGCGGTTCGGCGCGGCCCGTCGCTGCGCGCTTCGCGCCGTCTTGACGAGGCGCCCGTAGAGATCGTCGACCTCCGCCGCGCCGCGCGCGCCGAGCGTGCGCCGCTCGGCGTCGAGCGCCTTCTTTCGGAGGAGGAAGCTCGTCCCGCTCACGACCTTGCGGGAGCGCGCCTCTTCCGCGACGGCCCGCGCGGCGCGGGCCTCGTCGAAGAGGATGCGGAGGCCCCACTCCTCGCAGCCCGCGATGCGCTCGACGACGCGGTCGAGCGAGCGCTTCATCTTCCGGACGTGCTCGACGGCGCGCTCGTCCGTCGAGAAGAGGGTGAAGAGCTTCATCGGGACGACCGTGCCGAGACCGCCGGCGTGCTCGACGACGGCCTCGTGCTCCGCGGCCCTCCCGCCGACCCAGTCGATGTCGCGGAGCCGCGCGTCGATCGCCGCGGCGTCGTACAGCGCGAGCGGGGCGCTCGTGACGACGAGCCGGTAGCCGTCGCCGGCGTCGAGCAGCCGCGTCGTGCCGGCGCCGTCGATGCCCTTGGGCGCCCGGACGAGCTTCGAGGCGCGCGCGCTCTTCACCACGCAGTAGACGTACGTGGCGCGCGACTCGCTCGGCGCGGCGCCTCCCTCGGCGGCGCTGCCCTTCACGCGGCGAGCACGGGGGGTGGCGGTCACGGCTCCCAGCGCAGCCGAGCTCCGCTTCCTACGGTTCATGCGGCGCCCAGCATAGCTCTTCGTCAGGCGATCCTGTAGACCGCGCGACTCACGCCGACCAACCGCGCTGCCAGCGCCGGAGCTGAGCGGCGCCGCGCGGTCCCGGGTGGACCGCCGGCGCCACGATCAGGCGGCGCGCGCTCGCGGCGCGCGACGCGAGCGCGGCGAGGCGGTCGAGCTCGGCGCGCTCGGTCGCCGCGACCGCCGCGCAGCGCCCGCACGACGGCACGGTCACCGCGTTGGCGACGACGGCCGCGAGCGGGACCCGGAGGCGCCGGAGCTCGCGCGCGAGCCGCTCCGTCTCGAGCCGCGGCAGCGCCGCCGGGCGCGTCACGATGACGAACGCGCACCGCGCCGAATCCGCGAGCAGCGCGATGAGCGCGCGGAGCCGCCGGGCGAGCTGTGTCAGATCGCTCGCGAGCTCGCCGAGCCCGATGACGCTCCGGTACTTGAGGATGACGCTCATGAGCGCGTGGACCCACTCGAGCGCGCTCGCGGGGAGCTCGAGGAGGCGCAGCGTGTGCCCGGTCGGCGCCGTATCGACGACGACGCGATCGTAGGCTCGCCGAGCGGCCCGCGCCGGGGCCGTCGCCGCGGGGGCGGGCTCCACACCGACGACCGCGTCGAGCAGCGCGACGAGCGCGAGGAGCTCGTCGATCCCCGGAGGCGCGAGGTCGAGCAGATCCTCGAGGACGGCCCGATCGAACGTGGCGTCCATCCTTCCGCGGAAGATCGACGCGAAGAGCTCGTCGATCGCGGCGCGGTAGCGCTTGCGCTCGAGCTCCCATGCGCGCGCAGCGTCGAGCTCGCGCGCCTCGAGGTTCGGCGGCGCGGTCGCGACCGCGCGCGCCTCGTCGGTCACGTGCACGTCGAGCGCGTCCCCCAGCGAGTGCGCGGGATCGGTCGACAGCACGAGGACGCGCTCCTCCGGCCGAGCCTCCGCGAGCTCGATCGCGGTCGCGGCGGCGATGGTGGTCTTGCCGACCCCGCCCTTGCCGCCCACGAAGACGACGCGGACGCCCGGCGCGAGCGACGACGCGAGCGACGACGGCGCGGCGCGCGCCGTCGATCCAGGCGGCGCGGCGCGCGCCGTCGATTCAGGCGGCACGGCGCGCGCCGTCGATCGGGCCGGCGAGGACCGCCTCGCCTCGCGGCGCGACCGCGGCGCGAGCCTCCGGACGCAGCCCGCGAGCTCGAGCAGCGCGCGCACGCCGTGAGGCTCGCTCGCGACGGCCGGCAGCTCGAGCACCGTCCGATCGCCGAAGATCTCGCCGACGCGAGCGCACCAGACTTGCTCGGCGGCGATCCGCCCCGAGCACGGCGGACACGGGCGATCGGGCGCGGGCCAGACCCGGTTCACGACCACGACGTCGACCGACGCGCCGCGCTCGCCGAGACCGCGCACGCCGTCCTCTGACTCGCTGACCGAGAGCGCCTCGGGGAGCGTCACCCACGTGAACGACGTACGCGCGCGATCCGCAAGGATCGCTCGGAGCGAGGCGGCCTCGCGCACGATCGCGGCGATCGTCTCGTCGGCGAAGTCCGGTCGCCACGCGCCGCCGAGACTCGACGCCAGGAAGCGGTGCTTGGCGTGCATGCCGTCGAGGACCTCGCCGAGCCGCGCCAGCGTGTCGGGCATCTCGAGCAGGCGCAGCGTGTGCCCGGTAGGCGCAGTGTCGACGACGATCTCGTCGAACGGCCTCGTTCGCGAGAGCCGCACGAGCTCGACGAGACCGACGAGCTCGTCGACGCCGGGCAACGACAGCGAGAGGAACCGGTCGACGTCCTCCTCGTCGAGGTAGGTCCCTCGGTCGGCGATCACGCGGATCGCGTCCTCGCGCTCCCGGAGCCACCGCGTCAGCGCCCGGTCGGCGTCGAGCTCGGCCGCCCACAGCGCGCCCGCGACGCCGCCGACGCGCCGGGCGTCCGCGCCGAGGGCGAGCCCGAGCGCGTCCGAGAGCGAGTGCGCCGGATCGGTCGACACCACGAGCACGCGCGCGCCCTCGGTCGCCGCCCGAACGGCGGCCGCGGCCGCGCACGTCGTCTTGCCGACGCCGCCCTTGCCGCCGAAGAACGTGAAGCGGGGCTCGGGCTCCGCTCTCGCCGTCCCTCGAACGCGGGCGCTCCTCGCGTCGCGAGCCACCGGCGGACCGTACCACGCGGACTCGCCCCGCGCGCCTCCGTCAGTCGTCCGCGGCCTCGTCGTGCCCGAGGTTCGCTTCCACGCTCTCGATCCGGAACGTCGACCCCTCGCCTGCCGCCTCCTCGCCCGGCGCGCCACCGCCGGCCGCGTCGCGGCGCGCGCGGATCTCGCGCATGCCGGCGAGGACCTCCTCTTCGATGCGCGCGAAGTCGTCTTCGGAGATCTCGCCGAGCTCGAGCTTCATCTGAGCGGCGAGGAGCTCCTCGCGGAGCGCCGTCTCGTCGTACATCTCGGCCTGAACCGCCTCCGCGAGTCGCGTGAGCACGAACTTCACGCCGCTGACGATGAGCGAGTCGACGATGAGCACGCGGGCGACTCGCTATGCCCGCTCGAGCTTGAGGCGGATGTTGACGAAGTTGTAGGGCGGCCACGGGCCCGTGTACTTGAACGTCAGCTGCGCGTGGTTCGCGCCGATCTGCTTCACGATGCGGTCGAAGTCGGCCTCTTTGTCGCGACGCACGAGGAACGCGGCGTTCATGATCATGCGGTCGCCGATCGGCCGGTTGGCGCGCGACGCGACCGACGCCGGACGAAGGGCGTCGAAGATCTCCTGCACGTAGCGCTCGGAGCGCGCCTGCAGCGCGCCGTCGACGAG
This sequence comes from Labilithrix sp., assembly GCA_019637225.1. GTDB lineage: Bacteria > Myxococcota_A > Polyangia > Polyangiales > Polyangiaceae > Labilithrix. The sequence continues at coordinate 22,109 of JAHBWC010000079.1, forward strand.
CCGCCCGTACTGCATGCGCGCGAAGTACGTCGACCCCTTCTGCGAGGTGATCTCGCTCTTCAAGCGGCGGATGTCTTCGTTCTCGGTCTCGAGCTCCCTCACGATGACGTCGCGATCCCAGAGGACCTTGAGCCCGAACTCGAGCTTGTCCTCCATCTTCACGAGGACGTCCTTGAACGCCTCGTAGGCCGAGCGGAGCAGCTCGTGGATGTCGTCGCGCGTCTTGAACACGGTGCCGAAGGACATCGGGATGACCGTGTGGTCGCGCATGACGGTCTCGTTGACGCGCTCGTGGGTGAGCACGTTCGCGCGCGTCGGCTCGTGCACGGCGATCGGCGTGTCCGAGACGACGGCGGCGATGTCCTTGAAGTTGACGGTGTGGACCTCGGCGGGCTCGGCGCCGATGCCGAGCGGGCCGAAGTTCAGCGCCCTGTCGGCGTGGATGACGCAGTAGACGTACTTGCCGCGCGTACCCTCGAGGGCGACCGGCTCGGGCGGGAGCGCACGGACGGCGACGGGCGAGATCGCGTCGCGGGCCTCCGGCGCGCTCGGGGGCAGCCGCTGGACGCGCGGAGGCGGCGTGTCGCGACGCCCCCGCTTGGCGGCGCTCCTCCGGCCGCTCTCCGCCGCGGCGCGCGCCCCGGCCGGGGCCGAGGCCTTCGCCCGCTTCGCCGACTTCGGCGGCGCCGGCGCAGCCTTCGCGGGCGCGACCTTCGCGGCCTTCGCCAGCGCAGCCTTCGCCGGCGCGACCTTCGCAGCCTTCGCCGGCGCGACCTTCGTGGCTTTCGTGGCCTTCGGCGCGGCCTTCGTGCCCTTCGCCGGCGCGGCCTTCGTGGCCTTCGGCGCGACCTTCGTGGCCTTCGCCGGCGCGGCCTTCGCGCGTCTCGCCTTCCCCTTCGCTGCGGCTCGCTTCGAAGCGCCCATCACTTCCTGCCTTTCTGCTTCTTCGGATCCCGCGGGCCGCCCGCTCCGGGGCGGCGGACCTGGATGTGCTCGCGGATCTTCGTGAGGAGGTTCTCCGGAAGACACGGCTTGGCGACGAAGTCGTCGCAGCCGGCGTCGAGCGCCTTCTTGGCGTGGGCCGGCTCGGCGTGCCCGGTCAGCGCGATCACGCGGATGTGCTTGGTGCGCGCGTCGGCCTTGATCCGTCGCGTCGCCTCCCAGCCGTCCATGACCGGGAGCGACAGGTCCATCACGACGACGACCGGGAGCAGCTCCCGCGTGCGCTCGATCGCCTCGAGGCCGTTCACCGCTTCGGCGACGCGGAAGCCCTGGAACTGCAGGTACTCGACGTACATCGCCCGGTTGTCCTCGAAGTCGTCGACGACGAGGACGAGCGGGCCGTCGCTCGTGGCGTCCATCTTCGTCATCGCGGCCCGCCCTTCGCGCTCGGCGCGCCCTTCGTGGGCAAGACGAGGGTGAACGTGGACCCCTTGCCGACCTTGCTCACGAGACGGATATCGCCCCCGAGCACGTTGGCGAGCCGGCGGCAGATCGCGAGCCCGAGCCCGGTCCCGCCGTACTGACGCGTCGGAGAGTTGTCGACCTGCCGGAAATCCTGGAACACCGCTTCTCTATCCTTCGCCGCGATGCCGATGCCGGTGTCGGCGACGGCGATGCTCACGCACGGGGACGCGGCGCGCCGCTTGGCGAGCTGCACGGACACGGTGACCGATCCCTTCGCCGTGAACTTCAGCGCGTTGGAGATCAGGTTCATGATGACCTGCTTCACCTTCGCGCGGTCCGTCCGCAGCATCGGTACGTCCTTGCCGAGCACCGAGCGGACGTCGAGCTTCGAGCGCGCCGTCAGCGGCTCGAGCTCCGCGAGCACCTCCCGCACCAGGTCGGCGGGGGCGAAGCGCGTGACGTTGAGCGGCATCTTGCCGGCCTCGATCCGCGCGATGTCGAGGATGTCGTTGATGATCGTGAGGAGGTGGCGCCCGTTCGAGTCGATGCGCGTGAGCTGGCGCACGATCGGCGCCGGGAGCGGCCCGGAAACGCCCTGGAGCATCATGCTCGTGTACCCGAGGATGGCGTTGAGCGGCGTCCGAAACTCGTGGGACATGTTCGCGAGAAACTGGGACTTCGCGCTCGACGCTGCCTCGAGCTCGAGCGCCTGCCGCTGGAGGAGCTCGTTCTGCCGGACGAGGGCCGCGGTGGCGTCGCGCACCTTCTCCTCGAGCAGGCTCGAGGCGCTCTTGAGCTCCTCGTAGAGCGCGTTCTTCTCCATCTGCTCGGTGAGGTCGTGCAGGATCGTGACGATCGCCGTGACCTCGCCGTGCTCCGAGAGGACCTTGCCGCTGATCGCCTCGACCGGCACGGTCGCCGTCGTCTTCGGATCGAGCAGCCCGAGCTCGCCGCGAATGCGCCCGCCCGGCTCGAGGAAGAACAGGTTCGCGACGTGGGACGAGAAGTGCGCGTCGTTGGCGCGGACGCGGAGGAGCTCCTCGACCGGAGCGTCGGCGCCCGCGGTGAAGAGGCGCTCGGCGGGCGCGTTGGTCATCATCATGCCGCCGTTCGCGTCGGTGACGATGATCGGATCGACGACCGAGTCGATGACGAGGTCGAGCCGGTCGCGCTCGGCGCGGACCTCGGTCTCGGCCACGCGAAGCCGCCGGTAGTTCTCCTCGATCTCCTGCGCGGCGAGCTGGAGGTCGGTGACGTTGCGCAGGACGGAGACGATGCCCTTGCCGTCCGGCGTCGTGATCGGCGCGCTCATCAGCTCGAAGAGGCGGTCCGAGCCGTCGTTCGGGTCGACCAGCGGCAGCTCTCGGCGCGCGAACTCGCTGCCCTCGATCGCGTGACGCGAGAGGGCCGCGGAGAAGAGCATGTTGTTCAGCGCGACCGCGCGGCGACGCCCCTCGCTCTCGTCCTCTTCGGAGGCGAAGTACAGCTCGGCGCGCGGGTTCGCGATCACGAGCCGGCCCTCCGGATCCGTGAGGAGCACCGGGTCGGGGACCGACTTGAGGATGCTCTGCAGGAGCGCTCGCTCGCGATCGAGGCGCTTCTCGGTCGTCCCGAGCACGCGCAGGTTGCGGAGGTCGACGAGCTTGCGCCCGAGCACGCCGAAGACCCAGCGCGCCTCGGCTTCGCGCGCAGCCGCGCCGAGGAGCACGAGGCCGACGGGGTCCTGGCTCACGCTCAGCGGGAGAGGAAGCGCGTAGGCCGTGCAGCGATCGCCGAACCGGAGCGGGACGCCGCCGAACGCCTCCGGAGGGACGAGCGAGGGACGCGCCGAGGTCAGCGCCTGAACGAGCGGGTGCTCGCGCGCTTCGAGATCGATCGAGAGCGCCGAGACGTCGCCCGCGTCGAAGCCGTGCGCGGCCGCGCCGACGAGCCGCGCGCCGCCGGGCCGATCGAGCTCGACGAGCGCGATGACGATCTGACGGACGCCTGCGCTGCGCGCGAGCCAGTCCACGCCGAGCTGAGCGGCCTCGGCGAGGCCGTCGCAGGCGAGCAGCGCCTCGAGGAACGAGAGCTTGCTCGAGGGGCTCGGCGCGTCTTGCCCGGTGTCTCGCTGGGAGGCTGCCCGCAAGCATTCACCTCCCGATCAAGAACGTGCGGGGCGCTGGCGGCTCGGGCGGCGGCGCCCGGACTTTCCCCCGGCCGCAGGCGCCGGTCCGAGCGCCGCGCTCGTGGCGGCGAGGCGCGCGCGGAGCGCGGCGTTCTCGGCCATGATGGCCTCGGTCGACGTCGGCTCGAGCGGGAGCGCCGGCTTCGCGACCGGAGCCACGGTGCCGACCGCCTCCGAGTACTTCAGGTACGTGTCGATCGACGCCACGACGACGCGCGCCTCGACCGTGATCAGATCGATCCCGACGAGCGAGACGCGGACCCATGCGTCGATGACGATGCCCTTGTCGAGGACGCGGTCGAGGACGTCGATGAGGCTCGTTCCACCGGATGTGCGCTCTACGGGCATGTCGCTTGTCCTCTGGAGGTCGAATGCATCAGCGCCGGCGCTTCGCGGGTCCGGCCGGGACCGTGCGTCGTACGGCAACGTTGTCCTCGGCGAGCTGCGCCACCTTGCGCTCGAGGATCTGGATCTGCTTACGCAGCGACTCGTTCTCCGCCATGAGCGGCTGCTTGCCCGGCGCGAGGTGGTGATCGTACTTCCACCAGTCGAGCCCGACCTGCTCGGCCTTGTCGATCGAGCAAACGATGAGGCGGATGCGGATCGTCAGGAGCTCGACTTCCGCGAGCGATATCTTGATGTCTCCGGCGATCACGAGGCCCTTGTCGAGCACGCGATCGAGCACGTCGACCAAGCCGGTCGAGCGCTGTGCACCCCATTGGAGATCCTGCCGCATCCGGAGACCGACCAGCGTTTACCAACTCGAACAGAAAATCTAGCCGCATCGAGTCTGCGACGGGCCGTCGCAGGAATTCTTGGCTTGTCCGCAAGATCGCTCGGGTCGTAGCTGGGCCGCCGGCGGGGAGCGCGGCTCGCCTCGGCGCGCGACGCGGGGCCGCGCGACGGCGCTCCGCGCGCGTGTGGAGACCCCCTTGCTTCTCGTGTGCCCGTGGATCGCGCGACCAAGAACGAGACGCTCTTCGCCGCGCTCCGCGTCACGGCGAGCTTCGCGCTGCTCGTCGCGACCGTGACCTTCCTCGGCTGGGCTTTCCGCGAGCAGCTGTCGCGCTTCGGGGATTCGTTCGTCGCGCGCTTCGGCGTCCTCGGGATCGCCGCGGGCTCGTTCTTCGCCGACTGCTGCCACTTCCCGATTCCACCGCAGTTCTATCTGCTGACGGGCATCGCGGCCGGTCGGCCGCCCACGATCGTCCTCTCCGCCGTGCTCGTCGGGTCGGAGCTCGGCGGCCTCACCGCGTTCGCGCTGGCGCGCGTCGTGGGCCGCGCGCCCGGCGTGGCGCGGAGGCTCGCATCGACGCGCGATCTGCTCTCCCGCGCGCTCGCGCGTCAGGGCTACGTCGGCCTCGCGGCGGCGACGCTCTTGCCCATCTCGTTCTCGATCCTCTGCATGGCGAGCGGCGCGATGCGGCTCCCCTACAAGGCGTACGGAGTGCTCGCCGTCATGCGCGTGCCGCGCATCGTCCTGTCGTACGTGGTCATCGTCCTCGCATGGTATCGCTGACACCCGGGGGATCCGCGTGGCGCCGGAGCGCAGGTCGTGGCCGTACGCCCCGGCGCGGAGGTGCGTGGCGAAAAGCCCCGCGCGCGAGAAGAGTGCATCATGCACCTTCTTTTTCCCGTATTCTCGCGCTCGAAGGCGCTCCTCGACGCCGCATCGAGCGGCGGCCGGCCGCACCCGAGAGACCATTCCGCCCCAGAAGTGCGGCGTATGTGGCAAAAATGGAGGGCCGGCCTCGCGCTTCGTTGACGGCGCGAGGAGCGCTCTGCCACCGTGATGGACATGAAGCTCTCGGTCAGCACGGATATCGATCTCGAGGTTCGCGACCGTATGAGCGGCTACGTCACCTGGCTCGACGTCAAGGTGAGCGATGGCGTTCGGGCCTACGGCACCGCGCGCGTCGCGCTCGTCCATGTCGGCGAGATCGCCGACGCCGCGGGGGAGATCTGGCCGGCTCTACACGGAACGCGCCTCGAGCCGCTCCACGACGTCTACTTCGCGCAGGGCTGGTACCAGGACGACTACGCCGACGGCGCCGGCATCGATCTGCTCTACATCGAGCACATCACGATCGACGAGGAGCACCGCGGCAAGAACCTCGATCTCGCCCTCGTACGGCGCCTGTGCGACACGCTCGGGAGCGGCTGCCAGCTCACGGTGGTCGCGTACGCCGACGCCGACGCCGCGACCCGCTGGAGCCGCCTCGGCTTCGCGATCAGCACGCCCGGACGCACGGCGGGGCTCATGCACATGAAGCTCGGTCATCGACACGCCCAGGTCGTCGACGCCACCGGCGCGGGCGACTACGAGGTCGTCTCGACGTCCGACTCGTTCGCGCCGGCCCGTTCGGCCGCCAACTGACGTGGCCCGGCGGGACGGAGAGCAGCTCGGCGAAGACGCAGACGCGGACGACTCAAACCGCGAGGCCAGCGGCTTAAGTGGCCTCGCGCCCCACCGCAGGTAGAAGGACACCATGCGTGTCCCGCTCTTGCTCCTCGCCATCGCCGCCCTCGGTTGTTCCAGCGCGCAGCCCGCCCCCGCCCCCGTCGCCGAATGCGGCGTCGATCTCCCGGATACGCTGACCGTCTCCGAGGGTGGCCGCCTCACCCTGCCGCGCACGCAGGACATGACGTACGAGGGCGTCGGCGGCGTCGAGCTGACCCTCGACGAGACCACCGTGGCGCTCCGTGCGCCGTACCTCGCGAACGCCGAGGAAGGGCTCGGCCTACGCCTCGGTTGCGGCAAGACGTTGCCGATCGAGCTCCGCACGCTCGCCTGGACGCGCCTCGCCGAATGGGAGGAGAAGGACGGCGCCAACGCGCGCGAGTACGGCGCGTGGTGGATCGACCCGCAAGGCGCGGGCGCCCTCATCGTGTTCGGCGGGTTCCACTACGTCCCGAAGCAGTTCACACCGGCCGACGATGCCTGGCGATTCGACTTCGCGAGCGGCGCCTGGTCCGCGCTCGCCGGCGAAGGGCTGCCCACGCTGCCGGGCGGCCGCGCCGCGCCGATCCCCGGCGAGCGAGCGGTGCTCTTCTTCGGCGGAATGGCGGAGAAGTCCGACGGCACCCAGGAGACGCCGCCGTCGCTCTATCGCCTCGACTACGACGACGCGCGGGTGACGGCGACCAAGGTCGAGCCGCTCGGCGACGCCGTCGGAAGCTACACCGGCAGCCTGATCTACGACACCAAGCGAAAGCGATGGCTCTCCGTCTGCGGGCTCAGCACCGCGACGAGCACCGGTCTGAACTGCCTCGTCCATTCCTACGTGCCCGGAGGCGGGTTCACGTCCGTGGCCACGCAAGGTCGAGCGCCGAAGGGGCGCTACGGATTCCACTACGCGTACGACGAGGCGTCCGACCGCGTGATCCTCTTCGGCGGCCAGGTCGGCCCTGAGAACGAGGCCATCGACGGAGAGACGTGGGCGCTCGATCTCGCCGACGATCCGCCTTCGTGGGCGCGGCTCTTCGCCAACGGCGCGGGACCGACCAAGCGGCGCAACGGCGCGTTCGCCTTCGATCCGATCGGTCATCGCCTCTTCGTCTGGGGAGGGACGCCCGACGGCCGCGACTCCACTCCGAACATCCAGGCGTTGAACCTCGACCGAGGCGCCGAGGCATGGACCGACATCGCGACACCGAAGGAGGTGCCGTCGCGCACGAGCGGCATCGGGATCCACGACCCCGCGCGTGAGCGGCTCCTCTTCGGCTTCGGCAACGACGACGCGCTCTACCGTGACCTCTGGTCGCTCGACCTCGCGAACGTCAGTCCACGATGAGCACGGTGACGTCGCGGTCGATGCGATAGCCGCCCGCTCGGCGCGCACGAGGAGGCCACGGAGCCGCTCCCGCGCCGCCGCCCGCGCCGTCAGAGCCGCGCGGGCGCGCCCTCGCCGCCTGTCCCGACGGCGGTGCCGTTCTGGTAGCGCTCGAGCTTCCGGTAGAGCGTCCGTCGATCGAAGCCGAGGACCTGCGCGGCGCGCGACTTGTTCCCGCCGACGAGCGAGAGCACGCGGAGGATGTACCGCCGCTCGAGCTCGTCGATCGTCACGATCTCCTCGGGCTGGTTCGCCGAGACCACGAAGCGCTCCGGCCGGAAGCTCTTCACCTTCTCCGGCAGGTCGTCGATCTCGATGCGCGCGCTGCGCGCGAGCGCCACCGCGCCGTCGATGCAGTTCTCGAGCTCGCGGACGTTGCCCGGCCACGAGTACGAGATGAGCTTCTCCGCCGCCGCAGGCGACAGGTCGATCTCGTGCTTGCCGTGGCGCTCGGCGTAGATCCGCAGGAAGTGGCGCGCGAGGTGGAGCACGTCGCCGCCGCGCTCGCGGAGCGGGGGCACGTCGATCTTCACGACGTTGATCCGGTAAAACAGGTCCTCGCGGAAGCGGCGTTCGTAGACCTCGTCTTCGAGCACGCGGTTCGTCGCGGCGATCACGCGCGCGTCGAAGGGGATCTCGCGGTTCGAACCGACGGGGCGGACCTTGCGCTCCTGAAGCGCGCGGAGCAGCTTCGGCTGCACCTCGAGCGGCAGCTCGCCGATCTCGTCGAGGAAGAGCGTCCCTCCGTCGGCCTGCACGAACAGACCCGTGCGCTGGACCTTCGCGTCCGTGAACGCGCCGCGCTCGTGTCCGAAGAGCTCGCTCTCGATGAGAGACGCCGGGACCGCCGCGCAGTTGATCGCCACGAACGGCCCGTCCTTGCGCCGGCCCTGATCGTGGATCGCCTTGGCGATGAGCTCCTTGCCGGTGCCCGTCTCGCCGTGAATGAGCACGCCGGCCTCGCTGTCGGCGACGCGCTGGACGAGCGTGAAGACGCGGCGCATCGACGCGCTCGATCCGACGACGCTGGGGATGGTGATGTCGTCGATCGCGACCTCGGTGCGCAGGCGCTTCACCTCGTCGGAGAGGCCCTTGTGCCGGAGGGCGCGCGTCGCAGCGACCGCGAGGAGCTTGGGGTCGACCGGCTTCGTGATGAAGTCGTACGCCCCGACGCGCATCGCGCCGATCGCCGTCTCGAGGCTCCCTTGCCCCGTGATGACCACCACCGGAACGTTGGGGCGCGTCCCGAGGACGCGCTCGCACAGCTCGAGGCCGCCCATCTCCGGCATGCTGAGGTCCGTGATGACGAGGTCGAAGTCGACCGCGCCCACGAGCTCGAGCGCCGCCTCCGCCGAGGTGCACGTCGTCACCGCGAAGCCTTCTCGCTCGAGGCTCATCTTGAGCAGGTCACAGGTCTCCTGCTCGTCGTCCACCGCGAGGACTCTGCGTTCGGTCATGTCGCGTCTGCCGCTGCAGGTTGCATGCCGCATCAGCTAGCAGGGCCGGATCGAGGACACCCGTACACGGCCGTCGTGCCCGTTCGGCTCGCGGAACCCCTCCGAGCAGCACGGTTCGGCCGAATCGCGGGGGCGAGGCGCCCCGTGAGCCGGAGCGCGCGTGATGCCTTTTGTCACGATGGGAGGCGCAGCCGCACGGTCGACCGGGATACGCCGGGCGTCCTCAGGGCTCGGCTCGGGGGCAGCAGCGCGGGCGGCCCGCCGCCCCGCCGCCCACCGCCGCGCGGCCTGCCCGCGCGCCACGACGCGGCGGCGCGACGCCCGAGCCCGCGGCGCGCGCGCCCTGTCAGCGCGACGAGAGCGCCGAGACGACGCCCGCCAGCGTGGCCGGCGCGGTCGGCCCCAGCGACCGCATCGCGTAGACGAACGCGGCGTTGACGATGCCGAAGGTGATGAACGTCTTCCGGAACGCGGCGAACTGCGCGTCGAGCACCACGCCGCGTTCGGAGGACGAGAGCCGCGCGTCCCGGACCGCCTCGAGCGTCTCCACGTCGAGCGCAGCCTGACGTCGAAGCACGTCGTCGATCGTGAACACGATGCGACGGTAGTCGCGGAGCGCCGCCGGGACCCGGCCCGGAAGCGCCGCCGCGAGCGCGTGCTGGATCTGCAGCGCCGAGCTCGCGCCTCGCGTGCGCCCGCACTCCATCGTCCAGTGCTCCTTCAGCACCTTGACGAACGACGGCTCGAGACTCTCGTCGCCTCGCACGCACGCCAGGTAGTGCTGCTGCGTGACGAGCTTGAGGTGGAGCGCGACGACGAGCAGCGAGAGCGGGACGGCGTCGACGAGGATCTCGTCGAGGTCGTCCGGTCGCGCCGCGAGCTTGGGCGCGACGGGGAAGCTCTCCTCGAAGGCGCGCTCGAAGCCTCGGAAGAGCTCGTTGTGATCGAACGAGTCGAGCCGAAGGAGCGGGACGAGCGTGTCGCGCGCGTCGACGTCGCGCGCCGCGTGGGCGCGCGCGGCTTCCGCGAGTGAGGTCTCGAGAGCGTCGAAGACGTGGATGTAGCTCGCCGCGCGGATCTGGTTCATCCACCGCCGATCGTCCTCGGCGAGGGTCCGCACGCCGGAGAGCCCCGCGAGCGCTTCCGGTAAGAACGACCGCGAGAGGTCGAGCGGGCTTCCTTCTACGCGCACGCTCCCGCCGCTGCACGTCGCGGTCCATGGATGGGTCTCGGGCGAAGAGCTAGCTCGACGAGCGAAACGAGCCGTCCCCGGAGGTCGAGCTGCCGTCGGCGCAGGCCCACCGGCGACGCGCGCGCGACAGATCGAGGAGGAGAGGTGCGCGGATGTACTCCTGATGAGCTGGGCCTGAGGACGAACCCGAGGGGTCACGACCTTTTCCCCCCTCGCCGAGAGCGCTACCCTTCCAAGAACGTGGCATCGCCTTCCCTCCCGCCGGGCGGGCTCGTCGAGGGTACGACCCTCGCGGGTAAATACCGCATCGATCGCATGCTCGGCGCGGGCGGCATGTGCCTCGTGTACGAGGCGGAGCACGTCCACCTCCGCCAAGCTGTCGCGCTCAAGGTGCTGAAGCCCGAGCTCGCGCGGGACCCCACCGCGGTCGCGCGGTTCGCGCAGGAGGCGCAGGCCGCGGCCAAGCTCCGGAGCCCCAACGTCGCGCGGGTCCACGACGTCGATCGGCTGCCCGACGGGCAGCCCTACATCACGATGGAGCTCCTCGTCGGGCACGACCTCGGCACGGAGCTCCAGCGCCGCTACGCGTTGCCGGTCGACCTCGCGGTCGACTACGTGCGCCAGGCCGCCAACGGCATCTCCGAAGCGCACGCGCTCGGCATCGTCCATCGCGACCTCAAGCCCGAGAACCTGTTCCTCACCGAGCTCGGCGAGATGACCGAGCGGCGACTGCTCAAGATCCTCGACTTCGGCATCGCGAAGAACGTCCACGAGGGAGCGCGCAAGCTCACCGCGCCGGACGCGGTGTTCGGGACGGTCGACTACATGTCCCCGGAGCAGATCCGCTCCGCGTCCTCGGTCGATCACCGAACGGACATCTGGGCGCTCGGCGTCATCCTCTTCGAGCTCCTCACGGGACGCACGCCCTACTCCGGCGACGCGCGGTCGGTCATCGCGCAGATCGTGAGCGATCCCGTCGTTCCCCCTTCGCGCCTGGTGCCGACGCTGCCGCCGGGCCTCGTCGCCGTCATCATGAAGGCGCTCGCGAAGGATCCGGCGGCGCGCTTCCAGTCCGCCGAGGAGCTCCGGCGCGCGCTCGCTCCGTTCGCCGACGGGGTCGAGCCGATCGCGAACGTGCTCGCGCGGCTCCCGCCGGCGACCGTGCCGCGCCGGAACCACGACGCGTCGCGGCCCTCGATGGACGGCCTCCGCGACGCGCGGACGAACCTCTCCTTCGAGACGACGTCACCGCGGAAAGCATGGGCGAAGCGGGCGTTCGCGCTGCCGCTCTTCGCCGCGCTCGGCGCCCTCCTGGGGCTCGCGGTGTGGAAGCGCGACGTGATCCTCCGGCGCCCGCAGCCGCGCGTCGAGGTCGCGAGGGCGACGCCCCCCGCCGTGTCGCACGAGCCGCCCGTGGTCGCGACCGCGCCGCCCGTGCCGGCGACGCCGCCGACCGCGCTGTTCCCTTCGGTCCTTGGCGCGTCGGCGCCCCCCGAGCCGGCCGGCGCGAGCGCCGCGAACGCCGCGCCGCCCCCTGCGACGCCTACCGCCGCGAAGGGCGCGACGGTGAAGGCGAAGCCGAAGGCGCCGCCGCCGCCACGTCCCTCCGCCGCGCCTCCTGCTCCTCCTCCACCGGCGCCGACACCGACCACGTCGTCGACGCCAGCACTCCCGAAGCACCTCTGATCCCCTCTCGACTGCGGACCTCCCTCGTGCGGCTCTTTTTGACCTTCCTTCGAGGCTTCGTCCTCTCCACGCTCCTCCTCGCGTCCTTCGCGGGGCCCGCGTACGCGCAGGCTTCGCCGAGGATCAGCAAGAGCGACAAGGCCGAAGCCGCGCGGCTCAAGAAGGAAGCCGACAACCTGATGGATCAGGACCGCCACGTCGACGCGCTCGCGCTCTACGCGCGCGCCTACGAGCTGACGGCCGATCCCGCACTCCTCTACAACCAGGGCCGCGCGCTCGAGTCGATGGGCGACTACGCGGACGCGCTCGACAAGCTCGAACGCTTCGACCGTGAGGCGTCGCCGGCGCTCCGCGCCAAGGTGCCCGGCCTGCACGATCTGCTCGTCGACCTGCGCGGGCGCATCGCCACGCTCGTCGTGACGACGAACGCTCCCGGCGCGCGCCTGTTCGTGCGTGACAAGGCGGTGGGCACCCTCCAGAAGGAGACGCGCATCCGGACCCGCGCCGGCTCGGCGACGATCGAGGTCGTCGCCGAGGGTTACGTGACCTTGAAGAAGGAGATCCTCCTCGCGGGAGGCTCGACCTTCAAGCTCGACGCCGAGCTCTCGCCGAAGAAGAGCGACCCGCTCATCATCGTGCGAAGCCGACCGAGCTCGGACATCTCCGTCGACGGCAAGGCGATCGGCCGCGCGCCGCTCGAGCTTCGGCTCCCGGTCGGTGAGCACACGCTCGTCGCCGCCGCTCCCGGCCGCGAGACGGAGCGCATTCGAATGACGCTCGCCCTCGGAGACCGCCGCGAGATCGACATCGAGCTGCGAGAGCCTCCCAGCGTGCTCTCGCGCTGGTGGTTCTGGACGGGCGTGGGCGTCGTCGTGGCCGGAGGCGCGGCCGCCGCGTACGCGCTCACGCAGGAGCGCTCACCCGATCGCGGGACGTTCGGCGCGGGCGTGTTGCCCGGCCCCTGAGCCGGGCGCGCGTCACTGCTGCGCGGCGGCGTCCTCCCACGCGGTGCAGGTGCCGGTGCAGAACGTCTCGGGTCCGCAGCCAGCGTCCGCACACGTCCGCGTGCAGGCTCCGCCGCGGCACTCGACCTTGTTGCACGTCGCCTTCAGCTCCGCGGTCGGGGTGCACTTGACGACGTTCGTGCCGCCGTCGACGTAGACGCCGTCGCAAGTTCCCTCGGCGTTCTGGCAATTGACGTGACAGACCGAGGCGGCGCACGCGATGTCCTCGCAGTGTGTCCCGGCGCCGTTCCCTGCGCAGTTGAACGTGCAGGTGCCGTTCGTCGCGCAGCGCGTGCCGTTGCACTTGTCCGCCGCGAGGCACTCGATGGTGCAGTTGAGACCGTCGGCGCAATAGGTCTTGTCCACGCAGTCGAGGACGTTGCAGTCGACCCTGCACTCGCCCGCGTTGCACGACGTGCCGTTGCAACGGGCGCAAGCGTCGTTGTCGAACACGTCGAGCGGGGCGTCGCCGGGCGCGCCGTCGCCGATCTCCGGGTCGATCGGCAGATCGCCGTCCTTCTGCGGCGGAGAGTTGCCGCCGTCGGGCTGGATCTGCTCCGGCTGGACGCAGACGCCGAGGTTGCACTCGAGATCGCCGCCGCAGTAGCGGTCGACGCAGCGCTCGGTGAGCCTGACGGTGATGTTCACCGTCTTGCCGGGAACGAACTGCACGCGGCGCCGCGCGAGGATGCAGTCGGTCCAGACCGGCTCGCCGTTCGGCCCTCCGGGCAGGCCGCACGAGTCCGGATCCTGATCGTTCACCGCGCCGATGACGCGAATGCCCACCCAGTCGTCATTCCCGCCGCTGGGCGTGATCGTGAGGGTTCCGATCTTGTCGGTCCCCTCGTCACATCCGTTTTCGTAGATCTCGAGCCTGTCGGTGTCGATGTTCTCGAGCGTCGTGACGGCGATTCCCGCCGAGATGCTGGCGCAGATCGAGCGGTCCGCGCGGACGTCGACGATGATCTGTGTGGGCGACGCGCAGTTCGCGATCGCGAGCGCAAGCACGCTGCCGGAGACGGCAGTGCCGAGGAAGGCACCCGCGCGAAAGCGTCCCATCGCCCTCCACTATAGCGCGCGGGCGCCGCGGTTCCACGGCCCTCCGCGCTCCCCCATCCGAGACGGCGCGGCGCGTGCTTACGCCTCCCGGGTGCGGAGCGACGGAGGCTACATCGCCGCGGGCATCACCCTCGCCCTGGTGCTCCTCGCGCCGGGGCTCGCGCGCGCGGCCGACGCGGACACCGAGCGTGCGCGCGCGCTCTTCGACGAGGCGGGCGAGCTCGAACGCCACGGCCAGTGGGGCGCCGCCGAGGACCGCCTGCGCGCCGCGCTGCGTCTGCGCGAGACCCCGCACCTCCATTACGCGCTCGGGTGGGCGCTCGAGAACGCCGACAAGCTGCTCGAGGCGAAGTCGGAGTACGAGACGGCCGCGCGGCTCGGGCGCGAGCAGCCGAGCGGGGAAGAAGCCTCGCGCCTCGCGACGGCACGCCTCGCGGACCTCGAGAAGAAGGTCGCCGTGGTCCGGGTGCGCGTGAGAGGCGGAGCGCGATCGCAGGCGCGCGTGCTCGTCGACGGACGTCCGGTGGGGCGTGAGGACAATCTCGCCACGACCTCGGTGAACCCGGGCTCGCACGTGATCCGCGTCGAGCGCGGCGCGAGGCCGGCGTTCGAGCAGGTCGTGTATGTCGGCCGGAGCAGCGTCCGGACCGTCGACGTCGCGGCGGACGAGCCCGTGGTGGGCTCCGCGCCGCGCCGCCGGGACCGAGGCGCGACCTCACGAGCGCCGGCGCAGGCGGCGCGCGGCGGCGACGTCATGCCGTGGCTGCTCCTCTCGTTCGGCGGCGCGTCCGTCGCGGGCGGCGGCGCGCTCCTCGTCTCGGGTGAGGCGGACGGGACCGTCGGCCTCGCGCTCGCCGGCGCGGGCCTCGTCGCGGGGACGATCGGCGCCGTCCTCGTTCTCCGCGGCGACGACGCGGGCGACAAGGACCGCGCGCGCGCGCGAGGACGCGCGGGCGCCGCGCCGCTCCCCGGCGGAGGCATCGCGACGGCGACGTTCACGTTCTGATCCGCGCGGCGATCAGAAGCCCGGGCTCGAGATGCCGCCGTGCACGGCGCGCTCCGGCGCG
>JAHBWC010000008.1 GCA_019637225.1 Labilithrix sp.
CGCGCCGAGCGGCTCGATGCCCGCCGCCGGCGATCCACGGCGCACCGCGCCGAGCGGCTCGATGCCCGCCGCCGGCGATCCACGGCGCACCGCGCCGAGCGGCTCGATGCCCGCCGGCGATCCCCGGCGCACCGCGCCCAGCGCGACGTGGGGACCCCCGGCCGAGCCTTCCCAGGCGCCGCCCGCGCCGCAAGCGCACGCGCAACACGCGCCGGTCACCCCGCCCCGCGCGCGGCCTTCGCCTCCCGAGATGCCGTCGGTCATCATCGACGACGACGACGACGACGGTGCCTTCGCCGACGATCCGTCGCTCAGCGTGAGCGTCGTCTTCGAGCCGGATGACATGCCCGCGGCGGTGCTGGCGATGGCTGCGCAGGTCCGCGACGCGAAGGACGCCCCGCCGGAGCCCGACGCGGCGCCCGCGCTCGCCCCCGAGAGCGTCGCTCCCATCACCGACCCCGACGCCGACGCCGACACCGACGACGGCTTCCCGGCGGACCTCGAGGAGCCGAGCCTCAGCGTGAGCGTCGTGTTCGAGCCGGACGCGCTGCCGGCCGCGCTCCTCAAGGGCGTGCCGTCGCCGCTCGGAGCCGCCGACGGCCCCGCGAGCGACCCCGTCCCCTCGCCGACCATCGGCGACCTCGTGCCGATCACGCACGCGGACGAGCCCGCGAGCGACGTCCCCGTCACGATCGCGGACGAGCCCGCGAGCGACGTCCCCGTGACGATCGCGGACGGCGGACCGCCGGCGGACGACGACGCGCCGTCCGCGGAGGCGGCCGCCGGCGCCGCGGCGAGCGACGACGGCTTCTTCGACGACGCGCTCGCGAACTTCCCGACGGCGACGATCGGCGACGAGGCGTCGGGGGAGGCCTCGACCGGCGGGAGCGTGCGGCCTCCCGCGGACTCGTTCGTGGACGTCGCCGTGGACGAGGTCGAGCTCGTCGACGAGGGGCCGGCCGACGACGGCGACGACGAAGGGCTCGTGCCGGTCCCGCCGCCCCCGGACGACGACGACGACGACGACGCGACGCTCGTCCGACTCCCGATGTCTCAGCCGATGCCCGTCGCGGCGGCCGCGCCCATCGTCCACGCGGCGGCCCGCGACAAGCAGGAGCTCACGCCGACCCAGACGAACGTCGATCCGAAGCGTACCGGCGAGCGCAAGTCGGCGACCGGCGGCGGACGGCGCAAGAAGAGCACGCGCCGGAAGGCGACCGACAAGACCGCCGGCACGATCACCGACGATCGGCAGGACGCCGGCGCGCACCTCGAGGCGCCCGCCGCGAGGGACGAGGCGCCGCCGAGCAGCCGCTCGCGGAGCGACGACGATCCGGCCATCGGTCGACGCATCGCCGACGGCAAGTACGTCATCGAGTCGCTCATCGGGAGCGGGGCCGCGGGCGCCGTCTACCGCGCGACCCACCGCGAGCTCCGCCGCACCGTGGCGATCAAGATCCTGCATCCGCACTACCAGCAGGACCCGCACTTCATGACGAGCTTCCGCGGCGAGGCGCTCGCGGCGAGCCAGCTCGATCATCCGAACGTGATGCGCGTCCTCGACTTCGATCAGGAGGCGGACGGGCTCATCTACATCGTGATGGAGTACCTCTCGGGCCGCACGCTCCAGAGCCTGCTCGACGAGGAGCGGCGCTTGCCCACCGAGCGCGCCGTCGAGATCATGATCCAGGTCTGCGCGGCGCTGAGCGTCGCGCACGACCACGGGATCATCCACCGCGACATCAAGCCCGACAACATCATGCTCGTGCCGAGCCGCGACGACGAGGGCGCGACGTTCGAGCTCGTGAAGGTGTGTGACTTCGGCATCGCCGCCCTCCAGAACCCGCGCGCCGAGGACGCCGACCTCGCGGCCACCGAGCACGTCATCGCCGGGACACCCGAGTACATGTCGCCCGAGCAGGCGCGCGGCACGGACGTCGACGCGCGCTCGGACGTCTACGCGTGCGGGATCTGCCTCTACGAGCTCGTCACCGGTCGACCGCCGTTCCTCGGCGACAACCCGGCCGAGATCCTCATCAAGCAGCTCGAGGAGCTCCCGAAGCCGCCCTCCCACATCATCAAGGGGCTCGATCCGATCGTCGAGGAGGTCATCCTCCGCGCGGTCCACAAGGACCCGTCGATGCGCCACCAGTCGGCGCGCGAGCTGCGCGTCGAGCTGAAGGAGCTCATCGAGCCGGGCGACGGCTACGCCAACGACGACGAAGACGAGCTGTCGATCGTCGAGAACCTCTGCGTCCTCGACGATCCGGCGTCAGGCTTCCCCGGCTTCTTCATCGCGTTCTCGAGCGCGATCCTTCGCTTCGGCCGCTTCGAGCGAGGCCACAACGAGGCCGCTCAAGCGATGAAGGAGCTCTCGAAGGCGCTCCGGATCGCCCTGCGAGGACGGAGCGAGCTCACGTTCGCGCGGCGCGACGTCCAGAAGACGATCAGCTTCGTCGTCATGACGGGGACGGCCGAGATCGTCGACCTGCGACGCCTCCTCGGGTCGCAGCTGTACGGCAGCTTCGGGGAGCCGTTCATCGCGGCGATCGTCAACAAGGGCATCGCGTCTCTCACCCTCCGTGAGGGCATGCCCGATCCCGAGCTCCACTACATCGTCGAGATGCTCCTCGGCCCGTTCGCGGGCGAGGACCTCCGGCGCGAGCTGCTCACGAAGCCGCTCCGCTACGTGTCGCTGTTGTTCGTGACCGACGTCGTCGGACGCGACCGGAAGCTGTCGTGGAAGGTCGGCCTCGGCGCGTCGCGCCTCGCGCGCGATCTGCACGCCCTCTGCAACGTCCGCGGCATCAGCCTGAAGAAGATGCGCGAGACGCGCGACGAGCTCGTCGGCGGCGTGGCGCGCTTGCTCACGCGCGGCGACGAGGTGAAGCAGTTCATCTTCAACGCCGATCTCGTCGACGAGGCGGTCGCGAACCTCCGCGGCTTTTCTTCCTTCCAGGTCGCCCCTCTCATCATCGAGCGCGTGCTCCACGAGTCGTGCGCCGAGACGGCGACGATCCTCCTCGCCGACCACGACGCCGGCGGAGACGAGCAGGAGCGCATCGGAGCGTTCCTCCACCTGTTTGCCCAGCGCCTCGTCACGGAGCGCTCGCCGAAGTCGGACGCCGCGGTCGCGGAGTTCTACCGCCGCAAGATCATCACCGAGAACGAGATGCCGCGCGACCTCAAGGAGTCGATCCGCGCGCAGACGCTCGCGGACGCCCTCGTGCGCGAGCCGTCGCAGTTCTTGCTCACGCTCGACCTCATCGGCGACCCGGAGACCTACGCGCACGAGCTCGCGACGCTCGAGGCGGCGATGGCCACCCTCGCCCGCCGCGCCGAGGCCGCCGGGCTCCTCGCCGTGATGAGCACGCTCGCGCGGCACGCCAAGGGCGCCGGCAAGGCCGGACCGCGCGAGAACGCGGCGCTCCGCACGATGAAGTCGATGATCGACAAGCAGCGCCTCCTGCCGATCGCGACGACGTTGCTCGTCGGACCCGCGCACCAGCGCGAGGCCGCGCGCCAGCTCATCGTCATCGCCGGCTCCGTGGGCGCGTCGGCGCTCTACACGGCGCGCGAGGCGACGCTCGATCCGGCCGCGCGCCCGATCTTCGTGCAGGTCCTGCGCGACACGGGCCCCGCGGGCTGGGCGCTGCTCTCGCACTTGCTCCCGCAGATGGAGGTCCGCGACGACGCGGAGCTGGCGCTCGTCGAGGACCTCCTCCGCGCGGTGCCGGACCGGGCCGATCCCGTCCTAGGCGACGCGGTCGCCAAGTTCCTCGCCCACCCGCTGCTCCGGCCGACGGCGCTGGCCGCGATCGTGCCGCTCTGGGGCGAGCGCGCCCGGAAGCCGCTCGTCGAGGCGCTCGAGTACGCGGAGGAGCCGACCCGCATCGTCGCGCTCGGCGAGCTGCGCCGCCTCCGCGCGGTCGACGAGTACGTCGTGTCGGTCCTCGAGCGCTTCCTCACGATGCGCGGGAGCGCGGGCGAGGAGCTCCGCGCCTCGGCGGCTGCAGCGCTCGCCGACGTCGCCGCGCCGCTCCGCACCCGCGTCGTTCAGCTCCTGTCGAAGGCCGTCGAGGGCAAGCGCGGCCTCGTAGCGATGCTCCGCGGGAGCGACAACGCCGACGAGAGCGTCGCCGTCATGGAGGCGATGGGGCGAGCGCTCCTCGCGCTCGACCGCGCCGAAGGGATCCGCGCCCTCAAGGGCCGCCTCTCACGCTCCGAGGGGCTGATGAAGGCGCGCCTCAGCGCCGTCCTGCAGATGGGTTAGGCCGTCCTCCGCACCGTCCTCGGAGGCGCGGCGTCCTCAGCGCGCGCACCTCTGCGCGCTCGTGTCGTAGCGGAGCCCGGGGTTACACACGCGGGAGCTGTTCGAGCTGTAGTTGTTCGCATCGGCGAAGCAGTACGTCTGGCCTTCGTCACCGCACGGCTGGCACTTGGCGGCGTTCGTGTCCCAGCGCGTGCCGCCGTTGCACTTGCGGCTCGCGTTGGGGTTGTAGTTGTTCGCGTCGTCGAGGCAGAACGTCTGACCCGCGCCACCGCACTCGACGCACCGCGCGCTGCTCGAGTCCCAGCGCGTGCCCGCGTCGCACTTGCGGCTCGCGTTGGGGCTGTAGTTGTTCGCGTCGTCGAGGCAGAACGTCTGACCCGCGCCCCCGCACTCGACGCACCGCGCGCTGCTCGAGTCCCAGCGCGTGCCCGCGTCACACTTGCGGCTCGCGTTGGGGCTGTAGTTGTTCGCGTCGTCGAGGCAGAACGTCTGCCCGGCGCCACCGCACTCGACGCACCGGGCGCTGCTCGAGTCCCAACGCGTGCCCCCGTTGCACTTACGGCTCGCGTTCGCGCTCGCGTTGTTCGGCTCGTCGAGGCAGAAGGTCTGCCCCGCGGCGCCGCACGCGACGCACCGGGCGCTGCTGGCGTCCCAGCGCGTGCCGTTGTCGCACGAGGTGTTGGCGCAGCGCGCCTGCCCGTCTCCCCCGCAGGTCGGATCGGGATCGATCGGCGGCGGCGGCGGCGGCGGCGGCTCGCCCGTCCCGTCCTCGTCACCGTCCGTCGTGGGGCCGACGTCGGGGGTGGAGCCCGACGGGAAGTCCGTCGCGATCTCTTCGGGCGTCGCTGGACGGAGCCCCGCGCTCGTCACGGCGTAGTAGCCGGGGCGCTCGATCTGCGTCGCGACCTCGACGCCGCTCACGTGGAGCGTCGCGTCGATCGCCCCCGCGGAGGGGGCGACGAAGTAGTGGATCTTGCCCTTGGCGGTGCTCCCGCCCACCCACGGCCGGAGCTTCATCTCGGTGTCGCCGCCAAACGACGAGAGCGGCGCGATCGACCGCGTGTGCTCGGGCGTCATGAGGACGAAGCGGCCCTCTTGACCGCTGGCGTCGATGAACGCCGTCGGCCACAGGTCGAACGGCTGACTCATCACCGCGGGCGCGCTCGACGGAAGGTCCTCGGGCCGCGCGATCTGCGGGGTGGCCTGGAAGTCGGTCCGCCCGCGCTGGCCGATGAGCTCGCTCGACTCGCGGGCGAGGTTCGCGGAGAGGATGAGCATCACGGGGAAGCTCGATCGCCGGAACGTTCCGACCACCACGGTGCCGCCCGCCTCGAGGTCGAGCGCCTTCCGATAGCCCTCGAACCCCTGGCCCGGCGGACTGTTCAAGCCGGCCGCGCTGACGTCCAGGGTCGTCGTGAGCGGATCGTTCGCGGCGCGCCCGGTCGACGTGCACGACAGCGTCGCGCTGTCGCCCGCGACGTCGAACCAGCAGCGCCCCCACTCCCGTCCCTTGATCGCCGTGAGCGGACGGCCCTCCGTGTTCGCCGACTCGCTCGTGGCGGACTCCGCGGCGGGGACGGAACAAGCGACGGCCGAGAGGGCGACCAGAAGGAGAAGTTGCGAGCGCATACCTACATGTGTGCATGACACGTACCTGGTCCCCTTTTGTCGTAAGCATATGAAATGTCATACGCACGGTCCGCGGGGCGGGGACCGGGTGCGGTTCGACGATCCACCAGGTCAGGAGCCGAGCGGCGGCACCGACGTGAACGCCGTCCAGCGCGTCGACCGGACCAGATCGCACGAGAGGGCGCAGAAGAGCGCGCGGTGCGTCTCCTCGCGCGTGGCGAAGCGTCGCGACGCTTTCACGACGTCCGCGATCGAGGTGCGCGCCTTGATGCTCTTGATGACGTGCTCTTCGGCGTCGGCGAACCGGAACGCCTCGATGCGGACCGGGAGCGGGACGATGGGCTCGATGGAGTCCTCCTCGAGCGGCGAGAGGATCGCCTCGAGCTCCTCGGCGCTGTACGCGTCGCGGACGCCCCGGAGCACGAGCTCGAAGGGATCGAAGCCGAGGGGGAACGTCTCCTCGTGCGAGCGCGCGCCGCGGACGAACGCGATCTCGCCCTTACGCCAGTGAAACACCTCGAGGTAGCGGTCGCGCATCTGCTGCTGAATCGCGCGAAACAGCTCGATGGGCCGGAGCACGCCGAGACCGCAGAGCGCATCGCCGAGGCGGCCGCTCCAGCGGGGCAGCATCGCGAGCGCCATCTCGACCTCCATCCGGAGGACCTGGCCGCGTGCGACGAGGTGCTCGCCGAAGAGCTCACGCTTCTCGGTCGAGACGACGAACTCGGGCACGCCCTCGACGAGGTAGATCTTCTTCTTCCGCGCACCGTCGCGGAAGTAGAGCGCGCCCGTCTCGCGACGAAGCGCGATCTGGAAGAGGCGTGTCGGCAGGAGCACGCGATCGATGAGCGCGACGTCGTTCTGCGGGGTGAAGACGCCGTCGTCCCAGCGGAGGGCCGGGCTGTTGACGAAGCGTGAGAGCTCGGCGTAGCTCGCGGCGTCGCGGAACGGCGACGTCTCGCGCGAGACGAGCGCGCGATGGTCGATCCCGCCCGTGACGTAGAGCTCGACGAGCCGCGGGTAGCTGAGCGGTCCGAGCGTCGGTCCACCGGGCATCTTCGCGCGGTAGATCGCGGGCGCCACGTCGCGCGCCTCGCCTCCGCTCGGCGGCAGCGCCGACTGCCGAGGCGGCGCCGTCGAGCTCATCGCCGGCGGCGTGGTGGGCCGGCTCGCCTCCGCGGGCGGCGCCGCCAGGTTCGCCGTCTGGCGCGTCCCCGTCTCGCCGCGGGGATCTCCGGCCTCTCCGCGCGAGGAGGGCGCGAGCCCGAGCCGCTCGATCCAGCTCGCCAGCTTCCCCGGACCGACCTGCAGGCGGCGCCGGCGGAGCACCTCCTCGAGCGCCTCCGCGAAGGCCGCGGCGTTCGGGTAGCGGAGCCCGCGGTCGCGCGCCATCGCGCGGATGAGGATCGTCTTCACGTCGTCGGGGACGCGCGAGCCGGCGCGATCGATCACCTGGAGATCGGCGTCGCGGATCCGCATGAGGACGTCGATCTCGCTCGGCCCCGAGAACAGCGGCCGGAGCATCACGAGCTCCGCGAGGACGATCGCCGCCGTGAAGAGGTCGCTCCGCGCGTCGAGCTCCTTGCCGACGACCTGCTCGGGCGACATGTAGCCGAGCTTGCCCTTGAGCTGCCCGGCGTCCGTGCGCCGCTCGATCTCCGCGGCGCGCGCGATGCCGAAGTCCGTGAGCTTCACGGCCCCGGAGCGATCGATCAGCACGTTGCCCGGCGAGACGTCGCGATGGACGAGATCGAGCGATTTTCCGTCGTCGTCGCGGGCGTTGTGCGCGTAGTCGAGCCCGCGCAGCACGCTGAGCGCGATGTAGAGGGCGGCCTCGAGCGGGACGTCCTCTCCCCTCGCCGCCGCGGCGCGCACCAGCCGCGCGGCGGTGGTGCCGTCGACGTACTCCATCGCCATGTACAGCTCGCCGTCGTGCTCGCCGAAGTCGAACACCTGGACGATGTTCGGGTGGGCCAGGCGGGCGCAGACGCGCGCCTCGTCGATGAACATGGCGACGAAGTCGGCGTCCTGCGCCAGCTGGGGCAGGATGCGCTTCACGGCGACGACCTTCTGGAAGCCGTGCGGGCCCCCGCGGCGCGAGAGGTACACCTCCGCCATCCCCCCCGTGGCGATCCGCTGAATCAGCTCGTAGGGACCGAGCATGAGCGGGGCCGGATGGATCGACGCGCTCATCGGCGGTAGAAGCGTACCCCATGGTCCTGCCGAAGCGTAGGGAGTCGCCGCCTGGGGCGTCGGGCGTCGAGCGCAGGGCGAGCGGCGGCCTCGCGGCCGAGGCGGGAGGCCGCCTAACGGCCGAGGCGAGCGGCCGTTCTTCGCTCCTGGGGAAGAAGTCGAGCTCGAGGGTCGTCGTCGTCACGGGAGCCTCGTCGTTCCTCGGCGCGAACCTGGTCGGCCTGCTCGAAGAAGACAGCCGGATCGCCCGGATCGTCGCGATCGACGTCAAGCCGCCCGGAACGGCGCAGCGCAAGACGCGCTTCTACGAGGTGGACTTCACCGGGGCTTCGACCGAGGCGCGCCTCTCCGAGATCCTCGGCGCCGAGCGCGCCGACACGCTCGTCCACCTCGCCTTCATGTCGTCGCCGACGCACGCGACCGCACACGCGCACGAGCTCGAGAGCGTCGGCACGCGGCACGTCCTCGTCGCCGCGCGCCACGCGAACGTCCGCAAGGTCGTGATGTGGTCGCAGACGCTGCTCTACGGCGCCCACCCGTCGAACCCGAACTTCTTGACCGAGCGGCACCCTCTCCGGGCGCCGTCGACGGAGCCGTGGTTCGCCGACAAGATCGAGGCGGAGGCCGAGGTCGCGCGCTTCGCCGAGCGGAGCGCGGACGCGGTCGTCACGGTCCTCCGCACGGCGCCGATCCTCGGCCCCACGGTGCACAACTTCCTGACGCGGTACCTCGCCCGCCGCGTCGTGCCGATCGCGATGGGCTTCGACCCGCTCGTGCAGTTCCTCCACGAGGTCGACGCGATCGCCGCCTTCAAGCTCGCGATCGACCGGGATCACCCCGGCGTTTACAACGTCGTCGGCGACGGCGTCCTGCCGCTCTCTACCGTCATCAAGCTCGCCGGGCGGCTCGCCTTGCCGCTCCCCCACCCTCTCGCCCACACGATGGGCGCGGCGCTGTGGCTCGCCCAGATCGTCGAGGCGCCGCCGAGCTTCATGCACTACCTGCGCTTCCTCTGCGTCGCCGACGGCGCCAAGGCGCGGGGAGAGCTCGGCTTCCGGCCCGCGTACACGACGCGCGAGGCGGTCCTCGACTTCACGAGCGCGCAGCGTCTCCGCGACGTGAAGCTCCTCCACGAGGCCGTGTGATGGCCGCGACGCGCTACGATTCGATCTCGACCGAGCACACGACCGCATGAAGACCAAGCGATCCGGGACGTCGAAGGAAAGCGCGCCCTCGAAGGCGCACGCGAAGCGGGGCTCGAAGACGCCGCGGCGAGAGCTCGGCTCGAGCGTCCTCGCGGGCGGGCGGCCCGCGCGCGAGCGCCCGCGCGACGCGGCGGCAGAGGACGTCACGAGCGCCGCGCCGACGCGACGCGCCGGCGCGAAGGCAGCAAAGGCAGCAAAGGGAGCGCCGGCGCCGAAGCGCAGCGGCGCGGCCCCGAAGACCGACGGCGCGCGCCCCGCCGCCCCGAAGACCGACGGCGCGCCCCGCGCGTCGCGAACGCTGGCCGACGACGGCGCTCGAGACGCGGCGCACCCCTCTGCCGTCGTCGCGCAGATCCGCGAGCTCGAGGCGCAGCTCGACCGCCTCATCGACGAGGCGTCGCGCCGCGATCTCTCCGCGCTCGCGGGCCCGGATGTGGACGACGTCCCGCGCGAGGACACCGTCGACGTCGACGCCGAGCACGGCGGGCCGCCCGACGGCGCCGACCTCGAGATCACGCGTGACGCCCTCCCCGACCCGGTCTCGCCTCGCGACGCGTTGCGCGGCGCGCCCCGCGAGACGCCCGCCGACCGCGACGGCCTCCGCGAGACCCTCGAGATCGCGCACGTCGACCCGCCGCGTCCGAGCACGCACGTCGACCCGCCACGCCCGAGCGCGCCGGCGCCGCGTCCGAGCGAGCGGCTCTCGGCAGCGTCGCTCGGCGCGAGCGAGGCGACGGTCTTCGACACGGCGCGCGAGCTGCTCTCGAGCGACTTCTACCTCCGCAAGTGGGGCCGCCTCGCGATGCGCGGCCGCTCCGAGGAGGTCGACGACTTCGGCTTCGACCCGATCTACGACCAGAAGGCGCGCGCCGTCCTCGAGTTCCTCTACACGCGTTACTTCCGCGTCGAGACCACCGGGATCGAGCGCGTGCCCGCGCGGGGCCGCTGTCTCCTCGTGGCGAACCACTCCGGCACGCTCCCGCTCGACGGCGTGATGATCAAGACCGCCGTGAAGCTCGAGCACTCCGCGCCGCGCGACGTGCGCTGGCTGACGGAGGACTTCATCTACCACATGCCCTTCCTCGGCTCGATCATGAACCGGCTCGGCGCCGTGCGCGCGTGCCAGGAGAACGCGGAGCGGCTCCTCGGCAAGGAGCAGCTCTGCGCGGTCTTCCCCGAGGGCGTGAAGGGGATCGGCAAGCTCTTCGGGGAGCGCTACCGCCTGCAGCGCTTCGGACGCGGCGGCTTCATCAAGCTCTGTCTCCGCACGAACACGCCGATCATCCCCGTCGCGGTCGTCGGCGCCGAGGAGACCAACCCGCTCCTGTTCAAGATCGAGTACCTCTCCAAGGCGCTCGGCCTGCCGTACGTGCCAGTCACGCCCACGTTCCCCGCGCTCGGCCCGCTGGGGCTCGTGCCGGCGCCGACGAAGTGGCAGATCCACTTCGGCGAGCCCCTCGACTTCGGCAGCCACGGGCGCGACGCGGCCGACGACGATCTGCTCGTCGGCAAGCTCGCCGAGCGCGTCCGGGCCACGATCCAGGGCATGCTCGATCGCGCCGTCGGCGCGCGCAAGAGCGTCTTCTTCGGTTGACCATGGAACGCTCGACGCCGAGCCGGCCGATCGCCGCGACGCCGAATGGCGTCCTCATCGTCGACAAGCCGCGCGGCCCGACGAGCCACGACGTCGTCGCGCGCGTCCGGCGTGCGCTCAAGACCCGCCACGTCGGACACGCCGGCACGCTCGACCCGATGGCTACGGGGGTCCTCGTCGTCGCGGTCGGCGAGGCCACGAAGCTCGTGCCGTGGCTCACCGCGGACGACAAGACGTACGAAGCGACGATCCGCCTCGGCGTCGAGACCGACACGCTCGACGCCGAGGGCGCGGAGACGGGCCGCGTGCCGGTCCCGGAGGCCGTCGCGCGCGCCGTCGCCGAGGGCGCCGCGGACGCGCTCCTCGACGCCGCGCTCGCGCAAGAGCGCTCGCGGACCGCGCAGGTGCCGCCGGCCTTCTCGGCCATCCGCGTCGCCGGCCAGCGCGCGCACGAGCTCGCCCGCGCCGGCCTCCTCGAGGCGGATCTCCCCGAGCGCCCCGTCGAGGTGCGCGCGCTCGACGTCCTCGGAGGACGCGCGGACGAGACCGGCATCGAGCTCGACGTCCGCGTCGAGGCGGCGAAGGGCTACTTCGTCCGCTCGCTCGCCCGCGATCTCGCGCGCGGGCTCGGGACGGTGGGTCACCTCACGGCGCTCCGCCGCATCCGCTCGGGCGCGTTCACCGTCGCCGACGCGGTCGCGCTCGACGCCGCGAGCGCCGGCGCGCTGATGAGCGTGTCCGAGGCGGCGGCGCGCGCTCTGCCCGTCACCGTGCTCGACGAGGCCGGCGTCCGCGCGGTGTCCTTCGGCCAGCGCGTGGCCCCCGAGCAGATGACCTCGGCCCACGCGTGCGCGTCGGCGTGGCTCGACCCCGCCTCCCGCCTGGTCGCCGTCGGCGCGTGCGGGCCCGACGGCTGGGGCCGCGTCCTGCGCGGCTTCCCGCAGGGCGCCTGAGGCCCTCCGCGCGCGCGAGACGAGTCGCGGGCGAGGCCCCCGAGGCCGCGCCGGCGCCCGCTACTTCTTGCCGCCCTTGGCGCCGGCCTTGGCCTTGGCGATCGCGATCTTCTTCTCCGCGGCCTTCGCCTGCGGGCCGTCGGGGGCGAGCTTCAGGTACGCCTCCCACTCGGCGATCGCCTCCGTGAGCTTGCCGCCGTCGGCGAGCGCGTTGCCGAGCGAGTAGTGCGCGAGCGCGTTGTTCGGCTCCTTGGCGACGGCGTCCTTGAACTCGGTCGTCGCGCCGGGGAGATCCTTCAGACCGAGCTTGCAGGTGCCGCGGTAGATGCGAAGCTCCGCGACGTCCTTCTGGCTCACCGCCTTGTCGAGGACGGCCACGCAGGTCTTGAAGTCCTTCAGGCCCTTGTACTCGAGCGCCACGGACGCGAGGACCCCCGCGTCGTTCGCGGCGTTCTTCTCGGCCTGCTTCAGCTTCGAGATCGCCTCGTCCTTCTTGTTGTTGCGCGCCAGGTGACCGGCGTACGTGACGAGGTGAATCGCGTTGCTCGGTTCGAGCTTGATCGCCTCCTCGAAGGCCTTGCTCGCGCCGTCGACGTCGCCCTTGCCCGCGAGCGCCATCCCGAGGTTCACCTGGAGCGCGGCGCTCTTCGGGTTCTTCGCGATGGACTTCTTCATCAGGCCGGCGGCCTCGTCGTACCTGCCCGACTCGACGAGGATCGCGGCGAGGTTCGTCGCCGACTCCTCGAGATCGGGCGAGAGCTCGAGCGCCTTTCTGTAGCTCTTCTCGGCCTCTGCGGTGTTGCCCGTCTGGTCGTTGACGAGGGCGAGGTAGTGGTGGGCGTCCGCCTGCTTCGGGTTCTTCTGGACGGCGACCTCGAAGGCGGCCTTCGCGCCGTTCACGTCCCCGGCCTTCAGCGCCGCGATGCCCTTCTTCACGTCGTCGCTGTCCGACGGCGCGACGGGGCCCTCGATCTTCCGGCCGGGATCCTCGGCGTCGGTCGTCGCCGCGGGCGGCGGCGCCGGCGTCTCGGGCGGCTTGTTCTCGCCGCCGCACGCGGCGACGCCGAGCAGGATGCCGAGGAGGCCGTGCGCGCCGAAGCGCAGGGTCGTTCCGATCGTGAAGCGCTCGTCGATGCCTCTCATCCGCCCGTCTCCTTCTCTCGTTCGTGCGGCCTCGGGGCTCGCTACCTCGGCGCCGGAAGCGCCGCCACGCGGACGCTGTCGCGTGTCTCCTGTCCACCTCGAGCGGCCTCGAGCAGGGCTTCGCGGACCTCTTTGAACCGCTGACCCGGCACGACCTTGGAGCCGTCGAGCTCGTTGACGTAGAAGACGTCGGCGACCTTCGTCCCTTCGGTGTTGATCTTCGACAAGGCGATCGACAGGCCGAGCCCGTGGAGCGCCCGCGCGAGACTATACAGCAGACCCGGCCTGTCCTTGGCGAAGACCTCGACGACCGTGTGGCGCGGCGAGGCTCGGTCGTCGAGGACGACCTCGGAGATGACGGCCGGGCTCGGGCGCTCGCGCCACGGTGACGCACCTCCGACGCGGTCGCGGAGGAGCTCGTCCGCCTCGACCTCGCCGGAGCAGACCTGCTCGAGGTCGCGCAGGAGCCGCGGCATCGCCGACGCGACGCCCTCCGCGCCCGTGCGGGCGTCGCGCACCCAGAACAGGTCGACCGCCTCGGTCATCTCGTGGGCCCGCCCTGCCGGTCGGACCTGTCGCGAGTAGACCTGCGCGCCGAGGACCTCGAGGCGCGCGGCGGTGATCGCCGCGGCGATGCGCGCGAGCAGACCGGGCGCGTCCTCGGCGACCACGCAGATCTCGCCGACCTCGGGGTGGCGCGACGGGACGAGCGCCGCGTGCACGGGGGCCCGGTTCGCCGCGCGATCGAGCGCGACGCGGGCGTGCGCGCAGATCGCCTCGGGCGCGTTCGCGAGCAAGTACCGATCGGGCATCGTCTGGAGGAAGGCGCCGAGCTCCGCCTTCTTGCCCGACCAGCTCGCGAGCGCGGCGCCGCGGATCCGGTCGGTCCGGGCGGCGTCGAACGCGTCCGACGTGCCGGCGAGGTGGGCGTCCGCCGCAAAGTACAGCTCGTCGAGCATGCGCGCCTTCCACGACGTCATCGCGGTGGGCGACGTCGTCGTGATGTCGGCGACGGTGAGGAGGTACAGATCGCGCAGCCCCTCGCGCCCGTGCACGTGAGAGCAGAAGTCCTGCGCCGTGCTCGGGTCGTCGAGATCGCGGCGCGTGGCCACGTGGTACATCGCGAGGTGGTTCAGGACGAGCGAGCGCACCTCGGCCGCGTCGTCCCCCACGACGCCGAGGCGCGGGAGGATCGCGTCGCACAGCTCCGCGCCGGTGACCGAGTGGTTCTTCCGCGAGCCGCTCGCGTCGGGGTAGCCCTTGCCGACGTCGTGGAGCAGCGTCGCGAGGAAGATCGGCACGGGCCGCGCGATCTCGGCCGCGAGTCGGCTCGCGAGCGGCCGCTCGTGCGCGAGGTCGCCGCGGCAGATCGCGCGGAGGCAGTCCACGGCCGCGACGCTGTGAACGTCGACCGTGTACACGTGGTAGACGTCGTGATGCACGCGGCCGGTGACCGGCATGAACTCCGGGATCATCGCTAGCAGAAGCCCGACCTCGTGGAGCTCGCCGACGACCGAGCCGCGCCGGAGCGGCGCCTCGGGGACCGTGCATACGAGCTCGACGAACAGCCGGGCGGCCTCGTCGCTCGCGCGGAGCCGCTCGGCCCACGCCGCGTCCGCCGCGACCCGCGCGATCACGTCGCGCGCGAACGGCAGGACGGGCGCCTTCTTCTTGATGCATGCGGAATACACGCGAAGCGCGAGCGCCGGATCGTTCGGGAGCGCCGCGGGGTCGAGCGTGACCTGCGCGTCGAAGAGGCGGACGCCCGCGCCGAGGTCGATCTCGACGGGCTTGCCGCGCCGTCGCGGCGGGCGCGCCCGGAGGAGCAGCGCCTCGCGGGAGCGCGACACGACGCGGGCGTGCCCGAAGTAGTCCTGCATGAAGCGCTCGGCCGCCTCGGCGCGCGCCTCGGGAGAGGCGCTCGCCGGCGCGGCCTCGACCTCGTCGGCCTTGCCGGGCGCCTGCGCCGCGTCACGGCGCGCGTAGCCGAGCTCGATCGCGATCGTCTCCTGTTGGTCGAACGTGAGGCGGTCGCTCTTGCGCTCCGCGTGCGCGTGCAGGCGGTTGCGCACGCGCCAGAGGAACTCCTCGGCGCGCGCCATCTCCATCGCCTCACGCGGGACGATGACGCCGAGCCGCACGAGCTCCGTCCAGGGATCGGCCGCGCCGACCCGGTAGCGCGCGCGCGCCGCCCACCGCGCGACGTCGATGTCGCGCAGGCCCCCCGCGCCGGCCTTCACCTCCGGCTCGAGCAGGTAGAGCGACTCGCCGAAGCGCGCGTGCCGCGCCGCGGCCTCGTCCTCGAGCCGGTCGACGAAGCGGCCGAGCTCGCCCTCGCTGAAGAGCCCGAGGTAGGCGCGATCGACCAGCTCGGCCACCAGCGCGGGATCGCCCGCGAGGACGCGGAGGTCGAGCAGCGACGTCGCCGTCGCGAGGTCGGTCTGCGCGAGCTCGAGCGCCTCGCCCGCGCTCGTCACCTGGTGCCCGACCGACAGGCCCGCGTCCCAGAGCGGGTAGAGCAGCGCGTCCGCGAGCCGGGCGGCGGCGTCGTGGTGCTTCTGACCCGGCGCGACGACCAGCCGCACGTCGACGTCGGAGCGCAGGGCGACCGCTCCGCGCCCGAAGCTCCCGACGGCCGCCAGGGCGATGGGCTCGGTCACCCCGGTCGTACGGACGGCCTCCGTGAAGACGTGCAGGAGCAGCGCGTCGAGGACGGCGGCTCGGCGGCGGCCGAGGCTCGTCCCGTCCGGGTCCCCCAGGGCCCTCCCCCCGGCCGTCCCCGCCGCCGGCGCGGCCGACGACGCGAGCGCGGCCCCGAGCTCCTCGAAATGACGGCGAACCTCACCGGCGATGTCCACGACCGAAGTGAATCGCGGTCTTTGCGGTTCGTCCAAGGGAGGCTCGGGTCGAGGATCCGGCGGGTGCCGCACCGCTGGGAAGACGCTACCACTGACTCTTCCCAACTGCGCGGCTTTCCCGTACCTTCGGGCCCTCAAACACACGGGGCATCGGCCGAGCCGGGTCCCGCGGAGGGGCTCGCTCAGCGCAGTTGCGCAAGGTCGAGTCGGTATCGAGGAGGCATCGAGTCATGTCGAAGAAGATTCTCTTCCCGCTCATCGCGGTGTTCAGTGTTGGTGTCGCGGCGGGCTCGCTCGGTTGCCACGCCGAGGCGAAGATCGGCAACGCGGAGCCGAAGGCCGCGACGCCGCCGCCCCCGGAGCCGCCGCCGCCCCCGACGGAGGAGCCCAAGCCCGTCGAGGCGCCGCCCCCGAAGCCCATCAAGGCGCTCGGCAAGGCGAAGATCGAGGGCAACGAGATCAAGATCCCCGGCAAGGTCCACTTCGAGACCAACAAGGCCGCGATCAAGGAGGACAAGGAGACGAAGGAGATCCTCCAGACCGTCGCCGACGTGCTCAAGGAGAACACCCAGATCACGAAGCTCCGGATCGAGGGCCACACGGACAACACCGGGACGAGCGAGCACAACCACACGCTGTCGCAGGCGCGCGCCGACGCGGTCATCGAGTGGCTCGCCAAGAACGGCGTCGAGAAGAGCCGCCTCGACGGCAAGGGCTGGGGCGAAGAGCACCCGATCGCCAAGAACGACACCGCCGCGAACAAGGAGATGAACCGCCGCGTCGAGTTCAAGCTCTGGGAGATCGAGGGCAAGGCCACGGACGCGCAGAAGGCCGACACGGCCTCGGGCACGCCGGCCGCCACGACCGGCACGGCCGCCGCGCCCAAGAAGGACGACGCCGCGAAGAAGGACGACAAGAAGGACGCGACGCCCGCGGCGACGCCGGCTCCGAAGAAGTGATCGACGAGGCGTCGAGCGTCGTCCGGCCAACGCCGGGGCGACGCTCGTAGCCCTCGGTTCGCTCGAACCAGACGGCGCGTCCCACGGGGACGCGCCGTTTTTTCATGGGTCCGGCACGGGTCCGGGCGTCGACGATCCGAACGTCGAGGGTGCGGGCGTCGAGGTGCGGGCGTCGAGGGCTCGCCAGCGCGCGCTCGGCCGGGCGCAGGACGCCGCGACCGCGCTTCACGCGCGCGTCGCGGCCCTTGAACGATGTCGCGGCCGCATCGCGGCCGGGCGGAGGCCCGCCCTGGGCTCAGCCGCCGAAGTCCGCGCAGGTCCCGGTCTCGCTCGCGTACGTGCGCGCGCGGCACTTCCGGTCGCTGTCGCAGAAGTCGCTCAGGCACTCGCTGTTGGAGTCACAGGCGTCGCCCGCGTTGTTCTTCGGGATGCACGTGGTGGCGTTGCAGCGGATGCCGTCCTCGCAGGGGGCGTCGGTCTCGTTGCACGTCTCACCGCGCTTGTTCTTCGGCGAGCAGAACTTCACGGCCCCGCGGGCCTGGCAGTAGAGGTTCTTGCCGCAGATGTCGCCGGGGTTGTTGCAAGGCTCGTCCGCCTTCTTCTCGACCTTCACCGCGCAGAGCTTCTTGTCGAGGTCGCACACGAGCGATCCCTCGCAGTCGAACTCGTTCGAGCACTCCTCGTTTCTCTGCTTCGTGCCCGTGAAGACGCGGCCGCAGGCCTCGTTGAACGCCTCTTCCTTCGCGGCGTCGATGACGCGATCGGCATAGACGATGGTGGTCTTCGCGATGCAGTTCTCGGCGTTCTCCGGACGGTAGGTGCGCCCCTGGCCGGTCGCGCCGCCGGCGAGGCCGTTGCACGCGTTGGTGCGGGTCGTCTTGCAACGGTCGTCGGGGACGGCGCACGCCGCCGCGACCGCCTTGCACTCTTCCGCCGCCTTCGCCGCGCAGAACGAGTCTGCCGACGGGTACTTCGCGGTCGGCGCGTCCTCGCCGCAAGCCGCAACCACGACGAGCCCGCCACCAAAAGCCATCAGTCCAAGCGCCCTGCGAATCATTCGACCTCCAAAAGCTCTTCCCGTTTTCTCCCAAGGCGCGCCCGACCGCAAGGTTTCCATGGCGGAGACGCGGACCTGCGCGCGCGGCCTCGAGCGCCGAGCAGGCCTCGGCTCGGCCTCGTTCGGGAGCTGTCGCTTGCCGGACGCGCACACACGACTCCCGTTGGACGCACGGCTCGCGTGGACCTTCAGTCCTACGCCGGTCGAGGCGTCGAACGAGCTCGACCTTGCCCCCTCGAAAGACGGAGAAACCATGAAGGGTATCGCCACAATCCTGTCCGTCGCGGCGTTCGCCACGGCCCTCTCGCTCGGCCAAGACGCCCACGCGCAGCAACCCGTGCCGCGGACGACGCCCCCGACCACGAAGACCGCCGACTACACCGAGCAGCGCGTCGACGGCGATCAGGTCGTGAAGTTCACCGGGGACGAGCTCGTGGCCCCTCCGGGAGGCGCCTACGGCGACACGATCCGGCGGCCGCCGGGCGTCACACGGATCGGTCTGATCCGGCCGCGGATGAACTTCGTCTCCGAGCTATTGAAAAGCGTCGAAAATCTTTAGTATGGTGCCCGCTTCCGTCGGGCTCCGGCCAGGCGGGAGACGCGTGCCCCTCTCGAGGACGCCCGCGTGCGAAGGTGGCGGAATTGGCAGACGCGCCGGATTCAGGTTCCGGTGGGGTAACTCCTGTACGGGTTCAACTCCCGTCCTTCGCACCGCAAACACCGCCGAGAAGCCCGGGGGGCTCGGCGGCGCGACGCTAACGGGCCGGGCCGTAGCGCTCGGCCGCCGCGGCGGGGCTCTGCCGCGCTCCACGGTGAAGCCGCTCCGCGGGCGCGGAGCGGCCCGCCGGCGCGCATCCGCGGCGAGGCGGCCGCGGCGACGTCGGCCGCGCGGCGAGGAGGCCGTGGCCCGGCGCGTGTTTCCCGGCTCGGGCATGAGTGCTCGTTTCCCAGGCGACCCTCGGGTCTTCGCGCTCGCCGTGGTCGGCGGACTCGTCGCCTTCGCGGGGCAGTCCTGCGACGGTCGCACGAAGGAGCGCGACGGCGTGCAGCCGGGCACCGCGGCGGGCGCGAACGGCGACGGCGCCGACGCGTCCTCGACGTCCGACGAGGTCGTCGCAGGCGGCGCGGACCGCCCCCCCGGCGCGCCGCGTCTCTGCGGCGCGGGCGGCGAGGCGTGTCCCGCGGGCTTCGTGTGCTGTCCACAGTGCTGCCTCGCGAACCTGCCCCCGGTATGCCAGCCCGCGACGGACGCGGGCTGTCCCCTCCCCGATCTCTCCGTCGACGTGGGCGCGCTGGCGACGAAGACGTACCTCGAGACGATCGACGGCACGCCGTGCGAGGTCGAGGAGGGCTGCCTCGGCGGACCCGGCAAGCGGCGTGTCCTCCGCTTCGACGTCCAGGTCCCGAACCGCGGTGTCGCGGACCTCGTGCTCGGCAACCCCGACGCCGGCGGCCCGTTCGAGTACGCGACGTGCCACAAGCACTACCACTTCACCGGGTTCGCCCATTACCGGCTCGTCGCGGACGACAGCGACAAGGTCGTTCTGCTCGGGCGAAAGCAGGCCTTCTGCGCGCGCGACTCGGCGCGGGTCGATCGCGCGGCGCCGTTCAACGCGCGCTACGACTGCGGCCTGCAAGGGATCCAGGTCGGCTGGTCCGACATCTACGATCCCTCGCTGCCTTGTCAGTTCCTCGACGTGACGGACGTGCCGAGCGGCACCTACCGCCTCGAGGTCGAGGTGAACCCCGACCGCACGATGACCGAGCTCCGCTACGACAACAACCTCGCGTCCGTGCGGATCAAGATCCCGTGAAGGGGGGCCTCGCGCGCGTCGCGGCTTTATCCCGCGCCGCGCGCGTCGCCGGCGCGCCTCAGGGCTTCAGCGCGTCCTTGAGTCGGCCCGTCGCCCAGTCCTCGGCCCGCTTGGCGTCGGCGACGGACCCGCCGAGGCCGAAGAAGCCGTGGGTGACGCCCTCGAAGGTCTTCTTCTCGGCCTTCACGCCGCCCTCGTGGATCGCGTGGTAGAGCATCTCGCCGTCGGACCAGAGCGGATCGATCTCCGCGAGCACGATCGTCGCCGGCGCGACGCCCTTCATCGAGCTGTCGACGAGCTGCAGGCGCGGATCGCGCTTGTCCTCGGGCTTCCGCACGAGCTTGTCGAAGAACCAGCCCATCGTCGCCTTGTCGAGCGGCCTCGCGTTCGCCCACTCCTTGTACGAGCGGGTCTCGAGGCTCGTCTGCGCGATCGGGTGGATGAGCAGCTGGTGGAGCGGCTGCTGGATCCCGCTGTCCTTCTTGTCTCGCGCCGTCAGCGCGACGTTCGCCGCGAGGTTGCCGCCCGCGCCCTCGCCCGCGAGCGCGACGCGCTTCGGATCGCCGCCGAGGGATCCCGCGTTCTTGACGACCCACTCGTACGCCGCGAACGCGTCGTCGTGGGCCGCGGGGAACTTGTGCTCGGGAGCCCGGCGGTAGTCGGGCGCGATGACGATGGCCTCCGCGCCCTTCGCGATCGCGCGTGCGCTCGCGTCGTAGGTGTTCAGGTCGCCCAGGGCGAAGCCGCCACCGTGGTAGTAGACGACCACGCCCGGAGGCACCTTCCCCTTGCCCTCGACCTTCGGCACGTAGATCCGGATCGGGATCTGACCTCCGGGCCCGGAGATCTTCCGGTCCTCGATCTTCGCCATCGGGAGCGGCTCGGGGGCCTTGCCCTCCTTCTTCAGGAGCGCGGTCTGCGCGTCGAAGAGCGTGGGCTGCTTGCGCGCATCCTCGACGCTGAGGTTCGCGATCGGCTTCGCCAGCGTGTCGAGCTCGCCAAGGACCTTGCGCATGTCGGCGTTGGCCGCCTTGAGAGCGTCCTTCGTCTCGACGTTCGCCGTCTGCTCGTGGCCCGTCATCTTCGCGGAGCGGAGCTCGGGTGCCGGCGCCGCGGCGGGCGGAGCGGCCGGAGCGGGCGCGTGCGGCACGTTCTCGATCGGCGTCCGCTCCGTGACGGGCTGCGACCGCTTCTCGCATGACGCGAGCAACGCCGAGGACACGAGGAGAGCCGAGAGCAAGGCCGGGGTGCTGGGTTTCACGGACGCGATCGACATGCGAGCCTCCACGGGAAAGTCGCGGCGCGGACGCCAGCGGCGTGCCCGCCCGCCGGCGCGCTCCAGAGGCGCGACAAGACTCGCGGTGTGAACCGTCGCGCGCGGGCGAGTCGAGGCGGCGGTCACCATCGGCCCACGGCGGCGTGGCGGGACGCGACACGCCTCGAGGCGACACGCGGGGCGGCGCGCGACGCCCCCGATCGCACAAACGCGGCTCGCGCGCGGCGGTTTCCGCGCTTCCCACAACGCTGATATGAATCGTGGATGCGCCCCGGACGCCTCCTTCGCAGTGCCCTCGGTGCGACGCTCCTGCTCGCGGCGACGACGAGCACCGCGCTCGCCGCCGAGCCGTCGCCGGCGGACATCGCGCAGGCGCGCGACCTCGGACAGCAGGCCAAAGCGGCGTTCGACGCCGGCGACTTCGCCGAGTCGGAGAAGCTCTGGACCGGCGCCGCGAACCTCTACCCCGCGGCGCCCACGATCACGCTCGGGCTCGCCCGTACCCAGGCGAAGCTCGGCAAGCTCGTCCTCGCGCAGGAGAGCTACAACAAGATCATCCGCGAGCAGAGCCAGAACACGAGCGCGCCGCCGGCGTTCAAGGACGCCCTCGAAGCCGCGCGAGCGGAGGTCTCTCTCGTCTCGTCGAGGATCGCGAGCGTCGTCATCGTCGTCGAAGGAGCGCCGAACCCGACCGTGACGCTCGACGGACAACCCGTCTCGTCCGCGGGTCTCGGCCTGAAGCGACCCGTCGATCCCGGCTCGCACGTCGTGCGCGCGGAGGCGCCCGGCTACAAGGTCGCCGAGACGAGCTTCCAGGTGGCGGAGAGCGGCTCTGCCGAGGCGCGCCTCACCCTCGACAAGGCGCCCGAGCCCGCGGGCGCGGCCGCACCCGCGCCGGTGAGCGCTCCGCCCGAGAGCGCCCCGGAGAAGAGCTCGAACAAGACGCTCGCGATCGCCGCCCTCGGCGTCGGCGGCGCAGGCCTCGTCTTCGGATCGATCACCGGCGTCCTCGCCCTCGGCAAGCACGGTGAGCTCGCCGACCGCTGCCCCGACGGCAAGTGCCCGCCCGACGCGCGCGGCGACGTCGACGGCTACGAGACGATGGGCACGCTCTCGACGATCGGCTTCATCGTCGGCGGCGTCGGGATCGCGGCGGGCGCGGTGCTCTGGTTCACCGCGCCGAAGGGCGCACCGGAGCACACAACGCGGGGCGCGGCGTCGGGATCGCGGCGCGACACGCGCTCGCCGAGCGGCTTCACGTGGACGCCCTACGTGGGCGGCGGCGGCGGCGGCGTCACGGGTCGATTCTGATCCCCGTCCTCCAGGCGCCGCTCTGGACCGAGTGCGTGTTTCACGTCCTCGCGCACCTCGAGGCGCCGGGCCTCGCCGCGTCGTGCTACTCGCCGGCGTGGATCGCGCACGCCGCAGCCGCGCTCGGTCCGATCGCCGCGCGCCCGCTCGGCGAGGACGTCGCGACGCTCGCGCGCGCGGCGACGAGCCACGATCTCCTCGCGCGCGCGCAGGCGCTCGCGTGGGTCTTCGACTCGGCCGAGGCGCCGGCCCGGGCGAGCGCGAAGGACCTCGACGAGCTCACCGCCGAGGACGTCACGAGCCTCGAGCCGCTCGACCTGGCGCGAAGCGCGGGCGCCGTCGCCG
The DNA here is from genome assembly GCA_019637225.1 of Labilithrix sp. Classification (GTDB taxonomy): domain Bacteria; phylum Myxococcota_A; class Polyangia; order Polyangiales; family Polyangiaceae; genus Labilithrix. The sequence goes on from JAHBWC010000008.1 coordinate 22,611, forward strand.
AGGTCCTCCGCGCGGCGACCGAGCTCGAGCTGCCGCTCCTCGCCGGGCTCGACGCGATCGGCGCCGGGGCGCGCGCGGAGCTCGCCGCCGCGCTCGCGGAGGCAGCGCGCGCCGCGCCGGCGCTTCGGCAGCTCGAGGTCTGGATCGCGAGGCCGCTCGGGCTCCGCGGGCGGACGTTCGGCCGGTCGATCGTCGTGGGCCTCGCGGGCATCGGCTGCCCGGATCCGGAGCACGCCGCGTGGCAGGCCGCGCACGAGGCGACGGTCGCGGAGACCGCCGCGCGCGGGCCGCTGCCGTTCCTGGATCTCGAGCGACGCGCGATCGCCCGCCTTCGCTCACGCGCCCGCGACGCCGGCCTCGGGGAGGCTCACGCCCGCTGGCTGGCGCGGCTCGATCTCCGCGCGCTCGGACCGATCGCGGACGTAGACGACGCGACCGAGTGAGCGGCGCGAGACGTCGCCGCCGGCGTGCTTGTCGACGACGACGAGCTCGCCCGACGCCGGCGCGACGAGGCGACCGCCCGGCGCGAGCGCGTCGATCCATGCGTCCGGGATCCGCCCGACGTCGAAGCCGACGCTGATCTTCCGCGCGCCGCGCCAGAGCGCGGTGTCGTGGGCGTCGCCCGCGACGACGCGGACGTTGCCCTGGGCCGCGAGCAGCGTGGCGGCGCGCTCCGAGAGCGCACGGTCGATCTCGATCGTCGTGACCGCGCCGCGCTCACCGACCACCTTCGCGGCGACGGCGGCGCCGTAACCCGTGCCGCCGCCGAGATCGACGAGGGCGTCGCCGGCCACGAGCTCGAGCGCGCGGAACACGGCGACGTAGGCATGCATCGCCGAGATCGTCGCCCTGCCGGTCTCGTCGAGCGCGAGGGCGCGGTCACGGTGCGCGTCCGGGAGCGTGTCGACCGGCACGAACCGCTCGCGAGGCACGTCACGCACGGCCCGGCCGACGTCGTCGCTCGCGTCGATCCCCGCCGCGGAGAGCGCGCTGTCGCGTGCGGCGCGCGAGAAGGCCGCGAACGCCGCGTCCGTCTCGAGCGGGATCGGGCGCGGCGCGCGGTCGGGCGCGTCCGTCGACGTCCCGCCGGCGGCGTCCGTCGGCTCGCCTGCGAGGATCGTGCGCCAGAGGTGGTCGAGGGCGAGCGTGCGCGCGGCGTGCTCGGGCGAGACGAGCTCCACCTGCTCGGTGATCGCGCGCATGAAGTAGTCGCGCGCCGCGCCGTCGTAGGCGAACGCCTTCGGGATCCCCTCGAGGATCGGCCGGAACAGCTCGTGACGGAGGGCATGGCAGCGTCGGAAGTCGAGCTCGCTCGACGGGTCGACCCACTCGGCGAGGAAGTCCTGGTCGCCGTCGTGCCACCACGGGTAGCGATGGACGCGCATCCCGGTCGACGCCTCCCACGACGCCTTCTCCTCGTCGATCGGCGAGCCCGGATACAGGCGAAATGGATCGACGGAGAGGAAGCCCGTCGTGCCGCCGGGACCGAGGTAGAGGCGCTCGAGGTACTTCACGGTCGTCCGGATCGACGCCTCCGTCTCGCCGGGGTGCCCGACGATCACGTTCGCGCCCCACGGCACGCCGAGCTCGCGCGCCCAGCCCGCGACGCGCATCATCTGGTCGAGGTAGTCCGAGAGGCGCCCGACCTTGCGAATGCGGCGCACCTGATCGGGATCGCCCGACTCGAGGCCGAAGCCGGGCGCGACGTTGGCGCGCTTCATGAGCGCGATGTCCTCACGCTCGAGGAGATCGATCCGGACGAGCAGCCACACCTTGCGGGCGCGGACGGGCCGCGCGGCGAGGCCCTCGAGGAACCGCCGGCGCCAGGCGGTCTTCATGCCGAAGAGCGCGTCGGCGATGAAGAGCGTCCAGCTCGAGAGGTCGAGGAACGCGTCGAGCCGGTGCATCTCCTCGATCGCCTGCTCGGGCTCGAGCGCGCGCCACGACGTGTCGCGCTTCGCGCGCTCCATGCAGAAGGCGCAGTCGTACGGGCAGCCGCGCGAGAGGTAGATCTCCGCCTGCGAGGCGACCTTGCGAGCGACCGGGCGGTAACGCGCGAGCAGCTCCCAGTCGACGGGCGGCATCTTGCCGGGATCGGCGACCGACTCGGGCCCGAGGACGGCGAGGAGCGGGCGCTTGCCGCCGACGAGCGCGCTCGCGAGGCGGCTCATCGGCCCCTCACCGTCGCCGACGACGACGAAGTCGAACGGCGAGCTGCCGCCGTCGGGCGCCTGGCCGGTGAAGTCGCCGGGCCGCGCGCTCGCGTGGTAGCCCCCCGTGACGAGCCACGCCTTCGGCAAGAGCGCGCGGAAGCTCCGCCCGAGCTCCAGGACCTTCAAGTAGTCGTACGACGAGTAGCAGGCGATCCCGACGAGGTCGTAGTGCCCCCCTCCCCGCGCGACGATCTCGGACAGGACGACCGGCCCGAGCGCGCGCTCGGCGTCGAGATCGACGACGTCGACCTCGACGTCGGCCGCGGCCTTCATCGCGCTCGCCATCGCGAGGAGCTGCGGCACGCCGAAGTTCGCGCCGCCGGCGAAGAGCCCTCCGGGCCACACGAGCAGCGCGCGCGGACGATCCGCCCGCGTCATCTCTGCTTCCGGTCGCGGCGGCGGGCGTCGTCGCTCACCGGTCCCTCGGCGGGGCCACCTTCAAGCACGGACGCGGCGGCGGCTTCGGCTTGCCGGCGTCGGCGGGCGGCTCCTGCACGCTGAGGCAAGGCATCGGAGGCGGTCCGTCCGTTTCGTGTGTGGGCGGCATCGGCGAGAGGCAGACCTGAGGAGGCAACGTCCCGTCGTCCGGCAGCGATTCGGGACGCGGCGGCGGCGAGAGGCACGGTAGCGGTCCCGCGTCGTCCACCACGAAGGGCTGGGAGAGGCAGGGCTGCGGCTGCGTTGCCGGCTCCTTGCCGCACGCCGTGCTCACGCCCGCGAGCGCGGCCGCGACGAACGTCGCGCGCCGCGCGAGGATCCGCTTCCTCGCCTCGTCGCCGTCGCGCCGCGCCTCCGCGGAGGCGGCCGCCTCCGCGGGACGCCCCTCGGGATCCGGCTTCTTCATGCGATCACCTCGAGGCGACGGCGCGCGCGCGAGGCCTCCCGCTCGCCGGCCAGCCGGGCGGCGAACGCGTCGTCGACGTGCTGCCACACGAGCGGATCGGGGAAGCTCCGCGCGCCGAGGACCCACTCGGAGGCCGCGCCGCACCCGCCGCCGCAGGTCGACGCGTGGCTGCAGCCGGCGCAGAACTCGGGGAGGGTCCGCTTGTACTCGCTGACCTCGGCGCCCGTGACGATGCGCGCGGGATCGACGTCGTCGTCGAGGATGTCCTTCGCTCCGCCGAGACCGGAGCCGTGGAGCGTGCAGTGACGCAGGCGCCCGTCGGGGCCGAGCGCGAACTCCTGCGCCGACGTGCCGATGGCGCACACGCCGAACTCGAGCGGCTGGAGCTCCTCGACCTCCACGGCGCACGGCGGAACGGGCATCGTGCACGTGAGGCGCATCCGCTCGCCGCGCTCGCCCTTCGCGAACGGGATCGCCTGGCGGAACGCGACGAGGAGATCGTCGCGCGACGGGAGGAGCTCGGCGGCGTGGCGCGCGGCGTAGCCGGCCGGGCTGAAGCGCGAGAGCGCCATGTGCTTCACGCCGAGCGACTGGAAGAGCGTCAGGATCTCGCCGAGGCGGGCGGCGTTCTTCCGCGTGACGACCGTGCAGCCGACGACGGGGACGCCGGCGCGCCGGAGCGCGGCGATCCCCGCGAGCGTGCGGTCGAAGTGGCGCTGCCCTTCCGGGGCCGACGGATCGCCGCCGACGTGCTCGTCGTGGAGCTCGGCGGTGGGACCGTCGAGCGTGACCTGCACGTACGAGACGCGGTAGTCCGCGAGGCGCGTCGCGATCGCGTCGGTGACGAGGCCGCCGTTCGAGATGATCTGGATGCCGGCGCCCTTGGCCTTGACGATGTCGAGGAGCTCGAAGATGTCGCGCCGCGCGAAGGGCTCGCCGCCGGTGATCGTGACGTGGTGGACGTCGAGCGCGGTCAGGAGCTTCTCGACGCGCGCGTGGAGCTTCTTCGCGCTCCCGGCCTCCATCCCCGCGCCGTTGTCCTCGCGCCACGCGTTGTAGCAATAGGCGCACTTCTGCTGGCAGTGCGCGGTCACTTCGATCGCGACGCTGTAGACCTTGGGCCGCCCCGACATGGCTTCGAGGCTAGCACGGCCGAGCTCTCGCCTCGACGCGTCCACTCGGCCCTCGCGCCCGCTCGGCGGGTCGAACGCCCGCGTCGTCGCCGCCGGTCAGCCGGCGTCGCCGGGCGCGAAGAGGCACGGCTGCGGGGCCGCGTCGTCGCCCGCGTCGGCCGGCTCCTCGGGCGGTGGAACGACGTCGAGGCACGGCTGCGGGGCGGCGGCGTCGTCGGGAGCCCGCTTGAGGCAGGGCTGCGGAGCCGCGTCCGCCCCACCCTCCGTCTGCTCGGTGCCTCCGCCGCACGCCGCGGAGCCCGCCGCCACACCCGCGGTCGCGGCGACGCTCGCGAGCGCGGCCGCGACGAAGCGCGCGCGGCGCGCGAGGATCAGCCGGCGAGCGTGATCGTCACCCATCGTTCGATGGTAGCCCGGTTCGGCAGAGCTGTCGTCGCCCCCGGAGCGCTTGAGCGAGGGGTTCGAGCTCTCCAATCGTCCAATGCTTGGACGGCTCTTCAGCCGCCGTCCGGCGGCCGGGGCGCGAGGCAGGGTTGAGGCTCCGCATCGAGGCCGGCGTCGTCGGCGCCTCCGTCGGTCGCGCTTCCGGCGTCCGGAGGAAGAGCGACGCCGAGGCACGGCGTCGGATTGGCCGTCGGGCTGAGACACGGCCGCGGGCCGGCGTCCTTCCCCTCGGTGCGCGGCTCCTCCGTCTCACCGCCGCACGCCTCGAGCGCCCCGGCGAGCGCGGTCGTCGTGGCGGCGACACTCGCGAGGGCGGCGGCGACGAAGCGCGCGCGGCGCGCGAGGATCAGCTTCCGGTTACCGTCGTTCCCCATCGTGGCCCTCGCGTCCGGACTCGAGCGGCTCAGCTTAGCGCGACGGCGCCCTCGCGCACGCTTTCGTCGCTCCTTCCCGCGTGCTAACTCGCCGCGCCGATGCAGGACGTGCTCGTGTTCCGCCGCGTTCGAGCCATCGATCCGGCGCGTCAGCTCGACGCCGAGATCGACGTCGTCGTCGAGAAGAAGCTCATCACCCGCGCCGGTCCCCGCGCGGCCGACGACCTCCTCGCGAACGCGAGCGTCGCGAAGGACCGCATCCGCGTCTTCGAGGTGCCCGGCGCGCTGCTCTTGCCCGGCCTGGTCGACCTCCACACGCACCTCCGCGAGCCCGGCCAGGAGTACAAGGAGGACATCGCGAGCGGCCTCGCCGCGGCCGCCGCGGGCGGCTTCACCGACGTCTGCGCGATGCCGAACACGAGCCCCGTGAACGACACGCGCGCCGTCACCGAGCTGCTCGTCCACAAGGCGCGCGCGGTGGGCGGCACGCGCCTCCACCCGATCGCGGCGATCACCGTCGGCCAGAAGGGCGACGCGCTGACGGAGATGGCCGACCTCAAGGAGGGTGGCGCGGTCGCCCTCAGCGACGACGGACGCTGCGTCACGCGGAGCGACGTCATGCGGCGGGCGCTCGAGTACGCGAGCACGTTCGACCTGCCGATCATCCAGCACGCCGAGGACCACGCGCTCACCGCCGGCGCAGAGATGCACGAGGGCGGCGTCGCCACGCGGCTCGGCCTCCGCGGCTGGCCGCGCATCGCCGAGGACGTCATCGTCGCGCGCGACGTCCTGCTCGCCGAATACGTGAAGGCGAAGTACCACGTGGCCCACGTCTCGACGATGGGCTCGGTGCGCATCCTCCGCGAGGCCAAGTCGCGCGGCATCGCGGTCACCGCCGAGGTGACGCCGCACCACCTCTTGCTCACCGACCAGAAGCTCATCGGCTACGACACGGCGTGCAAGGTCAACCCGCCGCTCCGCGAGACCGAGGACCTCCTCGCGCTCCGCGAGGCGCTCGCCGACGGGACGATCGACTGCATCGCGACCGACCATGCCCCGCACTCGCCGCTCGAGAAGGACTGCGAGCTGTCCGAGGCCTCGCCCGGAATGATCGGCCTCGAGCTCTGCCTCCCGCTGATGCTCGGCCTCGTCGACAAGGGCATCCTCCCGATGGCCCGCATGGTCGACGCGCTGACGCGCGCTCCGGCGCGCATCGTCGGGCTCGGCGCGCCGACGATCGCCGAAGGCGCGCCCGCGAACCTCACCTTCGTCGACCCGAAGAGGGCATGGACGGTCGAGCCCGACCGCCTCCGGACGAAGAGCAAGAACACGCCCTTTTTGGGGCAAACGATGACGGGCATGGTGCTCGCGACGATCGCGGGCGGAACGATCGCGTTCGACGTCGACGCGAAGGGACGCTGACGAAGATGGACCCCATGAAGAGCGAACGCATCCACCTCGTGCTCGCCGACGGGACGGTGTTCGCCGGCGAGCCCTACGGCGCGCGCGGCACGACGGTCGGCGAGGCCGTCTTCACGACCACGATGACCGGCTACCAGGAGGTCCTGACGGATCCCTCGTACGCGGGCCAGCTCGTGACGATGACCGCGCCGGAGATCGGCAACGTCGGCGTCAACGCGGACGACGCCGAGTCGGTCGACGGCCGGCCGCACGTCGCCGGCTTCGTGCTCCGCGACGCGAGCCCGGTCGCCTCGAACTGGCGCTCGGAGCAGACGCTCGACGCGTACCTCGCCGAGCACGGCGTCGTCGCGATCTCGGGCGTCGACACGCGAAAGCTCACGCGCCACCTGCGCGATCACGGCTCGCAGAACGCCGCGATCGGCCCCGAGCCCATCGACGTCCTCGTCCGCAAGGCGCGCGAGGCTCCCGACATGTCCGGCCTCGACCTCGTGAAGCGGGTCACCCCGCGCGAGCCCTACGCGTTCACCGAGGGCCGCGGCGCGTGGCGTGTCGGCTCGCGCGGCGAGCCGGTGACCGGCGCCGCGCCGGAGGCTCGCCATCACGTGGTCGCGATCGACTACGGCGTGAAGAAGAACATCCTGCGCTGCCTGGTCGACTCCGGCTGCAGGGTCACGGTCGTGCCCGCGACGACGAGCGCCGCCGACGTCCTCGCGCTCGCCCCCGACGGCGTGTTCCTCTCGAACGGCCCGGGCGATCCCGCGGCGGTCGGCTACGCGGTCGAGACGATCCGCGGCCTCCTCGGGAAAAAACCGATCTTCGGCATCTGCCTCGGGCACCAGCTGCTCGCCCTCGCGCTCGGCGGCAAGACCTACAAGCTGAAGTTCGGGCACCGCGGCGCCAACCAGCCGGTGAAGGACCTCGCGACGGGACGCGTCGAGATCACGACGCAAAACCACGGCTTCTGCGTCGACCTCGCATCGCTCCCCGGCAGCGTCGTCAGCACGCACGTGCACCTGAACGACGGCACGAGCGAAGGGCTCGCCGCGAAGGACGTCGGCGCCTTCAGCGTGCAGTACCACCCCGAGGCCGCCGCCGGGCCGCACGACGCGCTCTACCTGTTCGATCGCTTCACGGCGGCGATGGAAAAGCGCTGAGATCTCGGGCCAATTCACGTCGACGCTGGCGTGTGTAGGGAAAGGTGCTAAACCACGGTCGTCGATGGCCGTGACGAGCTCGCGTTCCTGGCGCTCCGTCATCCTGGTGCTCACGGGCGCCTCGGTGCTCGCGGCGTGCACGCTCGGCGAGGGCTCCGGCAAGAAGAAGAAAAAGTCTCCGGGGGACTGGGAAGACGACTTCGACGGCGAGATCCCGATGGTCGAGCAGCCGCTCGAGCCGGACGACGTGAACGACAACTCCGGCGCGTTCGGCGCCGGCGAGCGGCCGGCGGGCGACGCGAGCGGGCCGAGCGTCCGCGACGGCGGCACCGTGAGGCCCGCCGACGCCGGGCCCGTGCCGAAGGTCTATTGCGACGGGGCGCTCGCGGCCGGCGATCTCGCGATCGTCGAGATGATGATCTCGTCGCGCTCGGGGTCGAACGACTCGGGCGAGTGGGTCGAGATCCAGAGCACGCGCGATTGCTGGCTGAAGCTCCAGGGCGTCGCCGTCGAGTCGCCGCGCGGCGCCGCGGCCCCGAACGTGGCGACGATCAGCGACGACTTCGAGCTCGAGCCGCACGGCACCTTCGTCGTCGCCGGCTCGTCCAATCCGGCGAACAACCACGGCATCCAGGGCAAGGTCGTCTCGTGGGAGGCCACCGACGTCCTCAAGAACGACGGCGACACGGTCACGGTCAAGAGCGGCACCGTCCAGATCGACACGCTCACCTACCCGGCGTTCAACAACCTGACGCCCGGCCGCGCGCTCTCGTTCCCGGTCGACTGCGCGTGGTCCGACCGCGCGAGCTGGCCGCGCTGGAGCCTCACGTTCGCGGAGTTCGCCCCCGGCTTCAAGGGCACGCCCAACGCCGACAACGCCGACGTCGCCTGCTTCTGAGCCGAGCACGCGCATCGTCGGCGCTCGCGAGCGGCGCGCTCGCCGCAGCTTGACGTTCGACATCGAACCGCTCAGAGTCGCCGGAGACGGCGGTCGATGAAGATGGCGACCAAGAGCGAGCTCCGCGGGCCGAAGCGCCCCCGCGCCGACACCCGCGCGTCGCTGATCCGCGCCGCCGAGAAGCTGTTCGCCGCGCGCGGGGTCGACGCCGTGTCGCTGCGCGAGGTGAGCGCCGCCGCCGGCCAGGCGAACAACTCCGCCGTGGCGTATCACTTTGGTTCGCGCGAAGGCCTCGTCGACGCCATCCTCGAGCGCCATTCGACGCCGATCCAAGCGCGCTACGCCGCGCAGAGCGAGCTGCTCGAGCGCCAGGGCTCGAGCTCGCTGCGCACGCTCGTCGAGGTCCTCGTGTTGCCCATCGTCGCCAAGCTCGACGATCCCGACGGCGGCTGGGAGTACCTCTCCCTCGCCGCTCAGCTCTCGGTCAACCCCCGCCTGCCCCTCGCCGAGCGGCCGGTCGCGCAGACGCCGGCCGTGCTCCGGCTGATGGGGCTCCTGGCGCCGTTCACCCGGACACGGCCGGAGCTCATGCTCTTTCGCTTCGATCGCATGGCGAACACGATCTACGCGAGCATCGTCTCGTGGCACCGCCTGTCGCGCGAGGGCTTCGTCGGCGTCTCGCGGTTGGCGTTCGAGCAGGACCTCGTCGACAGCCTCGTCGACATCCTCCAGCGGGCGTCCTCGCCGGAGACCTGCGCAGCGCTCGCCGCGCCGCCGGCGGCTCGGAACCAAGCCGGCGGCGCGAAGGCCGCGCGTCCGCCGGCCGTGAAGACGGCGCGGCGGACGGCGAAGGCTTCGCGCGCGAAGAGCGCGCCGCGCCGGAGTCAGGGCGATCGCTGAGCGACCGCGCTAGGGACGTCCTCCCGTCACCAGGCGGCCGCGAACGTGCCGGCGATGGTGAACACCGGCGCGTTGCCGGAGGCGGCGCTCATCTCGAAGCGCAGCGAGCCGGTCGCGGTCCGCTGCGTGTAGTCGAGCGTCGTCGTCGTGACGCTCCCAGAGTACGGCGCCACGGGCGTCGAGACCTCGTAGTAGCCGGTGACCGGACCGATCGAGCGCACCCGCGTGATGAGGGAGAACGGCTTGCCCGGATCGTTCGACTTGTCGAGGCGCGTCGTGCCGTTCTGGAAATTGCGCGCCACGAACTGGACCTCCCAGATGCGCCCCGCGGCCGTGACCGAGCAGCTAAGCGCGAAGAGCCGGTCCACCCTGCCCGGCATCGGCGTGTCGTCGACCACGTTGGCGCTGGTGGCGTAGCCGTCCGGTGTCGTCGTGAGGCAGCTCAGGTCCGTGTGCACGGTCGGGGCGGAGCCGGCGCGCGCCTCCGTGACGGTCAGCGAGGACGTCACCCCCAGGGCGATCGACGGCGCGTCGCCCGCCGCGTCCTTCGCGCCGGCGTCCGACGCAGTGCCTCCGCCGTCGCCGTCGTCGGACGGCGAGCTCCCGTCGCGCGCGGCGGCCCCGTCCTCGGAGGGCGAGGTCGACGCGCTGCCGTCGGGGGCGGCGACGTCGGACGGATCACCGCTCGTCGAGGGATCGCTGCTGCTGCACGCGACGGCGGCCCCGAGGGTCAGTCCGATGAAGGCAAGCGTGAACGTGGCGCGAGACTTGATCATGAACGCTCCGCGAAAGGGTTGCTTCTCTCTGCGTGTCGGCGCCGTCGAAGCCGGGATCGGGCTCGGGGTGAGCTCGCCGGTCTCGACCGCGCTGCGCACAGACGTGCGGCGCGTGCGGCGCCTGGAGTGGCACGCACGCCCATGCTGCAACATCGACCGAGACAGCATTCAAGTCAACTGACTTATTTTCTACTCGATCGACTCACTCGACCTTCGGACACGCGCCGCTCGACCTCGGACCGCGCGCCCGCGCCCGCGCCGCGCGCTCTCGCGCGCCGCCACGCGCTCGCCCGCGCGCCCGAACGGACAGGAGTTGCTTCCCCACGAAAAGCGGCTAGGTTTCGCGGCCTCGTGGCGAAAAAGCGCATCCATTTCGTGAGCCTCGGCTGCCCCAAGAACCGGGTCGACACGGAGGTCATGGTCGGCGTCGCCCTCGGCGCGAACGGCGACCGCTCCGGCTGGGAGCTCACGGACGACGCCGGTGACGCCGAGGTCATCGTCGTCAACACGTGCGGCTTCATCGGCGAGGCGAAGAAGGAGTCGATCGACACCATCTTCGAGATGGCCGAGCTGAAGAAGGTCGGCGCGTGCAAGAAGCTGGTCGTCACCGGCTGCCTCTCGCAGCGCTACCCGCAAGAGCTCTCGGCGCAGATGCCCGAGGTCGATCACTTCCTCGGCTCGAGCGACATGCTCGCGCTCGGGCGCATCCTCGACGACAAGAAGAACAAGACGCCGCGCATGCTCGTCGGCAACCCCGCCGACTGGGTCATCAAGGCGACGGACCCGCGCGTCGTCACCGGCTCGAGCGCCAGCGCCTACCTGAAGCTCGCCGAGGGCTGCAACCGCAGCTGTGCCTTCTGCACGATCCCGCAGTTTCGCGGAAAGCAGCGCTCGCGCCCCGCCGACGACATCGTCCGCGAGGCCGAGCAGCTCGCCGCGCGCGGCATCCTCGAGGTGAACCTCATCTCGCAGGACACCATCGCCTACGGGCGCGACCTCCCGAAGGACCGCCGGGCGTCGCTCGCCGAGCTCGTCCGCCGCGTCGCCGACGTGAAGGGGCTCCGCTGGGTGCGCGTCTTCTACCTTTACCCGGAGACCATCGACGAGGCGCTCCTCGACCTCTTGGCGAACCACCCGCGCGTCGTCCCGTACGTCGACATGCCGCTCCAGCACGCCTCCGACGCGATGCTCGCTCGGATGAAGCGCGGGCACGGCAAGGACCGCCAGAAGCGCGTCGTCGAGCGGATGCGCAAGGCCGTCCCCGGCCTCTTCTTCCGCACGGCGTTCATCGTCGGGCATCCCGGCGAGACCGACGCCGACTTCTCCGAGCTCGTGGACTTCGTCGAGTGGGCCGAGTTCGACAACGTCGGCGTCTTCAAGTACTCGGACGAGGAGACGGCCAAGAGCTTCGCGCAGGACGCCAAGGTCAAGGCGCTCACGATCTCGAACCGCTGGCGGCGCCTGATGGGCGTTCAGCGCAAGATCGCGCGTCGCCGGAATCGCGCGCTCATCGGCCGCGAGCTCGAGGTCCTCGTCGAGGGACCGAGCGAGGAGCACGACCTCGTGATGGCCGGCCGGCACGCCGGTCAGGCCCCCGACGTCGACGGCCAGGTCTACCTCGGCGGCGGCGAGGTCGAGCGCGGACAGATGCGACGCGTCCGGATCACGCAGGCGGCCGACTACGATCTCGTCGGCGACGTCATCGACGAGAGCCCCCGCCCCGCGCGGAAGAAGAAGGTCTCGCTCAAGGTCCTCGGCGCGTCCACTTGATCGCGCCGTCGCGCGTCGCCGTCCGCGCGGGTTACTTCAGCGTGACCGTCGTCGACGGCGACCGCGTCGTGCCGTCTTCCTGCGAGATGTCGACGACGTCGCCGGCGTTCGCGACGATCTCGAGCTCCCACGAGCCGAGCTCGTCGGCGATCGTGCCCTCGACGCGCTGGCTCCGCGGCAGGAGCTCGTTGCGGTTCACGACGACGATGAGCGCGTTCGGGATCGCGCCGCGATCGCTCTTCAGGCGGAACGTGTTCGGCTCGCTCCCCACCGAGACGGTCGGCAGGCTCGGCGGCGGCAGCGGGAGCGTCGGGCTCGTGCACGCGACGCCCAAGGCCACCGCGAGCGCGATCACGCCGAGACGTGCCGCGAGGAACCACCGCGCCGAACGCATCAGCAACTTTGTAGCATGCCGTCCGGCTAGCTCGCCAGGTTGGTTTCTCCGTGATCTCATGAGCTTGCCTGACAACTTTGTTGGCGACCGCCGATTCGCCCCGGCGCGCGCGCAACTTGGGAAGATCGCCCGCTTGCCTCTAGTCTCGATCCCCTAGTCTTCCCGGCGCGCGGAGGAGAATGGCCGAGCCGCGCGTTGGTCATCATCAGGGCACCGTGAAAATCTGGCTCAGGCCACTCCCCTTCGCTCTGGTCGCCGCCTACGGCCTCGCGCGCCTCGGTCGCGCGCCCGTCGACGACGCGGCGCCGAGCCGCTCCGCCGCGCTCTGCAGCGCGCTCGCGGCGTCCCGCGCCGTGACCTGCGAGCCGGGCGACGTGGTCTGGCTCGACGGCCCGACCGGCGTCCTCGGCGCGATCGGCGGCAAGGCGCGGGCGCTCGTACGCGGGCGCGAGCGCGCGCAGGCGTCGAGCGATCCCGGCGGCGCGGCGGACGCCGACACCCTCGACGTCTTCTCCGTCACCACGCGCCTCTCGCCCGAGGGGCAGCTCCTCGACGTCGGCGAGGCCTACAACCTCACGCGTTCGACGGGCGCCGACGAGGGTCTCCCCGTCGCGCGCGGCTCGCTCGTCGCGTACCTCGTCGAGGTCGACGAGCGGCCCGAGGCGCTGCACGTGCTCGACCTCGCCGGCCACGACGCGCGCGCCTACGACGAGCTCACCAAACTCGAGCGCTTCCAGGTGAAGGTCGCCGATCTCCAGGCGACGGGGCAGGCGCGCGGCGTGAGGAAGACCGTGTTCACGCTCGTGCCGCCCCCGAGGAAGGCGTCGCTCGCGTTCCTCCCCGACGGGACGCTCGAGGTGACCGGCGTCCACGGCGCGAACGACTCGGACGTCCGCGTGACGAGGATCGATCCCGCCCAGGGCACCGCCGCCGACGCGGCGAACGTGCGCGTGACCGCCGAGGTGATCGCCAAGCCCCCGACGCTCGCGCCGTGGATGAGCGATCGGCTGCGCGCGGTCTCCTGGTTCGGCGACGACAAGAACCAGGCGCTCAAGGCGGTCGTCTTCACCACGCTCGAGTGGGTGAAGGGCAAGAGGGCGGAGCTCACGGGCGACACCGGCGAGGCGGCCGCGCAGGACGACCTCGGATCGCTCGGCACGGGCACGCTCGGCCCGTCGACCTTCACCGATCCGGAGATCGGGTGGCCCCCGAAGCCGCTCGAGCCGATGATGAAGCCGGCGATCGCCGGTGAGGGCCAGTGGATCCGCCTCGACGACGATCCGTTCATCACGCCGATCCCCGGCCTCGCCTCGCCGTTCGTCACGACGTTCGTGCGGAGCGATCCTTCGGCGAAGCACACGCGCGTCTACGTGACGCTCTGGGATCCGCGGCTCATCGCGCTCCACATGGAGGCCGGCACGGTCGAGCCGGTGAGCGCCACCGGCGAGGCGGGCCCCGGCCAGATCCCGCGCGCGCCGGAGATCGTCCGCCGCGTGATCGGCGGCTTCAACGGCGGCTTCCAGGCGACGCACGGCGAGTTCGGCATGCAGGCGAACGGCGTGCTCTACCTCCCGCCGAAGCCCTACGCCGCGACGGTCGCGGAGCTCCGCGACGGCACCACCGCGTTCGCCGCGTGGCCGACGGACCAAGAGGTCCCGGAGGACGTGCTCTCGTTCCGCCAGAACATGACGTTCATGGTGCAGAACGACAAGTACAACCCGTGGGGCCGCGCGTGGTGGGGCGGCGTACCGCCGGGGTGGCACGACGCCATCCACACGACGCGGAGCGGGCTCTGCATGACGAAGGAGGGCTTCGTCGCGTACCTCTTCGGCCACGACATCGGCCCCGAGCCGCTCGGCCGCGCGATGCTCGCCGCGCGCTGTCAGGTCGGCATGCACCTCGACATGAACCCGGGCCTCGCCGGCTTCGAGTTCTACAACATGCAGACCGCAAGCACCTTCACCCCGCTCGGCCGGCCGCTCCAGCCGGACTGGGAGTACGAAGGCACGGTGCGCGACATGCCGGAGTTCAAGTTCCGCGCGCGCCGCATGACGAAGGGCATGGGGCACATCCTCTTCCCGCGCTATATCCAGCGCGACGCGCGCGACTTCTTCTACCTCACCGCGCGCAACGTGCTCCCCGGCGCGCCGCTCGAAGCGGGCGCCGAGTGGCGCGTGAAGGGGCTGCCGCAGCACGGCTACCCGTACGCGAGCGCGATCGCCTCTGCGAAGCTCGCCGTGGCCGGCGAGCCGCGCGTACGCGTGCTCCGCGTCGATCCGCGCGCGGTCGCCGTCGACGCGAAGGCCGACGACGCGAGCGCGAAGACCGTCGCCGTCTTCGGGCGGCCTCCGCGCTCGTCCGGCGGCGCGCGCGCGACGCGCGACGCCGGCGCATCGCCGCCCGCGGCGGGAGACGGCGCGCGGACGCTCTGGCTCGGAGACCACATCTTCACGATCGACACGAGCCCGACGCCGAACGCCGTCGCGATCACGACCGTCGCCTCGCCGGCGTCGGCCGGCGCCGCCGGCGCGCGCGGCGCGGTCGGCGTCTCTGACGAGGACGGGATGCTCCAGTGGCTCGAGCTCCTCCCCGACGACTCCCCGAGCGCGGACAAGAGCGCGGCGATGCTCGCGCTGCTCGAGCGGATCGGCTGCTCGGCGCGGGGCCTCGTGACGGAGAACGTCCGGGCCTACCTCGGCGGAACGCTCGACATCGGCGGCGAGCCGGCGTCGCCCGCCGTCGTGGCGGTGAAGCTCGGGCGGACGCCCTCGCCGGCCGCGAAGCAGATCTTCGAGGCCACCCCCATCGTCCCCCAGGCGGTCTGGGCGCCGCTCCAGGCGCGGCGCGTCAAGTGGCGACCCACGCTGGCCCCCCCCGAGAAGCCGGCGGCGCCGGCGTCGGCCAGCGGCGGGAGCGTATCGCCCCCGCCGGGGAAGCCCCCTCCGACGGGCCCCCGTTGAGATACGAAAAAGACGTCGCATCCGACCAGGGCTATCCGTCAGACACAGCGTGCCTTTTGCGCGATCTTGCCCGACATTTGGATGTGGGGCTTTCTCACACCCGGCGAAGGAGCCCGATCGAGGGCCAACACCTCTGAAGGTCGGGCGAATCAGGATGCCGAAGTCGCTCGCCAACAGCCCAGACGAGCGCTACAAGTCCGCGGCGCAAAGAACTCTACGCTTTCGCCGGAATATGGGGTTCGGGGTCAGCGCCCCGGGTTCAGGGGCGCGGAGACGCGGCGAGTGAACAGCCCCCAGCCCTCCGCCGAAGGCGTCGCGAGGTGTGACGCAGGCCCGCGAAGGCTCTCGGCATCGCTGAGTAAAAAGGAGCACGGGGCGTATCATGGAGTCTCAGGAGACGCGGATGTCAAACGATAGCAAGAGCGGCGGCGGGTCTGACCTCGACATCTTCGAGGGCCTCGGGAAGAAGTCCGAGCGCTCCCCTGCCGCGCCTCCGCCCCCGCCGGGATCGTCGTCGCACCTGCAGGCCACGCGCCCCGTGCCGCTCGACGCGAAGAAGACGCTGCTCGGGATCCCCGGACCCGCGGCGGCGACGCCCCTCGCCATCCCGGCCGCGCAGCCGTCGCAGCCGCCTCCGCTCCCGTCCTCGGGACCGGCAACGCGTCCGTCGAACTCGGCGATGGCGGCCGTCGCTCCGCCGCCCGCTCCGCCGCCGGCGACGCCTTCGCCCTCCGCGCCGCCCGGCTCCGGCTCCGGCTCGATGCGCGCCGTCAACCCCGGCGATCGCGCGAGCAAGCCGCCGGCGCCGCCCGGTCGCGGCTCGCTTCCGAACCTCGCCGCCACGAAGAGCAATCCGCCGATGGAGGCCGCGCCGCCCGCGTCCGCGCATCCGAGCGCCACGCAGAAGACCCCGAGCGTCCCGCCGCCTCCGGCGAGCACGCGCCCCGGCGCCGCCTCGGCCCGCGCCAACGGGCCCACGTCGAGCAAGCCGACCGCGCAGGGCAAGAACGGCGCGAAGCTCGACATGGATTGGGACGACGACAACGAGGCGACCCACGTCTTCGACAAGGAGAAGGAGAAGCAGCTCCAGGCCGAGGCGTCGTCGGAGTCGCTCCAGGGTCCCGAGGCGAAGGAGGTCGAGCGCGCCAGCATGGACGCGATCATGAGCTCGCCTCCGCCGCGCAACCCGTCGCAGATCCCGTCGAACCCGCCGGCAGCCGGGACGCCGCCGCCGCCCGCGTCGGCCACGCTCTCGGGCGCGTTCGGCGCGCTCGGGCAGCCGCGCGAGAAGGTGAACGGCTCGTCGCCGCCGTCGGCGAAGTTCCGCGCGGCCGCCCCCACGTCGCAGTCGGCGCGCTCGGCGCCGCCGCCGCCGCCGACCTCGCAGAAGAACCCGAGCCTCACGACGCAGCCGCTTCCGCCGCCGCCGCCGCCGGGACAGGTCACGACCGCCCCGATGCACATGCCGCCGACGCAGCAGCAGGCCCCGGCGTCGGTCCCGCCGCAGACGGCCACGATGCAGTCGGCGCAGTCGCCGATGGCCTCGGTGCCCCCGCACCTGCAGGGGTCGGTGCCGCCGCACGCCTCGAACCACCCCTCGGGGCATCCGTCCGCCATCCCGAGCGCGCCGCCGGTCCCGCAGCTGCCGCCGGTCAGCCGCGCGATGGAGGCGACGCACATGGTCGCGCGCCCGGCGCCGAGCAAGGCTCCGCTCATCGTCGCGCTCCTCCTCGCGGTCATGGCCGTCGCGGGCTTCGCCGTGTTCTCGCTCATGCCGCGCACGGGCACGCTCGTCGTGAACGTGTCGGACACGAAGGGCGGCGCGGTGCAGAACCTCGAGATCCTCGTCGACGGCGTGAAGCGCTGCGAGAGCGCGCCCTGCATCGTCCGCGACATTTCGGCCGGCGTGCACGAGGTGAAGGTCGTCGCGAAGGGCTACGAGCCGCCCGCGCCGCGCGCCGTCACCGTCGACAGCAAGCGCGACGTCCCGACGGACTTCCAGCTCGCCCCGTCGAAGACGGCCGCCGGCACCGGCTTCAAGGTCGCGGCGAACCACTCGGGCGTGAAGCTCGTCGTCGACGGCAAGGACGTCGGCCTGCTCCCGCAGGAGATGCGCGACCTCGAGCCCGGCGAGCACAAGCTCCGCTTCGTGGGCGATCGCTACGCCCCGCTCGAGAAGACGATCAGCGTCGCGAAGGACGAGATCGTCGACCTCGGGAGCGTGAACCTCAAGGTCGTGAAGGGCAAGGCGACCATCCAGCTCGGCACGCCGGGCGCGAAGGTCTACCTCGTCAACGGCACGAACCGCAAAGAGGTCCCCCAGTTCCCGATGGCGATCGAGTTCGATCCGAACGAGAGGTGGGAGCTCCAGGCCACCAAGGACGGCCACGAGGACTACAGCGAGCGCATCAGCTTCGACGACGGCCAGGCGGAGAAGACCTTCACCGTCTCGCTCAACCCGAAGGGCTCGGCGGCGGTCGCTCCGCCTGCGCGCCCGACGGCGCCGGCCGTCCCGTGGACGCCGCCCGCGGCGAAGGAGCCCGCGGCCCCCACGCCGAAGGTCGCGTCGAATCCCCCGGCCGCCAAGGAGCCCGACGCGCCCAAGGAGCCGAAGAAGGAGCCCGCCGCCGCAGGTGGCGAGGCCGTGCTGAAGATCAACTCGCTCCCGGCCTCGTCGATCGTCCTCGACGGCAAGCCGATCGGCGTGACCCCGCAGACGCACGTGACGGTCTCGCCTGGCACGCACACGATCATGTTCGTCAACTCGGAGCAGTCGCTGAAGAAGACGATCACGGTCGACGTGAAGGCCGGCGAGACGAAGGCGGCGTTCGCGAAGCTCCGCGAGTGATTCGCGGCGCGTGAGGGGGGGCGGAATCGCGCAGGCGTGTCAGCGCCTGCGCGATTCGTCGCTTTGTGGGGCTGGGCTCGTCCGCACGAACCTGGCGCGGGGGCGGACGGCGGCGCCCGCGAGCCAGAAACGACGCCGCGCAAAGCCAGGGACGACGCGTACGCGCGAGAGTGTCGCGACGGCGGCGCGCTCATGCGCACCGCGGCACACGGTATCCGCGCGATATGCCTTCGGTGATCCTGGTATAGTCGTCTCGAATGGGCGAAAAGGGCACGGTCCTCGTTGTCGACGACGAACCGGGACTGCGGGAGATGTTGTCGATCCTCTTCCGCAGGGAGGGCTATGCCGTCACGACCGCCCCCGGCTTCGTGGCGGGGCGGGACGCGCTTCGCAACACGCCTAAGCCGTACGGCGTCGTCCTCGCCGACCTCATGATGCCCGACGGGTCGGGGCTCGACGTCGTCACCGTCGCGAAGCAGGTCTCGCCGGACACCGAGGTCATCGTGATGACCGCACACTCCACCGTCGAGACGGCGATCGACGCGATGAAGCGCGGCGCCTACGACTTCGTCACGAAGCCGTTCGCCACCTCCGAGCTCCGCGCGCTCGTGACGAAGGCGTTCGAACGTCGTGCGCTCGTGGAGGAAAACGCGCGCCTCCGCGCTCAGGTCGATCGCCATCAGCCGAAGGATCTCCTCGGTCACTCGCCGGCGATGAAGCGGGTCCTCGACCTCGTCCAGCGCGTCGCGAGTGGACGCAGCACCGTGCTCATCACGGGAGAGAGCGGTTCGGGGAAAGAGCGCATCGCGCGCGTGCTGCACGAAGCTTCGGACCGGAAGGACAAGCCCTTCCGCGTCGTCAACTGCGGCGCGATCCCGGAGGCGCTCGTCGAGAGTGAGCTCTTCGGCCACGAGAAGGGCGCGTTCACCGGCGCGGCGACACGAAAGCTCGGCTTCTTCCGCGAGGCCGAAGGAGGCACGGTCCTCCTCGACGAGATCGGCGAGCTCCCCCTCGCGATGCAGGTGAAGCTCTTGCGCGTCTTGCAGGAGCGCAAGGTCCGCGGCGTCGGCGAGGCTGAGGAGTCGAGCATCGATGTCCGCGTCCTCGCCGCGACGAACCGCAACGTCGAGGAAGAAGTCAAGAGCGGCAAGTTCCGCCAGGACCTCTACTACCGGCTCAACGTCATCCGCCTCGAGGTACCGCCGCTCCGAGAGCGACGCGAGGACGTGCCCGAGCTCGCGCGCTACTTCCTCGATCGATGCGCGCGCGAGCACGACAAGGCGGTGCGCGCGCTCTCGCCCGACGCGCTCCGCGCGCTCGACGCCTACTCGTTCCCCGGCAACGTCCGCGAGCTCGAGAACATCATCGAGCGCGCGGTAGCGCTTGCCCTTGGGCCCAGCATTGGGCTCGGCGACCTTCCGCAGGAGGTGAGCGGCGCGGCGGCTCGTACTACGCCCGCGTTGCTCGACGTGCCGGAGCAAGGTTGCGACATCGACGCGGTGCTCGGCGAGATCGAGCGGAGGCTCATTCTCCAGGCGCTCGAACGCGCGGGCGGTGTCCGCACGAACGCCGCGAAGACGCTCGGCATCACGCTCCGGAGCCTACGCTACCGGATGCAGAAGCTGACGATGGGTGAGGAGGCGGACGACGACGAGCCGGCGAGCTCGGACTCACAGACTGGCGCCCCCCGCCCCTCTTGAGCGAACAATTTTCGTCGGCCGACGCGCAGCCGACGGACGGATTTCGTCCGCACACATCAGTCTTCATCGACGCCAACCGACTCGCCGACGCATCGGACGTCCAGCATCTGCCGCGCGAGTGGCGTACTCTACCGGAGGCACGAAGGGAGACCCGCGATGGAACATCGAATGCCTTCAGCGTGGACCGTGAGCTTCATGCAGCGAACTGCCCGCCGTCGGCGCTCGGGGCTCGGCTTCACGCTCGTCGAGCTCGCGATCGTCGTCGCGATCGTCGGGGTGCTCGCCGTCATCGCGATCGTCGGCTACCGGAAGTACATCCTGAACTCGAAGATGACGGAGGCGCAGAACGTCGTGAGCGCCATCAAGATCGCTCAAGAAGACCATCGTGCCGAGCGCGGAACCTACGCGGACATCGGGCCGACGTTCTGCCCCACCGGCGCTGGCCGTAGCGACGCGATGGTCGGATGGGACCCCACCTGCGCGGGAGGGACAACGACCTGGCAAGCGCTGCCCGTGCACGTCTCGGGGGCGGTTCAGTTCTCCTACGCCACCGTCGCCGGCAACACGGCGATGGCGGGCACGCCGCTCAACCTCAACTGGGTGACGTGGGGCACGCCGCCCGATGGTCCATGGTACGTCGTCGGCGCGAAGTGCGACCTTGACGGCCAGGCGGGTACCGAGACCGAGCTCGCCGCTTCGTCCTTCGACAACCACATCTACAGCCACAACGACGGGCAGTAGACGAAGTCGCCGTCCGCCCTGCTCAGGGGTCCGGCGTCGGCAGCGCCGCGCCGAAGGTGCTGCTCTCCTGAGCGAGGAAGCGCGCGAGGTCGGCTTCGGCCTCGGCGGTCCGAGCATCGCGGACGTCGCGGAGGCACGAGACGCGTAGCGCCAGCGCGGTGCGGTCCCAGGGCGCCGGCTCCAACGCGGAGAGCGCTTCCACGCATGAGCGAGGGTCGAGCGCGCGACCGAGCTTCGCCCGCGCGATCAACCGAGGTCGGCGCTGCACGTCCGCCGCGAAGCGCTCGCCGAGCACCGAGAACATTCGGGCCGCGGCGTCTCGGTCGGTGATCGCGAGGTCGAGACTCCGGTCGATGGCGAGCTCGTCGACCCCGGTCCCCACCCAGGGGTCCCGGCGATGGAGCACGAAGCCGCGCTCGAGCGCATCGAGCGCGCTCGAGCGTGCGCTCGCGTCGCCCCGTGAGAGGACGATCCCGCGCATGAGCTCGCGCTCGGCCTGACTGCGCAGGCGCTCGACGAAGAGCAGCGCCTCGGCGTCGCTGGTCTGAACGGCACGGAGCGCGAGCAGCGCGAGCTCGGCGTGGCTGCGCGGCTCACGCCCGAGTCGTCGCCAGCTCGCGAGCGCGGTCGGGAGCCCGCTGCGAAACTCTTCGAGCACATTGCCGAACGGACGCGAGGCGAGCGGCGCCGCATCGACCGGAGGAGAGAGCGGCTCGTCGCCGTGGAGCTGCCGGAGCCATCGCTCCTCCAGCAGAAGCGCCGGGTCCAGCGTTCCGCGGATCGCCGCGCGGTCCAGACGAAGCCGAGCCGCGAGCGCCGCGACGCTTTGCCCCGCGTCCATTTTCCTACCCACGTTGCGTGCGAACGCGAACTCGAGCAGGTTCTGGTCATCCCGATTCACGGCTCCCATTCCAGCTTCGACGAGAACGTTGGCGAACGCCGGACTCGCGATATGGTGCACCATGAGGCCCTCCGCGGACGCGGTGAGCCAGGCGGCAGGCAGCGCGGTCGCGAAGGGCTCCTCCTGAATGCGCTGGCGGATGCGATCGACGTCGATCGTCGGGGAGGACTTCTGCGCGACCAGGAGGAAGTCTCCGTAGGCGGCTTGCCACATCGAGACGTGCTCGAAGACCTCCTTGAGCGAGACGACGGCCGTCGCCATCGCGCCCGCGTCGACCTCGTACGCCTGAATCCACTGGATGAAGAGCCCGTCGTCGGCGAGGCGCTGCGCGGCTGCCTGGTAGAACTCGACCGTATAGAGGCTCGAGATCCCGGCGCGGAACGGATTGGACGGCTCGCTGAAGATGACGTCGTAGTGGCCCGGCGTCGTCCGCAAGACCTCTCGCGCGTCGCCGAGGTGAACGGCCACCTTGGAGTTGTCCAGCACGTTCTCGTTGACCACCGCGCACTCGCGCGCGACGCGCAAGATGGCCGGCTCGATCTCGATGACGTCCACCTGCTCTATGGCCGGAACGGCCCCGAGCCAGCCCGCCGTGCTCCCGGTGCCGAGACCGACGACGAGCGCTCGACGCGGCGACGGGTGAAGCAGCGCCCCCAGCAGGCCACCCATCACCTGCGTCGCGGCGTCGTGCACGGCATGCCCGTCGGCCTTGCCGTTCACCACGAACGCGAACCCGCTCGCGTGCGTGAGCGCGACGGAGCTCTCCACGCCGTCCACCTCCCACTCGACGTCTCCCCGCGTGCGTCGCGAGAACTCTTCCACACCGCCGACGGCGATTCGGTCGATGAACTTGTCCGCTCGACCGGCGCCGATCCCCGAGTGCCGCCACACGGCCGTCGGGCCTTGCGCAGCGAGCAAGACG
Organism: Labilithrix sp.; assembly: GCA_019637225.1. Classification (GTDB taxonomy): domain Bacteria; phylum Myxococcota_A; class Polyangia; order Polyangiales; family Polyangiaceae; genus Labilithrix. The sequence continues at coordinate 45,005 of JAHBWC010000008.1, forward strand.
CTCGACAGCCCGAGCATCAGTGCACCGGCGAGCACGGCGCGCGCAATCTGCGGCCGAGCCCGCGAAGCGTTCGCGTGGAGGGCGAGCGCAAGGACCGCCGTACCGAGGAGGACGACGACCGCGAGCCTCCAACACGTCGGCGCCGACAGCGCCGGCAGCAAGCCGAATCCCCCGGCCAGAGAGCCGACGATCGACCCCATCGTGTTGGCGAAGTATGCCTTGCCGACATCACCACCGACGCCCTTGGTCCCGCTGCCGTACAGTCCGATGACGAGCGGGAACTGCGCGCCCGAGACGATCGCGGCCGGTAGAACGACGATCGCCGCGATCAGCGCCCACACCGCCACGGCCATGCCGAACCCAGCGCTCGCCAGCGGTCGCGTGAGCAGGGCGAACATCGCGAGCCGATCGCCGAGCGCGAGCGGAATCGCGATCACGATCGCCTCAACCCCGCACGTGAGCGCGAAGGCGAAGAGCGTCGGCCGGATGCGAACGCGCGCGTACAGCGCGCCGCCGATCCCGATGCCCGCGAGCGCTACGGCGAGGATGAGCCCGAACGTGTAGGACGAGCCGCCCAGGATCGGCCCCAGCATTCGGTACCACACGAGCTCCATGAGCATGAACGTCGCGCCCGAGGCCGCGGCGGCGAGCGCAGGAAACCAGCGTGGTCGGTCCCCAGCCCCTTGGCCGGCCACCTCAGACGGCGACCCGTCGGACGCCTCGGCTGGCCGAGGGGCGGACCGTATGGGGGACCGCGAGAGGCCGCTGGCGAGGACGCCGACGAGGACGTTCGAGAGGCACGCCAGCCAGAGCGTGAATCGCGTGCCGAAGACCTCGAGGAGGAGGAAGTTCGCGCATAGGGCCCCGGTCACGGCGCCGAGTGTATTGACACCGTAGAGGGCGGCGACGCGCTGCCGCCCGGCGTCGCTCTCTCGTCCCACAGCGCGGGCGGCGGCCGGGAGCGTTCCTCCCATCAGGAAGGTAGGTGGACTGAGCACGATCACGGAGAGCAGCAGGCGCACGCCCGTCGCTCCGGTCAGGCCGAGCTTCGCGGCACCGCCGAGCGCGAGGTACGTCGCTTCGGCGATCCACACCGTCACCGGCGTCATCGCCGCCGTCACGGCGACGAGCAACTCGAGATGGGCATACATCCGGAGCGGGTTCTTCGCCGCGTCCGCTCGCTTTCCGAGGACGAGGCTCCCTGCCCCCAGCCCTCCCATGAAGATGGAGAGCACCGCGGCCGAGGCCGCGGTCGAGCTCCCGAAGATCAGGCGCAGCTCGCGTAGCCAGGCGACCTGATAGATCAGCGCGCAGGCCCCGGTGAAGAACAGGAGCGCGCACACCCGAGCGAGGGGAAACGTCACGGCAGCAATAGACCCCGAGGACCGTAAACGTGGCAAGAGCCGCCGCCTGCCGGAGGGCGGCTCAGCCTGACGAGCTCAGATCATCCGAGCGGCCCGCCCGTGTAGACTCAGCCCCGTGTCGACAGTGTTCGATCGGGACAGCTCGCGCCGCCTGTTCGTCCAGAGCGTCAGCCGCTCGTTCGTGCCGCTCCTCGCGGGAGTGCTCTACACCGTCACGGCGAGCCGCGTTCTCCTGGGCGGCGACTCGGCGGAGCTCGCCGCGGTGGGAGCGACAGGCGGCGTCGCTCATCCTCCTGGGTATCCGCTGTACATCCTGTGGCTGCGCGCGACGTCGTGGCTCCCGGCGACATCGCCCGCCCACCGCGCCGCGCTCGCGACGGCGATCCTCGGCGCACTCTCGGTAGCCGCCCTGCAGCAAGCCTGCGTCGCGTGGGGTGCGCGCCAGCGCACCGCCGCGGTCGCGGCCGCGATCTACGCCGTGTCCCCGCTCGCGTGGCGCCTCGCGACCGAGCCCGAGGTGTTCGCGCTCAACGTCCTCCTGGCGATGGGGATCGTCATCTTCGCCGCGCCCGGCCCGCCGCCCCGTGGCAGCGAGACGTTGCGTGTCGCCGTGCTCGCCCTGCTCGCGGGCCTCGGCATATCGAACCATCACACCATCGTGTTGCTCGCGCCACTCGGTCTCTGGGCCTCCGTCCGTGCGCTCCGGCACGCGCGCGCGCCGGGACTCGCAGCCCTCGCGGGGATTTCCACCCTGGCCATCGGTCTCTCCGCGTACGCGTACCTCGTGGTCGCATCGCGCGCTGCGCCACTCGACGCTGGGTGCGTGTGGGGCGACACCGGTACAGCGTCCGGACTCCTTCACCACTTCCTCCGGAAGGACTACGGGACGACGCAGCTCGCGGTCTCGACCGCCGCTCCGGACCCTGTGCGCCATTGGGTGGTCCTCGGACACAGCCTGCTCGGCTCGTGCGGGCTTCCTCTCTTCGGCCTCGCCGTGTTTCGCGTGCGACGAGAGCGCGTCGCGACGTTGATGCTGGTCGCCTGCTTCGTCCTCACTGGCCCTGCCCTCGTCTCACTCTTCAACCTCCCCAGCCACGGAGTCGGGCGACTGGTCGTCTCCCGCTTTCACCTCCTTCCGCTTGCGCTCGGAGTCCACCTCGGCGCCGTCGGACTCGACCGCGCGTTGGCGTTCGTCCCACGGCGCGCCGGAGCGGCGCTGCTCGCCGTCATCGCTCCTCTGCTCGGTGTGCGAGCGGCATGCTCGTGGGCAGACGTTCGCGCCGATCATCGTCCGACGACGGAGCTCTATGTGCGCAACGTGCTCACGACGTTGCCTGAGAACGCGATTGTCCTCGCTTCGAGCGACGACGTCATCGGAGGCTTCCTCTACGCGCGGTGCGCGCTCGGGCTACGTCCGGACGTCGACGTCATCAGCCCGCATCTGCTTCTCTCGGACTGGTACCCGCGTCGACTCAGCGCCAAGCTCGGCTACGAGGTGGTGCGGGGGGTGCGCCGCCCCGGCGCGGAGCATCCGACGCTCAGTGGACCGGCGCTGTTGACCCAGACGCTCGCCACGGGGCGCCCCGTCTTTCTCACAGCGTGGTTCGTGCCCCAGCTCGCGACCTCGTTCCCGAGCTATCCGGTGGGTCCGCTGATTCGTGTCGTCGACCGCCCGGAGGCGGTGCTCGCGCCGGGACCGCTCCTCGCGCTGAACGAGCGCGTCTTCGAGCGTCTCGACCTCGAGGGCGTTCCCGCGCCCCCGGGCACGTGGGCAGGCGCGCGCGCAGCGGACTACGCGAGGCCCTGGCTCGTGCTCGCCCAGGCGTTCGAGCGCGGCGGGGATCCGACGGCTGCCGCGTGGTGCCGGGAGCGCGCGCGCACGCTGACGCCCCGATGAGTGCGGGCGCTGCCTACATCCGAGGTGGACGTTTTTCGTCCTCACTCGTGCGCCCGAACGGACGAACTTCGTCCACGCCGCGCGCTGGGCGCGCGAGGAGCTCGCGCCACAATCTCGCTTTTCCGCGCGATGCCCGTAAGATTGGGCCCGACGGAGACGAGGCGGCTACTCGGCACGACCAATGCTTGGTCGTGAAGCCAGGATGACGACGTGGACGCGAGCGCGGCCACGGAACGAGGGTTCGTTTCTCGTCGGCCGGTGCGGAACTACGGCCTCCCCGCACCGAGTCCAGGGTTTGGCCGAACGTACGGAGCATCCACTCATGTCCATTCGCAAAAGGCTCAAGGGCGGCTTCACGCTCGTGGAGCTCATGATCGTCGTCGCCATCGTCGGTGTCCTCGCGGTGCTCGCGGTCTACGGCGTCCGCAAGTACATCGCGAACGCGAAGACCGCAGAGGCGAAGAACGCCCTCGGTCAGATCGGCAAGGACGCCGCGAGCGCGCTTGAGCGCGAGATCATCGCCCCGGCGGTCCTCGCCGGCGGCGCGACGGCGGCGCTGAATCGCCGCCTCTGCCTCTCAGCCTCGGTGACCGTTCCGGGCACCGCGGCCGAAATCAAGGGTCAGAAGTACCAGCCGAACCCCAATCCGCTCCAGGACTACAACGTGGATTCGGCGACGCCGGGCATGGGCTTCGCGTGCCTCAAGTTCGAGATGTCGACGCCCCAGTACTACATGTACAACTACACGTCGGACTCGTCGGCCACCGCCATCGGAACAGTGATCACCGCCACAGCGAACGGCGACCTCAACGGTGACGACGTGCTTTCGACGTTCATTCTGCGCGGCGCAATGGAAGGGGCTCAGCTCAAGCTCGCCCCCTCGATCGACGAGACCAATCCGGAGGAGTGACCTCCACTGGCTCGATGGCGCCGAGGCCCGCGCGATGCGCGAGCCTCGGCGTCGTTCGTTTTGTTCGCGAAGAGCCTCGAGACCATGCTGGTGCGCTCACGCCCGTCGACCAGGCCCCTTCCTCGCTGCTATCTTCTCCGCGTGCTTCGGCTCCAGCAGCGGCGAGGATTCTCGGCGATCGAGCTCATGAACTTCTTCGCGCTCGCCGCGATCCTGACGGCGGTCGGGATGTATGCGCTCGCGCGCTACGTCCGCCACGGGAAGACCGCAGAGGCGCGCGAATCGGTGACGCGGCTCGCGTCGGGGGCGGCCGAGTACTACAACCGCTCGGACGCGACGCAGCCGGCGGGGGCCTCTCCGCAGGCCGTGCACGCCATGCGACACTTTCCCCCGAGCTCACGCGCGCCCGTCCCCGAGGATCCGCTGAACGTTCGCGGCCGCAAGTACCAGAGCAACGGCGCGGATTGGGCGGTCAGCCCTTGGCAGGATCTGCGCTTCTCAATCATTCAGCCGCAGTGCTACCAGTATTCGTTCGAATCGCTGGGCTCCGGGGCGTCCGCGAAAGCGCGCGTGAGCGCCGAGGGGGACCTCGACGGCGATGGAACGCGCTCCCGGTACTCGCTCACCGTCGCTCCCGACGAGAGCCTCACCGCCGTCGTCGCGACCGAGATCGAGCGCTCCGATCCCGAAGAGTGACGTCACGCGCGTGGCAGGAACCGGCGCGCCCGTCGGCACGACGCGAGGTCGACGGCTGCGCGAGCGCGGCTCCGCCCACCCTCCACGTCACGTGACTACCCTCCTACGGGGGGTGATGCTACTCGACAGAAAGGCCCATGCGCTCTTTCACGCCCATCGAGCTCGCCGTCGGCGCCGCGCTTCTCGGCTCCGTAACGGCGGTGGCGCTTCCGGCGTTCACCCGAGAGCTTCACGCTTCTCGTTTCGTCGAGCCGACGGACGCGCTGGCGCGGATGAGCCAGCACGCCGTCGCTTACGCCGAGATGAACCGGCGGTTCTCTGACCCCGCCCCTCTTACGCCTGAAACGCCGCCTCGAGGGTCGAAGGTCGTGACGCCCGCCGAAGCCTGGGAGCTTCCGTCCTGGACCGCGCTCGACTTCCGGCCCGTCGCGGACGGGGCGCCGCAGGCCTACGCCTACGCCTTCGACTCGCTGCCGGACAGCTTCGTCGCTCGCGCGCACGGGGACCTCGACGGAGACGGCATCGTCAGCACCTTCGAGATGCGGGGGACGGCACCCGACGGCGGGCCGCCGTCGGTGGTCCCCGGCATGTACATCGAGGCAGAGCTCGAATGAGAGGGCGTCGAGGAGAGGCGCTCGCGCTCGCGCTCCTGACGGTCTCTGCAGCAGGGCTCGGGGTGGTCCAGCCCCGGCTCGCACGCGACGTCGCAGCGGTCCGCGAACGCGATGAGGTCTTCGCGCTCCCGCCCGCCGAGCAACTGCGGGCGATGACGTTTGGCTACCGACACGCCGCGGCCGACCTCATCTGGGCCAAGATGCTCGTCGAGCACGGCCTTCACTGGCAGGAGAAGCGCAAGCTCAAGGCACTCCCGTCGTACATCGACGCGATCATCGCGCTCGAGCCCGATCATCCCGTCCTCTACCAGTTCGTCGACACCCTGATCGTATTTCAGCCAGGAGCCCCGACGCCGGACGACGCTCGCCTCGCTCGTGGCTACCTCGAGCGGGGCACTCGAGAGCGGCCTTACGATGCCGAGATCTGGCTCCACTACGGTCAGTACCTGGCGTACCTCGCGCCGTCGCTGCTGACGGACAACGCCGAGATCGAGCGATGGCGGACCGACGGCGCGCGGGCGTTGATGCACGCGGTAGAGCTCGGTGCGGACGCCGATCGTTCTCTCGCAGCATCGACGATCCTCACCAAGAGCGGAGAGCGGAAGGCAACGATCGAGCATCTTCGGCGCGCGTACGCACTGACGGACGACCACGAGACACGGCGTCAGATCGCGCTGAAGCTCGAGCGCCTGAACGCCGGCACCGACGCGGCGGACGCCGTCGCCCGCGTCGAGTCCGAGTGGCAAACGCGTTACCCGTTCCTCTCCCGGGGAACCATGCTGCTCATCGGTCCGCACCGCACCCCGGACGCGTGCGCCGGCCCGCATCAAGAGGCGAAGAGCGGATGCCCGCGCGACTGGACCGACGCGACGCGCGACGCGCGCTGACGGCGTCCCGAGCGCCTACTCCACCAGCACGGTCCGCAAGCTCACCATCGTCTGCTCCTCCGAGCCCGGGAGCTTCGCCCAGACGCTGACCTCGTAGAGTCCCGACTGCCCCTTGTCGGAGAGCGGCACGTCGATCGCGATCTTCGGCCCGTCGATCCGCGCGAGGATGGGCGTGACGAAGCCCGGCCCCCAGTACATCTGGAACGGCTTCGGCACCGGGTAGCTGCGGCGGCGGTTGAGCTCGCTCGCGGCGATGGGCTTCGGGAGCGCCACGCGCGCGACGCCTACGCCCGTCGGACGCGCGCCGTTCGAGAGCGTGCCTTCGACGTGGACCGTCGCGCCGGGCTTCGCCTTCCGAGGGAGCGGTGCGTACGTGCCGTATCCATCGACGAACTCCTGAGCGAAGCACGGCACCGCGAGCTCCTTGGCCGTCTCGACGAACTGCGCGACGCCGATGCCGACGCGCGTGTGTGCGGGCTTCAGGATGTTGCGCCGGTGACCGTCGTTCGGCGGCACCTCGTCGAAGAAGAGCGACTCGGCGCGCTCGACCTGCTTCGGATCGATGAGCGGCTTCGCGTCCACCGTCCGCTTCGCCTCGTCGGTGAAGCAAAGCGCGTTCTCGAGGACCATGTCCGCGCCGCCGGCCTCCGTGTGCCGCTGCTCCGGGACCGAGCCGTCGCTTCCCCAGTGGCCGAGAAAGCCGAGCCGCACCATGTCCTCGGCGTGGCGCTGGCCGGCGGCCGTCGGCGGGCCCTCGTCGAGCTCGACGGGAGCGAGGCCGTGCGCGGCGCGGTCGCGGTTGATCAGCGCCAGCATGTAGCGGCGTGCCTCCGGCACGGTCAGCGGCGCCCGCGGGCGCTCGACGACGGGCACGGTCGCCTTCTGCGCCGCCGCCGCACCTCCCGCTCGCCCGGCCCCGGTCCGACGGCGGGCCGCCGCTCGCCGCGCCGGCTGCGTCGTCCGTCCGTGCCACGCTCGCCGCGGGGACGCCTGCTCCGCGCAGCGCTTCGACCCCTTGGTCACGCCCATCCGCTCGCGTGGGTTGCCCCGTGCCGGCCTCGGCGCCGGACGACGAGGCGTCCGCGGCGACGGTCTGGCGCGGCCGCACGCCCGCCGCCGCACGCGCCGAGCGCGCCGCACGCGCCGAGCGCAGCGCCACGGACGACCTTCGCGAGAGACCGGGAGCGCACGATCGTGGTAGACCATAGCCGATGGCCGGACAGTTGGCCGCACTCTGCGGCCAGATCCTCGTGGTCGGGCTCGCCGGCACCGAGCTCTCGGCGAGCGAACGGCAGGCGCTCGAGAGCGGCGCACGCGGGGGCGTCGTCTTCTTTCGCCGGAACGTACCGCAGGGCCCCGAGGGCGCGCGCGCCGTCGCCGCGCTCGCCCGCCAGGTTCGCGACGCAGCGCCCGCCGACGCGCCTCCGCTGGTCGCGATCGATCAAGAGGGCGGGCGCGTCGTGCGAATCGGGCCCCCTGCCCTGGCGCTGCCGCCGATGCGCCGGATCGGGGACCTCGGCGACGTCGACTTTGCGGCACGTCTCGCCGAGGCGCAGGCACGCGAGCTCGCCGCGCTCGGCATCACGATGAGCTTCGCGCCCGTGGCCGACATCCACACACGAGCCGAAAACCCGATCATCGGCGATCGCGCGTTCTCCGACACGCCCGAGGGCGTCGCGGCGTTCGCCGGCGCGTGGGCGCGCGGCCTTCTGCGCGGCGGGGTGCTCTCATGCCTCAAGCACTTCCCCGGCCACGGCGACACCACGGTCGACTCGCACCTGGCGCTGCCGCGCGTCGAGCGCTCGCGCGAGGACCTCGAGCGGATCGAGATCGCGCCGTTCCGCGCGCTCGCGCGGGACCCCGCCGTCGCGTCGATGATGACCGCCCACGTCGTCTACCCCGCCCTCGATCCAGGTCCGGCGACGCTATCCCGCGCAGTTTGTACGGATCTGATTCGCGGAGCGCTCGGGTTCGAGGGAGTGCTGTTCTCCGACGATCTCGAGATGAAGGCCATCCAGCTCCCCGTGGGCGAGGCCGCGGTCCTCGCCGTCGCCGCCGGGTGTGACGCGCTACTCATCTGCTCGCGCGAGGACCTCGCCGACGAAGCGCACGGCGCGCTCGTCCGCGAGGCAGAGGCGTCGGCGGCGTTCCGCGCTCGATGCGAGGAAGCGCGCGAGCGCGTGCTCCGGATGCGCCGGCGCGTGCCCCCGAAGCCGGTCGATGCGTCGAGCCTCGACGGCGTGTTCGACGCCTCGCGGAGCATCACCCAGGAGCTCGCCTCGCGACTCGACACCGGGAGGCCCTCGTGAGTCTCGTCGGCATCGCCGCCAAGCGCATCGTCACGTGCGACGTCGCGCGTGCGACGCCGGACAACCCGCTCGCGGTCATCGAGGACGCGGCGGTGCTCTACGACGAACACTCGATCAGCTGGGTTGGCCCGCGCGACGCCGCCAAAGACAAGGCCGAGATCACCGACTTCGGAGATCGCGTCGTCACGCCTGGGCTCATCGACGCCCACACCCACTCGGCCTGGGCCGGCTCGCGCCACGACGAGTACGCCCTCCGGATGGCCGGCGCCGACTATCGCGCCATCGCGAGCGCCGGGGGCGGCATCCTCTCGACCTACCGCGCCGTGACCCAAGCGAGCGAGGCTGGGCTCGCCGCCGAGCTCGCCGCCCGCCTCCGCCGCATGGCCGAGCTCGGCGTGACCACCATAGAGGTCAAGAGCGGCTACGGCCTCGAGCCGGACGGCGAGCGGAAGCAGCTCCGGGCGATCGCGCGCGCTCGCGCCGACGTCTCGCTCCCCAGCGTGATCGCGACCTACCTCGCGCTCCACGCGCTGCCCGAGAGCGCGCGCGGAAGCCGCGACCACTACGTGCTCCGCGCCGGCACATCGATGGTTCAGGAGGTCGCGCAGCAGAAGCTCGCGCAGTTCGTCGACGCCTACGTCGACGCGAACGCGTTCAGCGTCGACGAGGCGCGCCTCGTCTGCGACGCCGCGAAGCGGGCGGGGCTCGGTATCCGGCTCCACGTCGGACAGTTCGCGGACATCGGCGGCGCGCAGCTCTGCGCCGAAGTCGGTGCGCGCTCCGCCGATCACCTCGAGCATGTCGACGCAGCCGGGATCGACGCGCTCGCGAAGAGCGGGACGCTGGCGACGCTGCTCCCCGTAGCGAGCTTCACGCTCCGCCAGGATCCCCCGCCCGTCGCGGCGCTCCGCGAGGCGGGCGTCGGAATGGTGGTCGCGAGCGACGCGAACCCCGGTACCGCTCCGACTGAGAGCCTCCCGCTCGCGATGGCGCTGTCGGTGCCGATGTACGGCCTCACGCCGGCCGAAGCGATCCTCGGCGCGACGCGCAACGCGGCGATCTCGCTCGGGCTCGCCGGACACGGCGTGTCACGTCCCCGCGGCTCGCTGACGTCGGGCGCTCGCGCCGACCTCGTCGTCTGGGATCTGCCGCATGAGCTCGCGATCCTCCAGCCCTGGGCCACGCCGAAGACGCACCTCGTCCTGCGCAAGGGGCAGCCGATCGCGGGGAGCGCCCACCGGCGTTGACCCGTGCGACGAGCCCACGGCGGGCTCGCTCACGCGGGATGCTTGCCGATGCCGGCCGGAGCCCCGCCGCCGGCGCTCCGGCGGCTCACCACGGCGAGCGCGAGCAGCGTCGCGACGAACGGCAGCACGGCGAAGATCTGCGCCGGCACGCGCGTCTGGTTCTGGAGGACGATCTGCAGAGCGTCGAGCGCCGCGAACGCCAGGCAGGCGCCGACGGCCGGCCACGGACGCCACCCCGCGACGATGACGGCCGCGAGGGCGATGAAGCCGCGACCGCCCGTCATCCCCGCCTGAAACTGGTGCAGCTCGAACGCGAGCGCGGCGCCTCCGAGACCGCAGACAGCCCCGCCGAGCGTCACCGCGACGAGTCGCGTGCGGGCAACGTCGACGCCGACCGCCTGCGCCGCGGACGGGTCCTCGCCGCATGCGCGGAGGCGGAGCCCGAAGCGCGTCCGCGCGAGGCCCCATGCACACAGCGCCGCGACGGCGAGCGTCGAGAGGACGAAGGGATCGAGCGCCGTCCGCGCGAAGAGCCCGAGGCCCTCGCCGAAGCGCACGCCACGGACGCTCGGCGAGTTCGAGCTCGAGCCGTAGAGCGCGCGGAGGACGAACCTCGTCCCGCCGCCGAGGGCGAGGTTCAGCGCGAGCCCGCTCACGATCGCGTCGACGCGCCCGCGCACCACGAGGGCCGCGTGGACCAGGCCGACGAGCGCGCCGGCGACGACGCCCGCGAGGAGACCGGCGACAGCGCTGCCCGTCACCCCTTGAACGGCGACTGCCGCGAGCGCGGACGCGAGCAAGATGCCCTCGAGCGCGATGTTGACGACGCCGCTCCGCTCGCTCAGCACGCCCCCGAGGCTCGCGCAGGCATAGGGGATCGTCATCCTGACGGTCTGCGCGAGCATGGTGCCCGAAACGATGACGTCGAGCGCGCTCACGGCGTGCCGCCTCCGGCGGGCGCGGCCGGCTTCGCGAGCGGACGTGTCAGGACCTCGCCGACCGCCGCGCGGAGGCGCGCGTCGGCGAGCGCGACCGCGCAGATCACGATCCCCTGGAGGACCTCCATGAGTTCCTTCGGCACGTAAGCGTTGAGCGCGAGGCCGCCCTGCTGGAGGGTCCCGAAGAGCAAGGCGCCGAGCACGAGGCCGCCGAAGCGGCCGCGACCGAGGAGCGCGACGGCGACGCCGCCGAAGCCCGCGCCCGCGCCGAGGCCCTCCTCGAAGTAGCCCTTGTACCCGAGCACGGTGCCGAGACTCGCCGCGCCTGCGAGCGCCCCCGACGCCAGGAGCGCTTGCTCGAGGCGCCGCCTCACCGGGACCTTCTCCGCGGCCATCGCGCGTGCGTTGAGGCCGATGAGCCCGACCTCGCGACCGAAGCGCGTCCGTCGATGCGCGAGCGTCACGAGCGCGGTGACGGCGATCGCGAGGACGACGGCGAAGCTCGCAGCGCTCCCACGGAACGCGGGGAAGAGCGCGTCGAGGCGCGGGACGCGGGCGCCCGGAACGACGTCGGCCGTCCGAACCGTTCCGGTCAGCGCGAGGCCGCTCGCCACGAGGAGACCGACGACGCCCTCGGCGATGCGGTTCATCATGATCGTCGAGATCACCTCGTGGGCGCCGAACCGTCCCTTGAGCAGCGCCGGCACCGCCGCCCACGCCGCGCCGGCCGCCATCGCAGCCCCGATCGTCACGGGCAACGCGACGATCGCGGGCGTCGCCTGCGGGAGCCGTGAGCCCACGACGCCCGCGGCGAGGCTCGCGACCGCGAGCTGTCCTTCGGCTCCGATGTTGAAGAGGCCGGCGCGGAGCGCGAGATCGACCGCGAGGCCCGTGAAGAGCAACGGCGTCGCCTTGAACAGGACCTGCCCCGCGCCGTAGCTCGTTCCCCACGTCCCCTCGAACAGGAGCGCGGCCATCTCGCGCGGCGACGCGCCGTAGGCCCAGACGAGCAGGCAGAACGCCAGCCAGCCCGCGGCGAGACCGGCGACCGCCGGCGCCTGGAGCACGCGCGCGAGGAGCTTCACGGCGGCGCGCCTCGCGGACGCGTCCCGTCGGCCGCGGACGCGTCGGAAGCGTCGGCGCGCGCGGCGATACCGAGCATGAGGCGACCGAGCGCGTCGTCGCTCGCGGTCGGCGGAACCTCGCCGACGATGCGACCACGCGCGAGCACGACGATGCGCGAGGCGAGCTTTCGAAGCTCGTCGAGGTCCGCGCTGATGACGAGGACGCCGGCGCCGCGCTTCGCCGCGGCGACCAGGTCGGCGTGGATGTCGAGCGACGCCGCGAGGTCGACGCCGCGCGTCGGCTGCGCCGCGACGACGACGTCGGCGTTCCGCGCGAGCGCCCGCGCAACGACGATCTTCTGCTGATTGCCGCCCGAGAGTGTCCGCGCCGGCCGATCGAGGTCGAGCGCGCCGCCGCTCGCGGGCGGGCTGCCGCTCGCGGGCGGGCTGCCGCTCGCGGACGCGCCGTGCGGGCCTCGCACGGCCCCGGAGCGCTCGAGGCGCTTCCGCGCCTCCGACTCGAGCGCGACGAGGTCGAGCATCCCCCGGCGCGCGAAGCGACCGAGCTCGCCGAGGACGAGGTTGTCACGCAGCGACGCGTCGAGGACGAGCCCCTCCGACTGCCGGTCCTCGCGGATGATCGCGGTCCGCCCGACCACGAGCGTGCCGCGCGCGGGCGCGATGTCGCCGGCGAGTAGCTCGACGAGCTCCTTCTGCCCATTCCCCTCGACGCCCGCAATCCCGACGATCTCCCCGGCGCGGAGCGACAGCGACACATCCGCCAGAACCCCGCCCGCGTCGACCCCCGTCACGACGAGCACCGCCTCCCCAGCGGCCTCCTCGCCCGCGGCCCCGTCCTCGCCCGCAACCCCGTCCTCGCCCGCGACCCCCGCCTCGCCCGCCTCCCCGGCGCCCGCGCCTCGTGGGCTTCGCGCGTCGGCGGCCGAACCGCCTCCGTCGCCCGCAGCACGCAAGCGCCCCGCCCCGCCCATGATCGCTGCGGTCACTTCCTCGATCTGGCCGTCCAACCCGGCCGTCCGATCGAGCGGCCTCGTGAAGACGAGCTCACCACGGCGCATGACGCTGACGACGTCGGCGTGCGCGCGGACCTCATCGAGCTTGTGCGTGACGACGACGATGCCCTTGCCGCCGTCGGCGAGCCGCCGCAACGTCACGTAGAGCGCGAGCGCCTCCGCCTTCGTGAGGACCGCCGTCGGCTCGTCGAGGATGACGAGCCGCGCATCTCGAAAGAGCGCGCGAGCGATCTCGGTCCGCTGGCGATCGCCGACGCCCAGCGCCTCGACGCGCGCGTCGAGCGGGAGCTTCACCCCGAGGTCACGGGCGATCGCGGCGGCGCGCGCACGGGCTACGCCGCGATCGAGCACGCCGAACGGACCCACGGGCTCGCTGCCGAGGACGATGTTCTCGAGGACGGTGAAGGCCGGCACCAGCGCGAAGTGCTGAAGCACCATCGCGACGCCCCGCCGGATGGCCTCCCGCGGGGTGTGCGGGTCGAGCGGCCGGCCGCCGACCACGATCTCGCCCGCGTCCGGCCCGGTCATTCCGGCGACCAGCTTGAGCAGGGTGCTCTTCCCCGCCCCGTTCTCCCCGCAGACCGCGTGGATCTCCGCGGACCGGAAGACGCAGCTGACGCGGCGGACGGCCTCGACCGCGCCGAACCGCTTCGAGACGGCGCGCGTCCGCGCGAGCTCGACCTCCGTCTCCTCCCCCTTCGGGGCGCCAGCGATCGCCACGGGCGCGTAGCATAGGGCAATCCTCGCGGGGTTTTGTATGATCCGGAGGAGCACGGGTTGGAGAGGACTGGGTGGAGATGAGCTCTACGAATCGCTCGGCAAGGCGTGTCTTCCGGCGCGCGCTCGGCCCTCGCGGCGCCTCGACCGTCGAGTACGCCGTCATCCTCGTCGCCGTCCTCCTTCTCGCGGCGGGATCGTGGAAGGTCCTCGGCGGCGCGCTCGGCAAGCGAAGCAACGTCGCGGGGGACACGGTCTCCGGCGGAGGAAGCAGCTCCGGCGGAGGAGGCAGCCTCGGAGGCGGTGGCGGGAGCAGGGGCGGCGGCGGCAGCGGAGGCGGCGGCGGCGGCGGTGGCGACAAGGCCTCCGCGGCGTCGAAGGTCAGCGTCGGAGGCGTCGGCGGCGCCGCGGGCGAGAGCGGCGGCGCGCCGGGCAAGGCGTCGCGCGACACGTCGTCGGAGTCGAGCGGCGACCACGGCGGCGGCCCCATCGGGTCCGTCGGCGGTCGCGACACCGGCGGCGGCGACGTGGCCGAGGGCTTCACGCCCAAGCGATGGTTCGGCGTTGGCCTCCTCGCCGCCGGCGTGTTCGCGCTCGGCTACGTCGTCATGTCGATGCGCCGCGCGAAGAAGGCGGCCGACGACATCGGCAAGGACGCCAAGGGCAACAAGGCTCCGAAGGGACCGGCCGCGCCTCCGCCGCTCGCCTGACTCGAACGGCGGCGCCGACGCTCCGCGAGCGCCGACGACGCTACGCGACACTCTCGCGCGCGGACGCGCGCGGACGAGAACGCGGACGGGCGCTCAGCGCCCCCGCAGCCCCGTCCACGTCAAGAACCGCTCCCACATCGACGGCGGCGCGGCCTGCTGCGGAGGAGCCTGCTGCGGCAGCCACGGAACGGCGGGCACACCGTGCATCGGCGACGGCGTGCCGTACGGGCCGCTCGCATGATGCGAGGGCGCGGGCCCGCGCATCCCCATGTCGTACGTGCCGGACGTCGGCGGAGGCATGTGCGGCGCCGGCGAGCTCGCGGTGCGCGGCGCGTCCACGCGAACACGCGCGCGCACGGCGTCCTGATCTTCGACCGCGAGCGACACGCCGCATGCGAGGCACGCACGGACGTGCGGAGCGTTCACGGTCTGACACATCGCGCACGTCCTCGGCTCGGACCGATCGATACGCGTGATCTCGTCGGGGAGCGGGCGCTTCGACGTCGACAGATCCTCCGGGTAGAGCGGCTGCGCGTGCGCAGGCGACCGCTGGATCACCGGCGGGGCGCTCGGCACCCGGTGCATCGGCGCGCGCGGCGTCATCGGCAAGCCACCCCCGGAGCCCGCCTGCGGCGGCCGCATCGCGAGCGCCCGGTCGATCTTCACCGTCGCGTCGTCGAAGACCATCTCCTCCACGCGCTCGTTGACGGTCGCGTCGTCGGCGGGAAGCGGATCGTGCATCGATCGACCGACGCGCATCGGCGGCGGCGACGACGCGTCGGCGAACGAACGGCCGATCTCGGTCTTGTCACCCTCCTCGTAGATGTCGTCGCCCGCTCCGCCGTACTCGAGGTCGATGAGCCCCGCGGACTCCGGCATCACCGCGTGCGTCAGCGCGCGCGCGAGCTCCGCCATCGACTCGAAGCGGCGCTCCGGCAGCTTCGCCAGGCATCGGAGGACGACGTGGTCGAGCTCGTTGGGCACGCCCGTCGTCATCTCGATGAGCGGCTTCGGCATCGTGTTGAGGTGCGCGTGGATGAGCGCGGGGACGCCGCTGTCCCGGAACGGAGCCTTGCCGCTCAGCATCTTGTAGAGCACGACGCCGAGCGCATAGACGTCGGTGCGTCCGTCGACCGGCTTGCCCATGATCTGCTCGGGCGCCATGTAGTCGACCGTCCCGACGAGCATGCCGGTGTGCGTGAGCTGGGTCTCCTGATCGCTCGCGCCGAGCGACTTCGCGACGCCGAAGTCGAGGACCTTCACGAAGTCGTCGTCGCCCGCGCGCGAGAGCAACATGATGTTCGCGGGCTTGAGATCTCGGTGGATGACCCCGGCGGAGTGCGCGACCTGCAGGGCCTCGCAGATCTGCCGGCCGATGTGCGCCGTGCTCTCCGGCGAGAGCGCTCCCTCTCGGCGCAGCCGCGCGGAGAGCGACTCGCCCTCGAGCAGCTCCATGACGAAGTAGAGCCCGCCCTCGTCGCTTCGCCCGAGGTCGAACACCTCGATGATGTGCTGGTGCTGGAGGCGCGCCGTGTTCTTCGCCTCGCGGAGGAAGCGGCCCGCGATCTCGTCGTCGAGCTCGACGCCGTCGACGGCGCGAATGAGCTTCACGGCGATCGGCCGCTTCATCATGAGGTCCATGCCGCGGTACACGACCCCCATGCCCCCGTGCCCGAGCGTCGCCTCGAGCCGGTAGCGGCCGCTGAGCAGCCGTGGGAGGTCGTCTTCCTCGGACATCTCGCCTGTGGGCGAGAATATCACGGAGGGCCGCCTGACCCGCCTTTCTCGCCACGGACCTCCGGCCGCCACGAAACGCGGCGTGCTACGATGCCCTCGTGGATCCCGAGGCCCACAAGCGCTTCCTCGACTACCGCGACCGGCACGGATACTTCGGTGCGACCGGCCCGCTCCTGACCCGCGATCAGTTCCTCGCCGCCGACGCGGAGCAACGCGCGCTCGACGCCAAGGGCGAAGGGCGCGACGACGAGGAAGAGGCGCGCTGGGCGGAGCTCTCGAAGCTCCTCTTCCGCGACTGAGGCGCGCTCGACGGACGGCGACCCGAACGGCGCTGGGAGCGCTCCGAACGCCGGACCGGGACTGTCGCCCGTCCGGCGGCGCTCGAGCTCCCCAGGCTCGCGCGCCGCGGGCCGAACCTCAGACGACCTTGCGCTCCGGCTGCACGAGCGCGAGATCGCTCTTGCGGAACGTCACACCCGACTGCGGGCGCTCCTCGCTCGCCGACCGCCTGGGCGCCGCCCCGGCGTGCAGCGTCGCGCCCTCGAGGATCGCCTCGCAGAGCGACGCGTAGTCGATCCCGGCGTGCGCGCTGATCTTGGGCAGGAGCGACGTCGGCGTCATCCCCGGCAGCGTGTTCACCTCGAGGACGTACTCATTCTCCCCTTCGGTGACGAGCAGGTCCACGCGGCACGCGCCCGTGACCCCGAGCGCGCGGGCGGCGCGCTCCGCGAGGTTCATCACGCCGCGCGTCCGCGTCGGCGCGATGCGCGGCGGGAGGATGTACTCGGTCTCTCCGGGCGTGTACTTCGCCGAGTAGTCGTAGAGGCCCTTCTTCGGGACGACCTCGATCGCGCCGAGGACGCGGCCGTCGAGGATGCCGACGTGCACCTCGGTGGCCTTCACGAAGCGCTCGACGAGCGCGAAGCGATCGTGATCGAGTGCGCTCTCGAGGCCGGCCCTGAGCTCGCCCAGATCGTTCGCCATCGTGAGGCCGACGGACGAGCCCTCGCCGCGCGGCTTGACGATGACCGGGAAGCCGAAGCTCCCGTGCAGCGCCTCGAGCTCGAGGAGGTCGGCCTCGGTCGCGACGTAGTACGGCGGCGTCGGGATGTTGTGGAGGCGAAACATCTCCTTCGCCTTCAGCTTGTCCATCGCGAGCGCCGAGCCGAGGACGCTCGAGCCGGTGTACGGGATGCCCATCATCTCGAGCATGCCCTGGATGCAGCCGTCCTCGCCGAGCCGACCATGAAGCGCGAGGAACGCGACGTCGATCGACGCCTCCCGCACCGCCTGATCGGCGGGCTTGCCCGCACCGAGGGCCACCCGGACCACGTCGTGGCCGCGCGACTCGAGCGCCTTCGCGACGCCCTCACCGGTGCGGAGGGAGATCTCCCGCTCCGCGCTCGTCCCGCCCATCAAGACCCCCACGCGCCGCTTGCTCATCCGTGTTCACCTCGGGGTTTCTGCGGCTCGGCGTTTCGCCGAACCTCGTCGACCTGCGTGGACGTCGCCCAGCACGCTGGACTCCGTCGCGTTCGGTTCTGGGAATCCAACTTCCGGGCCGCGTCCAACAGGCCGGAAAGACAAGGTCGCTGGTGTTCCCAGTGTGTCCCTCGAGACACGCCGGGCGGGTACTGCCAAGGTCGTTCGTCGGCGCGCGGCCCTGGGTAGAGAGCACCGCGCAAGCTCGTTCTCACGTACCTAGGTCGAGGTCAAGAGGCCAAGTTTGTCGTCGAGGTCGCCGAAGCCCGCCGGGACAATCGCGCGCCCGTGTACCGCTTCGACGCCTCCGTCGCGCGACGATGCCAGCTCCGGATCGCGCTCCGACCGCGGACGCCAGTCCGCAGCGCGGACGCCAGTCGGCAGCGTCCGCCGGAGCCGACCGTCAGTCGATCTCGACGAGGATGGCGGTGATGTTGTCCTTGCCGCCGCGCTCGTTGGCGAGCGCGATGAACTTCTTCACGGCCTCTTCGCCCGTCAGCGCGACGATCGGCGCGATGTCGGAGTCGCGGAGGTAGCCGTGGAGGCCGTCGCTGCAGAGCAAGAAGCGATCGCCCGGCGCGAGCTTCACGAGCCCGGTGTCGACCTGGACGTAATCCCGGTTTCCGACCGCGCGCGTGATGACGTTCCTGTGAGGTGACTTCTTCGCTTCTTGCGGGGTGATGAGACCCTGCTTCAACTGCCACGCGATGAGCGTGTGATCTTCCGTCAGTTGTTCGACGGTGTCGCCCTGCACTCGGTAGATCCGGCTGTCGCCGACCTGCGCGGTGACGGCGTACTCGCCGAGCACCAAGAGGGCGCTGAGCGTCGTGCCCATCCCCGTCTTGCCGCGGTCCATCTCGGCCATCGAGAAGACCATGTACGTCGCGGCCTGAATCGAGCTCTCCATGAGACGGCTCGCGGCGCGGACGTCCTCCTCGACGACGGGATCGGCGAGCTCGTGCAGGTTGCCGATGCCGCGCTTGACCATCCCGTAGACGGTCTCGACGGCCTCCTGACTCGCGATCTCACCGGCGGCGTGCCCGCCCATGCCGTCGCCGACGATGTAGAGGCCGAGCCGATCATCGAAGAAGAACGCGTCTTCGTTCGATTGGCGTTTTCGACCGACGTCAGAGAGACCGGTTCCGGTCCTACGGAGCGGGGGCTGGACTGGCTGGGTGCTCATCGCCATCGGCTTCGAGACAAGCGAAGCCCACATGATACCCGAGGAGCAGCCGGCCACACATCAAGAATCTTTGAGGCTTTTTGCCCGCAGCGTCGCTTTCACCCGATACCGGGCGCCCGCACCGGCTCGCCGCGGGTTATGGCGGATTTCCCGGAGAATCCGACGGCCCGTCCGCCTCCCCTGCGCGCCGAACGCCGTCGCCGGAGCTCGAGGCGGCCTGGCGAACGCACACGATTCGCCGGGCCGCCTCGTCGGAGGGGGCCCCGCTCTGGCCCAGATGAGATAGCGTCGAGCACGCGCGAGGGGGCGCGTTTCTCCCGCGCTCGGCGATCTTCGCGGAGATGCAGGAATGAACCGCTCGACACTCAAGCTTGGTGGTGCGCTCGGCGGCGGGAGCGCCCGCGCGGCGGGTCGGGGCCTCGGCGGCGCGGAGCTCGGGCTCGCGCTACTCGTCATCTCGGTCGTCGCGATGATGATCGTTCCGTTGCCGACGTGGCTGCTCGACGTCCTCATCGCGACGAACCTCTCGGTGTCGGTCGCGGTCCTGCTCGTCGTGCTCTACGTGCCGGACGCCCTCGCGATCGCGACCTTCCCGACGATCCTCCTCCTCACGACGCTCTTCCGCCTCGCGCTCAACGTCTCGTCGGTGCGCCTGATCCTGCTCCAGGCGAACGCCGGTGACGTGATCAAGGCGTTCGGGCAGTTCGTCGTCCGCGGCAACTACGTCGTCGGGGGCGTCATCTTCCTCGTCCTGACGATCATCCAGTTCATCGTCATCGCCAAGGGCTCCGAGCGCGTCGCCGAGGTGGGCGCGCGCTTCGTCCTCGACGCGATGCCCGGCAAGCAGATGGCGATCGACGCCGAGCTCCGGTCGGGCGCGATCGACGGCAACGAGGCCCGGCGCCGGCGCCGGATTCTGTCGAGAGAGAGTCAGTTCTACGGCTCGATGGACGGCGCCATGAAGTTCGTGAAGGGCGACGTCATCGCGTCGCTCGTCATCACGGTGGTGAACATCCTCGGCGGGCTCGCCATCGGCGTCGGCCAGAAGGGCATGCCCGCGGTCGACGCCCTCAAGCGCTACGGCCTCTTGACGATCGGCGACGGCCTCGTCTCGCAGATCCCCGCGCTCGTCCTGTCCACCGCCGCCGGCGTGCTCGTCACGCGCGTCGCGAGCGAGGACCCGGACACCCCGCTCGGCCAGGAGCTGGCGAGTCAGCTCTTCGGGATGCCGAAGGCGCTGCGCGTCGCGTCCGGCTTCGTCCTCTTGCTCGCGATCCTCCCCGGGCTACCGGCGGCGCCGTTCCTGGTGCTGGCGGCCGCGCTGTTCTTCATCGCCCGCTCCCGCGACCGCCAGATCGCGCGCGACGACCGCCGCGACGCGACCGAGCCCCGCCCGATCGCGCCCACGGCGGGCGGCCGGCGGGCCGAGGCGCCGTTCGTCCCGATCGTCGTGCCCTGGAGCATCGAGGTGAGCGAGGACCTGGCCCCGGCGCTCGAGGACGCACCCGAGGACGAGCGCGTCGGCCTCCGCACGGAAGCCCTCGCGATGCGCGAGCTGCTCTTCTCGGAGCTCGGGGTGCCGCTCCCCTCGCCTCGCGTGCGGGTCGCGCCCGGCCTGCCGCCGCGCCACGCGGTGGTCTCGCTCTTCGAGGTCCCCGCGCGCGTCATGCCCGTGCCCGAAGGCACCTCCGACGCCGAGCTCGTCCGCGTCATCGGCGAGGCGACGAGCGAGCTCCTCCGCGGACGCGCCGCCGACTTCCTCGGCCTCGCGGAGACGCAGCGCCTGCTCGACGAGCTCGAGCAGTTCGCGCCCGCCACCGTGCGCAACGTCGTCCCGAAGCCGGTCTCGCTGACGCTCCTCACCGACGTGCTGCGCCGCCTGCTCGAGGAGCGGGTCTCGATCCGCGATCTCCGCGCGATCCTCGAGGCGCTCGCGTTGCTCGCCGCCACGGAGAAGGATCCGCTGACGCTCACCGAGCTCGTCCGCGCCCAGCTGCGCCGCGCGCTCACGTTCAAGCTCACGCGCGGCGCGACGCACCTCGGCGTCGTCCTCGTCGATCCGACGATCGAGGACACGATCCGCCGAGCGATCCAGCGGACGCCCGCGGGCGCGTTCCTGACGCTCCCGCCGGCCGCCGCGCGCGACGTCATCGCCGCCCTCCGCCGCGCGGGCTCGGAGGCCGCCGCCGAGGCGCCCGGCGCCGTGGTGTTCCTCACGCAGCCGGACATCCGCCGCTTCATGCGGAAGCTCCTCGAGACCGAGGTGCCGGACGCGACGGTCGTGAGCTTCGCCGAGCTCCTCCCCGAGGTCACGCTCCGCCCGGTCGCGCGCGCGAACCTCGTCGGGATCGGCTGATCGGCGCCGCGACGCCCGCGAGCGACGAGCGGCCCCGCGGGCGACGGCGTCGTCGCAGCCGCGACGACGCATCGCCGAGCTACATCTTCTGGCGCACCATCTTCCGCTGGACGATGCCGAGCCGGGCGACCATCTGCTTCGCCTCGCGCTCGAGCAGCGGGTGCACCTTCTTCTGCGGCGGGAGGAACATGCCGAGGAGGTGCGGGTTCACGTCGGCGAGCTTCTTCAGCGCGCGCGCGATCCCCTTGGTGTCGTTGACGGCGGCGTAGGCGAACGCACGCGCACGCCACATCTGGGCCTTCATCTCGGCGTGCTCGGGGGCGTCGGGGTTGAAGAGGTCGAGGGTGTCGACCGCCTTCTGGCCCTGCCCGCTCCGCGCCCAGGCCTCGCCCGCGACCGCCGCGAACATCACGCGCGTCTTCGGCTCCTGCTGCTTGCCGAGCTCGAGCTTGTCGGCGAGCGCGCGCGCCTCGGCCGTCTCGCCGAGCGTGAGGTGGAGCATCGCGCGCATCGCGCGCACCTGACCGGCGATCGGGCCGAGCTCCTTGTCGACGTTGACGCTCTCGAGCGTGGCGAGCGCGGCGCGGGGGTCCTCCTGCATCTGGAGCTGCGCCTTGGCGATGACCGCCTGCGTGTCGCCCTTCTTGAACTCCGTGTCGAGCCGCTCGAGCGCCTTCTTCCGCCCCTCTTCCGTGTCGGCGCCCTTCAAGATGGCGCCGAGCGCCTGAGTCTTCTTCACGTAGCGGTCGAGCCAGACCATGACGCCGATCGCGACGAGCGTCGCGACGCCCGCGACGGCCTTCGGGATGAAGCCCCCGACCGGAACGATGAACGCGATCACCCACACGACCGCGACGACGAGGCCGACGCGGACGTAGATCTTCTTGAGGTCGACCGGAGGACGGTCCTCCTGAGCCTTGCCGATCTCGGCGAGCTCCTTCTGGACCTCGGCGGCGCTCTTCTTCTTTTTCTTCGACTTCGCGGGCGGGGGGCGCGAGCTCGCCCGCGCGGCCGTCCCCTCGGCGTCGTCCTTCGCTCCTGCCTCGTCCTTGTCGCTCTCGGTGGCCACGGCGCGTCCTTACCGCGACAGTCCGCGCCTGGCAAACCCTGCTGCCTCTCGGGCGCGCCTACGCCGGAGGCGGGGGCGGGATGCTCCCGACGGGCTCGCTCGCCAGCTCGGGGTCCGCGGTCTGGATCTGCTGCCGAATGTGGATGAACACGCTCTGGGCGATCGACATGACCGGCACGGCGAGCAAGGCGCCGACGACGCCGAAGAAGTGCTCTCCCACGAGGAGCGAGAAGATGACGAGCAGCGGGTGAATCTTCGCGGCGTCGCCCATGATCTTCGGGTTCAGGAGGTTCGCCTCGAGCTGGTGGATCCCGATGATCCACACGAGTACGAAGACGCCCGTCCCGAACGACTGCGTCAGCCCGAGGAGCACCGCCGGGATCGCGCTGATGATCGAGCCGAAGATCGGGATGAGGCTGAACACGGTCGCGATCAGCGCGAGCACCGGCCAGTACTTGAGGCCGACGATCGCGAAGCCGATGGCGCTGAGCACACCGTTGACGAGGCAGATGACGAGCTGGCCGCGGACGACCCCCGAGAGACCGCGGTCGATGCGCACGAGCAGCACCTGCCACGACGCGCGCGCCGACGGGCGGAGGAGCGACTCGAAGAAGCCGAGGATGCGCTCGCGCGTGAGGATGGAGTACGCCGCGAGCATCAGCGTCAGGCCGAAGATGAAGAAGAACCGGCTGACTCCCGCGATGATGTCGCGGCCGATCTTCACGATCTCGAGCGCGTTGTGCTGCGCGTACGCCACGCTCTTGCCGGCGATGTCGGCGACGAGCCTGTCGAGGTCGAACGCCTCGGCGCGCGGCTCGCGCATCGGCTCGATCGTGTAGCCGCCTCCCTTCGTCGGGTTGATCGCGAGCGGTCCCTCGATTTCGATGGCGAAAGAACCGTCGGCGCGCTGTCGCGCGACGATCGCCGGCGTGTCCTCCTGCCCGTCGCCGTCGCGATCCCGCTCGTGGTCGCGCTCGACCGCCTCGGGCTCTTTGCCCCCGAGCCCGAGCGCGCGGAGCCGCTGCTGGACCTCGGGCACCCACTCGGTCTTGATCGTCTTCGAGATGACCGGCAGCTCGCGGCGGAAGTTCGCGACTTCCTGCGCGACGCGCGGCGCCACGAGCCGCACGACGACCCCGAAGGAGCCGAGCACGACGACGTACACGAGGATGATCGCGAGCGCCCGCGGCACGCGCTTTCGCTCGACCCAGGCGACCGCCGGAGTGAGGACGTAGGCGATCACGAGCGCGAGCACGAACGGCAAGAGGACGGAGCGAGCCGCCACGAGCACGGCGACCGCGATCGCCGCGCTGACGGCGAGGAAGGTCGTGTGCCGCCGCCGCGCGCCGCGCGCGGTGTCCAAGATGAGCGGGGCCTCGGGCGACGGTTCCATCAGCCGAGGCTTCCCCGGCTGTCCGTGGGCGCCGGGGCGCGCTGCCCCGGGAGATCGGCGAACGCCTGGTGGAGGCGCCGCCAGGCGTCGTCGAGGTACTCCGGCATCACGCGGACATCGGCGAGCACCGGCATGAAGTTCGTGTCGCCGGGCCATCGCGGCACGATGTGCCCGTGCAGGTGGTCGGCGACGCCCGCGCCGGCGTCGGCGCCGAGGTTGAAGCCGACGTTCATGGCGGAGCAGCCCACCGCGCGACGGAGACGCTCGGCGCTGTCGCGAAGCAGCGTCATCAGCGCGAGGTACTCCTCGCTCGACAGGTCGGACAGATCGCTCACGTGCCGGCGCGGCGTGACGAGCAGGTGCGACGGCGTGAACGGGTAGCGGTTCAGGCAGACGAACGCGTGCTCCTGGACGAGCAGGATCAGGTTCTCGCGGAAGCTCTCCTGGACGACAGGGTGCTCGCAGAGAAAACACGTGCCCTTCGCCCCCGCCGCCTTGTCCGAGCGGACGATGTACGGCATGCGCCACGGAGCCCAGAGCGGGGTCGCCATCGCAGCGCACCATACACCAGCGCGAGCCAGGGTCGGAGCCCCGGGCGTCCGCGCGCGCCGCGGCACCGCTCGCGACGCCCGGTCGCCGCCGACGCGCCCCGCGACGGCATTCGAAATGCGACGACGGCGGCTGCCTCCTTCCGGAAGCGGCCGCCGTCAGTCGGGTCTAGGTGCGAATCAGAGGCGAAGCGGGCTCAGCCCTCTTCGTTCTCCGACTTGTCCGACTCCGGAGCCGCCTCGTCCTTGGCTTCTTCCTTCGCCTCGGCCTTCGGCTCCTTGCCCTTCACGTTGACCGCGCCGAGCTTCTGCTTGATGAGCTCGCCGATCGACGTGGCCTTCTGCTCGTCGCTCGCCTTCTTGGGGGCGACCGACGTGCGCTGCTTCTCGGCCTTCGGCTGCGTGGCAGCCTCACCGATACGCATCGAGAGCGTCAGGCGGCGGTCCTGCGAGTCGACGTTCGCGATCTCGGCGCTGATGGCGTCGCCGATCTCGAACGCGACGACCTCGCCGGCCTCGTTCTTCTTCTCCACGAGCTCGTTCGACGGGATGAGCCCCTCGACGCCCTCGCGGATGCGGACGAACACGCCGTAGTCGACGAGCGACACGACCTTGGTGTCGACGACCTTGCCCGGCGGGAACTCCGAGAAGATGGTCGGCCACGGGTCGTCCCAGAGCTGCTTGATGCCGAGGGAGACCTTCTTCTCGTCGTGGTTGATCGAGAGGATGATCGCCTCGACGTCGTCGCCCTTGTGGTGGAGGTCGGCGGGGTTATTGACCTTGGCCGTCCACGACAGGTCGCTCTTGTGGACCATGCCGTCCACGCCCTCTTCGATGCCGATGAAGACGCCGTAGTCGGTGATCGAGCGGACCTTGCCGCCGATCTTGTCGCCGGGCGAGTACTTCTCGGTGAAGAGCGTCCAGGGATCGGGCTCGAGCTGCTTCAGGCCGAGCGAGATGCGCTTGGCCTTGGCGTCGACCTCGAGAACCTGGCAGTCGATCTCCTGACCGACCTCGAGGAGCTTCGACGGGTGCTTGACCTTCTTGGTCCACGACATCTCGCTGACGTGGATGAGGCCCTCGACGCCCGGCTCGAGCTCGACGAACGCGCCGTAGTCGGTGATCGACATGACCTTGCCGTGCACCTTCTTGCCCGGCGGGAACGCCTCTTCGGCGTGGCTCCAGGGATCTTCCTGGGTCTGCTTGAGGCCGAGGCTGACGCGCTCGGTCTCGGGGTTGTACTTGAGGACCTTGACGGTGACCTCGTCGCCGACCTTGAAGAGCTCCTCGGGGTGATTGACGCGACCCCAGGACATGTCGGTGATGTGGAGCAGGCCGTCGATGCCGCCGAGGTCGACGAACGCGCCGTACTCCGTGATGTTCTTGATGACGCCGCGGACGACCTTGCCTTCCTCGAGGGTCTCGAGGGTCTTGGTCTTCTGCTCGTCGCGCTCCTTCTCGAGGAGGACGCGGCGCGAGAGCACGATGTTGCCGCGCTTCTTGTTGAACTTGATGACCTTGAATTGGTAGGTCTGCCCGATCAACTTGTCCAAGTTGCGGATCGGACGAAGGTCGACCTGAGAGCCGGGGAGGAACGCCTTGACGCCACCCTTGATGGTGACCGAGAGGCCGCCCTTCACGCGCTGGCTGATGGTGCCTTCGATGAGCTCGTCGCGCTCGCACGCGCCCGAGATCTCATCCCACACCTTCATCTTGTCCGCCTTCTCCTTGGAAAGCGTGACGAGGCCGTCGTCGTTCTCACGGCTCTCGATGAAGACGTCGACGCGGTCACCCGCCTTGACGGTGACCTCGCCACCGGCGTCGGTGAACTCCGAGAGCGAGATCATGCCCTCGCTCTTGCCGCCGATGTCGATGATGACGTTGTCGCGCTGCACCGCGACGACGGTGCCCTGGACGATCTCGCCTTCTTTGCCGAACTCGCCGCCGGAGACGGACGCTTCGAAGAGGGCGGCGAAGGTGTCCATACCCCCGCTGGTTTCGGTTACGGTTTCAGTTGCCATGTGAATCTTGGATGAACCTCGTTTCGTCCACGCCGATGGTTCGGACGCGAACGCCTTCCTCCCCCAGGGAGTCGCGCGTTCCAGCGAGGAAAGCGCGGGTACCCGAAGGGGGCCGAGCGTTTAGCCCAGCGCCTCGGGGGAGTCAAAGGGCCGCGCTCACCCCGAAAACGCCGCCGATCCGGGGGCGCCGGGCGCGGGCCGCGCCGTCAGAAGCCGAAGTCGGCGCCGGAGGCGCTCGGGAGCTCTTCGAGGAGGCGCGGGGGCACGGCGACGCGGACGACGACGGTGTTCCCCTCGTAGGCGACCCTCGCGTCCTTGAGCCAGGCGGGCGCCGCGCCGCCCCGGCCGGCCGCGACGTCGTCCTTGGCGAGCTCGTCGATCAACCGCTTGACGTGCATCTCCGCCCACGCCGTCGCGTCGGCATCCGGGTACGAAAGCCCGACGACGAGGCCGCCCTTCCCCGGCTTCAGCGCGAAGGTCGCGCTCGAGAGCTTCTGCGTCACCGCGCCGTAGACCGGGTGCCGATCGAGCGCGTGCGCGAGCGGCCCGCCCACGCGCACCACCACGAGCGCGTCCGGATCGACCTCGGGCACGGGCCGCCCCCGCGGCGCCGCGAAGGCCTGCCGCGCGCGCTCGCGCGCGCCCCCGAGCGTCCCGACCCACGTGCGGTCGGGCAGGACGAAGAGCGCGCCGGCGTCGGCGCTCTTGCGGTCGTAGAGCTCGTACTCGACCGCGCGCGCGCGATCGCTCTTCGGGCGGAAGAGAACGTGGCCTTCGGCGTCCGTGATCTTCTGCGGATCGAGGCTCGCCGGCACGCCGCGGAGGACGAGGGCCGCGTCGAGGCCCTTGTTCAGCCCGACGATGATCTCCTCGGCCCCTTCGACCGCGCGCACCATCGTGTCGCCGCGCGCGATCCCGCGCGCCACGGCCGCGCGGACGAGCGCCTTGAAGAACGCGCCGTAGAGCCCGTCGCGTTTCATCGCCTGCGGGCGGATCACGGCGTAGAGATCGGGCGTGCCGTCGAAGGCGTCCGCCCACGCGGGAGCGCTCGCTCTCTTCGGCGCCGCCGCCGCCGGCGCGTCGCCGCCGCACGAGCATGTAGTCGCTGCGAGGACGAAGAGCGCGGCGACGTAGAGAGCCGCCGCGCGCCGTTTCACGGATGCCTCCGCCGCGCGCCCATCAGAGCGCGGGCGCGACCTCGCGCACCTTGACGAGCATGAACGCGACGGTCTCGTCGATCGTCAGCGGCGTCGAGTCGACGAGCACCGCGGTCTCCGCCTTGCGAAGCGGCGCGACCGCGCGGCCCTCGTCGCGCGCGTCGCGCTCCTTCACGTCGGCGAGCGTCTCGTCGAACGTGATGTTCTGGCCCTTGGCGACGAGCTCCTCGTGGCGGCGGCGCGCGCGGACCTCGGCGCTCGCGGTCAGGAAGAACTTCACCTCGGCGTCGGGGAAGACCACGGTGCCGATGTCCCGGCCCTCGAGGACGACGCCCCCGCCCTCGCCGGCTTGCCGCTGGAGATCGAAGAGCACCGCGCGGACCTCGCCGTGGGCCGACACGGTGCTCGCGCCCTGCGCGATGTCCGGCGTACGAATCGCCTCGGAGACGTCTTCGCCTTCGAGCTTCACGCGGACGCCGAGCGCGCCGTCGCGCTCGAACGCGAGCGAGTGGGCGCCGACGATGCCGCGCGCGAGGCCCGCCACGCGCTCGCCGTCGTTCCACGGGACGCCCGCGCGCGTCGCCGCGAGCGCGACCGCGCGGTACATCGCGCCCGTGTCGACGAGGACGTAGCCGAGCGCGTCCGCGAGACGGCGCGCGACCGTGCTCTTGCCGGCGCCGGCCGGTCCGTCGATCGCGACGATGGGACGCTTCCGCTCGCTCATGGCGCGAGGGGCTTCTACCACGCCGGGAGTCGCGCCGTCACTCGACGTCGATCCGCGCGCCGAGCGCCCGGAGCGTACCGACGAACCGTGGGAAGCTCGTGGCGATGCAGTCGCAGTCGGTGATGCGCGTGGGGGCGCTGCCGTGAAGCCCGAGCACGGCCGCCGTCATCGCGATGCGGTGGTCGCCGCGGCTCTCGATCGTGGCCGGCGTGAGCGGCCCCTCCCTGCCCTGGATGACGAGACCGTCCGGGAGCTCCTCGCACGCGACGCCGAACGCGCGGAGCACGTGGACCATGGTCGCCACGCGATCGCTCTCCTTCACGCGGAGCTCCTCGGCGTCGCGGATCGTCGTCTCGCCCGCGGCGCGGACGGCCAGCGCGCACGCGATCGGGATCTCGTCGATCGCGCGCGGCACGAGCTCACCGCCGATGAGCACCCCGCGCGCCGGCTGGTGCCACGCCGTGATCTCCGCGACCGGCTCGCCCGCCTGATCGCCCTGCGGCACGACCTCGATCCCCGCGCCCATGTGCCGCGCGATCTCGAGGATGCCCGTGCGCGTCGGGTTGGTCCCGACGCCGCGAACCGTGACGCGCGAGCCCTCGGTGATCTGCGCCGCGACGAGGATGAACGCCGCGGCCGAGGCGTCGCCGGGGATGTCGATCGCGAAGCCGGGCATCTTCCCGCTCCAGCCGGCCGGATCGAGCTCGACCGCCGTCCCCACCGTCCGGAGAGGGACGCCGAGCGCGTGCATCATCCGCTCGGTGTGATCGCGCGAGAGCGTCGGCTCCTTGAACCACGTCGTCCCGTGCGCGTAGAGCCCCGAGAGGAGGATCGCGCTCTTCACCTGCGCGCTCGCGACCGGGCTCTCGTACTCGAGCTCCGAGAGCTCCTTGCCGGACGGCAGCGGCCCGACGAGGAGCGGAGGCGTGAGGTCGCCCTCCTTCTTCGGATGAGGCGTCCCCTCGATGATCGCACCGCGCGCGCGGAGAGGCGCCACGACGCGCATCATCGGACGGCGCGAGAGCGACGCGTCGCCGACGAGCTTCGACGCGAAGGTCTGCGCCGCCAGCACGCCCGTGAGGAGACGCATCGTCGTCCCGGAGTTGCCGCAGTCGAGGGCGTCCTTCGGCGCGCGAAGGCCGAAGAGGCCCGTGCCCTTCACCTTCAGCGTGGTCTTGTCGACGTCCTCGACGACGGCCCCCATCGCGCGCATCGCGTTCGCCGTCGAGACGTTGTCCTCGCCGTGCGAAAAGCTCCGGATCTCGGACTCGCCCTCGCAGAGCGAGGCGAAGAGGAGCGCGCGGTGACCAATGCTCTTGTCGCTCGGGACCGGGACGCTCCCGACGAGGGGGGTCTTGCCGAGCGGGTGGACGACGAGGGTGCTCACGCCTCGATGTTTACCTCAGGTCGCGTGCGACAAGGGCGGCTTCCGCGGCGCGAGCCGAGGCGCGGGCCGCGGAAGACCGAGCGCGGGCCGCGTCAGCGGACCCAGGCGTTGCGGAGGTTGTTCGCGCGGCCGGTCGACCACAAGACGCAGTTGGTCTTCGACCCCGGCACCTGGAACACGAGGACGTTCTCCTTCGACGGGCTCGCGTCCTTCAGGGACACGACGACGTCGAGCGTACCGTCGCCGTCGACGTCGCCGACGGTCGGCACGGCCATCGAGCCGCGGCCGGGCAGCGCGATCTTGTGCAGCAGCTCTCCCGCCGCCGACAGCACCCAGAGCGCGCCCGCGTCCGCGTCGGGCGAGTACGTGGCGAAGACGATCTCCGGAGAGCCGTCGGCCGAGAGATCGGCGACGACGACGCCACCGGTGAGCGCGCGGCCGTTCTCGGCGTACGCGGTCGACCAGAGCTCGGTCTTGTCGGCCGCGACCGCGTGGATCTTGCCGTCGAAGCCCGCGAAGATCATCTCGAGCCCGGCCTTCTTCGCGTCGATGTCCGCGATCGTCACCTGATTCGTGAGGCCGACGAGGTTGCCGGCGTTCGGCACCGCCTCGCCCTCGAGCTCCGGGTTGAAGCCGTCACCGAGGCCCATGACGTAGGCCGGGACGTGGAACGGCGTCTCCCAGCCCGGCCGGCGCGACGCGTCCGATCCCACGACCCAGAGCGCGACGCCTCGCTTTCGATCGTCCTGCGACGCGTTCTGCACGCTGCCGACCATGACGACCTCGAAGGTCCCGTCCTTGTCGATGTCGGCGATCGCCGGAGGCGTGTTCGTGAAGTGCGCCTGGTTCGAGGCGGCCTCGTCGTTGGCGTAGCCCTGCTTGGCGAGCTCGAGGTCGTGGAGGTAGCGGACGCCGGCCGTCTTCGGTCGCTTGGCGAACATCGGGTTCGCGTCGAACACGGCGCCCGTCCCCTTGAAGAAGCTCGCGTACGCGTTGTCGTGAGGCGCGACGACGTCGTGCTTGCCGTCACCGTCGAGGTCGCCGATCGCGAGGTTCTGATCGTAGAGCCCGGCGAAGTAGCAGGGCCCCGGCGTGCAGCCCGCGCTGCTCGTCGCCACCGGGGGGAAGCCGGCGACCGCGGTCCCGTTGGCGTGGTAGGCGCTCACGATGTCCGCGGCGTCGCCCCTGCCGCTGCGGGCGCCCACGACGATGTCGAGCGCGCCGTCGCCGTCGACGTCGCCGGCCGCGATCGAGCGCGTCTCGTCGGCCCATACCTTCGGGAAGCCGTCGACGAGCGCGCCGGCGGCGTCGATAAGGTAGGCCGAGTCGCGCGCCGCGACCGCGATCTCGAGCTTTCCGTCGCCCGTGAAGTTGCCGACGATCGGGCTCGCCCAGATCCGGCCCTTCGTGGTGTCGAACGAGAAGACCCGCGTCCCGTCGGAGCGCCACGCGAGGACGCGACCGCCGCGGACGGCGACGATCTCGTTCTTGCCGTCGCCGTCGAGGTCGGCGATCGCCGGCGACGCGAGCCAGCCCTCGTTGCCGTCGTCCGCGAGCTTCCGCAGGAGCGCCGGTGCGGTGACCGTCGCGCCGCCGCCCGCCGCGGCGCACGACGCCGCGGGCGGCACGGTCGGCCCGGCGTCGTCCGGCGCGCCCGTGCCGCTCGTCCCCGGCGGGTTGCCGGAGCTCGCGGCCCCCGTCCCCGCCGGATCGTCGTCACCCCCGCACCCCCACGCCAGCGCCAGGACAGACGCCACCCCGAAGACGAGCGATCCGCGGACGACGCGCATGGAAGAGACCTCCACCCGCGATGGTAAGCGACGTTCGGGGGGCCGAGGAAGAGCTCAGCCCGTAAAGGTGGGGCCGGGCCCCGCGAGCGCGCTCGCGGCGCGCGCGTTCACTGCCCGAGCCAGGCCGGCGCCGACGCGAGGACCTGGCGGAGCGACTGGTCGTCGACCTCGAGCTTCACCTGCACGTCCTGCTTCTCCGTCTTGACGTCGACGTTCTGGACCTTCACGCCGATCAGCGCGAGCCACTTGGCCTGGTTCGCCACCTGCTTGACGTGCTCGGACGCCGTCCCCGCCCCTTGCTCGTCGGGGTACGTCAGGCTGCCCGCGATCTGGAGCCCCGGCTCCTTGAACGTGACGAGGAGGCGGAGCGCCTTCATCGACTGGATGAACGGCACCGGGATCTGGCGAATCGCCTCGGCCGGCATCGGCTGCGTCGCGAAGTCGCCCGCGACCGCGCTCGCCGCGCCCGGCGTCTCGACGGTCTCGATCATCCACGGCGCGATGTCGCGCTTCACGCGGCTGTCCTTGATGCGCTCGAGCACGCGGCGGATGCCGCTCTCGGTGCCGGCGATCGCCTTCGTGCTCGAGAGGACCGTGAAGCCGACGTTGTTGACCGTGTAGACGTCGCGCCCGGCGTACTGCGACGCGACGAGCACGCCGCCGCTCTTCGTCGGCGTCTGCTTCATCGCGGCCTCCTTGACCTTCGCCTCGTCGAAGCGGCCGACCACGATCGCGGCCGCGTCGATGCCCGAGTACGAGTAGCTCGCCCACGTGATGCGATCGACGTCGCGCGAGGCCTGGAAGCCGGCCTCCTGCCCGACGGGCAGGTACTTCTCGACCAGCTTCGCGACCTCGGAGCCGAACGTCTGGCTGCCGAAGAACGCCCGCGCGTCGACGGTCCCGACGGCGATCGCGTTGCCGGGCAGGAGCGCGAGCGCGTCGTCCATGCCGTTGTCGACCGCGGGGGCCTTCACTTCCTTCTTGTCGCCGCCGCAGGCGACGAGGAGCGAGAGGACGAGGACGGAGAGGAGCGCGACGAACGAAGGAGAGCTTCGCTTCATGTGGCGCGCGAGCGTAACACGCCCGCCGCGTTCCCTCACCGTCCGCGGCGCGAGGAGGGCGCCGCGGCGGGGGCGGCGTCGCCCGGCTCAGGTGAGCTGGTACGAGCCGAGGACCTTGAAGAACTTCGAGAGGCGCCGGACCTCTTCGATGGCGCCGATGATCGGGCGATCGGTGGCGTGGCCCTCGACCTCGATGAAGAAGAGGTACTGCCAGCTCTCGCCCGACGTCGGGCGCGACTGGATCTTCGTGAGGTTCACGCCACGCTCGGCGAACTGCCGCAGGATCTCGTGCAGGGCGCCGGGCGAGTCCTTGACCGCGACCACGAGCCCGGTGAGGTCGCTCCCGGTCCGGCTCGACGGCCGCGTCCCGATGATGGCGTAGCGGACGCGCTCGTCGCCGTCGTCGCGGACGTTGCGCTTGACCGTCTCGAGCAAGAACTCCGCGGTGAAGCCCTCGTGCACGAGCGCGGCCGCGCGCGGGTCGGCGGCGGCGAGCTGGCACGCCCCGAGCGGCGTCTTCACGTCGAGCACCTGCGCGCCGGGCATCTCGCCGGCGAGGAACCGCTGGCACTGCGCCCGGTCCTTGGCGATCGCGTAGACCTTCTCGATCTCGCCGAGGCTCGAGGCCTTGCTGGCGAGCTGCAGGTTCAAGACGAGCTCGAACGCGCCGACGATCTTCGCGTCGCTCTCCGTGAGCGCGGCGATGGTCGACGCGAGCAGCCCGTCGTCCCGGGTCTCGAACGGGACCACGGCGTAGTTCGCGCGCTGGCGGTTCACCTCGTCGATGGTCGCGGCGACCGTGTCTGCGCCGAGGTACTCGGCCGCGACGCCGAAGCGGCTGCGCGCCGCGGCATGAGCGAAGCCGCCGTCGAGCCCGCAGTACGCCACGACGACCGGCTGCTCGAGCGAGAAGCAGGTCGCGAAGATCTCGCGGAAGATCTCGCGCAGCGCGGCCTGCGGGATGTCCCCGGCCGACTTGCCGACGAGCGCCTCGATCTGCCCGCGATCGGGCAGCGCCGGCGGAGCCGTCATCGACTTGCGGAGCTCGCCGACGCGCTTCGAGAGCTTGCCGCGCCGCTCGAGCGCGGAGAGCAGCTGCGCGTCGAGCTTGCCGATCTCCTGGCGGAGCTCTTCCACTTCACGGCGCTTGTCGGTCATGTGTCCCGTTAGGATAGCAGCCAGAGGAGCCGAGGGATCCCGCCTCCGGCTCGTTCACGTGAATCGAGCCGATCGCCAGGACCTCCGCGCGCTACGCGACAAGTACGAGCGCATGCTGTCGCTTCGTACCGCGCACGAACGCGCCCGCCGCGACGTGAGCTTCGTCGAGCCCGACCCGCGACCGGAGATGGCTCGGCTCGCCGCCGAGTATCCGGGCTCGCTCCGCGAGATCGATCGGCTCCCGCTCGACGTCATCGCCGCGCGGATCGCGGCGCTCTCCGCGGCCGAGCGGCGGCCGCTCGACGCCGAGCCCTGGATGATCGCGCAGGCTACGTTCCATCGCTTCGCGCGGGCGGCGCTCGCGACGAAGCGCTGGCTCGCCGGGCGAAAGGCGATCACGCCGGCGCTCCGGTCGGCGTTCACCCGAGCGACCGCCGGGCTGCCGCACGGCGCCGACGCGCGCCTCTTCGCAAGCGAGCTCGAGGCGATCGCGAGCCCGCCGCGCGGACGCTTGATGGACGTCGTGCACGCGCGGGTCGCGCGGACGCTCGACGTGACGCCGGCCGAGGCGCGGCGCCTCGTCTTCGACGCGGCGCCACCGCGCGCAAGGCGGTGACGCGACCGGCGCCCGCTCGGGGCCCGACGCGGGCACGCGCGACGCTGGTGCGCCGGATCGCCGGGCTACTTCGAGGTCGACGAGCCGGATGACGTCGACCCCGACGACGACGACCCGGACGACGACGACCCGGACGACGTCGAGCCGGACGACGTCGAGCTCGACCCGGACGACGCCCCCGACGAAGCTGAGGAGCCGCCGTCGGACTTCGCGGAGGACGCGGCGCCCTCGGACTTGCCGGACGACGCCGTCTCGGACTTCGAGTCGCCGCCCTTCTTCGGGGTCGACGAGTAGAGATCCGCGTACCAGCCGCCGCCCTTCAAGATGAAGTTGCCGCCGCTGATCTGACGCTTGGCCGTGGACTTGCCGCACTTCGGGCAGACCTCGAGCGGGTCTTCGGAGATCTTCTGCATCTCCTCCCATTGATTCGCGCAGTCGGTGCAGACGTACTCGTACGTGGGCATGTGTTCTCAGGGACCCCAATGGCCCTCCGTAAGAGCCAAGTCAAGAGGATCGCAGCGCGCTTATCGAACAGAATACAGACGTTGCCCGCCGAGCCGCGGCGCGAACGCGTGGCGCCGCCCACTCGATGCGCACACAACCCTCGGTTTTCACGTGAAAATCCGCTGAACAAAGTTTTCCTGCTTGCGTGCGCGTACGTTCAGGCGTACCTACTGAACAGTGACCGTATGTGAAGTGACGTGACGTCCTTCCTATGGCCATGTTCCGCACCTTGCCGGTGGCAAGGTTGGGGAAAAGCTGAGCAAAGCCGGGCTGGCGTGATCGGCTTGGTCGCGGTACGTCCCGCGACGGCCGACGCGAGCCGCAGCCTTCCGCGGAAAAGGAAGCACGGGTCCTTCCCCACGACCCGGATGGGAACGCTGGAATGAAGATCAAGCGCCTCGAGCTCTGCGGGTTCAAGTCGTTCGTCGAGCGGACGGTCGTGAACTTCGACCACGAGATCATGGGCATCGTCGGCCCGAACGGATGCGGAAAGTCGAACATCGTCGACGCCATCCGCTGGTGCATGGGCGAGCAGAGCGCCAAGCACCTCCGCGGCAAGAGCATGGAGGACGTGATCTTCAACGGCTCCGAGTCGCGCTCGCCCGCCGACTACGCCGAGGTCACGCTCACGTTCGAGAACGACGATCCGGTCGACGTCCCGCTCGAATACAAAGACTACGCCGAGATCGCCGTCACGCGCCGCCTCCATCGCAGCGGCGACAGCGAGTACTTGATCAACAAGACCCCCGTCCGCCTCAAGGACATCACCGACCTGTTCCTCGGCACGGGCGTCGGCACCAAGGCCTACTCGATCGTCGAGCAGGGCAAGATCGGCCTGATCGTCAGCGCGAAGCCGGAGGACCGGCGCCTCTTGATCGAAGAGGCCGCGGGCATCACGAAGTTCAAGAGCCGGAAGAAGCAGGCCGAGCGAAAGATGGAGCTCACGCAGCAGAACCTGCTGCGCGTCGGCGACATCGTCGGCGAGCTCGAGCGCAGCCTCGGGTCGCTCAAGCGCCAAGCCGCGAAGGCGGAGCGCTTCATCGCGTACCGCGCCGAGCTCGAGGATCTCCAGCTCTACGAGGCGTCGCACAAGTTCCTCGAGCTCCGCGGGTGGATCTACCTGGAAGAGTCCGAGGTCACCCGCCGGACCCTCGAGGCCGACGAGGCGCGCACGAGCCTCGCGGCCCGCGAGGCCGAGCTCGAGACCGCGCGCCTCGACGCCCACACCGCCGAGGAGAAACTCGAGCAAGCGAACACCGCCGCGTTCGCGGCCGACAACGACGCCCGCGCCGAAGAAGCCGCGATCGAGCGCGCGAAGGACCGCATCGAGGCGCTGCGTCGCCGCGCGACGCAGGCCGAGGGTGAGCTCGCCGAGATCAGCGCGCAGGCGAGCGCGCTCGCGGCCGAGCGCGACGCCGTCGGGGCGGACGTCGCGATCCTCGAAGAGGGCGAGACCGGCGTGGCCGGCGCCGTCGCGCTCGAGGAGAGCAAGCTCGCGGACCTGTCGGCGTCGCACGAGGGGGCCGAGCGCGAGGTGGTCGAGTTCCGCCACGCGATGAGCCAGGCGCAGCAGGCGATCGCGAGCACCGAGGCGAAGCTCGAGGGCTTCGACCGGCGCAAGGACGAGATGCGCGCGCGCGAGGAGAGGCTCGCGACGGAGCGCGAGCAGCGCGAGGGAAACCTCCTCGAGCTCCGCGCGCGCACCGAGCAGCTCGCCCTCGCCATCGAGGACCTCAAGACCGGCAAGGTCACGAGCGCCGAAGAGAAGGCGCAGATGGAGGAGCGCCTCGGCGATCTCCGGCGGGCCATCGCCGAGAGCGAGCAGCTCCTCGACGAGGCGAAGGCCGACGCGAGCAAGAAGCGCTCGCGCCTCCACGCGCTGTCGGAGATGCACGCGCGACGCGAGGGCGTCGGCGCGGGCGCGAAGGCGCTCGTCGAGACGAAGGACCAGTCGCTCGCCGGCCTCCTCGCCGACCGCGTCGAGGCGCCGGCCGAGCTCACCGGCGCGCTCGCCGGCCTGCTCGGCAGCCACCTCGAGGACGTCGTCGTCGAGGACCTCGATCGCGGCGTCGCGCTCCTCGCGGACCTCGCGGCCGCGCGAAAGGGCCGCGCCACCATCGTCGCCCGCCACCCGGCGTACGTCGCGGGCCGCGCGACGAGGCCGCTCCCGGCGATCGACGGCGTCGTCGGTCGCCTCGTCGACGCGCTCCGCTTCGCGCCCGAGGACGAGGCGCTCGTCCGCGCCGTCGTCGGCGAGACCGTCGTCGTCCGTGACGTCGCGGCCGCCCTCGCGCTCCGGGTCGCCGTCCACGAGGGCACGATCGTCACGTGCGACGGAACGGTGTTCCACGCCGACGGGCGCGTCTCCGGCGGCACAGGTCAGGAAGCCGGCGCGCACATGCTCGACGTGCGCCGCGAGATGCGCGAGCTCGGCGACGAGGTCAGCCGCCTCGACGCCCTCGTCAGCGAGCGGCTCGCGACCCACCAGGGTCTGCGCACGCAGATCGGCGAGACGCAGGGCGCCCTCGAGCGCGCGCGACAGCAGGCGCACCAGAGCGAGCTCGCGCTCGTCCACGCCGAGAAGGACCACAAGAACGCCGAGGCCGAGGGCGCGCAGCACACGACGCGCATCGCGGCGATCGACGGCGAGCTCGAGGAGCTCCTCCGCGCGATCGACGAGGCCGACGCCGAGCGCGCGGCCGCGCAAGAGGTCCTCGACCAGGCGCGCGAGGAGCTCGCCGGCGCCGCGGCCGAGATCGGCGAGGCCGAGGCCCGCGCCGCCGAGTGGCGCGAGCAGGTCAAGACGCAGCAGGAGCTCGTGATGGAGCGCAAGGTCGCGCTCGCAGGCGCGCGGGAGAAGCTCACCGCCGCCCGCGGGACGCTCCAGCGCCTCACGCGCAGCGAGGCCGAGCTGTCGGATCGCGCGGGCCGCCTCGACGGCGAGCTGTGCGAAGGCGCGCGCGAGCTCGGCGAGACCGCCGCCACGCTCGTGAAGCACAAGGAGCGGCTCATCGACGCGCACGACGCCGCCCGCGTCGCGGCCGAGGCGCTCGCCGAGGCGCGCACGGTGTTCGAGGCCTTCCGCGTGAGCCTCCAGGAGCGCGAGGCCGGCCTCAAGGATCTCCGCACGCGCGCCCAGGAAGCGCGCGAGGCGCTCGGCGCGCACGAGATGGCGCTCCGTGAGCGCGAGATCGCGATGGAGCACCTGCTCAACTCCGTCCGCGAGAAGTTCCGCGGGCTCGAGCTCGGTCGCGTCGTCGGCGACTACCACCTCCGTCCGCCGCCCGACGGCGAGACGCGCTCGCGCGTGCAGGAGCTCAGCGGTCTCATCGACCGCATGGGCTCGGTCAACCTCGACGCGATGCGCGAGCACGAGGAGGCCGAGAAGCGCTACGACTTCTACACGACGCAGAAGGCCGACCTCGACAAGGCCCTCGCCGACCTCGAGCGCGCCATCCAGCAGATGAACCGCGAGAGCAAGAAGCTCTTCGCGGACACGTTCACCGCCGTCAACGCGCGCTTCCAGGAGCTCTTCCCCAAGATGTTCCGCGGCGGCCGCGCCGAGCTCCGCCTGACGAACCCGGAGGACATGCTCGAGACGGGCATCGACATCATCGCGCAGCCGCCGGGCAAGAAGCTCTCGAGCATCGAGCTCATGAGCGGCGGCGAGAAGGCCCTCACGGCCGTCTCGCTCATCTTCGCGATCTTCTCGATCCGTCCGTCGCCGTTCTGCATCCTCGACGAGGTCGACGCCCCGCTCGACGAGGCGAACGTCGGTCGCTACTGCGAGGCGATCCGCGAGATGACCGATCGCTCGCAGTTCATCTTGATCACGCACATCAAGAAGACGATGCAGATGGTCGACATCCTGCACGGCGTGACGATGGGCGAGCCGGGCGTCTCCCGCCTCGTGAGCGTGAAGGTCAGCGAAGCGGCCAAGGCCGGCAAGACCGCGTCGAGCGCGGACGGACAGGTCGCGGTCGCCTGAGCGCGCACGGCGAGCGCGCCGGGCGCGCGCCTCGAACGGGCGCGCTCAGAGCGGCATGTGCGTGAAGACGTGACCCCCGCGCGCGATGGCCTCGCGCGCGAGCGCTCGTAGCGCGACGAGCGACGACGGCTCCGCCTTTCTCCGCGTGATCCGAAGCGCGGCGTTCCACTTCGTCACGAGCTCGGCGAGGGCATCGTCGGTGAGCTCGGCGAGAGGCGCGAGCGCCTCCGTCGGGAGGCCGTCGACGAAGCCGTCGTCGTCGAGGGGTTCGACGATCCGCGCCGGGGGCTTCTTCTCGCCGAGGAGGACGACCGTGAGCGCCTCGAGCTCGAGGCCGGTGATGCCGACGACCGCGGCGTGAGGGAGCGCCCGGAGGCGAAGCGGCGCGGTCTCCTCGAGCGCGATCGCCGGGCGCGACTCGGGCGACACGACGGGATCGATCGGGTCTCCGCCGCCCCCGGCGTAGATCGACGCCGTCGCGCCGGGCTGCGGCGACGGGCTCCGCGACGAGATCGCGGCCTCCTCGTCGTCCTCCCCCGGATCCCACGACGAGGTCGCGAGCAGCTGGTGCATGACGGGGTTCTTCTTCACCGTCGTGATCGGCTGCTCGAGCGCGTGGCGGACGGCGACGAAGAGCCGGACGAGATCCTCGTCGGTGGCGACGAACAGCGTCGTGGCGCGCGCCATATCCCGATTGTGCCCGCGGGCCGGCGCCGGCGTCAACGCGGCCGGACGCGACCCCACGGCCGGACGACGTCGCCGCGGCGCCGCGGACGCGCTCACGCAGCGCGCCGTGCGCGAGCTGCGTGAGGTGCTATAGGCCGCTCGTGGTCCGCCGCCCCCTTGCCTGCACGTTCCTCGCCTGCGCCCTGCTCGTCGCGTGCGGCGAGCTCAAAACGGGCACCGCCGGCGGCGACGCCGGCACCGGCGCGGCGGACGACGACGGCTCGAGCGGCTCATCGGGCGCGAGCGGGCGGCTGCCGGACGATCAGGCGAAGAAGGACGCGCCGCCCGGGTTCGGCCCCGGTCCGTACGGCGCGCTCCCGAGCGGCTACTGCTGCAAGGACGACGGCGAGTGCCGCAGCCGACGCTGCGAAGACCTCGGCGGCGGCAAGATGTGCCGCGACGCGTGCCGCTCGGGCTCCACCTGCCAGCGCGCGCCGGAGCTCACGTGGACCTGCGACAACGGCGGGACGCCCGGGGACGAAGGCTTCTGCAAGCCGAGCGGCGCGTTCACGTGCATCCCGGCCGCCGAGTTCGAGCTCGGGACGCGCATCGCCGGCGAGTGCTGCAGCCCCACCGGCGACGGCTTCGCCGGGCTCGAGTGCATCGGCGGGAGCTGCATCGCGATCGACGACAACCCCTACGTCTGCAATCACCGCTGCGTTCAGCCGAAGGATTGCCCGAGCGGGTTCGTCTGCCAGCCGATTACCGAGACGCGCAAGGAGTGCATCCCCGCGAATCGGCCGTACGTCTGCAAGTGACCGCACGCGCGGTCGCGAGCCGCGCGCTCAGCTCTTCGAGAAGACGACGACGCCCGCGCAGCCCTGGCCGCGCATGCGCACCTCGAGCGGCGAGCCCGGCTTCATCTCGATCTGGCGGCTGTCGCCCTCGAGCGGCACCGCGCCCCCGACCTTCGGCAGCGTGATCGTGGCCGGCCCGTTCGTCACCTCGGCCTTGTACGACGAGCGCATCGTCGTCGCGGCGGCGTTGCCGGCGAGGGCGTCGAGCGACACCTCCTTCGGCGAGAACGCGATCACGTGCACCTGCGTCCCCTTCCCGCTCAACGTGAGCTGGATCCCCTTGGCCGCCTCCGAGAGCGCGAGGACACGCTTGGTGAACGACTCGATCTTGAGCGGCTTGCCGTCCTCGGTCTTCGCCCGGACGTTGGCCTCGACCTCGTCGAGGAGCTTCTCGAGCGCCGCCTTGTGCTCGGGGTCGCAGCTGCCCGACTTCGCCTCCTCCGCGGTGAGCTTCTCGAGCGCCGCGGCGTCGACGCCGCCGGCGCTCGTGCCCGCCGCGCCCGCGTCGGGGGCGCTGACCGCGGGCGTCTCCGCCGGGGCCGGAGGCGGCGCGGCCGGCGGAGGGCTGCTGCCGCAGCCGGCGGCGACGGCGAGGAGGATTCCGGACGCGAGGGCTGCACGAACGCGGAGCATGCCCGTGTTTCACCCAGCTCGGCGCTCGACGCAAGGCCGTTCGACGTGCGGCTCGCCCGGCGCCGCCCCGCGACGGCGCCGTACGCTGGCCGATGCTACTCGCAGTAGCCGGCGCTCTGCATCGACGCGAGCGCTTGCTTGCACGACGACTCGAAGGACGTCGTCGCGGTCCCCTTCTTCGTCGCGTCCTCGACGGACTTTCGCGTCGAGTCGCAGGATCCGGCGAGCGCGGGCTGCGACTCGGCGATCTCGTCGCAGCAGGCGAGGTAGCTCTTGCACTCCGGACCGAGGCTCGAGCCCTCGTCGTCCGCGGGCTCGGTCCCGTCCGAGTCGGACGCCTTGGACGGCTCCTTGGTGTTCTGGGCCGACGTCGGCGCCGACGTCCCCTCGTCGGGATCGGAGCCGCCGGAGCAGCCGGCGAGCGCGGCGAGGGAGAGCGAGACGAGGACGGTGCTGAGGGTCGAACGAAGCATGTCGAGACTCCTTGGAAGTGCGACGCTCCTTGCGTCGCCCTCCCAAGAGCCGGCTCGCCCCTCGAGGTCGCAAAAATAATCGCAACCGTCCGCGCATCGCCGGCGAGCCCGGCGTACGCGCCTCGCTCACTGCACGACCGGCAGCGGAGCCTCGTTGATGGGCCGCGCGCCCATTCCCCCGGCGTACCCGTAGCTGGCGTCCTTGCCGACGCCCCACACGGTGACGCCGAACGGGCCTTCGCTTCGCGCCTCCTGGCGGCCGTAGCCGCAGGTGCCGCCGGTGAAGGTCTGCGGCGCAAACCCGCTCGTGAGGCGGACCCACACGTACTCGAACTCGCCGCTCGTGCCGAGGGGCTCCCAGCCGGTGATCTCACCCGCGCACGCGAGCGTCACCGGCTTGAAGCCCGTCGACGTCTTGCGGCGCACGAGCGTGAGCGACGTGTCGGGGAACGTGAAGTCCGTGAAGAAGACGTACCGATCGAGGAACTGCTCGGACGGCACGACGTTGACGAAGTCGGGATCGCCGAGCGTCACGCCACGGCCGGCAACGCCGCCGCCCGCCGTCGCGCCGGTCATGTACACCGACGCGTGGAAGGGGTGCTTGGCGTCCTGGCTCTTCACCGTGACGAGCGCGTCGGTCCTGAAGCTGACGATCTGCCCTGCCTGGAGCGTCTCGGGGGCGCCCGACGGCTTCTCCGGATCGTAAGAGAGGACCGTCCCGTCGACCGCACCCACGAAGCTCCACGGCACGGTCTCGCGGATGGTCCCGCTGATCGCGTGGATGCGCGAGAGGTACGGCACCAGCGCGTACGACGTGCCCCACTGCGCGAACGGCGCGATCTGCTGCTGGCTCAGATCGCAGTACGGAGTGTCGGACGGAAAGAACGAGCAAGGCGATCCCCCGAACACGCCCACCGGCTTGTTCGCGAGCAGCGGGCTGCCCGACGTCGAGCGCTCCTGCGTGATCTGGAGGACCTCGCCGCGCGAGAGCGTCCACTCGACGACCTCTCCGGCGACCGCGCGCGACACCTCCTCGCCGGGCGCGACGTCGACGGTCGGCCGCATCGACACCTTCGTGCCGTCCTCGTTCGCGACGATCTGGAGCGTCCGCCGATCGAGGACGGCCTTCGCCGGATCGCCGAACTTCGCCGGCGAGATCGCGAGGTAGCTCTTGTCCCACGAGGCGACCGGCAGGAGCAGCGTCGCCGTCGGAATCTCGCTCGGCGCTCCGCCGTAGGGGAAGATCGAGTAGGCCGCGACGGGAGCGTCGGCCTTCAGGTGAAACGCCCGCGTCTTCGCCGTGCCGTGCCGGATCGGGTCGACGTCGAGCGCCGGGACGACCCCTTTCGGGCAGAACGCCGCCGGCTTGCCGCCGGGTGGGTTCTGGAGGTTCGCCGACTGCGCCAGGAAGACGACCGCGACCTGCCCCGGAGGCAGGGCGCCGTCGAGCCTCGCATACGCCGGATCCCCCTTCGTACGCGTCACGGTGTAGATCGACTTCGAGATGTCGAGCGCGTCGCTCCCGTAGTCGGCCGTCAGGTTGACGGGGACGTCCCAGGTGTTCGCGACCATCGCCACGAAACACGCGCCGGCGCCGTAGACGGCGTCGTCCGCGGGCAACGTCCAGAACGAGCACCCCGCCGATCCCTTCGAGAGCGCGGCGCTCTGACAGGCGTCGACGCACGTGTCCACGCCGCAGCCCTGGCCCTGCGGGCACTCGCGGATGACCTCGGCCTCGCCCTCGCCCTCGTCGGACTCGCAACCCTTCAGCACCTTCTTCAGATCGCGCGAGCAGCGAAACCCGCACGTGGGCGCGTCGGGAACGTCGGCGTCGGGCCCGGTGAAGGGCGGTGCGGGATCTGCGAACGAGTCGCGGTCGGCGCTGCACGCGCCGACGATGACCGCGAGCAGCGCTCCCGGAGCGAAGACCGAGGCGTAGATGGAAGCGACGCGAGGCATGATCTCGGACCTCTCTAGAAGACAATCGTCACGGGCGACGGGTGGTTGGACTCGTCCGGCTCTCGGCCGAGCTCGCCCTTCTCGTTGCTCCCCCAGCACTGGACCGATCCGTCGCGGACGAGCGCGCAGACGGCGCGGTTGCTCGTCGCGACCTGCACGGCGTAGCCGGTGAACGCGCTCGCCTTCGCCAGCCACGGCGAGAGGATCGCCACGCTCCCGGTCCCGAGCCGTCCGCGCGCGTCGCTCCCGCAGCAGAAAACGCTGCCGTCGGTCATGCGCGCGCACGTGATCTCGTCGCCGACCGCAACCTGCTGTGGCCAGGTCTTCGCCGAGACCGGCGCGAGGGCGGGCAACGGCTCGCGGTCCGGCCGTCCGGTGCAGAGGGCGCCGGCGTAGCTTCGGCCCCAGCAGTAAACCTCGCCGCCCGCGATCGCGCACGCGTGGGCCCGCGGCGGAGGAGGAGGTGGCGGCGGCGGCGCGCTGGGATCCCACGGGGGCATCTCGTAGGGCACCTCGACCGAGGCGCTCGCCGCGAAGCTCGTCAGCTTCGACAGGCCGGCGACGCGCTTCGGCGTACGCGCCGGGCTGAGCGACGCGATCCGACCCGACAGGACGCCGTCTTCGCCGGCGAGCGCGCCCCAGCTCCAGACCTCGCCAGCCGCGGAGAGGCCGAACGTCGTGAAGCTCCCCGCCGTCGCCCGCGTGAGCGTGAGCGCCTCGAGCGAGGCCGGCCCCGGTCCGCCGAACGGATCCGGAAAGACCGGATCCGGACCGCCGCGGTCGCGCGCGAGCTGCAGCCTGTCGTCCCTGCCCCAGCACCAGACCTTGCCGCTCGCGAGCACGGCGCACACGGTGCCGTGCCCGACGTCCACGCGAGTCGCGGCTTCCTCGAGCGCGACCGGCGCCGGCGTCGGGTGCGGGTCCCAGTCCGCGAGCGGCGGATCGATCTCGAGCCCGAGCTCGCCGTAGCGGTTGTCGCCCCAGCAGCGCACGCCGCCGTCGTCGACGCGCGCGCACGTCGTCCCGCCGGCGGCGCTGAGCTGCGTCACTCCGCCGAGGTCCGCGACGACGCGC
Organism: Labilithrix sp.; assembly: GCA_019637225.1. Lineage (GTDB taxonomy): Bacteria > Myxococcota_A > Polyangia > Polyangiales > Polyangiaceae > Labilithrix. Next base: position 89,228 of record JAHBWC010000008.1, read on the forward strand.
GCCGTCGTTCCGCCGTCCGCGCCCTTCGAGTCGCCGGGATCGTCCGGATCGCCGGGCTCGCCCGCGCCGAGCGCGCCGAAAGTGTCGTCGCCCCAGCAGCGCACGGTGCCGTCGCTCATGCGGGCGCAGAAGTGATCGCCGCCCGCGACGAGCTCCGTGGCGCACGGCGAACCGTCGCACACGACCGGGACGTCGGCGGGGTCGAAGGCGCCGCGCGCGTCGGGATCGACACCCGCGTCGGACGGGCTCGCCGCGTCGTCTGCCGTGCTCGGCGCGTCCGGCGACGCGTCCGGCGCGGCGGCGTCCGGCGCATCTTCGCCGCAGCCGATCGCGAGGAGCGAGGCTGCCGAGCCGAGCACGGTCGAGAGCACCAGCGCGGAGCGCAAGCTCGAGTGAACGACGCTCACTTGGCGCCTCCGTCCTTCCTCTGCGCCGGATCGTACCGGAGCGCGATCCCGTCACCCACGACCCACCCCTCCTCCGCGCCGCGACTCCAGACGGCGCGGAACGTGTCGACCACCGGCAGCTTCGTCAACGTGATGGCGGCGGTGTTCCACTCGGCGCCGTCCCAGCGCCGGACGCGCCCGAGCTCGCCCACCGCCCACGCGTCGTCGGCCAACGTCCCGAACACCGCCGTGATCCGGGGTGCCAGGGGATCTCCGTCCGGGGCGTGTGTCCATGTGAACGTCATTCCGCCGTCGGCGCTCGTCCCGCGCCAGATCCCCGGGCCCTCGATCACGTTGTCTCCGTAGATCCAGATCCGGCTGTCCGCCGTCACGGCCATCGCGCGGACGCTCCCGATCTGCCCCATCGGCTCGTACGGCACCGGATCGTCAGGGAGCGTCTCGAGCGCGAACTTGCCCGCGCCCCTCTTGTGGAACAAGAGGATCTCGTTCAACCACGGCTCGTCGGGCCTCGGGCGCGCGCCGCTGATCCACACGCCGGCGCCGGCGCTGCCCGCGACGTGGGAGTACTCCGCGCCTTCGACGGAGAGCGGATCGAGCGTCCACTCCGCCCCGGCGCCGGCGCCGAGGTGGAAGACCCTCCCCTGCCGTTCGCCGATCTCGTCCTCGAGCCAGCCCACCGCCCAGACGTCGGTCGCCGAGGCGCCCCAGATCGACGCGACCGTCGCGCTCTCGGGGAGCGCGCTCGGCGCGAACGCGAGCGCCGCGGAGGTCGCGCCGGTCCCGTGGTAGAGCCCGCTCTCGCCGCCGATCCACACGTCCGTCGGACCGCTGCCCCAGATCGCGCGCAGCGGTCCGAGCTTCGATGCGTGCACTTTCCACGCGTTTCCGTCCCAGCGGAGGACGTCGCCCTTGGCGGTCACCGCCCACGCGACGCCGGTGCCGTCGCCCCAGACGCCCGCGAGCACCTGGTCCGCCGGGACGCTCGTGTGGCAGAAGCCGTGATCGGAGCAGACGCGTGGCCCCGCCTCGGGCGAAGCGTCCGGCGCCGTATCCGCGGCGTCGACGCCGGGAAGCGCGGCGTCGCCGTTGTCGACCGGCGGCGGCGTGTACGGGTCGGCCTCGGTATCGGCGCACGAGATCGTCGCGGTCGCGACGGCTCCGAGCGCGAGGGCCAGCACGATCATGCGGTCACGTGACAGCTTCACTTCGCACCTCCCGTGAACCGGAGCGCGATCCCATCGCCGACGATCCACACGTCCTTCGGGCCGCTGCCCCACACGCCGTAGAGATGGGGGCGCCGACGGTTGACCGGGAACGCCGCCACCGATTCCTTCCACGTCGCACCGTCCCAGTGGAGGATCGTCCCGAGCTCGCCCACCGCCCAGACGTCGTTCGCCGCGGAGCCCCAGATCCCGCGGAGGTTCTCGCGAGTGGGCGCGCCGACGACGCTCCATTCCGCGCCGCCGGCGCCGACGTGGCGGACGGTGCCGTTGTCGCCGACCGCCCAGACGTCCGACGCCGCGCTCCCCCAGACGGCGCGGAGGACCACGTTCGCCTGGCTCTCCACCGGCGTCCAGACGAGCTCGTCACCCACCCGCGTGCCGTGCGCCGTCCAGGCGCGCTGCCACGGAAGGCCGCCGAAGCTCTCGAGGCTGTTGTCGCCGACGAGCCAGACGTCGTCGGCCGACGCGGCCCACATGCCGTTGACCGTGGCTGACCCCTCCGCCGTCTCCCAGGCGATCGGCCCGGCGCCGGGCTTCTTGGCGATCCGGTTCCCCCACGAAAAGCTCTCGAGCAAGAACGGCTGGCCACCGAACGTGGGGTCGCCGCCCCCGCTGATGCCCGCGTAGATCGGCGCCGCGGCGCCCTCCGGCGGCGCCGCGCTGGGGACCCGCGTCCAGGCGGCAGTCCCGTTCTTGAAGCCGTCGGAGCGGAAGATTACGTCCGTCGCGGCGGCGACCCATACGTCTCCAGCCCCGCTGCCCGTCACGACGCGGAACGTGTTCGTGAGCGCCGGATCCGGAGGCGTCGCCTTCCAGGCCGCGCCGTCCCAGTGAATGACCGTGCCGCCCGAGCCCGCGGCCCAGACGTCGGTCTTGCTCGATCCCCACACCGCCGTCAGCGGATAACCCGAGCTCACGTTGGTGGCGACCGGGCACCACGCGGCCTCGTCGCACGAGATCGGCTTCGTCACGCAGGCCGGATCCGACGCGTCGCAGCCGCCGTCCACGCCGGCTTCGGACGCGCCGTCCGTCGCGCCCGCCTCGGGCAGCGGCGCCGGCGCGATCGGGACGTCGGTGTCGCCGTCATCCGTAGCGGCGCAGCTCGACACGAGCCCGGAGAGGCCGACGAGGAACGGAAGGCCGCCCAGCGCGAGGCCCACCGCGACGAACGGGCCCCGCCGCGTCGCACCCGTCATCTTCGAGCGCGCCTTCATCGCGGCACCCCCGCGTCACACTCGGTCATCAGACAGGCTCCTTCGATGCACGGCTGCCCCGCGGCGAGGTCGCACGCGTTCCCGCACGCGCCGCAGTTCGCCGGGTGCACGGAGAGGTTGGTCTCGCAGCCGTCGGACGGATCGCCGTTGCAGTCGCCGAAGCCGGGCGCGCACTCGTAGGCGCAGATCCCCTTCGTGCAGACGCTGGCCTGGTTCGGTCCGGGCTCGCCGCAAGACGCCCCGCAGCTCCCGCAGTTTGCGCTGTTCGTCAGGAGATCGACGCAGCGGTCGCCGCAGAGGACCTTGCCGAACTTCACGCAGGGGATGCCGCACTCGAAGCCGTTGCCCTCGTCGATGCACGACAGGCCGGCTGCGCACTTGATCCCGCACGCGCCGCAGTTCTCGGTGGTGGCGAGGCTCTCGACCTCGCACCCGTCGCCGCCGCACTTGCTCTGGCCGAGGTCCCCGTTGCAGTCCGCCGGCCCATCCTGGCACTTCAGGACGGTGCACGCGCCGTTCGCGCATCCGTAGCGGGTCCGTGGCGGCATCGGGTCGCATCCGTCGGGCGGCGAATCGCAACCGTTCCAGCAGCCGCCGCAGTGGGCGTCGTTCGTCATCGGATCGACGCAGATGTCGTCGCACTGGAGCTGCCCCGCGGGGCACCCGCACTGGCCGCCGTTGCAAAGCAGCCCGGGCGCGCAGGCGTTCCCGCACGCGCCGCAGTGCTTCGGGTCGTGGTGGATGTCGACCTCACAGCCGTCGTCGACGAGGCCGTTGCAGTTTCGCCAGTCTGACGGATCGTACGCGGTCGGCGGGGTATAGCACTCGACTTCGCACGCGCCGTCCACGCAGCGGGACGTCATGTGGAGCTGCTTGTAGTCGCGACACTTGTTCCCGCACGCGCCGCAGTGGTTCGGATCGCGCTTCAGGTCGGTCCCACACTTGTACGTCGGGCCGTCCTCCGTGATGCACGTCGTCCACGGCGACGGACACTCGGTCCCGATGCACTCGAGGCGGCCGCCACCCTCGAGGGCCGCGTCGCGGGAGCTCGGGTCCGTGAAGCTCGGCGGGCCGTCGGGGGGCCGCACCTCGCCCATGTAGATGCGCTCGGTGCACGCGACGGCGGCGACGCCGAGGGCGACGATGCCGAACGTGACGAGGGCCTTCTTCGACGAAGATGACAAGGATGACCTCAGGCGTCGCTCGGGGCGAGCGGCGGGCGAAGGGTTCGAGTCGAGCGAGGATCAGGGCGCGGGCGAGGCCGCGAAGAGGCTTGCGAGGTGAACGCGGTGGCTCGACGACGGATACCGCCGCTGGAATTCGCTCCAGCGCCGCGCGGCGTCGTCCTTGTGGCCGAGGTAGACGAGCGCCTCGACGGCGACGGCCTCGCGCTCCTGGGCGAAGTGCCCGCCGGAGAAGCGCGCCTCGTGCTCCCGGCAGAGCGCGAGCGATCGGGCGGGATCGTCGTGGAGCGCGTCGTGCGCGCGGGCGAGCAGCGCGATCTCGTCGCTCTCGGTCGCCGAGGTCGTCGCGCGCGCGGTCTTCGCGGAGGGCGGCGGCGCAGGCGCGGTCGGGAGATCCGCCGGCGAGAGCGTCGCGATCGTCGGCTCGGCGGGACGCGGCTCGGGCTCACGTGGCGCGTCGGGCGCCGCGACGACCTCCGGACCGCGCTGCGGAGCGGGTCGGGTCGCCGGCGCCGGCTCGCCGCTGACCGAGAAGACCACGGCGAGCCCGCCCAACGTCGCCGCGGCGAGGAGCACGAGCGGCCCCTTCGAGGCCAATCCCCCTGCGGCGGGCTTCACGCTCGTCGCGCCGTCTGCGGGCGCCGACGGCGGCGACGACGACGGCGGCGCGACGCCCGCGCCGATCATCGCGACGGCCTGCTCGATCCGGCGCAGGCGCGGCTCGTCGACGGCGTCGGCGCGCTCGGCCTCGAGCGCACCGCGGAGGAGCCCACTCGACTCGTCGCCCTCGAAGAGACGGCGCGGTCCTTCGAGGCTCATCGCGACCTCCCTTTTCCGGCAGCGTGACTCTCGGCGTGCTCGCGGTGCGCCTCGAGGCGCTTGGCGGCGGCGACGACGAGCTGGCGCGCCGAACGGAGGCGCGAGTAGGCCGTCGGGACCGGACAGCCGACGGCGGTAGCAACTTCTTCCATCGAGAGCTCTTCCACTTCGTAGAGGACGAACACCGCGCGGCGATCCTCGTCGAGCACCGCGAGGAGCCGATCGAAATCGGCGCGCGCCTCGCTCGCCTGCACCGCCTCCTCGGGCGACGAGCCGGACGGCTGGCTCAGCAGATCGACGTCGACGTTCGACGCCGGCGCGGGACGCTTTCGCCGGTGGCGCGACGCCTCGCGCACGCAGATCCGATAGAGCCACGCGCGCATCTGGTTTCGCTCCTCGTAGCGATCGAGGGAGCGATGCACGATGATGAACACTTCTTGCGTGAGGTCGTCGAGGTCGGCATCCGGTACCCCGAGGCGGCGGAGCAGCCGGAACACGAAGGCGCCGTGCTCGCGGAACACGCCCGCCGACGTCGTGACCGCGGGCGCGGTCACCGCCGCGCCGCCGTCCACCGCGCTCGCGGCGACAACGGCCGGGGACGCCGGGATGGCCGGAGCCGGAGCGGGATAGCCAAACGCTGCCACGGGTGGAGACCTCGCCCGACAAAAGGACCGCGCTCCGGGTTTTCATCAAAGAAAATGCACGACGACACCGAAACCGGCCTGGAAGCTGGCCGGGGCCGGGAAAAGGAGCGTTCGCTCCCGTCCGGCGGCGTCCCGGTAGATGAACCGGTCGCGGCGCAAGATCGCCGACAGCTGCGGGGCAAGGTAGGGCTCGACGGCGACGCCATGCCGTAGGACCAGACGGTAGCCAAGGCGGCCCTCCGCGAGAACCCCGACGATCCACGAGCTCCTCGACGACGTCGTGAGGTTGGCCGAGCGCGCCGTGATCATGCCGGCGTCCACACCCGCGCACGCGCCGAAGGCGAGGCTCCCCGCGGCGAGGCTCCCCAAACGGTAGAGCTCGAGGCACCCGAGCGCCGCGCCGCCGATCCGATCGACCTCCGCCTGCGCCGGCGCCGCGAGCGTCCGCGGCGGCCAGTACGCCGCGCGCGCGATCAGCGCGAAGCGCGGGACGGGAGGCCGGACCACCGCCCCCGCCTCGACCGCCCAGGCCAGCGCGGGGAGGACGCCCGTCCCTCCCGCCACGCCGGCGAGCGGGCTCACGCGCCAGCGGAGCGGCTCGGGCGGCTCGGGCGGCGTCGGGGGCCTCCGCGGCTCGCGCGGACGATCCGTGCCGCGGGGCGCGGGCGCGACGGGCGGCGTCTCGGCGCGCCGCGGAGGCTCGGTGGTCGCGCGCGGAGGGCCGACCATGATCGCGAGCACCACGGCCAGCGTGTCGAGGGCCTTCGGGCAGTCGGCGGCGGGCAGCGGAACGTCGCGCCTCCCGAGCTCCGCGCCGGCGCGATCCCGCTCGACGATCGCCGCGCGCCACGAGTCGACCGCGTCGTCGGCGCGCTCCGCGGCGATCGCGAACGCGATGTCGGCGGCGTCCTCGTCGGCGAAGACGGGGCGGCGCAGGCGCTCCTCGACCGCGCGCGTGAGCGCCTCGCGACCGCCGCAGCGATCGAGCGGGCTCTCTCCGAGCGCGATCGAGAACACGATCGGCCGCTCCTCGGCCCCGGACGCCGTCGCAGGCGCACCGAGCGCCGCCGCGATCGCGATCGCGGCGAGCCGGGGTCGGGTTCTCGATCGCGTGCGCCGCATCGACGAAGCCCGCCATGATACGGCAGAGCACGGGCGACGGTGCAGCGCCGAGCGCGGACGCCTGGTCGAGCGCCCGATCAGACGTCGATGTCCGCGGCCTCTTGTGCGTGCTCCATGATGAAGTTGAAGCGCGCGGACGGGTCCTTGCCCATCAGGTCGTTGATCACGCGATCGGTCTGGAGGGCGTCGGCGACCTCGATCCGGAGCAGACGCCGCGACCTCGGCGAGAGCGTCGTCTCCCAGAGCACCTTCGGCATCATCTCGCCGAGCCCCTTGAAGCGCGTGATCTCCACCTTGCTCTCGTCCTTGCCGGCTTCCTTCAGGATGCGCGCCTTGTCCGCGTCGTCGGCGGCCCAGTGCGTCTCCTTGCCGACGTCGATGCGGTAGAGCGGCGGCACGGCGACGAAGACCTTGCCGTTCTTCAAGAGCTCCGGGATGTGCCGGTAGAAGAACGTGAGCAGGAGCGTCGAGATGTGGTGACCGTCCGAGTCCGCGTCGGCGAGCACGATGATCCGCGCGTAGCGGAGGCGGGCGATATCGAAGTCCTTACCGACGCCGCAGCCCATCGCGACGACGAGGTCGGCGAGCTCCTTGTTCTCGAGCACCTTCGCGAGCGCCACCGACTCGGTGTTGAGCACCTTGCCGCGGAGCGGCAGGACCGCCTGCAGCTCGCGGTCGCGTCCTTGCTTGGCCGAGCCGCCGGCGGAGTCGCCCTCGACGATGAAGAGCTCCGTCTTTTCGCGGGCGTTGCTCGTGCAGTCGCTGAGCTTGCCGGGCAAGGTCAGTCGCCCGGTCGTCGCCGTCTTGCGCGAGACCGCCGCCGACGCCGCGCGCGACGCCTCGCGCGCGCGCGCCGCGAGGACGATGCGCGCGATGATCTGCTCGGCGACGCTGCGGTTCGAGTTCAGCCACTGCTCGAGCGCCGGGCGCACCGCCTGGTCGACGTAGGACTGGACCTCGGGGTTGTTGAGGCGATCCTTCGTCTGCCCCTGGAACTGCGGCTCCGCGATGTAGACGCTCAGGACCGACACGAAGCCTTCGCGGATGTCGTCGGCGGTGAGCGTTACGCCGCGCGGCGCGAGGTTGTGGGTGTCGATGAAGTTGCGGACCGCCTTGCCGACCGCGCTCCGCAGGCCGTTTTCGTGCGTGCCGCCCGACCCGGTGGGGATGCCGTTGACGTAGCTCCGGACGTGCTCGTCCGTCGACTCGGTCCACTGGAACGCGACCTCGACCTTCGCGCCGTTCTCCTTCACGAGCGTGAACGGCGCCTCGTGGATCGCCTTGTGGCCGCGCTCGCCGATGACCTTCTTCAGGTAGTCGACGATCCCCTGGTCGTGCTTGAAGGTCTCGTCGGTGCCGTGCGCCTGGTCGATGAAGCGGACCTTCACGCCGCGGTGGAGGAAGCTCGCGACCTCGAGGCGGTCGCGGATGAGCTGCGGATCGAACTCGGTGCGCGGGAAGATCTGCGGGTCCGGCTGGAAGAAGACGGTCGTTCCGCTGCCGCGCGCCGCGCCGACCTTCTTCAGCTGCCCCTGCGCGACGCCGCGCCGGAACTCCATCGTGTGCTCGGCCCCGCCGCGCTTCACCGTGACGACGACCTTCGTCGACAGCGCGTTGACGACCGAGGCGCCGACGCCGTGGAGGCCGCCGGACGTCTTGTAGTTGCCGCCCTCGAACTTCCCGCCGGCGTGGAGCGTCGTGTAGACGATCTCGAGCGCCGTCTTCTTGTGCTTCGGGTGCTTGTCGATCGGGATGCCGCGGCCGTCGTCCGAGACGGTGATGCTCGATCCGTCCTTGTGGAGCGTGACCGTGATCTCCTTCGCGTGGCCGTTCATGGCCTCGTCGACGGAGTTGTCCACGATCTCCCAGACGAGATGATGGAGGCCGGCGCTGCCGACGCCTCCGATGTACATGCCCGGGCGCTTCCGGACCGGATCGAGACCCTCGAGGACCTGGATGTCTTTTGCGGTGTACTCGGTCGCCATGGGTGCTGCTCTCTTGTTCCGAGGTGGCGGACTCTATCGTTACTGCTTGGGCCAGGCCGGCGGGCGGATCGTCGGCGGCCGCTCCGTGGTGAAGGGCTCGGGCGCCACCGGCGGCTCGAGCACGACCTCGGTGAGGGCGCCGCGCGAGATCACCTCGTGCCCCTTGCCGCCGCGACCCGTCCGCTTGTACCGGCCCGTGTTGATGCGCTGCTCGCCGCCGAGGCTCGTCTTGACGGTGAGCGTGTCGCGGTCGTCCTTCGCCGCCTTGATCGCGAGGAGCGCGTCGTCGTCGGCGAGCTTCATCAGCTGGACGCCCTTGCCCGCCGAAGCGAGGAACTTCACCTCACCGACGTCGCACAAGAGCGCGCGGCGCTTCTTCGAGACGGCGATGACGGTCTCTTCGCCGCCGATCACCTCGACGCCGACGATCGCGGCGTTCTCCCCGAGGCGCGCGTACTTGCGACCGCTCCGCGTGCTCGGCTCGAGGAACGCCTCGAGGCTGAACGTGAGGCCGTTGCCGTCGGAGCTCGCCGCGAGCGCATACGTCTCCGGGTAGTGCTGCTCGTCGCCGGAGAGCTTGCCGACGACGCGCGGGTCGAGCGACGCCATCGCGACGATCGACTCGCCGTCCTTCATCTTGAAGAGCTTCTGGATGGGCTCGCCGTAGCCCGTCGTCGCCGGCACCTCGGCGATGCGGCACGTGTAGGCCGTGCCGTAGCTCGAGAAGAAGACGACGGTCGACTTGGTCGATCCTGCGACGACCGCGAGCACGCCGTCGCCTTCGCGGAGGCGCGTGGCGGCCGGGTCCTTGATCTCGCGCTGCCGCTTCACCCACCCGTCGCGGGTGAGAAGGACGTGGTTGTCCTCGGCGATGATCAGCTCCTCTTCCGAGAAGGTCCGCTCCTCGCCGACGGCCTCGATGATCGTGCGGCGCTTGCCGAGCTTGCCGAACCCGGCGCTGAGCCCCTCGAGCTCGCCGCGGACGATGCCCCAGATCCCCTTCGATCCCTCCTCCGCGAGGAGCTTCTTGATCTCGCCCGAGCGCTTCTTCTTGTCCTTGAGCTCCTCCTGGATGACGAGGATCTCGAGGCGCGCGAGGCGGTAGAGCCGGAGCTCGAGGATCGCGTCGGTCTGCTCGTCGTCGAGCTTGAAGCGCGCCATGATCTTCTTGGCGGCGTCCGCCTTGCCGTCCGAGGCGCGGATGATCTTGATGATCTGATCGAGCGCGTCGAAGACCGTGGCGAAGCCCTGGAGGATGTGCATCCGCTTCGCGAGCGACGCGAGCTCGTGCTGGAGGCGCTTCGTCACCACCTCGAGGCGGAAGTGGAGGTAGTGCCAGAGCATCGAGCGCAGATCGAGGCGCTCGGGTCGCCCGACGTCGGGGTTCTCCGTCGGCACCAGGCACGTGAGGTTCACCGCGAAGTTCGACTGCAGCGGCGTGTTCTTGAAGAGGTACGCGAGCACCTTCTGCTCGTCGGCCTCCTTCTTGAGCTCGAGCTCGATGCGGACGTCCTCGGTCGAGACGTCCTTCACGTCGAGCAGCAGCGGCATCTTGCGGCCGAGGACGACGTCGGCGATGCGCTCGACGAGCACCGCCTTGTTCGTCGCGTACGGGATGCTCGTGATGTAGATCGTCTTGCTCGCGCGTCCCGTGGTCCCCGGCTCCCAGGTCGCGCGCACCTTGATGCTGCCCTGGCCGGTCTCGTAGATCTGCTTGAGCTCCTCGGTCGAGGACACGATCTGCCCGCCGGTCGGGAAGTCCGGCCCCTTGATCGTGCGCGTGAGCTCCCGCGAAGACAGCTGCTTGCCCTCGAGCAGCGCGTCGAGCAAGCGGATCGACGCGGCGCACACCTCCTCGGGGTTGTGCGGCGGGATGTTCGTCGCCATGCCGACGGCGATGCCGGTCGCGCCGTTGATGAGAAGGTTCGGGAGCTTCGCCGGCAGGACGACGGGCTCGGACTTCGTCCCGTCGTAGTTCGGCCGGTAGTGGACCGTCTGCTCGGCGAGCCCGGTCAAGAGCTCCGCGGAGAGCGCCTCGAGGCGGCACTCCGTGTACCGCATCGCCGCAGCCGGATCGCCGTCGAGCGATCCGAAGTTGCCGGAGCCTTCGACGAGCGGAATGCGCATCGCGAAGGGCTGCGCCTGGCGGACGAGCGCGTCGTAGATCGAGCTGTCGCCGTGCGGGTGGTAGTTGCCCATCACGGCGCCGACGACGGTGGCGCACTTGCGGTGCTTCGCGTCGGCGAACAGGCGCTGCTGCCACATCGTGTAGAGGATGCGGCGCTGCACCGGCTTCAAGCCGTCGCGGACGTCGGGGAGCGCGCGACTCGTGATGACCGACAGCGCGTAGTTCAGGTACCGCGTCTGCGCGAGATCGTGGAGCGGCACCTGCTCCTCGGGCGCGACCGCGAAGAGATCGACGGGCGCGTTCTTCCCGCGCCCCTTGCCGCCGCGCGCCGGCCCTCCGCCGCTGCCCGTCTTCTTCGTTCCGTTCGAGGTCGTTTTCTTCGCTGCCAAAGGAGATCCCTCGGGTAACCCTGCGGGAACTCACCAGCTCACTGTACGAACGTCAAGTTTCCGGTGCCCGTTCGCAGGACGAGCTCGAGCGTTGCGTAGGCGTTCAGCCCGAGCGCAATTTTGCGCCACGACGGCGACGGAAGAACGCGTCTCTATTGGGTTTCTTCGGTCCGCGCCGATGGCGCGCCGCGCTGCGGCACGTACCTTACCCGCAGCCCCATGCCCCCCACCGTGGCCACCTTCCCGTACGCAGCGCCCGACTCGGACGCGGACGCCTACTCGGACGGCTCCTCCGACGATCGCGGCTCGTCGCGCAGCCTCGACGAGATCGGCGCGGTCGCCGTGCTCGGAGCGATGGTCGAGCAGCGCCGCCGCTCGTCGAGCATCCCGTCGCCGAGCGAGCTCGACGTCGACGCCGACGCGATCGCGACCCAGCGGCGCCAGCGGCTCGATCCGAACGACGACGTCTTTCAGAAGATCCGGTGAGCGTCACGCTCCGCCGCGACTGACGTCGATGCCTGCTCCCGTCCGTCCGCCCCTGCTCAAGGCAGCCTTCGACTGGGCCGCCGTCTGGCACAAGGACCAGCGCCGGAAGTACCCGGACGCCGAGGTTCCTTACGTCAGCCACGTCGCAGGCGTAGCGAGCATCCTCTCGCGCCACGCCTTCTCCGAGGAGGTCGTCGCCGCCGGCGCGCTCCACGACGTGATGGAGGACTGCGGCGTGACCTACGACGAGCTCGCGACGAAGTTCGGCGCGCGCGTGGCCGACCTCGTCCGCCACGTGAGCGAGGAGGACAAGTCGCTCTCGTGGGAAGAGCGAAAGCGCCTCTACCTCGAGCACTTCTCGCAGAAGCCCTGGGAGGCGCAGGCGATCACGCTCGCGGACAAGATCGACAATCTGCAGTCGATCGTCGTCTGCGCGATCTCGTTCGGCGATCCGTGGAAGATGTTCAAGCGCGGGCGCGACGTTCAGCTCGCCCGCTTCCGCGAGCTCGAGGAGCGCGCAGGAAAGCTGCCGAGCCACCCGCTGATCGCCGAGTACGCGAGCACGCTCGCCGACGTCATCGCGCTCTGAGTCCACGCGCCGCGCGGGCGGCCCCGTCGACGCGAGCGCGGCGCCGGATCCCTTCTGCTCAGGGCGAGCAGCAACGAAACCCGACGTCCGGGCCGCGGAACGGGAGCGTCGCCTGGACGAGGCTCCCGCACGTCGTGCTCGTCGGCGGGTGGCCGTAGCCGCCTCCGATCATGAACACCGCCGGCGTGGCGCCGTCCCGCTCGCCGACGTACTCGATCCACTCCCACACGTTGCCGACCATGTCGACGAGCCCGCGCACGCCGCCCTGGCAGCCCGAGCCGGCGGCGCGCGGGCCGCTCGCGCCGAGCTGGCAACCGCCGTCGGACAGGAGCGGGTGAGGGTCGGCCGTCCCGCCGGTGCACGCGTTGAACCACGCCGCCTGCTGCGTCGTCGGCCCGCTCGAGGGTCCCGTCGTGGGGATCGGCCCGCCGCCGACCTTCCCGCACAGGCGCTTGCCGGCCCACGCGCAGAACGCCCGCGCCTCGCAGAAGCTCACCTGGGTCATGGGCAGCGACTCGTCCGGACGCGCGCCGAGGAGGCCCACCGTCACGGGTGGACACGGCGCCCCGACCTCGAGGGTCGTGCCCTGCACGCTCTCGGTGAACGCGCGAAAGTCGGCGACGGTCACCTCCGTCGCGTCGATGCACGTCGGCCCGGCCCGGACGGCGCACGGGCCGCCGCTTCCCGGGCAGCCGGAGTCGCACCGCCCCGCGTCGAGCGGCGCGTCGGCGGGCGCGTCCGGCCTCGCCTCGTCGAGGGCCGGCGCGTCGTCGAGCTCCGAGGCGTCGGCGCCCGCGTCGCCGGGCACGCTCTCGAAGGACGAGCAGCGCACGAGCGCCGCCGCGAGCGCGACGCCCCCGAAGATTCCAGCGACTCCCCGCACTGCGCGGAGTCTAGCGTCGCCCCGGCGCGCCGTACAACTCGCCCCTTTTTCCCTGTACCTTCCCCCGCGTGATCCGACGACCCGGGACCGTCCTCGCGCTCTTGACGGGGCTGAACCTCCTCAACTACCTCGATCGCCTCGTCGTCTCGGCGGTCCTGCCGAAGGTGCAAGAGGAGCTCGCGCTCTCGAACTTCCAGGGTGGGCTGCTCGCGACGGTCTTCCTCGTCGGCTACTTCCTGACGTCGCCGATCTTCGGCTCGCTCGGCGATCGTCTGCCGCGAAAGGGCCTCATCGCCGCCGGCGTCCTCGTGTGGAGCCTCGCGACGATGGGCTCCGGCGTCGCGGTCGGCATCGGCTCGCTCCTGCTCGCGCGCGCGCTGGTCGGCGTGGGAGAGGCGAGCTACGCGACGCTCGCGCCGACGATCATCGACGACGTCACGCCGAGCCGCCGCAAGGGACGCGCGCTCGCCGTCTTCTACATGGCCACGCCCGTCGGCGCCGCGCTCGGCTACCTCGTGGGCGGCTTCGTCGAGAGCCGCTGGGGGTGGCGGACGGCGTTCCTCGTCGCGGGCGGCCCGGGCGTGCTCCTCGCGGGGACGTGCCTCTTCATCGCCGAGCCCGAGCGGAAGCTCGCGACCGAGAAGGCCGACCTCCTCCGCGACGTGAAGAAGCTCGCTCGCGTCGACCTCTATCGAAAGGGCGTCGTCGGCTACTGCGCGTACACCGCCGCGATCGGAGCCTTCTCCTACTGGGCGCCGAAGTTCCTCTACGCGCGCTATGCACTTCCGCTCGCGACGGCGAACTTCCGCTTCGGCATCGTCACCGTGCTCGGGGGCGCGATCGGCACGATCCTCGGCGGGCGCTGGGCCGACCGGAGCTCGAACGCCGCCCTCCCGAAGGCGAACGCCGAGGACGCCGCGTCCTACAACGGCGATCCCGAGGCCGCCCAGGCCCGCGAGCGGGAGGCCGAACGCCTGCGCGTGAAGAGGCTCCTCCGGATCTGCGCGACAGGCAGCGCGATCGGCGCCCCGCTCGCCGCGGGCGCGTTTCTCTCGCCGAGCCCGACGGTGTTCTTCGCCCTGGTGTTCCTCGCGATCACGGCGCTCTTTCTGAACACGTCGCCGATCAACGCGGTCATCCTCCAGGCGGTCCCGACCGAGCTCCGCGCGAGCGCGATGGCGCTCAGCATCTTTTCGATCCACATCTTCGGCGACCTCTGGTCCCCGCCCCTCGTCGGGCTCCTCGCCGACCACGCCCCGATCGAGCTGGCGATGCTGACGCTGCCGGTGGCGATCGCCGGGAGCGCGTGGCTCTGGTGGCCGCGCCGCGCCGCGGCGGCGACCTGACGCGTCGCGCCGCCGCCCTCGAATGCGGGCTGACGTCGGTGCAACGGTCACGCAGAGCCACGCCCTCGCGCGCGCCGCTTCGGCCGCCCGCGAGAGTCCGCGCGTCTTTGGGACCCAACACGCCAGGATCTCGGCGGAAATCTTTGCGTCTGGCTGGAATCGCTCGGTTGACCTACGAGGCGATCGTCGAGTACTGAGGGACCCCCGCAGCTTCTCTTTCTGGCGATGCTCTTTATCCTCGAGAAGGCCCGATGGTTCGCGCGCGGGCTCTTGCTCGCCGTCGCGATGTTCGGGGCGACCGTCGCGCTGGGCCTGCTCGGCACGCCCGAGGCGCTCGCGCAGGGAAATGACGCGGGGATCGGCGACGCCGGACCGCGTCCGCGGCCGAACGGCGCAGGCCCGACGGGACCGAGCGACGCCGGAGCCCCGGCCGCCGACGGAGACGCCGGGGCGACCGCCACCGACGAAGAAGAGGAGCACGGCGGGGCGACCGGGCCGTCGACGCAGGCCGCGGGCCCGACGATCAACATCCCGCAGAGCGAAGCGGAGCGCGCCGAGGGCTCGCCGATCCTCCGCATCGACATCAGCGGCAACCGGCGCGTCGCGAAGGAGGACATCATCTCGTACCTCCGCGAGAAGCCGAAGCACCTCTTCAAGGTCGAGAACCTCGCGAGCGACGTCCGGGCCCTCTGGGACTCGGGCTTCTTCGACGACATCGAGGTCGACATGATGCGGGAGGACCACGGCATCATCCTCCGCTTCCTCGTCCGCGAGCGCCCGAACATCAAGGCCGTCGAGTTCGAAGGCAACAGCGAGATCGAGAACGACAAGCTCCAGGAAGCGATCGAGATCAAGGCGAACACGATCCTGAGCGTCCCGGCGGTCCGGCGGAGCGTCCAGAAGATCAAGGACGCCTACGCCGAGAAGGGCTACTTCCTCGCCGACGTCGAGAGCGCGATCGAGCCGCAGCGCGACAACGAGGTGATCGTCAAGTTCACGATCACCGAGCACCAGCCCGTCACCGTTCGCCGCATCACCTTCGTCGGCAACTACAACGTGCCGGAGGACGAGCTCCGCGCCGTCATGCAGACGGGCCAGGGCGGCTTCTTCGCGTTCGGCTCGGGCGGCCCGTACCGCCAGGACGTCTTCGAGCGCGACGTCCTCATGCTCAACGCCCTTTATTACGACAAGGGCTACATGAACGTGTCGATCGGGACGCCGCGCGTCATGCTGACGCCCGATCGCGAAGGCATCGAGATCACGCTCCTCATCCACGAGGGGCCGCGGTTCAAGATCCGCCAGCTCAAGGTCTACGAGCGCGACGCCGACGGCAGGGAGGTCGAGCCGCTCGGCGGACGCCGCGCGCTGCGCCAGCTCGTCCGCGCGAAGAGCGGCGACTACTTCAACCGCGCCGAGCTCGTGAAGGACCTCCAGGCGGTCCGCACGCTCTACCGCGACGCCGGCTACGCGAACGTCGAGGCCGAGCCGGAGACCGAGCTCGATCCGGTCAAGAAG
The DNA here is from genome assembly GCA_019637225.1 of Labilithrix sp. Lineage (GTDB taxonomy): Bacteria > Myxococcota_A > Polyangia > Polyangiales > Polyangiaceae > Labilithrix. Next base: position 105,162 of record JAHBWC010000008.1, read on the forward strand.
GAAGTCGACATCATCATCCCGATCCGCCGCGGACCGCTGGTCTACGTCGAGCGCATCGAGGTGAAGGGCAACACGAAGACGCGCGACAAGGTCCTCCGCCGCGAGATGGAGATCGAAGAGGGCAACCTCTTCAGCGAGACGAAGCTCGAAGACAGCAAGCGCCGCATCGTCGCCCTCGGTTACTTCGAGCGCGTCGACGTCTCGACCGAGCAGGGCTCCACGCCCGAGTCGATCAACATCAACTTCGAGGTGACCGAGCGCCCGACGGGCACCTTCCAGGTCGGCGCCGGCTTCTCGAGCATCGAGAACTTCATCGCGACCGCGCAGATCCAGCAGGCGAACCTCTTCGGCAACGGCCAGTCGCTCGCCCTCCAGGCGCAGATCTCGGGCCTCCGCCAGCTCATCAGCATCCGCTTCTTCGAGCCGTACTTCCTCGACTCCGACTGGTCGTCCAGCGTCGAGCTCTACGACAACCTCCTCGTCTTCCCGGACTTCGCGCGCAGGACGCTCGGCGGCGCGCTCACGTTCGGCTACGCGCTGATCCAGCCGTGGCTCCGCATCGGCCTGACGACGACGGTGCAGCACGACGCGGTCGACACGAACCAGGTCAACACCTTCTTCGGCTCGACCTCCGGCTTCGTCAGCATCTTCCAGCGGCTCCCGCTCGCGAACTTGTTCAACGCCGGACGCACGGTCTCGCTCCGCCCCGCGATCACCTACGACACGCGAAACAACCGCCTCTTCCCGTCGAGCGGTCTGTTCCTCCAGGCGTCGACGGAGCTCGCGACCTCCGCGTTCGGCAGCGAGATCGAGTTCCTCCGCCACGAGCTCGTCGGCCGCTTCTACTACCCGCTCTTCGGACAGGGCGAGCAGCCGGGCTCGGGCTTCATCCTCAAGATGAACAACAAGGTCGGCGTCATCACGAGCCCGCTGTCGCAGGGCGTGCCGATCTTCGCGCGCTACTTCCTCGGCGGCATCCTCGACGTCCGCGGCTACCGACTCCGCACGCTCGGCCCGCGCCTGCCGCTCAACTCGTCGCTCGACGTCAACGCGCCGCCGATCCCGAACGGCGCGAACATCGGCGGTAACCTCCAGTACTACTCGAACCTCGAGTTCGAATTCCCGATCATCGACAAGGTCGGCATCCGCGGCGTCACGTTCCTCGACGCCGGCAACACGTTCAACCTCGAGCAGCAGTTCTGCAAGACGACGCCGGCGCCCCAGTTCTCGCCGCTCGTCAGCCCGTGCTTCGACGCCGGCAGCATCACGAACCTCCGTCTCTCGAGCGGCATGGGCATCCGCTGGTTCTCGCCGCTCGGCCCGCTCCGCTTCGAGTGGGGCTTCCCGCTGAACAAGCTGTCGTACGAAGAGTCGAGCGTCTTCGAGTTCACGATCGGCAACTTCTTCTGATCGGCGCGGCCCGGCGCCGGCGTGCGCGTCGTGGCGATGCTGGATCTCGACGTCCTGTCGCCCCGGTCCGACAGCGCCCTTCGCCGCGGGCGCGCGACGGCGCGAAGGGCAGGCGCTCGCGTCACGGTCGATCCACGAGAGGTGTGGCGCCGGACGTCCCGTTGTGCGAGAGATGAGCCGCCGTGCCTCATCGCCTCCTTCCCTTCCCGCGCGCGCTCACCACGACGTTCTTCTCGGCGCTCCTGACGGCCGCCGTAGGAGCGGGAGGCTGTACGACGACGACCGTCGTGAAGAACGACGGCACCAGCGGCGCGGCGCCGGCCGGACAGGAGCGGCGCGAGTCGATCCCGTGCAAGTCGGGCGACACGACGCTCCCCATCGAGGCGTTCGACATCAGCTCCGACGAAGCGACGGGCGCGGCGTGCAACGTCGGCAACGTCCTCGACGACGACGGCAGCTTCGCGGCGCTCGACTGGCAGGGCGGCGGCACGCACAAGCTCGACGGCCGCGACGTCACCGGCTGCCTCGCCGCGGAGTTCGGCGACGACATCACGCTCTCCTCGCTGTCGATGAAGATGCGCCCGGTCGGCACCGGCTGCGGTCACGCCTGCACGCCCGGTGACGAGGGCTGCGGCTCGGGCTGGAAGGTCTCGATCTTCGCCGGCCCGTCGATCGCGAAGCTCGGATTCCTCCAGCAGCTCTCGCTGACGACGGGCGACTTTTTCGAGTACCGCATCGCGGTCTACGACCGCTTCAAGGCGAAGTTCATCGCGATCTGCCGCGAGCCGACCCCCGCCGAGGGCGACGACGTCGCGATCGACTCGATTTACGGCTTCTGCCGCTGAGCCGCCCGACGGCCCGCGGGGTGGGCGCGAGGACATCACGGGCGGCGCGCGCCGCCTCGTGATGTGACGCTCGCGCTGACCTAGAAGGAGTGCTCCTGCTTGGCGACGCCGACCACAGCCGGACGCGTCTTTCCGGCGGAGGTCGTCGCGGGAACGCCATCGCCGGGCTGGCCCACGAAGATCCCCGTCGTCGCCTGATCGATGGCGACCCGACTTCCGTTGTAGACAAGCGCTAGCGACGGGCCAGGAGAGCCATTGCCGCTCATGCCCGCCGCGCCGCCGTTGCCACCGTTTCCTCCACCGAGGCCGTAGACATTCTTGGGTCGGAGATCGCCACCGTCATCATAGCGCCCTCTGCCGCTAAACCCTCCGCCCAGGCCTGGGGTTCCGAGGGCGCCCACGCCAGCCCGTCCTCCCTTCCCCGACTCGATCCGACTGTGGGCGATCTTGATCGCCGTCGACGAGACGATGAAGAGGCCGACACTTCCACCGCCCCCGGTGCCCGGAGTACCGGCGACACCGCCGCATCCGCCCGCGCCGCCACCGGCGCCGTAGAGCCCGTACAAGGGAGCCGTCGACGCAACGGCGCCCGAACCGTAGGACTCGGTATACCAGTAATGTCCACCGCCTCCGCCGCCTCCCCCCTGACCGGGCTGGCCGTTCGTGCCCGCCGTGCCGTTACCCGGCGCGATCCCGTCCTCGTTAACCGACCACCCACCGTTCTCACCCAGATTCCCGGTCGGTCCTGGCGTCCCGTCCTGCCCGAGCGCCGTCGGTGTCGCTGCCGACGCGCCGCCTGCACCTCCAACGGCGGTCGGAGTGTTCTTTGGTGCAGCCCTTCCCGTCGCCTGCGCTGTCGTGACCGCGGCAACCAAGAACCCATTCCTGAAGAACGGACCGTCACCGCCGCGCCCACCTGCCCCCCCGTTGGGGGCGATCAAACATTGACTCGTGCCCCCGGCGCTTCCGGTTGTCGACGCATGATTGAAGCACAACTCGCCCACACACGCCGCCCCCTGCCCGCCTGCCGAGCGGCCGGATCGGGTGGCGAGGTCGTTGCGCTCCTGGTTCGGAGCCGGCTGCACGCCGTCGACGCCGTCCTGTCCCTTGCCGCCGCGCAGCGTGACCTCGTCCATCCAGAGGTTCGACGATCCCCGGATGATCATCGCGTAGGAGGTCTGGGCGACGACGTCCGCCGATCCCGGCGAGGTGAGGTCTGGACCACGAACCTCGAAGCCCTCGAAGCGCGTGATGAGGCTCATTCCTTCGACGAGGACCGCGGGGCTCGTCGGCGATTCGATCACCGCGCGCGTCGTGATCCGCTTCCACTCCTCGAGGTTCGCGCAGTCGAAGTAGCCGAACATCGTGACGCCGTCGGACAGCGTCACCGCCTCCGGATACGTCTCCGCGCAGGCGATCACCGGCATCTTCTTCTGCTTCGCGAGCGCGATCGCGTCCGCGAGTGTCTTCAGCGGCCGCCGCTGCGCTCCGTCGTTCCCAGGCGCCCCCTTCGACGCGGAGACGAACACGCCTTCGGGCGGAGCGGTGCCCCCGACCTCAATAGGCGGCGGAGGCGGCGGCGACTCGGCCTTGCCGCCGTCGGGGAGGTCGATCACGACCGTCTCGCCCTCCGGCGTTCCCGAGTCGGCAGCCAGCGGCGCCGCGTCCGAGCCCCCACAGCCCAGAGCGACGAGCAACGCGAGCGCGGTCAGCGCTCCCCCTCGAGAGAAGTTCATGATGTCCCCTTTGGCGATGGTGCCGCGCACGGCAAAGCGAGCGCGACCGGCAGCGGTCGAGCGAGACGGATGGTTCATGGGCCGCCCCGTCGGCCTCAGCAGATTGAACGTTGCTTCCTAACTCGGGACAACGCGAAAAAAAGGAAAATTCGCACGCGACGTCCGACGACTTCTCGGTGTCCTCCGCTGTTCGGATCTGCAACGAAAGCGGCACGCCCTCAAGGCCCTGAAATCCGCCGCGAAGGTCTTGTCCGTTCCGAACAATGCACGCCTCGCGCCCGGTCCGTGCCGGCGCTCCGGGTGGCAACAACACCGTCCAACCACCGTCCCGCGCGGGCCCGGCCGTGCGATCCGGACGCCTTCGACGCGACGCCGAAGCGCAGGCGCGCGCCGCCGATTCCATGAGCCCTCCACCCGCGTCGCAAGCCCCCTCGCGACCGTCTCGCCGCCGCGGGCGCCGCCCGTCGCCGAGCGGCTGAGCCGCTCCTCCAAAGGCACGAGATCAGGCCCCAAATCTGCGCCGTTTCCTCTTCACGCACGACCCCCACCGGTCTAAGAACCGTGTCCGATGTCGAACGTGAATCCGCCGGTCCCGCCTGCTCCGCCGCCGGGTGGAACGCCGCCCTCCGCCAACGGTCAGAAGGTGCCCATCTCGATCCAGGACGAGATGCGCACGAGCTACCTCGATTACGCGATGAGCGTCATCGTCGGGCGCGCGATCCCCGACGCGCGCGACGGCCTCAAGCCGGTTCACCGGCGCATCCTCTACTCCGCGTACGAGGCGGGCCTCGTCCCGACCGCGGCGTACAAGAAGAGCGCGACGATCGTCGGCGCGGTGCTCGGCTCCTACCACCCGCACGGCGACAGCAGCGTCTACGACGCGATGGTGCGTCTCGCGCAGGACTTCTCGATGCGCTACCCGCTCATCGACGGCCAGGGCAACTACGGCTCCGTCGACGGCGATCCGGCGGCCGCGTACCGCTACACCGAGGCGCGCCTGTCGAAGGTCGCCGTCGAGCTCCTGAGCGACATCGACAAGAAGTGCGTCGACTGGGCGCCGAACTTCGACGACTCGAAGGTCGAGCCGACGGTCCTGCCGTCGCGCATCCCGAACCTGCTCGTCAACGGCTCGGGCGGCATCGCCGTCGGCATGGCGACGAACATCCCGCCGCACAACCTCGGCGAGATCATCGACGCCACGGTGCACCTGATCCGCAACGCGGACTGCCCGGTCGACGATCTCATGCGCTTCGTCGCCGGCCCCGACTTCCCGACGGGCGGGCTCATCTTCGGGCGCGGCGGCATCGAGGCCGCGCAGCGCACCGGGCGCGGCAACATCATCATGCGCGCGCGCATGGAGGTGGAGAAGGCGCCGGGCAAGGGCGAGCGCGAGCAGATCGTCGTCACCGAGATCCCCTACCAGGCGAACAAGGCGAAGATCCACGCGCGCATCGGTGAGCTGATGCGCGAGAAGAAGATCGAAGGCATCAGCGAGGCCCGCGACGAGTCCGATCGCGAGGGCATGCGCCTCGTCATCGAGCTGAAGAAGGACATCGCCCCGCAGATCGTCATCAACCAGCTCTATCGCCTGACCGATCTGCAGTCGTCGTTCGGCGTCATCAACCTCGCGATCGTGCGCGGGCGCCCCGCTGTGCTGAACCTCAAGGAGACGCTCGCCGTCTTCGTCGAGCACCGCCGCGACGTCGTCACGCGCCGCACGCGCTTCGAGCTCCAGCAGGCCGAGGCGGCCCGCGAGATCGTCGAAGGCCTCGGCATGGCGACGACCGAAGTGGACCTCGTCGTGAAGACGATCCGCAGCTCGCGCGACACCGAGACCGCGCGCGCCGCGCTCATGAAGCTCCCGCTGAAGGGCCTCGAGGCGTTCGTCCAGCGCGCCGGCCGTCCGGACAGCGAGATCGAGGCCGCGAAGGCGAAGGGCGACTACTTCCTCTCCGAGCGGCAGGCCAAGGCCATCCTCGAGATGCGCCTCGCGAAGCTCACCGGCCTCGAGCAGGAGAAGCTCGCCGCGGAGTACGGCGAGCTCTGCAACGAGATCGCGCGCCTCCGGAACATCCTCGCCAACGAGAGCGTGCTGCTCGACCTCATCGTGATGGAGCTCGAGGAGATCCGGTCGAAGTTCGGCGACAAGCGCCGCACCGAGATCGTCGCGAACGACGCCGAGATCGCCGACGAAGACCTCATTCAAGAAGAGGACATGGTCGTCACGATCTCGCACGCGGGATACGTGAAGCGCACCCACCCGTCGGCCTACCGGGCGCAGAAGCGCGGCGGCAAGGGCAAGATCGGGATGGAGGCGCGCGAGGAGGACTGGGTCACGCAGCTCTTCGTCGCGTCGACGCACGCCTACGTCTTCTTCTTCTCCGACCGCGGCAAGGTCTACGTGAAGAAGGTCTACGAGATCCCGATCGCCGCGCGAACCGCGAAGGGCCGCGCGATCGTCAACTTCGTCGGCATGGAGCCCGGCGAGAAGGTCGCCGCGATCGTCGAGGTGCCGAAGATCGAGGAAGGCAAGTTCGTCGTCACGCTCACGAAGCGCGGTCAGATCAAGAAGACCGAGGTCACCGACTACGAGAACTTCCGCCAGAAGGGCATCATCGGCGTCAAGGTCGAGGACGGCGACCAGCTCCTCGCGGCCGTCCTCACCGACGGCGCGCGCGAGTTCTTGATCGCGACAAAGCACGGGCAGTCGATCCGGTTCTCCGAGGATCAGGTCCGCGCGATGGGCCGCGGCACCGTCGGCGTGAAGGCGATCGACGTCGCCGAGGAAGACCAGGTCGTCGGCATGGCGGTCACGCACCCCGAGCGCCAGCACGTCCTCGCGGTCTGCGAGAAGGGCTACGGCAAGCGCACGCTGCTCGAGGAGTTCCGCGCGCAGAACCGCGGCGGCAAGGGCATCATCCTCATCGACGCGAGCGACCGGAACGGCCCCGTCGTCGATCTTAAGCTCGTGAAGGACGGCGACGAGGTCATGCTCATCACCGACAAGGGGCAGACGATCCGCACGACCGTCTCCGAGATCCGCGAGACCGGGCGCAACGCCCAGGGCGTGAAGATCATGAGCGTCGAGGACGACGAGCGCGTCGTCGCGGTCGAGCGCCTCGCCGAGTCCGGCGCCGACATGGGCGGCGAGAGCCAGGCGCCGCCGCCGGGCGGCGACGACGGCGCGAACGGCGCGGGCGGCGAAAGCGCCTCGCCGAGCCTCACGCCTCCGCCGGACGAGAGCGATCTGAACTGACGGCTCCCCGTCTGGTCTCCTCCTCTTCGAGTCTCATCTCCTCCTCTTCGAGATCCGAGCCCTCGCCGAGGCCAGCGCGACCGTCTGCGTGCGGCGCGCACGGCACGGCGGGGCATGCCGCCACGCGGCGGGCTGCCTAACGACGCGAAGTCTCGTCGTTCGGAGCGGTCCGCTTGTTGCGGTGGAAGGTCAACCATGGAGGAACACATGAAGACCGTCGCCTCGATGATCGCGCTCGCGGGCCTGGGGCTCGTTGTCGCGTGCGGCAGCAGCTTCCAGCCGCCCACCGATCGCCTCGCCGCGTCCGAAGCCGCCATCCGCAGCGCGCGTGAGCTCGGCGCCGAGCACAACCCGCAGGCCGCGCTCCACGTGAAGCTCGCAGACGAGCAGGTCGCTTCCGCGCGCACGTTGATGAGGGACGGCGACAACGAGCGCGCCGACATCGTCCTGCAACGCGCCAAGTCCGACGCCGAGCTCGCGGTCATGCTCACGCGCGAGCAGGCCGCGAAGACGAGCGCCGATCAGGCCCGGAAGAACCTCGACGACCACAAGGCGGGAAAGTGAGGACGACGATGCGTAGCCAGAACACCACCAAGGTCCTCCTCGGCAGCGTCATCGCGTTCGCCCTCGGCGCCATCGCGTGCGGTCCCACGCTCCCGCCGAAGGAGCTCGTCGACGCGCGCAGCGCCTACACGCAGAGCGCGAACGGTCCGGCGGCGGCCGAGACGCCCGCGCAGGTCCACACCGCGAAGACCGCGCTCGACCAGGCGGAGCAGGCGTTCGCGGACGACGGCGACAAGCCTCACGTGCGCGACCAGGCGTACATCGCGCTCCGCAAGGCGCAGCTCGCGGACGCGAGCGCACAGCTCCAGATCGCGCAGAAGGCGAAGGCCACGGCGGACCGGGAGGCCCAGGCGCTGCAGGCGGACATGCTCGCGCAGACCCGAACCGACCTCGCGAGCAGCCAGCAGAACCTCTCGAAGACGCAGGAGCAGCTCGACGCCGAGAAGAAGGCGCGCGCGGAGGCGGAGCGGAAGCACGCGCAGGCGATGAGCGATCTCCAGAAGATCGCGAGCGTCAAGCAAGAGACCCGCGGGATGGTCATCACGCTCTCGGGCTCGGTCCTCTTCAAGACGAACGAGTCGACGCTCCTCCCCGCCGCCGTCGTGAAGCTGAACGAGGTCGCCGAAGCGCTCGTCAAGGGCAACCCCGACGCCGACATCACGGTCGAGGGGCACACCGACTCGCAGGGTGCGCGCGACTACAACGTCCAGCTCGGTCAGCGCCGCGCCGAAGCGGTCAAGGCGCAGCTCGTCGCGCACGGCGTCGCGAGCGACCGGATCAAGGCGATGGGCGTCGGCCCCGATCGCCCCCTCGCCGACAACAAGTCGGCCGAGGGCCGAGCCAACAACCGCCGCGTCGAGATCATCGTGGACGGCGCGCGAGGCGCGGCGGGGGCTCCTGGGACCCCGGTAGACGCGCCGGCGAGCACGACGCCGCGCCGCTGACGGTTCCTCGCGCGAGGGGCGGCGTCCGCGTCGACGTCGCCCTTCGGCGCGACGCCATCCTCCCCGCGGCCCGGCCAGTCACCCCTCCGGGCGGCCACCCCGCGGAGCCGCCCCGAGGACCGCTCCCATCCACACGGTCGACGGCATCGCACAGTGAAGGGACGGCACGCCACGACGCGCGGCAGGCCATCCACATCACTGGCGAATGCCATGGTACGCTCGAGAGGCTGCGCATGGCTGGTCAGGACGGAGGAGCGGGTCGGGTCGAGCGGAAGGGCTCGCGCGATCCTCTCGTGGGGACCGTCATCAACGGCAAGTTCCGCGTCGATCGGGCGATCGCGCGCGGCGGCATGGGGCGCATCTACTACGGCACGCAGGCGCCGCTCGATCGTCCGGTCGCGCTCAAGATCGTCAAGGCCGACTCGGTGAACGAAGAGGAGTCGCAGTTTCTCAAGCGATTCCTCCTCGAGGCGAGCATCCTCGCGAAGCTCCAGCACCCGAACGTCGTGACGCTCTTCGACTACGGGCGCATCGAGGGCGCTTCCGTCGAGATGTACTTCATCGCGATGGAGTACCTGGACGGCGAGACGCTCACCGAGCGGCTCCGCACTCGGGGAGCGCTGCCCACGTTCGAGGCGCTCGCGCTCTTCCGGCAGATCGGGCGCGGGCTCCGCGAGGCGCACATGCGCGGGATCGTGCACCGCGATCTCAAGCCTTCGAACATCGTCATCGTGCCCGAGGCCGACGGCGAGATCGTCAAGCTGGTGGACTTCGGCATCGGCAAGGACGAGCGCGGCGGCGAGGATCTCACGCGCGACGGCGTGCTCGTCGGTACGCCGAAGTACATGGCGCCGGAGCAGTTCGACGGAGCATCGTCCTCCGCGAGCGACGTCTACGCGCTCGGAATCATCGTCTACCAGCTGCTCACCGGCTCGCTCCCCTTCGCAGGGAGCTCGATGGCGGACTTCATGATCGCGAAGCTCCAGCACGCGGTCCCGCCGATGCGCGAGGTGAATCCGATCTGCGACGTCACCGAGAGCCTCGAGTCGCTCGTCTACCGGATGCTCGCGCGCCATCCTCAGGAGCGACCGACGCTCGACGAGGTCTTCGCCCAGCTCGCGCACTGCGAGGAGGAGATCTACGGCTCGTCGGGCGCGCGCCTCGCGCTCACGGGGCACCTGGGCTTCGCGACGAGCTCGCGTCCGCTCTCCATCGGCGGGCTGCCGGTCTCGCACACCGTCATCGCCCCACAGCCCGCGCTCCACACGCCGCGACCCGCCGGGGGAAACACGACCTCGGGACCGCCGATCACGGTGCTCACGCCTCGCCCGATGGCAACCTCGGCGCGGCCGGAGACGGCGGGCCGCGCCAGCTTCCCCGTCGCCGCGCTCGTCGCGCTCCTCCTCATGCTCACGTCGGCGGGGGCGGCGGGTCTCTGGTTCGCGAAGACCCATCTCTTCGCCAAGGACGACGTCCCGGCGGATCCGACCCAAGCCGCGTCGGCCACGTCGTCCGCGGCGGCGGCCTCCGCGACGGCGACGGCGACGGCCGCGCCCACGTCCTTCGTCCTCCACCTCGACTCGACGCCATCCGGCGCGACGGTCCTCGAAGACGGCAAGGTCCTCGGCGAGACCCCGCTCGACGTCCCGATCGACCGGTCGAGCGTCGCGAACGGCGCGGCGCGCGGCTTCCAGCTGAAGATGGCCGGCTACACGACCACGGCGTTCGCGCAGGGCTCGTCGGAGGCCGACGTCGCGCACACCGTGCCGCTTGCGCCGGAGACCGCGCGCACCGTAAAGTCGGGTCCCTCGCACGCGTCGGGCGGCAGCAAGTCGCCGGCGAACGGCGGCGGAAAGGGGCCCTCCACCGGGCCCACCGGCGAGTCGGACATTCGGCTGAAGAGATGACCCTATCGACCTCGAGGAGCCGCTCTAACCTCGCGCTCCTCCTCGTCGTCGCGCTCTTCACGACGATCATGGCTCCCGGCGTGGCGCGCGCGGACGACGTCGCCGACGAGGCCGATCACCTCTTCACGCTCGGCGCGGAGCACTACCAGTCGAAGGACTACAAGAGCGCGCTCCAGTACTTCCTGGCCTCGAACCGCCTCGTTCGAAACCGCAACGTGATGTACAACATCGCGCGGACGTACGAGCACCTCCAGCAGCCGTCCGACGCGTACCGCTACTACCAGCGCGCGCTCGAGGGCGAGACCGACAACGCGGTCAAGCAGCGCATCAAGGACTCGATGCAGCGGCTCGGATCGAGCGTCGCGCTGCTCAAGGTCGAAACCGAGCCTCCCGGCGCCACGCTCTACTTGAGCCGCAAGGACCTCGGCGAGCGCGGAACGGCACCGCAGACGATCGCGCTGACGCCCGGCTCCTACACGGTCATCGCCGAGCTCGCCGGCTACGACGACGCGACGTCGAAGGCCGTCGACGTGCGCATCGGCCGGGAGACCGCGATCACGCTGAAGCTCACGCGCGTCGTCGGGACCCTCCGCGTCATCGGCGCGAAGGGAGCCACGGTCCGCCTCGACGCCGACGACGGGCCCGTGCTCTGCGAAGCGCCGTGCGACGCGCCCGCGCCTCCGGGGCAGCACGTGCTCATCCTGTCGAAGCCGGGCTTCCGCACGACCCGGCAGAACGTCCAGGTCCGCGCCAACAAGGTCACCGAGGTCACGCCCGAGATCGAGGCCGAGACCGGCTCGCTCGTCGTGAACGCCGACGAGCGCGACGCCGTGATCGAGATCGACGGCAAGACGATGGGCTTCACGCCGTCGGTGCTCACCGTCCCCGTCGGCCCCCACGACGTCCGCGTGACGTTGCGGGGCTTCCGCCCCGTCGAGCGCAAGATCGACGTGAGCGCGAACGCCCAGACCGAGCTCGACCTCCAGCTCGTCAGCGCCGAGGCCGTCGAGGCCGCGTCGCGTGTCTCGGAGCCGATCGAGGACGCGCCCGCGTCCGTCTCGCTCGTCACGAGCCCCGAGCTCCGCGCGATGCGCTACCCGACCGTCGCCGAGGCCGTGCGTGGCGTCCGCGGTCTCTTCGTCTCGGACGACACCGCCTACAAGACGATCGGCTTTCGCGGCTTCGGTCGACCCGGCGACTACGGCAACCGCGTCCTCGTCCTCATCGACGGCCATCCGGCCAACGACAACTGGCTCTGGTCCGCGTACACGGGCTACGACCTCCGCGCCGACATCGAGGACGTCGAGCGCATCGAGGTCGTGCGCGGCCCCGGATCGGTCCTCTACGGTACCGGCGCGTTCTCGGGCGTCATCAACCTCATCTCCCACACGCGCGACACCCCCGACGGGCGCGAGGTCGGCGTCTCCGCCGTCGGCGACGGCGTGATGCGCACCCGCGCGCGGCTCACGCACCACTGGTCGCGCGACGCCGGGGTCACCACCTCGATCGCCCTCGCGAAGGGCGCCGGCCGCGACTTCTTCATCCGCGAGTACGTCCCGGACGGTCCCCCGTCCGTCGCCGGTCACTCGCGCGGCCTCGACGGCTTCCGCGTCGGCACCTGGAGCGGGCGCGTCTTCTACAAGGCGCTCTCCGCCCAGTGGAGCGTCAACCACCACGACAAGGGCATGCCCGCGGGGCAGTTCGACACGCTCTACGGCGACGAGCGGACCCACCAGGCCGATACGCGCGCGTTCGTCGAGGTGAAGCTCGACCCGAAGCTGAGCGAGCAGGTCACCAGCGTGACCCGCGTTCACGCCAACGCGTTCCTCTACCGCGGGATCTTCGCGCGCTCGCCCGCCGGCGGCGGCATGGAGCGCAGCACGTACGACGGCGCCTGGGTGGGCGGAGAGCAGCGGCTCATCTACTCGCCGCTCGAGCAGCTCCGCATCACCGGCGGCGGCGAGTTCCAGTACCACGCGCTCGTCCACCAGCAGGGGTCCGACCAGGTCAACGGGACGTTCTACGACGACAAGGACCCGTTCACCCTCGCCGCCGGTTACGCGCTCGCGGACGTCTCCCCCACCCGCTCCGTCAAGCTCACCGGCGGCGCGCGCCTCGACTCGTACTCGTTCGCCGACGCGTCGGTGAACCCGCGCCTCGCCGCGATCTTCAAGCCCTACGCCGGCGGCAACCTCAAGGTGATGGCCGGCAAGGCGTTCCGCGCGCCGAGCGTCTACGAGCTCTACAACAAGGCCGGCGGCGGCCAGCAGCAGAACACGAACCTCCGCCCCGAGAACCTCTACTCGGGTGAGGTCGAGTACAGCCACCGCTTCTCGCCGACGGTCATCGCCTCGGCGACCGCGTACGCGAACTACATCACGGACCTCATCGCGCTGCGCGATCTCCCCGACGCGACGCCGACGAACCCTTTGTACGCGTACCAGAACACCCGCGCCCCCGTCGGGACGCTGGGGGCCGAGCTCGAGCTCCGCCGCGAGTGGAAGGAGGGCTGGATGCTCGGCGGCTCGTACTCGTTCCAGAAGAGCCGCTACCTCGCGTCCGACTCGCTCGGCGACTTCTTCGCGTTCGAGCAGGCCGCGGACCTCCGCGAGGTGCCGAACTCGCCGAACCACCTCGCCTCGCTGAAGGGCGGCGTGCCGATCCTCTCGCGCGCGCTCATGCTGATGAGCCGCCTCACGTTCGAGGGGCCGCGCTTCGATCGCAACGACACCGAGGGCCCCGGCGAGCCGGCGCAGCGCGCGACGTCGAGCGCCGTCCTCTGGGACCTCGTCTTCTCGGGCTCCGAGGCGCGCTGGGGGCTGTCCTACGGCGTCGGCGTCTACAACGCGTTCGACGCCCGCTGGCGCGTCCCGGTCAGCGCCGAGTTCCGGCCCACCACCATGGTGCAGAGCGGCCGCACGCTGCTCGCCTACGCGGCGGTCACGTTCTGATCATGAAGCGCGCGCCTCGCCTCCCCGGCCCCGCGCTCCGCCGCGCCGCGCTCGGCGCGCTGACGCTGGCGCTCGTCGCGGCCGCCGCGTGCGAGGGCGCAGGCTCGTACGTCTTCACGGCGCAGAGGTTCGACGCGAGCGCGGCGTGCCTCGAGCCGTACCGCGCGGTCGAGGTCGTCGAGGGACCGGGCGTCGCCGCGACCTGTCCGGCGAGCTGCCTGACGGTGGGCGCCGAGGTCTTCGTCACGACGATGTGCCCGCCGCTGCCGACGATCGCGACGGAGCTCGCGGAGGGTGACGAGGCGTGCGTCGCCGCGCGCGCCGCGCTCGGGACGACCTGCGGGGAGGAGCCGGCGACCGCCACGGACGGCTCGGCTCCGGACGGCTCGGGTCCGAGCGACCTCGACGCGAACGCGGAAGACGCCGGCGACGGCGCGTGACGCTTGACGGCCCACCCCGGGCCGCGACACGGTGCGATCGTGCCGACGACGAACCTGAAGGCGAGAAGAGCGACGAGAGCCGACCGGCCGGCGGCGAAGAGCGGCGCCGTGAAGCGCGACGCGAAGAGCAGCGCCGTGAAGCGCGACGCGGCCACGGTCGCGGTGACGAAGAGGACGACGCAAGGTGGAGCGGCCAAGCGCGGCGCCGCGAAGGCCTCCGCACCGCGAGGATCCGCGCGGCGCGCCAAGATGGCGCCGCCGGTGGAGACGCTCGACAAGCTCCGCACGATCCACCCGGACGCTCACTGCGAGCTGGATCACGACGGCCCGTTTCAGCTCCTCGTCGCGACGGTGCTGAGCGCGCAGACCACAGACGTCAACGTCAACAAGGCGACCCCCGGGCTCTTCGCGCGCTTCCCGGACGCAGAGAGCCTCGCCCGCGTCGATCCGAAGGAGGTCGAGCCGCTCGTCTCGACGCTCGGCTTCTTCCGCCAGAAGGCGAAGAGCCTCGTCGGCCTCTCGAAGATGCTCGTCGAGGACTTCGGCGGCAAGGTCCCGCGTCGGCTCGACGACCTCGTCAAGCTCCCGGGCGTCGGCCGCAAGACGGCCAACGTCGTGCTCGGCGTGATCTGGAACACCCCGGAGGGCGTGGTCGTCGACACCCACGTCCAGCGTATCTCCCAGCGGCTCGGCTGGACCAAGAACACCGACGCCGCGAAGATCGAGCAAGACCTGATGCGCTTGATCCCGCGGGAGCAGTGGGACCCGACCTCGCACCTCCTCATCTTCCACGGGCGCCGGATCTGCTTCGCGCGGAAGCCGAACTGCGAAGGGTGCGGCCTGAGCGAGGTCTGCCCGAGCGCGTTCGAGGCCGAAAATGTCGGCCGCAAGCCGAAGCGCGATCGGACGGCCTACCTGCAGCGCGAGGACTGAGCGCGGACCGAGCTCTGCCGTAATCTCAAGGCGTTGCCTCGCCAACGCTCGTGCCCCCGGCAGAGCTGCCGTGTACGCTCGTCGTCACCTCATGGGTGCGTTCGAGTTCCTGGCCGAGTTCAAGGCGCTCCACGACAAGGTCAAGAACGGGACGCTGCCGACGGCGGATCGACCGCGTTACGAGATGGCGCGGAGCCAGTTCGCCCGCATGGTCCTGGTCGCGCAGCAGCTCGGGCACACCGGGCAGACGCTTCGCTCGAGCCTGCGCATGGCGAAGATGCTCAAGGTCGAGCTCCGGCCCGACGAGGGCGAGCCCGCCCGCGGATCGACGATCGACCTCGCGTCCGGCGGCTTCGCGGTCCTCTTGCCGAACGGCCTGCGCGTCGGAAAGAAGGCCGGGTTCACGCTCTACCTTCCCGGAGCCGGCGGCGGGACCGCGCCCATCTCCGGCCGCGTCGTCGTCGCGAGCTCGCGCCCGCAGACGTCGCTCTTTCGCGTGAGCTTCCACTTCGACAACCTCGAGCCGCGCGCAGCGGAGCAGCTCGACGTCGCCCTCATCGACGCGGTCCTCGAGCGATTCGCGCACAAGATGTAGTCCGCACGCCACGAGCGACCGCCGCGCCCCGACCTCGTCACGAAGACGGATCGCGCGGCGCGGGCGTGCGACGGCCGGTCGTCGTCCGAACGCTCAGGAAGACGCCTTGAAGCGCGCGAGGAGCTGCTCGGTGGCGGTGTACGGATCGAGCGCGCGTGCGTCGACGGCGGCCGCGGCCTCGTCGAGCTCGCGGGCGAGCGCGCTCGTCGCCGCGTCGATGAGCGTCTCGCGGAGAGCTTCGCGCACCTCCTCGACGAGGCGGGCGCGGCGACGCTCGCGGCCCGCGTCCGTCGTCGCGATCCACGCGTGGTGGGCCTCGAGCGCGCTCACGAGATCGGCGATCCCCTCCCCGCGCGTCGCGACGCATTTCCGGATCGGCGGCGTCCAGACCTCGCGCGCCGCGTCGCCGGTCGCTTCGGCGCTCGGAAGCGCGTCGATCTTCACGCCGCCGTGGACGACGTGTCCGCGCCTCTTGCCCGACGCGACGATCGCCTCGCTGCCGAGGGCGATCATCAGCTCGAGATCGCGCACGGTCGCGTCGGCGCCGTCGCGGTCGGCCTTGTTCACGGCGAAGACGTCGGCCGTCTCGAGGAGCCCGGCCTTGATCGCCTGCACCTCGTCACCGAGCCCCGGCGCCATCACGACGAGCGTCGAGTGCGCCGTCCGCGTGATCTCGAGCTCGTCCTGTCCCACGCCGACCGTCTCGACGAGGACGACGTCGAACCCGGCCGCGTCGAGCACGCGCACCATGTCGCGCGCCGAGCGGGAGAGCCCGCCGAGATGGCCGCGCGTCGCGACCGAGCGGATGAACACGCCGTCGTCGTTCGTGTGCCGGCTCATCCGGATGCGATCGCCAAGGATCGCGCCGCCCGTGTACGGGCTCGACGGATCGACGCAGAGGACGCCGACCTTCTTGCCCGCCGCGCGCAGCGCCTGGACGAGGCGATCGGTCAGCGTGGACTTCCCCGCGCCGGGGTTGCCGGTGACGCCGACGACCCACGCCTTGCCGGTGCTCGGGAAGAGCGCCTTCAGGAGCTCGAGGTAGCCGGGGACGCGGTCGTCGACGTTGCGGAGCGCGCGCGCGACGGCGCGCGTCTCGCCGGCGACGACGCTGGCCGCGAGGACGGACGCCTGGGCCCGAGGATCAGCGGGGGACATGACGCCTCCCTCTTAGTACCGCGCGCCCGAAGTTCGTACCGCTTTCGCCCCAATCCCTGCCGCGTGGGCGCCAGGACTCACCGGAGGCGGGAGAGCTTGCCGTCGATGAGCGCCGCGTCGGCGCCCCTCGCCTTCTTCGCGGCCTCGTAGGCGGTGCGCGCCGCCTTGGCGTTGCCGTCGGCGGCCAGCGCGTCGCCCTGCGCGACCCACGACGGCGCGTGGTTCGGGAAGTCGAGCACGGCGCGCTGCCCGAAGGCCTTCGCGCTCGTGAGGCGGCCCGCCGCGATGCACGCGTTGGTCGCGTTCACGAGCGGCGCCGGATCGAGCGGATCGAGGCCGCTCGCCTTCTGGTAGGCCTCGAGCGCCAGATCGATCTCGCCCTTCTTCGCGTACGCGTCCGCGATGAGGAGCTTCGCCTTGCCCTCGTTCGGCATCAGCTTCAGCGCCGCCTCGCCGGCCTCGATCGCCGCGTCGACCTTGCCGTCGGCGAGCGCCACGCGCCCCGACACGACATGCGCCAAGACGTCGTTCGGCGCGACCTTGAGGACGGACGCGGCGACCCGCTTGGCGTCCGGCAGCCGTCCCGCGAGGAGGTAGGCCTCGGTCAGCGCGCGCAGCGCGTCGACGAGCGTAGGCCGCTCGGCGGCTGCCTTCTCGAAGGCGGCGATCGCGTCGGACCGCCGCGCCGGATCGGACGCGAGGGCCCGCCCGTACTCGAGCGCTGCGATCGGATCGTGCGGATCGAGATCGACGGCGCGACGGAGCGAAGGGACGCCGTCCTTGCCGGTCCGATGGAGCATCGCGCCGAGAAGGAGGTGCCCCTCGAAGCGATCCGGCGCGAGGCGGATCGCCTCGCGGTACGAGGCCTCGGCGTCCGCGTCCTTCGAGTCGAGCTCGCGCGATCGGCCCTCGGCGAGCTTGGCGTGGAAGCGCACGTCGGCGCTCGCGTCCGGGAGCTTCGCGAGCTCGGCGAGCTCGGCGAGCGCCTCGGTCCCGCGGCGCCAGAGGAGGTGCGCCTCGGCCGCGCAGACGCGGCTCGCGGCGGCGCCGTTCGCGACCTTCGCGACGGACTTGCAGGCGGACATCGCGGGGGCGAAGTCGCGCCGGGCGATGTGCGTCCGGGCGATCTCCCAGCCGACCGCGATCGCAGCGTCGCCCTTCGCGAAGACCTGAGCGCGCTTGAGCTCGGCGAGCGCCTCCGCTTCTCGCCCCGCGCGACGCAGGGCGCGCCCGTAGGCGGTCGCGGCCTCGGGGCTCGCCGGAGCCTTCCGCGCACCGTCCCTCGCGGCCGACACCGCGGACTCCTGCGCCGACGCGTCTCGGGTGGTGGAAACGATCCCCCCCAGCGTGGCGATCCCCGCGAGCGCAAAGGCGCAGAACCGTGAAGTCCTCATCATCACGCCCTCCAGGATTTGGCGTAGAGGAGGATACGTGCAGCGTGCATGCCATCCGGCAGGGCGCGGCCGGGGCGAAGGCGCAACGCCGCTACGCCGATCGCGGGCGACGCCGGATCTGCTCGAGCGCCCACCCGGCTGCGTCCCGGACGACCGCCGAGTCGTGCTTGGTGCGGGCCTCCTCGAGCGCCGGAATCGCGGCCTCGTCGCCCTCGTTGCCGAGGATCAGCGCGGCGTTCCGCGCCAGCCCCGCGCGCGTCGCCCGGCCGATCGGGCTCCCCTCGCGGAGGCGGACGAAGCCGTCGTCGTCGAGCGCGAGCAGCTCGCCCACCGCGGATCGGCGACGAAGCGGGCGTCGATCTCGCTGCTCGCGCGTCTCGCGCGCGTGGCGTTGAACGGGCAGACGGTCTGGCAGTCGTCGCAGCCGAACAGGTGCGCGCCCACGCCGGGACGGAGCGCGTCGTCGATCGCGCCGCGGTGCTCGATCGTGAGGTACGCGACGCAGCGGCGCGGATCGAGCACGAACGGAGCCTCGAACGCGCTCGTCGGGCACGCGTCGAGGCAGCGCGTGCACGAGCCGCAGCGCTCGGCGATCGGGGGATCGGGCTCGATCGCGAGCGTCGTGACGACCTCGCCGAGCAGGACGAACGATCCGACGCCGGGCACGATCAGGAGGCCGTTCTTCCCGACGAAGCCGAGGCCCGCGCGCGCGGCCCACGCCCGCTCGAGCACCGGCTCCTCGTCGCAGAGCGGGCGCGCGCGCACGTCGTCGCCGAGCGTCCGCGTGAGCGCCGCCAGCTTGCGGAGCTTCTTCCGCATCCCGTTGTGGTAGTCGCGCCCGCGCGCGTACCGCGCGATGCGCTGCGCGGTCGCGGCGACGTCGGGCCCGTCCTCGGCGGTGCGGGCGTAGCGACGCGCGAGGCAGATGACCGTGCGCGCGCCGGGCAGCACGTGCTCGCCGTCGAGGCGCCGGCGCGCCTCCGCGACGCGAGCCACGTCATCTCGCCGTGCTTTCCGTCGGCGACGAACGCCTCGTAGCGCTCGAAGTCGGCGTCGAGCGGCAGGTCCGCGCGCGCGAACCCGACCGCCTCGAAGCCGAGCCGCGCGGCCTCGGCGACGATGCGCTTTCGCGGAGGGTCGGGGATGTCAGCTCGGGTTGCATCGATGGAGGCGATGTTGAACGCCCCTCAACGTATCATGTCATACGTTCTGCAGCTTCAGGAGCGTGTCGCGCTGGTCGCGGGATCGGCGGCATCGGTTATGAAGGGCGACCATGAGAGCGACCTCTTCCTTTGGTCCGGCCCTGTTCGTCTCGGTCCTCGCGCGCTGGCGGCGCCGCCTGCAATGACGGCGACGCGGGCTCCACCCCGGCGACCGGGAACCAGAACTCGCGTGCGAGCAGGCGCCCAGGTCGAAGGCGCGTTCTGCAGAGTCGTGCCAGATGTCGCCGACCGCGCAGCCGGCGACGTGCAAGGCGCCCCGCACGGTCAACGCGTGCTGCACCTGGGTCGCCCCGCCGTCGAAGCCGCTCGAGCGCGGCGTCGGCCTCAACCGCTACTCCGGGAGCGATCCGACGATCCAGCTCTCGTGCCTCGACGATCCGGGGACGGTCGGCACGCCGACGACGGTGACGCTCAAGGGCTTCGTCCGCCTCTTCTCGAGCGGCGGCGACTCGACGGGCGTGACGATCGAGATCTTCCGCGAGGGCGAGGACGGCTCGCTCGGCGAGCGGATCGGCAGCCCCGCCACGACGACCTCCGACGACGAGAGCGCGAAGAAGGAGGACTGGCTCGAGAAGTGTCCGGACGGCGGCTGCACCTTCCGCGGGTACACGTACCCCGGCGTCCCGACGGAGACGCGCCTCATCGTGAAGACGTCGGACGCGACCGGCAGCGCG
This sequence comes from Labilithrix sp., assembly GCA_019637225.1. Lineage (GTDB taxonomy): Bacteria > Myxococcota_A > Polyangia > Polyangiales > Polyangiaceae > Labilithrix. The sequence continues at coordinate 125,192 of JAHBWC010000008.1, forward strand.
CAGTGGGCCGCGCTCTACGACTACAACATCTTCTTCCCGACCGCGTCGGCGGTCGACGGCGTGATCGAATACGATCCGTCGGTGGTCGCCGCGACCGATCTCAACACGGTCGCCTCCGCGGCCGGCGGCTTCTCGCCGAGCCAGGACAAGGGCATGCTCGCCGGGGAGGTCCACGACTGCGGCGACGTCCGGCTCTCGGGCGCGACCGTCGACATCGACGCGGCCCACGAGGGCGACATGTTCTACTTCGGCGAGAACGAGTCGAACCCGCTCCCCGACAAGACCCGCACGAGCGCGGGCACGAGCAAGCTCGGTCTCTTCGGGACGCTCAACGTGACGACGGGCGTTCCGATCCGCATCAGCGCCATCAGCGACAACGGTCAGACGGTCCTGCTCGCGACGCACACCGTACGGCGTTCAAGGCCTCCCCGTGACGTCGCTGCGCCTCCGCGGTCGGCGCCCCTGGCAAGTGAGCGTGTCGGGACCATCCGCCCCGGTGGCAGTCGCCTCGAGGCACGACGAACGTAACCCACGACCGGCTCTTCGCGGGCACGCTCGGCACTCCGTCAGCCGCGCGGCCCGGAAGCGGGCTATCGCGTCAACGTCGACGCCCTCTTGCTCAGCGCGTTCGCGGCGGGCGTCCTCATGCGGCGGTGCGTACGCGTCCGCCTCGCGCGGCCCGCGCTCGACACGCGGTCGATCTCGGCTGGGCGTCAGCGCCGTCGGGCTCACGCTGCTTCACTCGGCGCGTCTCGCGGGTGACGTTCGTCGGGCTCGACGAGGCCCTCGCGCACCTCGCCGCCGAGAGAATGCAGAGGCCAACGGGTGGGCGGAGCGCGCGGACGTCCTCCACGCCGACGTCGCGCACGCCGCCAAGGATCGCGGGCTCCAGCGATCTCGTCTGCAACCCGCCGTACGTCCCCCCGGTCGCGGCCGCGCCCACCGAGCGCGTCCGCGGCGCAATTACGGCGACCTCGCCGCGTTCGTCGACGCCGCGCGGAAGATTGCCCGGCCGGCGGGCCCGCCATGTGCTTTCGTGTATCCGGCGATCAAGCGACGACGCTCTCACGACGCTGCGCTCGCGCGGCCTCGAGCCGAAGCGCCTCCATTATCCACGGACGCGCCTCGTCATGCGGCGCGTGTCGTCCTCGTCGAGTCCGCGCGCCGGCCAAGCCTGGCGGCCTGTCGATCGAGCCGCCGTTCGTCGAGACCGGCGACCGCGGCGCCCGGAGCGCGGAGCTCGCCGCGCTCCGCTTTCGACGCCGCGTCGCTGACTGACGCATATCGTCGGATGGCTCGCTCACGGCGCGACGCAGGACGTGAGCAGCGAGCCGGGCGCGGGCGGCGCGCAAGTCCTCGCACAAGAGGACGCGGGCAAGGTTCGACAGGCTCCGTCTTGCCGCCGATCGCGTAGGCCAGTGATCCCCGCGGCCGCGGTGACGTTCAGGACACTGAGCGCGCGTCCTCAGTCAGCCGGCGAAGCGCGCGGTGATCACGGCCGTGAACGGGTCGGTCGTGAGGAACCCACCCTGCCGGTCTCGCCGAACGCGACGTTCGCGAAGACGCGCTGGAACTCGTGCGCCGTGCCGAGCCCGATGTCGACGGCCGGTGTGCCCGGCGACGCGTGAAAGAAGCGGGCTTGGTCTTCTTCGCGTCGGTGACGGTCTCGTCGGCGATCAGCTTCAGCCGGAACGCCGGGTCGCTCGCCGCTGGGCCCCTTGCGGATCGAGGACCCCGATCGCGCGACCGTACGCCGTGAGGCCCGCGGTCACCGTCGCGACGTTCGTCGTGTCCGGAACGGCGCCGGCCTCACACCCGGTGGCGGTCGCCGTGATCACGCGGACGTCGTAGCGCCGACCGGCACCTCGACCGCCGTGGTGACTGGGCATAGGCGACGCCGTTTCCGCCGAGCGAGCGGAGGATCCGGGCGGCTCCACGCGCCGCTGCCCGTCTCGGCGAACCGGCATCCACGATCGGCGTCCGGAGAGAGGTGGGCGACGCGGAGCCGCGCGCGCCTCAGGCGCGCTGCCCGCGCTTGCAGCTCGCGAGCAGGCCGTTCGGATCGGCGTTGTCGACGCAGACGGCACGTCGAGCGGTGACTGCGCGTTGCCCGCCGTCCCGATCGCGAAGGCGTGCGATCGCGCCGACTGGCACGGACTGCCAGCGATCGAGATCGCGTCCTTGCCGCGATGTATGGGCGGTGACCTCACGGCGTAAACGATCGGAGCGATCTCGAAGTAGCCGTTGTTCGCCCTGGGTCGATGCTGCCGAACTGCACGTTGTCGATGAAGGGCGTGAAGAGCACCCCGCCGCCGAAGCCGACGGCGACGCCCGCGGTGCCGGGCGCGGCGTGGATGACACGGCTTCGACTTCCCGAACGTGACGTCGGTGTCGTCGACGAAAGGCGGCGAGCCAACGGCTGCGGGGAGTCGCCCCGATCGAGCCGACCGATCGCGGCGACCGTCGCGCTCGCGCCGGACGAGAGCGCCGGGAGGATCCGTGATGTCGCTGGCCCACCGACGGAGTGGCACAGTTGGCTGCGCCGGGCGCCACGATGCGCACATCGTACTTCTGCGCGTCGACGTCGAGGTACTTGGTGACTTCGCCGTAGGCAAACCCGGCGCGGACAATATGCGGCGTTCGCGAGGAAGCCGACCTGCCGGCACACGGGCACCATGGCGGCGGCGCCGAGCGCAAAGGCGGTCAGCTTCGTTCCGCGGAGCGCGAGGGACGCCCACGCCTTCGGACGTTCCTCGGGCTTGCCGACGAGGAGCGTCGCGGCGGCGACGGCGAAATCGGTCGCCGGGCCGGTCATATGCGTGGTTCGAACGGCCATGCCCGTGCTCGCGGCGACGGCCGCGTTCTGCATCCCCATCGCGAAGCTGACGACGCAGAGGAAGGCGAAGTCGTGCGCGGTCTCGACCGTCCCGCCGAAGACACCGAAGACGCCGGCGGAGCCGAGGAGCGCGACCGCGGCGAGCGTGACGGAGACCAGCGTGAGCGGGATCCAGTACGGCAGGCCGCCGCCGGGCTCGCCGAGCTTCTTGACGCTGATGACCGCCGTGGCCGCGCCGATCATGAAGCAGGCGAGGACGAGGAGGTAGTCGAGACCGAGCACGTCGCCCGCGTCGGCACCGACACGGGTGAGCGTGCCCGTGACGTGAGCGACGAATCGCTGGCAGGCCAGGAACGCACCGACGTTGACCGCACCCGCTCCGAAGGCGAGGAGAGCCCAGCTCGCGAGGTGGCGGAGCGACGTCAGCCGATCGGGGTGGTGGACGACCATCGAACGCTCAAGGTGAGTCGTTGTAACGCTTTGATCAACTACAAAGTTATGTGACCATATTTAGGTTTTCTGGAACTATTGGCGCAGCATCGTGCAACGTCTCAATTTTCACCACCTTCGGTACTTCTGGCTGGTCGCCCGGGAAGGCGGGCTCGCCAACGCGGGGAAGCTGCTGAAGCTCTCGCCGGCGGCGCTGAGCACCCAGATCCGGTCGCTCGAGGAGAGCGTCGGTCACCGGCTCTTCACGAAGCAGGGCCGCCGGCTCGTGCTCACCGAGGTCGGGCACATCGCCTACCGCTACGCCGACGACATCTTCGCCCTCGGGCGCGAGCTCGGAGACGTCCTCGAGCGCCGCGTCTTGCCGTCCGCCGCGACCCTCCGCGTGGGCCTCGTCGAGGCGCTGCCGAAGATGGTCGTCCGGCACCTGCTCGAGCCCGTGCTCCGCGCCACCCCGCCGGCGCGCCTCGTCTGCCACGAGGGCACCGTCGACGCGCTGATCGCGGGCCTCGCGTCGCACGCCTACGATCTCGTCCTCGCCGACACGCCGCTGCCGGCCGGGAGCGCCGTCCGCGCCTACAACCACCTCCTGGGCGACTGCGGAGTGACGTTCTTCGCGCAGCCCGACACCGCGCGCCTCCTCCGGAGCGGCTTTCCGGAGAGCCTGAACCAGGCGCCGATGCTGCTACCGGCCACGGGCTCGGCCCTCCGGCGCGAGCTCGACGCGTGGTTCGACGCGCGCGGCGTCGTCCCTCGTGTCGTGGCCGAGTTCGAGGACAGCGCCCTCCTCAAGGCGTTCGGCGCGGCGGGCCACGGCGTGTTCTGCGTGCCCTCGGTGATCGCGACGGAGATCGCGTCGGTGTACGCGGTCGCTCCGGTCGGCGAGACGCGCGACGTCCTCGAGCGCTTCTATGCGATCTCCCCCGAGCGCCGGATCCGCAACCCGGCGGTGGCCGCCATCTCGGACGCCGCCCGCGAGAGCCTCTTCGGCTAGCGCGCCGCCACGAGCCGGTCGAGCGCGATCGCGCAGGCGGCGCGGACGCTGAGGTGGTTGAAGTCGCCGGCGCCGTGGATCGGCTCGAGCAAGAGGTCGGCGCCGTCGAGCACCTCGGGCGCGAGGCCCCAGCTCGTGCCGAAGACGAGCAGGACCGGCGGCCCCTCTGCGGCGAGCGCGGACCGCGCCGCGGACCAGGTCGCCGGCGCGCCGATCGCGCGCGCGGCCGTCACCCAGAGCTCGGTCCCCTCCCCGCACGCCGCCTTCGCGTCCGCGAGCGTCGCGACGACGCGCGAGATCGCGAGCGCGTCCTTGCGATCGGGGATGCGCTTCGCGCTCGATCCGTGCGTCCAGTGGTCGACGATGCGGTGCGCGAGCGCCTGCTGCGCCTCGATCGGGTGGACGATGTAGAAGGCCTCGCAGCCGTAGGTCCGCGCGCTCCGCGACAGATCGTGCACGTCGATCGTCGTCAGCGTGCTCGTCCCGGAGGCGCCCTTGGCGTCGAGGACCGGGTGGTGGACCAGCGCAATCGACAGGCGCCTCATTCGCTCGCCTTCCCTTTCGCGGGCGCGATCGCGGCCGGCGCGCCCGGCGCCACGAGATCCGGCCGGCGCTCCCGCGTCCGCGCGAGCGACTGCGCGGCCCGCCACTTGGCGATCTCGGCGTGGTTGCCGCCGGCGAGCACGTCGGGGACCGCCAGCCCCCGAAACTCCGCCGGCCGGGTGTACTGCGGGTACTCGAGGAGGCCGCCCTCGCCGTGCGACTCCTCGCGGATCGACTCGGCGTTGCCGAGCACGCCGGGGACGAGCCGCACCGTCGCCTCGACGATCGCCATCGCCGCGACCTCGCCGCCCGTCATCACGAAGTCGCCGAGCGAGATCTCCTCGTCGACGAAGCTCCGGACGCGCTCGTCGAAGCCCTCGTAGCGGCCGCAGACGAGCATGAACGCCGGCTCGACCGCGAGCCGCGCGGCCGCGGGCTGCGCGAACGGCGCGCCTTGCGGCGTCAGGAGGATGCGGCGCGCGCGCGGCTCGCCGGCGGCGTGCGCCTCGGCGTCGAGCGCCTCCATGCACGCGACGAGGACGTCGGCGCGCATGACCATCCCGCTCCCGCCGCCGTAAGGCGTGTCGTCGACGCTGCGGTGCTTGCCGAGCCCGTGCTCGCGCGGCGACCGCAGCCGGACGGCGAGCTCGCCGCCCTTGATCGCGCGGCCGACGAAGCTCGTCGCGAGGAACGTCTCGAACAGCTCCGGGAAGAGCGTGACGATGTCGACGCGCACGGCTACGCCTCGTCCGGGGTCGCGCCCTCGTCGTCGTCGCCGTCGTCGTCGCCGTCGTCGTCGCCGGGCGCCTCGTCATCCGCGGACGCTTCGCCCGAGCCGGACGCCCCGCCCTCGCCGGACGCCCCGCCCGCGGAGGCGCCCTTGCGAGGCCGCTTGGCCTTCTTCGGCTTCTTCGCCGGCAACCGCTCGAGGTCCTCGAGCGTCAAGAGCTCCACGAGCCGCGCGGTCGTGTCGAGCTTGCCGATGTACGTCTCGGTCAGCGGGATCTCCCAGTCGCCCTTGCCGTCGTCGAAGCGCACGAGCAGCACTTCGAGCGTCGGGTACGCCACGATCTCCGTCACGACGCCGACGCGCTCGCCGCTCAGGTGGACCTCGGCGCCGACGATGTCGACCGTGTAGAACTCGCCCTCTTCGGGCTGCGGGAAATCGCGGCGGCGGACGCAGACGAGCGCCCCGCGAAGCTCCTCGGCGCGATCGCGATCGTCGACCGAGTAGAGCTTCATCAGCACGGCGTCGTCCGCGCGGCGCGCGGCCTCGACCGAGACCTCGTGCTCCTCGCCGTCCGCCAGGCGAACGAGCACCTCGTCCCGTTCCAGGAGGACGTCGCTCGCCTTGTTGAACAGCTTCAGGCGGAGCTCGCCGCGCACTCCGTGCGGACGCGCGATCTCCGCGAGCGGCACCCACGCGTCGAGGTCGGCCATGAAGACCGCGCCTCAGTCGACGATGTCGAGGTGCGCGCGCTTGCCGAGCTTCGTCGACACGGCGGCGAGGATGGTGCGCATCGACTGAGCCGTGCGCCCCTCCTTGCCGATCACCTTGCCCACGTCTTCTTTGGCGACGCGCAGCTCGATGAGGCTGTTGTGCTCGCTCGCGATCTCCGTCACGACGACCTGATCGGGATGGTCCACGAGCTCCATCGCGATCGCTTTGATCAGCTCTTTCAGCGGCATGTCCGAATCATCCCCACCCCGGCCCGCCCAACTACTGCGCGCGCGCGGGGATCGCTCGAGCCCAACTGCGTTTTACTTCGTTGCCGCTGCCTGGGCCTTGGCGGAAGCCTTCAGAAGACGCCCGAGCGTCTCCGACGGCAGCGCGCCACGACCGGTCCAGTGCGCGAGGCGCTCCTGGTCGACCTGGAGCGGGGTCTTGCCGTCGACGACCTTCATCTCCTTGGCGGGATCGAAGGTCCCGATGTTCTCGAGGAACTTGCCACCGCGGGGGCTGCGCTGGTCGGTGACGACCACGCGATAAAAGGGGCGCTTCTTGGTGCCCGCGCGAGCGAGGCGGATGTGAACGGCCATGAACCTTGAGTCTCCAGATCAGCGTAGCAGATGGGGGCTTTCGCCACCTTCGGGGGCGCGGAAGTTACCCCCAGGCCTATGTACGGTCAAGGACGTTTTCGACGGCTTACCCCTCGAATTTCCAAGCCCTCGATGGCTTCTTCTTCAGCCTTGGGGCGCGGGGTCCGCTCAGCCGTTGACGCTCATGACGCGGGTGAGGCGCGAGAGCAAGCGGATGTTGCCGAACATGCCATAAATCCGCAGCTCTCCAGTGAAAGACGAGCGCACCATGCCCCGGAGGACGTCCAACGACGGGCGATCGGTCGGGAGCGGGACGCCGAACGGCCGGATGAGCGGGACGTTCGACAGCGCCATGATCGAGTCGGCCGAGCCCCGGACGGCGACGTCGGGGATCCCCTTGATGCCGTCGTGGAGGGTGAGCCGCCCGCCCTGCCCCCGCGGCCGCGCCGAGCCGAACAGCCGCGGGCGGGCGGGAAAGCGCGCCGAGGTGAACTCGAGCGTGAGCGCGACGTCGGCGTCGTCCGCGATGAGCGCGACCTTGCCGTCGAGCGCGTCGAAGTCCTTCCGCTTGTGTGGCTTGCTCTCGAGGTTCTGGCGGACCAGATCCGCGAGCATCGTCGCGAACGCGTTGTCCTCCGCACCGGGGGCGAGCTCGATGGCAAGCGTCCCGCGTTCGTTCGTCGCTCCGTTCGTCGTCACTGGCCCTCCGGACCGCTCGACTCGATCGCGGTGATCCCGATCGCCTCGAGCTGGGGTTTGATCTTGGCGCGCGGTCCGACGATCACGATCGTCGCCGCGTCGAGGTCGAGGTACTGCGCCGCGAGCCGCTTGAGCTCCGCCTTGTCGGCGCGCATGGTCACGTGGCTCGCCGCGGCCTCGTGATCGGGCGCGCGCCCGACCCCGGCGTTCCGCCCGAGCCGCGCCGCCGCCGCCTGGACGGTCTCGAACGACTCGACGAGGTCCGCGCGCGCGAGCTGCCGCGTCTTCGCGACCTCCTCGTCCGTGAGGCCGCTCTTGGCCATCTCGCCGATGTCCGCGAGCATCGCCTGGAGCGCGTCGCCCGTGTGCTCCGTGTGGACGGCGGCCTGCGCCACGAAGGCGCCGCGCATCCGGGTGAACGAGAAGCGGCTCCGAGCGCCGTAGCTCCAGCCGTGCTCCTCGCGGAGGTCCTGATTGAGCCGCGACGTGAAGCTCCCGCCGAGCGCGGCGTTGACGCGCGTGAGCGCCGCGCTCTCCTCGTCGAAGGCCGAGACGCCCGGTCGGGCGACCGCGATGACGGACTGCGGTGCGTCGGCACGATCGACGACGAAGACGCGGCGCGAGGTCGGCGGCGCGGCGCCCGGACGTCCGACGAACGGCGCGGGCGGTCCCACCGTCTCGGCCGGCTTCGGCGCCGCGGGCGCCTTCCACGACGCGAGCGCCTGATCGAGCACGGCGTCGAGCTCGGCGCGCGTGACGTCGCCGACGACGACCAGCGTGGCGCGATCGGGGCGCCAGCGGTCGGCGTAGAACTTCTTCACGTCGGCGAGCGTGACCTTCGCCGCCGACGCGAGCGTGCCGTCGCTCGGGTGGGCGTACGGATGCCCCGCGGGGTGCACCTTGCGCGCGACCACCACGCTCGCGACGGCGTCGGGCTCGCTCTGGCGCGCCCGGAGCGCGTTCTGCCAGAGATCGTGGACGCGCTTGTACTCGAGCGCGCTGAGCTGCGGCTTGCTCACGACGTCGCCGAAGAGCTCGGCCGCGGGCGCGAGGTTCTTCTTAAGGACCGTGAGCTGCGCGTAGCCGTAGTCGGCGTACGCGCCCGTGCGGAGGCTCGCGCCGAGCCGATCGATCTCGCGCGACAGCTCGAGCGGTCCGCGCTTGCCCGCGCCCTCGTCGAGCATGTTCGCGGTCGTCACGGCGAGGCCGCCCTTGTCCTCCGGATCGTGGGCGGCGCCCGCGGGGACGACGAGCTGCATCGAGACGATCGGCAGGCCGTGCCGCTCGAGGAGCCAGACCTCCATCCCGCTCGGCCGCTTGTAGTGCGCCGGGACGGGCGGCGTGTACGCCGCGGGCTCGCCGGGCTCCGGCTTCGCGCCGAGCGGATCGAGCCCGGTCGCGCCGGCGTCGCCGATCGCGACCGGCCGCGGCGGGTTCGGAGGCGGACGGGAGCCCTCTTCACCGCCGCAAGCGGCGACGAGGAGCGCGGTCGCGGACGCGAGGGCGATCGGGAGCGCCTTCACTTCGCCTTCCCCTTCTTCGCGGCGGGCACGACCCGGAGGATCACGCGCGCGTTCGGGTCGAGGTACTTGGCCGCCACGTCGCGCACGCCGTCCTTCGTCGCAGCGCGGTAGCGCTCGAGGTCCTTCCGCGCGTAGCCGGGGTCCTTCGTCTCGGCCTGGTACATGTTGAGGAGCGACGCCCGCTCGCGGACGCTCTCGAGGCGCGTGACGAAGCCGGTCTCGACGAGGTTCTTCGCGCGCACGAGCTCGTCGTCGCTCATCGGGGTCTTGCGCATCGCGTCGAGCTCCTTGTCGACGGCGGCCTCGATGCGATCGAGCGAGACGCCGGGACGCGCGAGCACGCCGACGACGAAGCGCGAGCCGAGCTCGGCCGACTCCTGCGCCGCCTCGACGCTCTGGGCGAGCTTCTGCTCGTAGACGAGCGCCTTGTAGAGGCGACTCGCCTTCCCGGCCGCCAGCGCGGTCGAGAACAGATCGAGCTCGGCGTCGCCCGGCCCGAAGTGCTTCGGCGTCTGCCAGGCCACGACGAGCTTCTCGAGCTCGACGTCGTCCTCGAGGGTCTCCCGGACGACGCTCGTGAGCGTCGTCTTCGTGTCGCTGAAGCCGGGCGCGCCCGGGTCCTTCGGCGCGCCGCGCGACGGGATCGCGCCGAAGAGCTGCTCCACGCGCGCCTTCGTCCGGACCGGATCGAAGTCGCCCGCGACGACGAGCGACGCGTTGGCCGGATCGTAGTGCTGCGCGAAGAAGCCCTTCACGTCGTCGACGGTGGCCGCCTCGAGATCGGCGTGCGAGCCGATCACCGGGTGACGGTACGGATGCCCCACCGGGTACATCAGCTCCGGCAGGCGGAGCTCCACCTTTCCGTACGGCGTGTTCTCGCTCGTCTGGCGCCGCTCGTTGCGGACGACCTCGCGCTGCGCGTCGAGCTTCTCGAGCGTCATCAGCGGGCCGAGATCGCGCAGCCGATCGGCCTCCATCCAGAGGAGCAGATCGAGCGACGTGGGCGGCCCGACGTCGTAGTAGTCGGTCCGGTCGTTGCTGGTCCACGCGTTGTTCCAGCCGCCCGCGCCTTCCATCCAGGCGTCGAACGCCTTGGTCGGGACGCGGCGCGTGCCCATGAACATCAGGTGCTCGAAGAGGTGGGCGAACCCCGTGCGACCCGGGGCCTCGAACCGCGAGCCGACGCCGTAGGAGATGTTCACGACGACCAGCGGCACGTCGTGGTTCTCGTGGAGGATGACGGTCATCCCGTTCGGCAGCGTGGTCCGCGTGAACGGGATCGCGACGTCCGCCGCCGCGGGCGCCGCCGCCAGCGATGCGCCGAGCGCGAGCACGGCAGCGAGGAGTCGTGGCGAGCGCCGTCTCTTCATGGGACCGGAGGCTTACGCCAAACCCCGGCGCCAAGGCAACGAGAGCCGCCAACGATTGTGCTGTAAGGCCGCGGGCCTCGGCGCGTTCTCCTCCCGTGAGCGTGATGGCGCAAGCGGCCGCGTTCGAGGCGGAGCGACGGTGGGAGCCGAAAACGCCCCTCTGGGTCGGCCTCCGCTCTATGTTTGGGGCCGCCGAGCCTCGGCGCCCTCGAACGATGCCGGAAGGACACGCCACCCGCGCAGCGACGGACGACCTCGACGCGCTGCAGAAGCGCCGCGCCGAGTCCGACGCGGCCGATCGCGTGCTCGTGACGAAGGCGCAGCAGGGCGACCGCAGCGCCCTCGGCGAGCTCCTCCAGAAGCACGGGCCCGGCCTCTACCGGAGCGTCCTCCTGCCCCGCCTCGGCAACGAGGCCGCCGCGAAGGAAGCGCTCAGCGAGACGTACGCCAAGGTCGTCGCGAACATCGGGAAGTTCGTCTGGCAGAACGTCGGATTTTACCCGTGGCTCCGCACCGTCGCGCTCCGCGTCGCGCTCGACCAGCTCCGCGCGAAGAAGCGCCTCGTGCTGTTCGAGGAGGACGATCTCGCGCGCGAGATCGACGCGGCGGAGACGGCTACGCCGGTCGAGCAGCAGGTCAGCGACCACCGCGACCGCGAGGCCGCTCGCGCGCAGGTCGAGGACGCGCTCGGGCGTATCAACCCGCGCTATGCTCGCGCGATTCGCCTGCGCGTCCTCGAGGAGAGGACGCGCGACGAGGTCGCCGCGGAGCTCGGCGTGACACCGGCGACGTTCGACGTGCTCTTGCACCGGGCGATCGCCTCGCTCAAGAAGGCGCTCGGAGAGCGCGGACAGGCTGGAGTGGCTTCGGAGAAGGACGATGAGTGACCGGGAAGAGCGCCGCCCGCCCCGCGGACCGAGCGAGCCGGAGGAGGCCGCGCGCGAGCCCGAGCGCGACCTCGCGCGCGACGAGCTCGACCCGCCGCCGAGCGCCGAGGAGGCCCTCGCCTCGAGGCGCCTCCGCGACGCGCTCGAGGATCCGTCGTCGGCCGGCGCAGGCGAGGACCTCGACCTCGTGAGCTCGCTCCGCGCGGCGTGGTCGCCGGGCGCGCTCGACGAGGGCGTCCACGCCGAGATGCTCGACGATCTCCCGACGGCGGAGGAGATCGCGCTCGCGGCCGAGCTGCGCGAGGCGCTCGACGCCGCGCGCCCGGAGGCGACGCCCGAGCTCGTCGCCGCGCTCCGATCCGCCTGGAACCCCACGCCCCTCGGCGCCGACGAGCACCGCGCGATCGTCGGGCTCGCGCTCGAGAAGGCGCCGCTCGAGAAGGCCGCGCCCGCGCGGCAGGGCGCCGTGCTCGCCTTCGCGCCGCGCGCGCGCACGATGCGCCTGGCGGCCGTCAGCGCCACGACCGTGCTCGCGCTGGCCGCCAGCGTCGTCGTGTGGCTGACCACGGCCGGTCCTCGGGCCGAGGCCCCGCTCGCGCGAGCGCGCTCGACGCAGCCGCTCTTCGGCGAGCCGTTCAAGCCGGGCGAGACGAGCGCGCGCATCGACCGCATCGCGCTCGCGCGCGCCTCCGACTACCGCGACAACCGCTTCGCGAAGTGGGGTGTCCGATGAGCCGCCTCCGGCTCGTCGCCGGCCTCGTGATCGCGGCCCTCGCGATCGCGGTGGCGCTCGCCGTCGGGTGCCGCGAGCGCGACGCCGGCGAGCCGGAGAGCGCGCAGGTCGTCGACATGGAGCTGATGGCCTTCCTCTCCGAGGCGCGGGCGCTCCATCACCAGGCGAACCTCGAAGAAGCATCGAACGATCTGCCCGGCGCCACGCGGGCGATGAGGCGGCTCGTCACCGCGCGGCGGCCGCACGAAGGCACGACGACGCCCGAGGTGGAAGAGGTCCTCGCCGACGCCTACGCGCGGCTCGCCGAGCTCGAGCTCCGGCAGAACGAGCTCGACGCCGCGGCGGCCGCGATCGCCTCGGGCCTCGCGCACGCGCCCGAGCCCACGTACTTCCGCGGTCACCTCGTCGAGGTCGAGGGCCTCATCGAGGAGGCGCGCGCGGCGGGGCTCGCCGACGCGGGCAAGCCCGAGGAGGCCGCTCGCGCGCGCGCGCGGGCGATCGAGCTCCTCGAAGAGGTCGTTCGCATCCAGGACCAGGTGATCCAGCGATCGCTCGCGGCGCGGGACGCCGGCGCCGTCGAGGGCCCACGATGAAGCGAAGCGCCCAGAGCCTCCTCGTGTGCGTGATCGGCGCAGGGCTTGTCGCGTGCGCCTCCGGCGCGAAGCGAAGCGCCGAGGCGCCCGCGAGCGCGCCTCCCGCGGCGGCCGGCTACCCGCAGCCCGCCTACCAGGCGCCGAGCCCCGCGGCGGACGCCGACGCGATGCGCGAGCCGAGCCCCGCCCAGCCGAGCGCAGGGCCCCAGACGCCCGGCCAGTACGCGCCGCCGCCGCCGAACCGATCGGTGGCGCTCGGGCAGGCCTCGAACGACATCGAGGCCTCGCAGCGCGAGCTCGACGTCGCAGGCGGCGACTGCCGCAACGCCTGCCGCGCCCTCGGCTCGATGGACCGCGCCGCCGGCCGCCTCTGCGGGCTCGCGCAGTCGAACGACGAGCAGCGCCGCTGCGGCGACGCCAAGGCACGCGTGTACTCCGCGCGCGACAAGGTACGGAACACCTGCGGCTCGTGTCCGGACGTGAGCGTCGACCGGACGGACCCGATCCCCTCCCGCTGAGGCCGCCGCGCTCGATGAGAGCGCGCGGCGTGTGCTACGCGTTCGCCCGTGAGCGACGCCGGCGTACGAGACCTCCGCGAGGGGGGGCGTTGGTCGATCCCCCAGCGTGCGAAGAACGACGTCCTCTTCGTCCTGGCGATCGCGGCGCTCGCCGTCGCCGAGCGGCTCCCTCCGCGCGCCGCGCGGGCGCTCGGCCGCGCCGCCGGACTGCTCGCCTGGGCGCTCGCGCCGGCGCTCCGCCGCACGGCGACGAGGAACGTCGCGCGGGCGCTCCCCGAGATCGCGCCGCGCGATCGAGGCGCGTTCGTGCGACGCGTCTTCGACCAGCTCGGAGCGCTTCTCGGCGAGGTCGTCGGCGGGCTCGACCCGCGCCGGCCGCTCGACCCGCTGCCGTTCTTGCCCGGCTCCCGCGAGTGCCTCGACGACGCGATCCGCGAAGGGCGCGGCGTCGTGTTCGCGTCCGCCCACCTGGGGCCGTGGGAGCGCGTCGCCGCGTCGCTCGTCGCCGCGGGGATCCCGCTCACGGTGGTGGCGCGCGAGCCCTACGATCCGCGCCTCGGGCGCGTCTATTCCCGCCTCCGCGCGGCGCGCGGCGTCCGAGCCGTCTACCGCGGCGCGAGCGGCGCCGGCGTCGCGCTCGTCCGCGTGCTCCGTCAGGGGGACGTCCTCGGGGTGCCGATGGACCTGTCGTCGCGCGTCGCCTCGATCGAGGCGCCGTTCCTCGGCGCGCCCGCGCCGACCCCGATTGGCCCCGCGCGGCTGGCCGTCCGGACCGGCGCGGCGGTCGTCGTGGGCACGGCGGCGAAGGGCGCCGACGGTTCGCTCGGGCTCTCGTTCACCCGCATCGAGGGCTCCGCGTCGGAGGTCGAGCTCACGGCGCGGATCAACGCGGAGCTGTCGGCGCGCATCCGCGCGATGCCCGAGTCCTGGCCCTGGATGCACCGACGCTGGCCCGACGCGTAGGAAACGTCGCCGCGCGCGCGGGCTCTGGCTATGCTGGATCCCGATGGCCGAAAAGGTCCCGCGCCTCGTTCCCGGCGTCGACATCCGAAGCTTCAAGCTCGATCCGATGGACGGGTTTCTCATGACCCGGATCGACGGCAAGCTCGGTCCGAAGGAGCTCGGACGTGAGACCGGCCTCCCGGACTTCTCCGTGGCGCGCGCGCTCGAGAAGCTCGAGAAGCTCGGCATCATCCAGCTGATCGATCCGAACGCGCCTCCGCCGCCCCCTCCGCAGGCGCCCGCCGAGCGGAAGAGCGCGATCGCCCAGTTCGACGCCGGGCTCCTCGCGCCGAAGTACGATCCGAAGGAGCTCGAAGAGCCCGCCGACCTCACGCCCGAGCAGAAGAAGCGGATCCTCGATTTCTTCTACCGGCTCGACGACCTCGATCACTACACGCTCCTCGGCATCACGGCCGAGGCCGACAAGAAGGGCGTCAAGCGCGCGTACTTCGAGCTCGCCGCGACGTTCCACCCGGATCGGTACTTCAAGAAAGAGCTCGGCTCCTTCAAGCCGAAGATGGAGGAGCTCTTCAACCGGATCACCGAGGCCCACGACACGCTCGCCGACGCCGCGACGCGCGCCGAGTACGACGCCTACCTCGCCGAGGTGGCGACGACGCGCGGCATGGAGGCGATGCTCGAGCGCGCGATGGCCGAATCGGCGCGCGCGGCGGCCGAGGCGGCGCGCGCCGTCCAGGCCGCCCCTCCGCCGCCGGTGCCCACCGCGCCCCCGCAGCCGACCGGTCCGTCCCCGGACGAGATCCGGCGCCGAAAAGAGGCGCTCGCCCGCCGGCTGACGGGCGGCGTCCGGCCCCCGCAGGCCTCGCGTCCGCCGTCCGACAAGCCGAACCCGCTCCGCTACTCGAACCCGCAAGACGCGATGGACGCCCTCAAGCGTCGCTACGAAGATCGCCTGGAGAGCGCGACGCAGGCGCACGCCCAGCGCTACGTCCAGGCGGCCGAGGACGCCCTGGCGAAGAACGACCTCGTCGCCGCGTCGACCGCCTTCAACATCGCGACGAAGTTCGCCCCGGACGACGTCGACCTCGCCATGCGCGCGCAGGAGGTCAAGAACCTGGCCGACAAGCTCCTCGCCGAGAGCTACCTCAAGCAGGCGCAGTACGAGGAACGCCAGGGCCACTGGTTCGAGGCGGGCCGGTCCTGGCAGAAGGTCGCCAAGATCCGCAACGACGCCGTCTCTCACGAGCGCGCGGCCAACGCCTTGCTCCACAGCCCCGAGGGCGATCTCCACGAGGCGGCCGAGCACGCCAAGCAGGCGATCACCCTTCAGCCAGGCGTCATCGAGAACCACGTCACGCTCGTGGAGGTCTACCTGAAGGCAGGGCTGACGGCGTCCGCGCGGCGCGCCGCGGAGGCGGCGAACGCGCTGGATCCGAAGCACCCGCCTCTCCTGGCCCTCCTGAAGCGCCTGGGAAAGTAGCCCCCGTCCGTCGGCCGGCCCGGCGAATCGGGCCGGCGTCGCGGAGCCCGCCAGGCTCCGACCGCCCGATCGGCGCCGAAGACGCGACAGGAGTGGCAGAGATACGCGATGATACGGTGTAGTATCGTCCCGAGAGCAAGAGCCCGCGCCGGGCGCCCGCGGAGAACGCGGCAGCGGTCGCGAGCGACGGCCCAGCGGCCCGAGCGAGTGTGATAAACAGTGTGGATCGGTCGGTGAAGGAGACTCGCGAATGGAGAAGGTGATCGGCATCGACCTCGGCACGACCAACTCGTGCGTGGCCATCGTGGAGAACGGCACGCCGGTCGTGATCCCGAACCGGGGCGGCTACAAGACCACGCCTTCGATGGTCGCCGTCACCGAGGCGGGCAAGCGCCTCGTCGGCCACATCGCGAAGCGGCAGGCGATCACGAACGCCGAGAACACCGTCTACGCGGCCAAGCGGCTGATCGGACGCAAGTGGAACTCGCCGCAGGTGAAGAACGCCGTCGCGACGTCGAGTTACCGCATCGTCGAGGGCCCGCACAACGACGTGCGCATCGTCCTCCGCGACAAGGAGTTCAGCGTCCCCGAGATCAGCGCCATGGTCCTTCAGGAGATGAAGGTCATCGCGGAGGACTACCTCGGCGAGAGCGTCAGCAAGGCGGTCGTCACCGTCCCCGCGTACTTCAACGACAACCAGCGCCAGGCGACGAAAGACGCGGGCGAAATCGCGGGCCTCGACGTCATCCGCATCATCAACGAGCCGACGGCCGCCGCGCTCTCGTACGGCTTCGGCCGCAACATCGAGAAGACCGTCGCGGTCTACGACTTCGGCGGCGGCACGTTCGACATCTCGATCCTCGAGATCGGCGCCCACGGCGTCTTCAAGGTCATCGCGACCGCGGGCGACACGTTCCTCGGCGGCGAGGACATCGACGCGCGGATCATCGACTGGCTCGTCTCCGGCTTCAAAGAGGAGCACAACATCGACCTCCGCCAGGACCGGATGGCGCTCCAGCGCCTGAAGGACGCCGCGGAGAAGGCGAAGTGCGAGCTCTCGAGCGTGCGCGAAACGGAGGTGAACCTCCCGTTCATCATCTCGAGCGGCCGCAACGAGGCTCTCCACCTCCAGCGCACGCTCACGCGCCAGACGCTCGAGGAGCTCGCCGAGGACCTCGTCGAGCGCACCGTCGACATCTGCAAGCAGACGCTCGAGGACGCGAAGCTCGGCAAGGACGAGATCGAAGAGGTCGTCCTCGTCGGCGGCATGACGCGCATGCCGAAGATCCAGTCGGCGGTGCAGGCGTTCTTCGAGAAGGAGCCGAACAAGGGCGTCCACCCGGACGAGGTCGTCGCGCTCGGCGCCGCGATCCAGGGCGCCGCGCTCGTCGACGACAAGCAGGAGATGGTCCTGCTCGACGTCACGCCGCACGCGCTCGGCATCATGACGTTCGGCTCGTACTTCGAGGAGCTGATCCCGCAGAACACGACCGTCCCGACGCACCGCACGAAGATCTTCACGACGAGCCGCGACAACCAGACGGCCGTGAAGATCCTCGTCATGCAGGGCGAGAGCCAGCGCGCCGAGGAGAACGAGCTCCTCGGCGAGTTCATCCTCACCGGCCTCCGCCGCGCCCCGAAGGGTCAGGTCGAGATCGAGGTGACGTTCGAGATCAACGCCGACGGCATCGTCTCGGTCCGCGCGAAGGACCTCGAGACGGGCCTCGAGCAGTCGATCCAGGTCACCGCCACGAGCGGCCTGACGCGCGAAGAGATCAAGACGATGATGGACAACGCGAAGGACGACCTCGTCGACCGCCGCACGTCCGAGGAGTTCGAGGCCGCCAAGCAGGAGGCCGAGAAGCTCATCGCCGAGATCGAGAAGCTCTTCCCGCAAGTGCAGCAGATCGTCGCGTCGAGCGACTTCGGCCGCGACGCCATCGAGAAGGCGCGCGCCATCGTGGACAAGGCGCGCTCGGCCATCGAGCGGCGAGACGCGGCGGCGGTGAAGGAGCAGATCGAAGGTCTCACGCGAACCCACCGCATGTTCAAGGGTGTGGTCGCGAAGACCTGACCGAGAGAGTGTGAAACGCCGGGCGAGGGGCGCAGCGTTCCGTTGAATTCCCGAATGGACGAGGAGCGGCATACGTGCCCGACGACCCCAACAACCCACGAGAAGACCCGCCTCTCGAGGAGCCCGCGGAGACGCCCGCGGAGACCGACAGAGAGCAGCCGGAGGCGGGCCGCGCCGCGGACGACTCGGAAGAGAACGAGCGCCCCACGGTCAGCCCGCCGTTCGATCCCGTCGCCTTCGCCCGAGACATCCTGAAGCCCTCCCCCGCCCCGATGCCGGCGACGAGGGCGCCGGGCGATCTGCACACGCACGCGACGCCCCCCCAGGGGACCGAGCAGCTGGCCGCCGCGGCGAAGGCCTCCCGTCCGTCCGGACGGACGCCGACGCCGCGCCGGCGGACCCCGACGAGCACCCTCTCGCTCGCGAACGCGCGTATTCCGTCGAACCTGCCACCTCGGCCGGGCGCGTCGAAGAGCGGTGCCCCCAAGAGCGGCGCGCCGAAAGACGACGGGCCGAAGAAGCACGAGAGCCTGTCCGCGATGAATCCGGTCGACCGCGAGTGGGCCGACCTCGAGATCGCCACGCGTCCACCGCCGGCCGACGGGCCGGGCGAAGACCCGGTCATCGAGATCGCGCACGACCGCCCCCCGCAGCTCGAGCTCGACGAAGTCGACATCGAAGAGCACGGGGCCGCCACCGTCCGCCGGCCGGTCCCGGAGGAGCTGGTCAAGCCGCGCGAGCGCGAGATGAACGACCGCGTCGAGCTCGGCGACTACAGCGGCGCGCTCGAGATCGCCGAGAAGATCCTCGCCGACAAGCCCGACGACCTCGGCGCGCGGACGACGGCCGAGACGTGCCGGACCGTCCTAAGGCAGATGTACGCGGCGCGCATCGGGCCGCTCGATCGCGTCCCCGTCGTGATGGTGCCGCGCGATCAGCTCCGCTGGCTGTCGATCGATCACAAGGCCGGGTTCGTCCTGTCGCTCGTCGACGGCGTCTCGAGCCTCGAGATGATCATCGACGTCAGCGGGATGCCGGAGCTCGACACGCTCCGCATCCTCTCGGAGCTGGCGCAGCAGCGCATCATCTCGCTGCGCTAGACCTCCGCTCGATCGGGCTCACGCGCGGCGCGCCTCGACCGCTGGCAGGCGAAGTAGACACGCGCAAGCGAAATCAGGCGGCCCCCGCACGATTCGTTGCAGGGTGGCGGGTCGCTCGCTACACCCTAAGCTCGAACCGATGGACCTCGCAGAGACGCAGAGCCTGCGCCAAGAGATCGAGCGTGCCCTCCGCGGCGCGTTCGATCCGGCGGATGTGCTTCCGCGGCTCGCGCGGCTCGCGCGCCTCGCCGCGCCTTCGAGCGACGACGCGATCTTCGCGAACCAGAAGCTGGCTGAGCTGCTCGTCGAGCGCGATCCCTGGCGTGCGGCGCTCTACGTGCGGCGGGCGCTCGCGCGTCGCGACAGCGACGACCGATCCTGGGCCGTCCTCGCCTTCTGCCAGACGCTCCTCGGCAACTTCCGCTGCGCCGCATCGGCGTACGCCAAGGCGATCGCCTGCGCGCCGGCCAACCCGTGGTACGCGCACAACCTCGGGCACCTGCTCGACGTCGCGCTCGGCGAGCCGGCGCGCGCGCTCGCGTGGCTCGACCGCGCGTACCGGGCGAAGAGCGACAACTCCGAGATCGTCGCCTCCTACGCGCACGCGCTCGCCCGCGCCGGACGCATCGACGACGCGCGCGGCGTGCTCGAGCGCGCGCGAGGGCGCGTCGACTCGCGCGAGCTCGACGCGCTGCTCCGGTGGCTCGATCAGGGCGCTCCCGCCCGCGCGCGGCGCGACGACGGCCCGCCGTCACCGGCGAAGCGCCGGCCTCCGAGCGCGACGCCGGTGCGCCTCGCTCGCGTGCTCGCGCGCGGTCTCTCTCACCTCCCGCTCGATCCGCGCCAGCGCGAGCGCGCCCTCGCGCTCGCCCGTGATGCCCTGCCCCCGCCGCGCCGCAAGCGCAGCGCGAACGACGCAGAGCCCGAGGCCACGCGCGCCGCCGGCACGCCGCGCGAGGCCGATCGCGGCTCGAGCGGCGCGCGCCCCTCGGAGCGGGACGTCGCCGGCCTCGCGGCCGCCGTCGCGTACGCCATCGTCTACATCGACCACGTGCCGCTCTCGCAGGCCGAGGTCGCGGCGCCCTTCCGCGTCGGCGTCGCCCACCTCCGCGGGCGCTTCGCCGAGCTCCGCGCGAAGCTCGACATCATCCGCGGCGACGCCCGGTACGCCACGACGCGGCGCTGACGCCCGCCGGCGCCAGGCGGCCCGTCCCCGCACGTCGAGACGTCGGGGCGAGGCCGCGGCGCCCGACGAGGGCGCGGGACGAGCCCATCCGTTCGCCCGGCACGCTTCGTCGGAATGCCCCGGCGGCGGCCGCGGTTTGGACGTACCGGTTCTACGGACGGAAGCCGCCGAACGCGTCTTTCCCCGTCGCGAAGCGCTCGGACACCCCGCGCCGACGGACCGGGAAGCCCGCCCCCCGAGCGAACACCCCATGCTAGGACATCGACCCGCCATGCGACGAACGCCCCTCTCCGCCGCTCTCTTCGTCGTCTCGTTCGTCAGCCGAGCGGCCCTCGCGCAGCCCGCGGAGCCGCCCGCGCGGGCGCCGGTGCCGACGCCGCCTGCGCCGACCGTCCCGACGGCGCAGCTGCCGCCCGAGCCCGAGGTCGACGATCCGATGCTCGCCGCCGTGGCGCGGCCGAAGACCGAGATCGCCACCTGGGAAGACGCCCTCCGGCACGTGCGCGCGCGCTCGACCGACCTCCGGATCGCCGCCCAGGAGATCGCGCGCGCGGAGGCCCAGTCGCGGATCGCGCTCGCGGGCGCGCTCACGACGGTCACCGGCCAGGGCACGTACACGCACAACATCATCACGAACCCCACGCTCCAGCCCGCGCGGGCGGGATCCGGCTACGGTTTTCGCCCGGTCAGGACGCCGTTCCCCGACTTCGTCAACGGATCGCTCGTCGCGTCGCAGCCAGTCTTCGCGATGCGGAGCTGGTACGCCATCGGCACGGCCGAGCACAACGAGAGCATCGCGCACCTCTCGCTCGAGGACACCAAGCGCCTCATCGCGCTCAACGTCGCGAACGCGATCGTCGGCGTCGTGACCGCCGAGCGCCTCGCCGAGCTGAACCGGCTCGGCCTCCGCAACGCCCTCACGCGGCTCGAGCTCGCGAAGCGACGCAGCACGCTCGGCAGCGGCACGGGCCTCGACGTGGTGCGGGCGCGTCAGGACGTCGAGACGGCGCGGGCTGTGCTCGTCGCCGGCGACGAGTCGCTCCGCCAGTCCCGCGAGGCACTCGGCCTCGCGCTCGGGCTCCCGGAGCAGGTCGGCGTCCCGCCGACCGTGGACATCAACGGCCTCGAGGCCAGCGCGCGCGCCTCGTGCAAGGCCGCGCCGACCATCGACGACCGTCCGGACCTCGCCGCGCTCCACGAGCGCACCGAGGTCGCGCGCCGCCTGGTCAAGGACGCGAAGTACCAGTTCGTGCCCACGGTCGACGTCCGCTCGGCGGTGGGCACCACGACGATCGACACCGGCGCAGCGCCGAACACGACCTGGAACGTCCAGGCGGTCCTCACCGTGCCGATCTGGGACGGCGGCATCCGCTACGGCAACCTCCGCGACACGCGCGCGCAGGAGATCATCGCCGGCCAGCGGCTCGAGGCGGCCCGCCGCCAGGCCACCATCGAGGTGACGCAGGCCCGCCGCGGCGTGAGCGTCGCCGAGGACCGCCGCCGGGTCGCGGGCGAGACGCGTGACCTCGCGGCGGAGAACGATCGCCTCACGCGGACCGCCTACCTCGAGGGCCGCGGGACGAGCCTCGAGCTCGTCACCGCGGCGCAGGCGCTGCGCGAGGCGGAGATCCAGCTCGCCGTCCGCGACTTCGAGCTCGTGAGGGCGCGCGTCCTCGCGATCCTCGCGCTCGCGTCTTGCCCCTGGTAGTCGCCCGGCGGCGGCGCGAGCGCGGCGAGCCGATCAGGTGCCGGGCGCGACCGCGTCCCAGCCGGTCACGCGGGCGAGCTCCGACAGGGTCACGTGCAGGTCCATCAAGGACTGCGCGTGGTTCGCGCGCGCGAAGACGAAGGCGCGGAGCGGCTCGATGAGGAAGCGCTCGTCCTTCGTGCCGAGGTCGATCGCGTCCTGTGTGCTCGAGATCCAGCGCTTCGACCGGTGCTCGGCGCGGTCCCAGTTCTCCTCGCGCGTCTTCGCCTCGACGACGGAGGCGTAGGCGTTCTCGACCTCGACCGCGACGCCGCCGAGCGCCAAGCGCTCGAGCGCGCGTGCCTCTTCGAGCTCGGACTCCGCCTGCATCACGCGCGCGTGCTTGGGCAGCAGGTCGAGACCCCACTCCACGCCGAAGCCGAACGAGGCGCCGAAGCGGTTGAAGGGATCGCCGATCCACGCGGCCCGCTGCGGGTCGGCGCTCGGGGCGATCGAGTAGGCCGCGTTCAGGCCGAGGCCGATGTTGGGGAACATCTCCGCCCGGCGGAAGTCGAGCCACGCTTTCCGCGCCTGGACGCCGGCGCGCGCCATGTTCACGTCGGCACGGAAGAGGCGCGCGGCGGTGAGGTAGCGGACGACCGGACCGATGTTCGTATCGGGTCGCCGAAGCGGCTCGTCCGGGATGTCGAACGCCGACTGCACGCCGGTGAGGAAGCGGAGCGCCGAGACGGCGAACGCCTCGCCCTTCTTGGCCTCGGCGACGCGCGCGAGGATCTCGTCGCGGTTGTACTCGAGGCGGAGGCGGTCGGCCTCCTCGACGCTCGGATCGTTCTTCTCGAGCTTCGCGAGGAGGTTCGCGATCGCCCTGTTGAGCTTCCCGAGGACGTCGTTCGCGATGTACTGCATGTCGCGCGCGAGCATCAGCCCGAAGTACGCGCGCCGGACGTCCATGCGGATCTGCTGCCGCTGCTTCTCGAGGTCCCACTCGCTGACGCGGACGCGCCCCTCGGCGGCCTTCTTGACCGACTCGATCTTCCCGAACGTGTAGAGCGGGAGGGTGCCGCGGACGCCGAGGCCGAACGCCGGCTGCCAGCCGTCGCCGAAGCCCTGGTAGAGGAGCGTGTACGGCGACGCGTTGTAGAACGCGGTCCCGCCGATCGGCGGGAGGTAGCCGAAGTTCGAGCTCATGTGCCAGTACGAGAACGGCGTCCACTTCGCCTCGTCGAGCTGCGCGTGCACGAACGCGAGGCGTGCGCGCGCCGCCCAGAGCTGCGGCGCGTTCCGCTCGGCGAGCAGGAGGCACTCCTCGAGGGAGTACGCGTGCATCTTGATCGTGACGATCGGGGGCGGCGGAGGAGGCGCGCTCTCGGGCTCGGCGGCCGCCTTCGGCGGCTCGTCGTCGTCGTCGAGATCGAACGGGCCGGCATGCGCCGCACCGGCCGTGAGAGCATAGGCGCTCGCGCAGCCGAGAAAGACCCACCAGCGAGTGCGGCAGAGAGTCATCCCGCGGGCGCGACAGTACCAAACAGGCGTCGCGACACCAACATGACAGCGGTGTCGTGGGCCCCGTGAACGCAGGATTTTCCGGCGACCGGGGGCGCACGGCGTCCGCCGCGCGGGATCAGGTCCGCTCGTCGCCGCTCGGCGTATAGATGAAGCCTTCTTGCTGGAAGACGCAGAGGCGGTTGCCGCCGCGGCGCTTCGCCTCGAGCAGCGCGGACTCCAGGGCGTGCAGGAGGGCCTCCTTCGTGCGGACGTCCCGGCTCGGAAAGAGCGCGACGCCGACCGACGCCGTGACGCGCGCCTCGCCGTCCGCCTGCGGCGCCGCGAAGCTCCGGGCGGCGACGTCGCGCCAGATCCTCGAGGCCACGACGAGGGAGCCAGCGAAGTGCGTGGCCGGCAGCATCACGAAGAACTCGTCGCCTCCGTAGCGGGCGACCGCGTCCGAGTCGCGCACGGAGCCCTTGATCACCTCCGCCACGCCGCGAAGCACGGCGTCGCCGAGGGAGCGGCCGCCGCGCTCGTTGTGGACCTTGAGCCGGTCGACGTCGAGCACGCAGCACGCGAGCGGCTCGGAGTGGCGCTCGGCGCGGGCAAACTCGGCGTCGAGGCGCTCGTGGAGGTAGAGAAACGAGTGGGCGTCGGTCAAGGCGTCGTAGCGTCGAAGGCGCTCGAGCTTCTCGCGCGCCGCCTTCATCCGATCGTGCGCCCGCTTGGTGCGGAGCGCGGACGACACGCAAACGAGCAGCTCCGTCTGCTCAAAGGGCTTGCACACGTAGCCGTCGGCGCCGATCTTCAGCGCGTCGACGCGGCTCTTCGGATCGGTCGTCGCGAACATCAGCGCGACGGGCACGAAGTCGTCCCCGAGGCCGCGGATCGTCCGGCACGCGTCGAAGCCGCTCAGGCGGGGCATGACCGCGTCGAGCAGCACCACGTCGACGCCGCCGCGGGCCACGCGCTCGACGGCGGCCTGGCCGTCGGGCGCGGTCTCGACCTCGTAGCCGCTCGCGCGGAGGGTCGACGCGATGAGCTGCAGCGTCGCGGGATCGTCGTCGGCGACGAGCACCGTGGCCGTCCCCTCGTCCTCGTCGACGGCCGGTCCGCTCGGGCGTGCGGCCACCCGCGCGTGGAGCGCCGCGCGGAGCATCGTCGACTCGCGCTCCGACGAGGGGCTCTCGCCGTCGTCGGCGCCGGGCACGGACGGTCTCATCGATGGACTCGGTGCACTAGGGCCATGATTCCCGAGTGCGAGCACGCCGTCTACCTCGACCTTCGCGCCGCACGGGGCGCCGGGCGCGCGCTCGCGAGGATCTTCCGCGCCAAGGTCGATACGCCGAGGTCGACGAGATCGGCCTCGGCGAAGAGCCCTGCCGTCTCGTACGCGTCCGGGAGCTTCGCCCCGGCGGGCCGGCGCGCGAGGACGCCGGCGTGGACGTCGACGGCGAGGCGCCGGTGCGAGAGCACGTGCGTGACGCGCCCGGCGAGCCGCGCCGGCGCGACGAGCGCGAACCGGGCGAGAAGCTCGTCCTTGGCGGCCTCGCCTCCGTCGAGCGAAGGCGGCTCCCAGAGCCCCGCGAAGAGGCCCGTCGAGCGGCGCCGCGCGAGCAGCACGCGCCCGTCCTTCGTCCGCGCGACGAGCGCCTGGACGCGCTGCGGCTTCGGCTTCGCCTTCTCGCGGACCACGGGCAGCTCGTCGACGCGCCCTTCGCGCCGCGCCCGACACGACGCGGCCACAGGGCAGCGCTCGCACGACGGCGAGCGGGGCGTGCACACCGTCGCGCCGAGCTCCATCAAGGCCTGGTTCCAGTCGCCCGGCCGCTCTTCCGGCACGAGCTCCTCGGCCAGCTTCTCGGCGCGCTTCATTCCCGCGCCGCGCATGTCGTCGTCGAGCGCGAAGAGGCGCGCGAAGACCCGCGCGACGTTTCCGTCCACGAGCCCGACGGCCTCGTCGAACGCGATGCTGGCGATGGCGCCCGCGGTGTAGCGACCTATGCCGGGCAGCGCGAGCAGCCCCTCGCGATCGTGCGGCATCGACGAGCGCTCCACCACCGCGCGCGCCCCCGCGTGGAGCATCCGCGCGCGGCGGTAATAGCCGAGCCCGCTCCACGCGGCGAGGACCTGATCCTCCGGCGCCTCGGCGAGCGCGAGCGGCGTCGGGAACCGGGCCATGAAGCGCTCGAAGTACGGCACCACCGTGTCCACGCGCGTCTGCTGGAGCATGATCTCGCTCACCCAGATCGCCCACGGATCGCGCGTGCGGCGCCACGGCAGATCGCGTCGCGACGCCGCATACCAGGCCCCGAGGTCGCGGCGCAGCCGTGCGACCTCCGAGCCTTGCGCGAGCGGAGGCGCGGCCCCACCTTCCTTCCCCGTGAGTAAGTCGCAGAACGACCCTGGCATCGCCGCTGTCCTCTCCCTCATCGTCCCCGGTGTGGGCCAGATCTACAACGGCGCGTGGCTGCGCGGGATCTTCTGGCTCATCATCACGCCGGGCTTCTGGCTCGGCTCGGGCGGCACGCTGGGCTGGATCTGCCACTTCATCGCGGCGTACACGGCCTACAGCTACGCGAAGAAGCGGCGCTAGAGCGGCGCTTCTTTGCGCTGCGCGAGAGCGCGGCCGGACGGGTGAAGCCGGCCCTGTCCGCGGCGACAAGCGCGGGTGGAGCCCGAGCGTGCCCCTCCGTGGACGCGTCTCAGCGGTAAGGGTTCTTCGACAGGTCGTCGGGGACGTTCGTCGCCGGCGTCGCCGGCGTCGTGGCCGGTCGCGACGGGGTCGCCCCCGGGCGCCTGCCCGGACGCGGGCGGTCGCGGACGGCGCTCGCAGGCGGCGCGCTCGCAGGCGGGGGCGCTCGCGGGCGGCGCCGCACCTGGACGGCGCCGCTGGCGCTCGACGCGGCCCCGGCGGCGCCTCCGGCTGCGAGGGGCGGCCTGCCGGTCACGGGCGGACGCGGCTCGGTGGCCGCCGGCGACGTGGCCGCGCCGGTGCTCGCCGGCGGCTCGCGCAGGCGGCTCGCACCCCAGGCCGCGGCGCCGATGACGAGCGCCAGCGCCGCTCCGATCGCGACTACGCGGCCCGACGAGCGCCGCGCGCCGGGCGCCACGGCCATCCCGCTCGCGCCTTCGCCGACGTGGAGCACGGCCGAGGACACGCTCGACACCTTGTCGGCGGGCGCGAACCCGGAGCCGTCCGGGGGCGCCGGCGCGGTGACCGCGAAGCGATCGACCAAGCCGCGGCCGGCGAAGGCGTCCATCGGGCTGCTCGGCGAGCTCGGCGAGCTCGGCGAGCTCGGGGCGCTTCGAGGCGCGCTGCGGGGCGTGGACGGCTCCGACCCGCCGCGCTCGACACGCGTCGGCATCGACTCGGGGAGGCTCCTCCGCGAGCGCGGAGCCGCGCTCGGCTCGCTCCGCGCGAGCCACGCGCGCACGGCGTCGCGCTGCTGCGAGAGATCGCTTCCGAAGACCTCCTCGAGGCACGCCGCGACGTCACGCACCGAGCCGACGCACGACAGGCTCCGCGCGACGCGCTCGAGCTCGTCGGCGAACGCCTCGGCGGTCGGGAAGCGCTTGTCGGGATCGCGCTCGAGCGCGCGCATGCAGACCGCCTCGAGCCCCGCGGGCACGTCCGACCGCTGCGTGCTCGGCGGCGCGATCGGATCGTAAAGGACGCGGTTCAACGTCGCGGCTTCGCCGTCGCCCTTGAAGAGCCGCTTCAGCGCGAGCGCCTCCCACAAGACGATGCCGCACGAGAAGAGGTCGGCGCGCCGGTCGATGTCCCCGCCGCGCGCCTGCTCCGGCGCCATGTACGCGAGCTTGCCCTTGAGCTGGCCGGAGCGCGTCGTCGAGAGGCGCGAGGCGGCGCGCGCGACGCCGAAGTCGGTGATGCGCGCGATGCCGTCGGAGCCAACGAGGATGTTCTGCGGGGATACGTCGCGGTGCACGATCGCGAGCGGCTCGCCGAGATCGTCGGTCAGCTCGTGCGCGGTGTGGAGACCGGCCAGCGTGTCGAGCAGGATGCGGATCGTGACGCCCCACGGGATGCGCGTCTTCGTCTGCGCGGCGCGGGCGAGGAGGCGCGCGAGCGTGTCGCCCTCCACGTAGTCCATCACGAGGTAGTAGCCGCTGCTGCTCTCGCCGACTTCCTGGATGGGGACGACGTTCGGGTGGTGGATGCGCGCGGCGAGGCGGGCCTCGTCGAGGAACATCTCGATGAAGTCCGGCTCCTTCGCGAGGTGTGGGTGCAGCCGCTTGATCGCGACGAGGCGCTGGAACCCGGCGACGCCCGAGAGGCGCGCGAGATACACCGTGGCCATCCCGCCGCTCGCGAGCTCTGCGACCAGCTCGAAGCGATCGAGCCGCTCGCCTTCACCGTCGGTAGCGAGGAGCTTCGCCATCCCCTAGCTCATTAGACCACCGATCGGCCGTTCCCGCGAGAAGCCGGCGAGCCCGACGGGCCTTCCATGACGAGTGGGGCGCCGGCGATCCAGGCTCAGAAGGACCCGGTCAGGCCGAACGGCGACAGGCGCACACGCGCACCCGCGCGCTGGACCGGCGGCGAGCTCGACCATTGCGTGAAGAACAGGCCGATGACGCCGGTGATGGCCGCGGCGCCGAGGGTGACCCCGAGCAGGACGTTCGTGCGGGTCTCCGCGTCCTGCCCTCGCTGGTAGAGCGGACACGCCTCCCCTTGCCCGACGCACTCGCGCCGCACCGCGTCCGTGCCCGGATCGTTCACGGTGGCGATCCCGGACACCGCGGTGGCGGCGCCGGCGGCGACCGTCACGCCGGCGGCGATGAAGAAGACGGCCGGACCGAGGGGCTTTTCGGGCGCCGGCGGGGGCGGCGGCGGAGGCGGCGCGTTCGGTCCGACGCGAGGCTCGGGCGGAGGCGTGGGCTCGGGCGGAGGCGGCGCGAACGCGAGCGGCGTCGAGGTGCCCTTCCGCGCGTCGACGTGCTTCGACACCGAGCCTCCTTGCTGGAAGCTGACGCCGAGGTCGTGCGCGCCGGGATCGAGGTAGACACGGTGTTTCATCCCGTCGGTCTGCGAGACCACGCGCGAGCCGACCGCGATCGTGCACGGGGCGGAGCACTCGACGACGTACTCCGACAGCTCGGGCGATGTCTCCGCGAGCGTCTCCTTCGCGAGCTGCGCGGTCTGCGCGTCGCCCGCGTACTTCTCCTGGGCGACCGCCGCGAGCGTCGCGGCCCGCGCCGGCTGCTTGGCGTCGCGGCGCGCGCGGATCGCCAGGCGCAGCGTCTCCTTGCTCGGCGCGTCGCGGAACGCGTTCTCGAAGTGGCCGGCGGCCTGCTCGAAGTCCTTCGCGAGGTACGCGCGGCGACCGCGGTCGAACTCCTCGGCCGCCGCCTTGATGCGCTCGGCGGACGGCTGCGCGTCATCGGCGAACGCGGGCGCGCCCCACGCGAGCGCGCTCCACACGAGCGCGCTCGCCAGCGCCGCGCGCGCGCCGATCCCGGCGTGTGTCGAGAGGACGCGCCCGTGAGATCGCGCGCTCCTCGGGAGCAGAGCCTGACCCCGCATCCGACGAGCGTATCAGCTTCCGCGGCGCGGGTTGACGGTCGCGCCTCGATTCGGGTCCGGCGGGCGCCGGCCCACGTCGCTCAGGCCATCTCGAGGAACAGGCCCTCGGGATCCTCGAGCCAGCGGATGACGTCGTAGGCGAACGCGGCGCCGACGTGGCCGTCGACGATGCGGTGGTCGAACGAGAGCGACAGGAGCATCACCTCGCCGATGACGATCTGGCCGTCGCGCACCACGGGCTTCTGCTTGATTTGGTGGATCCCGAGGATGCCGACCTCGGGGAAGTTGATGATCGGCGTCGCGAAGAGCCCGCCGTCGGCGCCGAGCGACGTGATCGTGAAGGTCGACCCCTGGAGGTCGTCCATCTTCGCCTTGCCGGCCTTGGCGTCGGCCGCGAGGCGCGCCACGTCACGCGCGATGTCGAGGAGGCTCTTGCGGTCCGCGTCCTTGATGACCGGGACCATGAGCCCCGCGTCGGTCGAGGCCGCCATGCCGATGTTGTAGTACTTGCGGTAGACGAGCTCGTTCGTGGTCTCGTCGAGCGCGCTGTTGAGGATCGGGTGCTTCTTCAGGCCCGCGACCACCGCCTTGACGATGAACGGGAGGAAGCTGAGCTTCACGCCTTGAGCCTCGGCGCGCGGCTTCATCC
>JAHBWC010000080.1 GCA_019637225.1 Labilithrix sp.
GGTGAAGGGCGTCGACGCCGGGATCGCCGGAGGGCTCGACGTCGGAGCGACGATCGGCGAGGGCGGCATGGGCGTCGTGCGGTCGGCGATCCAGCGCTCGCTCGGGCGAAAGGTCGCCGTCAAGACGCTGCGCCCGCAGGTCAAGACGGAGCAGGCGACGCTCCGGCTGCTCCGCGAGGCGTGGGTGACGGGATGGCTCGAGCACCCGAACATCGTGCCCGTCTACGACCTCGGTCTCGGCGAAGACGGCACGCCGATCATCGTGCTCAAGCACATCGAGGGGCTCGCGTGGTCGGACCTCATCGGTGACGCCGCCGCCGTGAGCGCGCGCTTCGGCGCGGTCGATCTGCTCGAGCACAACCTCCGCATCCTCATCCAGCTCTGCAACGCGGTGAGCCTCGCGCACTCGCGCGGCGTCCTTCACCGAGACCTCAAGCCCGAGAACGTCATGATCGGACGCTTCGGCGAGGTCTACCTGGTCGACTGGGGGATCGCGGTCAGCCTGAAGGACGACCCCACCGGGAGGATGCCGCTCGCGTCCGAGGCGACCGAGATGGCCGGGACGCCGTCGTACATGGCGCCGGAGATGCTCGGCGCGATCGGCAAGCTCGAGGAGCGCACGGACGTCTACCTGCTCGGCGCGATCCTCCACGAGATCCTCGTCGGGCGCCCGCCCCACGTCGGCGACCACTTCCGTCAGATCGTCGCGTCGATCCTCCTCTCGAAGTTTTCGTTCCCCGACGACGTCCCGGCCGAGCTCGGCGCCATCGCGAGCCGCGCGATGAGCCGCTCGGCGGCGGATCGTTTCGCGTCCGCCGAGGAGCTCCGGCTGAAGCTCGAGTCGTACCTCCGCCACCGCGGCTCGCTCGCGCTCTCCGCCGAGGCGGCGCTTCGCGTCGACGAGATGCGCCGCGAGCTCGCCGCGGGCGGCGATCCCGACGAGCTCCGCGATCGGGTCCACCACCTCTTCGCCGAGGCGCGCTTCGGCTTCCGTCAGGCCATCCGCGCCTGCGACGACAACGAGGCCGCGACGCTCGGTCTCCGGGCGGCGACGGAGATGGTCGTCGTCTTCGAGCTCGAGCGCGGCATGCCCGAGGCCGCCGCGGCGGCGCTCGCCGAGCTCGAGACTCCGCCGCCGGAGCTCGCCAAGCGCGTCGCCGACGCGATGCGACGGCGCGAGGAGGAGCGGTCGCGCGTCGCCAACCTCGAGAAGCTCCACGCCGACCTCGACCCGGCGACGGGCCGTCGGACGCGCATGGTCGCCGGCGCGATCATGGGCGTGTCGTGGACGATCATGCCCGAGGTCTGCGGCTGGCTCTACCGCGAGTACCAGCCCACGCCGCGCTGGATCCCGTACCTCTTCACGGCGGGCATCGTGTCGTTCGCGGCCGTCGTCGTCGCGTGGGGGCGCGAGTCGCTCGCCAAGACCGCCGTGAACCGCCGCACCCAGGTCGCGGGGATGATGATGTTCGCCGCGCAGCTCACCCTGCAGCTCGGGGGCAACCTGCTCGGGATGTCGATGCTCCACATCTTCGTCCTCTACCTCCACGTCTGGTTCGTCGGCGCGACGGCGTTCGCGCTGTTCGTCGATCGGCGCTTCGGCGTCTCCGTCGCGGCCTTCTTCGCGGCGTTCGTCGGCGCGTGCGTCCTGCCCGAGCAGCTCTGGCACATGATGGCGGCGTCGAACGTCGTCTTCACGGTGAACCTCCTCGTCGCCTGGAGTCGCCCGTCGGAGGACGGAGCGTTCTTCATGGACCGGATGCGACTCCGCAAGGAGCAGCTCAGCGACCGCCGGAGGCGGCGGCGAAGCGCCTCGGCGCCCGAGTGAGCGGCGTCACGACTGGGTCTCGAAAGACGCGGTAAGCCCACCTCGAGGCCCCTCATGGGGGCATGCTCTTCCACGCGGCGTCCGGGATCCCCGGCGCGCCCGCGCCGAGGGAGAGGGAAGATGCGCTACCTGCCGTTGTTCTTCGCCGCGAGCGTCGTCGGTCTGACGACCATCGCCTGCGGCTCCGATCGCGATCGCTCGGCCTTCGACAAGGCTCAATCGAAGGGCGATCCCGCCGGCGATCTCGGGGGCGGCGATCCCAGCCTCGGCCCAGGCAGCGAGTCGCCCGACGGCAAGCCGGAGGCGTGCGCCGCAGAGGTCACGACGGCGAACCGCGCCGAGGTGGACATCATCGTCGTCATCGACACCTCCGGGAGCATGATGGAGGAGACGAATCAG
Source organism: Labilithrix sp. (assembly GCA_019637225.1). Lineage (GTDB taxonomy): Bacteria > Myxococcota_A > Polyangia > Polyangiales > Polyangiaceae > Labilithrix. The sequence continues at coordinate 2,228 of JAHBWC010000080.1, forward strand.
GTGAAGCAGAACCTGAACGCCTTCGCCCAGTCGATCGGCAACACCGGCCTCGACTACAACGTGATCATGATCGCGGAGAAGCCGAAGAAGCTGCCCTTCGCGCCGCCGGGCTTCTCGCCTCCGGGGATCTGCGTCACGCCTCCGCTCGCGGGCGCCGACTGCGCCAACGGTCCGAAGTTCCATCACCTCGACACGGCGGTCGGGAGCTTCGACTCGCTCCAGATCATCCTCGACAAGTACCCGCAGTACTCCGCATGGCTCCGGCCGACGGCGTACAAGGTCTTCATCGAGGTCACCGACGACAACTCCTCGCTCGCGTTCGACGCCTTCGATCCGCAGCTCCTCGCGAAGTCCGCGCAGCAGTTCGGTGACGCGACGAACCGGCGCTACATCTTCAACTCGATCTGCGGCTACAAGCGGAACACTCCGGTCCTCTCGACGCAGAAGTGCGGGAGCGCGGAGAACACGGGCGACCAGTACCAGCACCTGAGCCAGCTCACCGGCGGCACCGTCGATTCGGTCTGCGAGACGAGCTACGCGAGCGTCTTCGACAACATCGCCAAGGGGCTCATCACGAAGCTCGGCTGCGAGTTTTCGATCCCGAAGGCCGCCGACGGAAAGGCGACCGATCCCTCGACCGTCGTCGTCACGTACACGCCGGGCGACGGCTCCGCGCAGAAGCCGCTCACGCAGGTCACCGACGCGAGCAAGTGCGGCGCGAACCCGGACGGCTGGTACTACGACGACGCGACGACCCCGACGAAGATCCTCTTCTGCCCGTCGACGTGCAGCACCGCCGGCGCGGACACGGACGGCAAGCTCGACGTCGCGATCGGCTGCGTCGCTCCGCCGCCGAAGTAGCGCCGACGGAAGGACGCGCGCGGGCTCGGGGGCGCGTCGTGCGTCGCGTGGCGCTCAGCGGAGCGCGCAGGAGACCCGCGCGACGAAGGTCGCCGAGGGGGACGCCATGAACGTCGTCAGCTCGACGGCGCGGCCGGCGGGGACGTCGACCGAGCGCTCCTCCGGGTTCACGTCGGTCGCGACCGCGCACGTCGCGGCCCGGTCGCAGCGGTTCGCGAGGACGACGACGTGGTCGTATCCGTAGGGCACCCAGCGCGCGTCGGTCGCGACGCCGATGCACGCCGGCCTGGCGGGCGCGGGGGCTCCGGCGTCGGCCGCCTCCGCGCGGGGCACGACGAGGGCGACGCCCGCGAGCGCGAGCGGCGCGACGAGCCGTCTCATTCGGAGCGTCGAGAGCGGGGGCACGTCCTCAAGCTTGGCCGTCGAAGCGGGGGGCGCAACCCTCGAAGTCGCTCCACGGCATCGCGCCGCGGTCGGTCGCCCAGGCGGTGCGCGGGGGACGTCTCGGGCGAGGCACGGCATCCCACACCGACGCACCGAACTCTGCCTTGAGACGCTGCTGGGACGCCTCATGGGAACAGCTCTGTTCCAAAACCTTTCGCGTCCGAAAGATCTCACCCCGCGCGCGGGCGGATCGAGCGGGCGGTGTTCGGAGGAGGCGGAGATGCGGGTTCACGTTTTCGGCTGGCTCGGAGCCCTCGTGCTCGTCGCGTGCGGAAGCGAAGGTGACGCCTCCGGTCCCGGCCCTTCACCCGATCCGGATCCGACGGGCGAGGGCGTCGCGACCTCGGCGCCGAGCGCGCCGCCTCCGTCGAACGATCCGCTCCCCGACGAGCCGGCGGCTCCGCCGAAGCTCGGCGCGCCTTACCCGGTCGTGCTGATGCATGGGATGGGCGGCTTCGGGAAGCTCGAGCTCGGGCCCGTCGAGATCACGTACTTCAAGGGCGTCGTCGAGGACCTCGCGAAGAACGGCGAGGCCGTCTACGTCACGCTCGCGCCGCCGTACGCGACGAGCGAGGTCCGCGCCCAGGCGGTCGCGAAGCAGATCGACGACATCCTCGCGCGCACCGGCAAGGCGAAGGTCAACCTCGTGGGGCACTCGCAGGGCGGCCTCGACGCGCGCGTCCTCGCGAGCCCGAACGGCCTCGCGTACGGCGACCGCATCGCGTCCGTCACGACCGTCGCGACCCCGCACCGCGGGAGCAAGGTCGCCGACGCCGCGCTCGGTATCCTCAAGTACCTCCCGGCGGGTCAGGTCGACGAGCTCACCAACGCGCTCCTCTCGCTCGTGCAGAAGACGGCCTACGAGCTCCAGACGGACCCCGCGTTCCGCGAGCAGCTGGTGCTGCTCAGCGAGAAGCACATGAAGGACGTCTTCAACCCGAAGTACGTCGACGATCCGAACGTCGTCTACAAGAGCTACGCCGGTCGCTCCAACCTGCGGAGCGGGATCTTCGCCTGCGACGGGAGCGTCTACCCGAACGAGCCGACGAAGCTCGACGCCGTGCAGGTGGCGCTCTTTCCCACGGCGGTCTTCCTCGAGGAGGGCAAGCTCAAGGTGAACGACGGGCTCGTCACCGTGGAGAGCGCGAAGTGGGGGACCTTCGAGCAATGCGTCCCGGCCGATCACCTGAAGGAGGTCGGGCAGCTCGGACCGTCGGCGGCGTCGTTCGACCACGTCGCGATGTTCCGCGACATCGTCCTGCGCGTCCGGCAGGCCGGTCTCTGACGGGCGTCAGCGCTCGAGCCGTCGCGACAGCCAGATGAAGAACGCGACGCCGGCGACGTCCGCGGCGAAGTCGGCGAGGCTCGACGAGCGGTGGGGCGAGTAGCGCTGGAGGAACTCCTCGATCGCGGCGGGGACGAGGAGCAGCACGGCGGCCATCGGGATCGACCCCGTCCCGACGCGGAGCGCGCGCCGGCGGAGGACGCCGTCGAGGAAGAACGCGAGGGAGCCGGCGACCCCGAAGTGCAGCGCCTTGTCGAGGTGCGGGATGGCGGTGAGCTCGGCCGGCAGGCCCCGCTTGTAGACGAAGAGCGTCATGCCCGCGGCGACGAGGCCGACCGTGACGAGCCCGAACCACCAAATGTGCGGACCGACGCGCGGCGCGGCGCTCGCGGCGTGCCCCGCGGGAGGGCGCGGTTCGCTCGCGTCGGCTTCGAGTCCCCCCGCGTCTTCGGTCTCGAGGACGTCGGGCATCGGGACTCGACTATACTCGCTCGCGATGCGCACGGACATCGTCGCGGCGGGTGTCGTGGTGGAGCGCGGCACCGTCTTGCTCTCGCGCCGCAAGAAGGGCACCCACCTCGCGGGGCGCTGGGAGTTCCCCGGCGGCAAGGTCGAGGCGGGCGAGGACCCGCGCGCGGCGCTGCGGCGCGAGCTCGAAGAGGAGCTCGGCATCCTCGTCGACGTCGGCGAGATCTGCGACGTCACCTTTCATCGGTACGACGACGCCGGAAAGGCGGTGCTGCTCCTCTTCTTCCTCGCCGTCCGCGAGCCCGGCTCGCCCGACCCGCGGCCGATCGACGTCGCCGAGGTGAAGTGGGCCGGCCTCGACGCGCTCGACCCTGCGGAGTTTCCGCCGGCGGACGTGGCCGTCCTCACGAAGGTGCGCGCGCTGCTCGGCTGATACCGTCTCCGGCATCGCCGATCGCGCTCGCGATCGCGCGTCCGGCGCTACGCCTTGACCTTGCGGAGAAGCTTCGCGGTCGCGAAGGCGTTCCATGCGGCGAAGGCCACGAAGAGGCCGACGAGCACCACGGCCCATCGCGCGTCGGACGGCGCGGCGCTGTCGACGAGGAGCCACGAGCCCTTCGGCACTTCCTTGCCGGTCGCGTCGTGGACCGCGCCGGCGAGCCCGCGATGGCGCGGCCCCGCGGTGTCGAAGCGGACCAGCCTGCCGGTGACCTCGGACGGAGGCACCCACCGGATGTTCTCGCCGCGCGGCGGGACACGGACCTCGACCCACACGTCCTCGGCGGGCCCGCCGGAGGCGGCGCGCGTGACCGGCATGAGCCGGTAAGAGCCTTCGACGAGCGGCCGCTCGTAGCGGATGGCGCCGGCGGCGCCGAGCATCGCGCGGCCGCTCACGTACTGGTTCTCGACGAAGGCGTCGGCGGGGGCGGTGTTGAGATCGCCGAGGTCGCGCGCGTGCGGCTCCGCGAACGCGTAGGCGGCGTCGCGCCGGAGCGCGAGGACCATCGCCAGCGAGGCGAGGGCGGTGAAGACGAGCAGGCCGACCGTCATCGTCCGGTCGCGCTTCGGCGGATCGGGCAGGCCGAGGAGCTCCGGATCGAGCTCCTCTTTCTCGGGGCCCTCGCGTGAGCCGGTCAGCGGGTTGGTGGGCGCTTCGATCATCTCGGACGGTCGCGGCGAACGAACGCAAGCTGCGGAAACTACGGTCACTCTACGGTTCGTCGTCGCTCTCTGCCAACTCAAGACAGCAGCCCGGTTCTAGAGTTCCGAGAATTCTTGCGTGAGGGTGGCAAGGCCGAGCGTTCGGGCCCGGCCAGCGCGCCGCGGCCGTCGCCCCCTCGGGGAGCCCCCAAGGGCTCGACGGACCACGGCAAAACCGTGGTAGCCTCGCCCACGATGGCAGCCGGAAAGCTGGTCACCTGCTCCTCGTGCGGCTTCGGGAAGAACCCCCCGGGGTCGGTCCGCTGTGGGTCCTGCGGGGCCAAGATCGAGGTGCTCGGGAAGGGCCCGCGCAGCCGCGAAGAGGAGCTCGAGCGCCGCTACCAGCAGGAGGGCGTGAGCGTGCAGTGGCTCTTCATCGCGATCGCGGTGCAGGGCGTGCTCACGGCCGCGCTCGTGTTCGGACTGCCGCGCATCGTCACGCTGCTCGACTTCGAGGGCGGCAACGGGATGATCGTCTGCGTGCCCGTCTGGTTCTTGGGCGGGCTCCTCGTCGGGATGATCTCGCCCGGCCGCACGTTCATCGAGCCGATGGTCGCGAGCTTCGTGATCGCGATCCCGACGACGTTCCTGCTCATCCAGAGCCAGACCGTCCGCACGATGCCGACGTTCCTCTACGTCGTGATGAGCGGGATCGGGATCATGTTCACGCTGATCGGAGCGTACATCGGCGAGCGGATCCAGCTCGGACCGCCGCCGAAGCCGGCGGACTGACGCCCCGCGAGGCGGCGCGCGAGAGGGCAGGAGGGCGGCACCTGAGCAGCGCGACCGACGTCGTCGTGATCGGCGGAGGCCCGGGCGGCTCGGTGTGCGCCGCGCAGCTCGCGCGCCTCGGGCGCTCGGTCGTCGTCCTCGAGCGCGCGGCGTTCCCGCGCTTTCACCTCGGCGAGTCGCTGCTCCCGCGATCGCTCCCGGTGCTCGAGGAGATCGGCGTGCTCGACGCCGTGAAGGCGCGCTTCATCCTGAAGTACGGCGCGCGCTTCCACGACGACATCCACGGGAGGAAGGACCGCTTCTCGTTCGACGCGGCGTGGAAGCCGGCCGTCGAGCACGCGTTCCAGGTGCCGCGCGACGCGTTCGACGCGCTCCTGCTCGATCACGCGAGGGCGTGCGGCGCGGACGTGCGCGAGCGGTGGAGCGCCGAGCGGGTCGTGACGGACGAGCGCGGGCGCGCCGTCGGCGTCGACGCGATCGCGGCCGACGGAGCGGCCAGGCGCATCGATGCGCGCTTCGTGGTCGACGCGTCCGGGCGCGACGTCCTCACCGCGCGCGCCGCCGGTACGACGTCGAAGATCGCCGGCCTCGATCAGACCGCGCTCTACGCGCACTACGAGGGCGTGCCGCGGCAGGGCGGGAGGCTCGAGGGGGACATCGACATCGTCCTCTTCGCGAGCGGCGCGGCGCGTGCGGCGGAGGCCGCCGGAGACGCGGCCACGGCCGACTCGGAGCTCACCCGCGCCGGGGAGCGGCCGAACTGGTTCTGGTTCATCCCGTTCGCCGACGGTCGCACGAGCGTCGGCGCGGTGGTCTCTCGCGCGTGGATGCGCGAGCGGCGCGCGCGTCTCGGCGGCGCCGGCGACGTCGCCACGGCGCTGTTCGAGGTCGCCGTCTCCGAGTCGCCGACCGCCGCCGAGCTCCTCGCGGGCGCGAGGTGCCTCTGGCCGAGCGTCGAGGCGACGGCGGACTTCAGCTACCGCGTGCGGGAGACGAGCGGCGACGGCTGGCTCGCCGTCGGAGACGCGGGCGGCTTCATCGATCCGCTGTTTTCGACCGGGGCGCACCTCGCGATGATCGGCGGCAAGCTCGCCGCCGACGCGATCGCCAGCGCGCTCGACGCGCCCGACGACGAGCGGCAGATCGTCGGCGCGTGGGAGGAAGCGGTCCGCGCGGGCGCCGAGACGTTCATCCTCGCGGTCCAGGCCTTCTACGCGGGGCCGCTCGTCGGCTATCTCTTCGCCGAAGACAAGCACTCCGCGCTCCGCCGCTCGATCACGTCGCTGCTCGCCGGCGACGTCTTCGGCGACGCGGTCTGGCTCCGGGACACGCGGCTCCGGCTGAAAGCGATGCTCGCGTCGGCGGGCGCGCACGAAGCGTGAGCTTCGCCGCCGTCGAGGCGTGGGCCGTCGAGGCGTGGGCCGTCGACGCCGGAGGAACAAACGACGAAACGCCCGAGACGGATCTCGGGCGTCGCGGTGGAATGCGAGTGGCGCCGCTCTCCGGCGCCGCCGCTCAGGTGTCCTTCTGGTCGCGAACGCGGGCAGCCTTGCCCTGCAGGTCGCGGAGGTAGAAGAGGCGCGCGCGGCGGACGACGCCGCGCGAGATGATCTCCACCTTGTCGATGCGCGGCGAGTGAAGCAAAAACTGCCGCTCGACGCCGACGCTGAAGCTCACCTTGCGCACGGTGAACGTGCTGCGGGCGCCCGCGCGGTGGCGCTTGAGCACCACGCCCTGGAAGACCTGAATGCGATCCTTGTCGCCTTCGACGATCTTGTAGTGGACACGGACGGTGTCGCCGACGCGGAAGTCGGGGACCCCCGTACGGAGCTGCTCGTTCTCGATCTCGGCGATCTTCGCGTTCTGCATGACCGTGTCTCTCTTCTTTCGGAACCTCGATAGCCTTGCGGAAAAGCTGGGGAAAACCACGCTCCCAGGGCCACTCGGGGTCGCGCTTTAAAGCACGCGATGTGGGACGTGTCAACGAGCCTCACGACGAAGAGAGGTGAAGAACGCCGCCACGGGCGTGCTAGCACAGCCGCCGCAAGAAATGGCCCTCCGCATCGGACAGAAAGCGCCCGATTTCGACGTCACCTCGAGCTCCGGGACGTCGCTCAAGCTCAGCGACTTCATCGGGAAGAAGAACGTCGTCCTCTACTTCTACCCCGGCGACTTCACGCTGGTGTGCACCCGCGAGACCTGCGGCTTCCGCGACAGGTACGCCGAGCTCGCGGGCACGGACACCGAGGTCATCGGCGTCTCGGTCGACTCCGACGAGACGCATCAGCGGTTCGCCAAGGAGTACAACGTTCCGTTTTCGCTCGTGTCGGACGCGAACAAGAGCCTCGCCGCGCGCTACGAGGCGACCGGCTTCCTGTCGCGCCTGATGGGCAAGACCGGGCGGATCACCTACGTGATCGACAAGAACGGCTACGTCGCCGGCGTCTTCGACTCGGTGCTCCGCGCGAGCCACCACGTCGACGGTGTCCGCGACCTCGTGAGAAAGCTCGGCTGACGGCCCACGCTCCGCTTGACGAAGGAGGCGCGCCCGACCATGCTGCGCGCCCCCTGACCCCTCGACCTCGAGGGCCGCGGGAAGACTGAAGGTGTCGGAGCCCCACGGCTCCCGGGTCCAGCGCTCGGACCCGTCTCGTTCGAGAACATCGCCCGGTCTTGGGAAAACCCCACCCAGACAGTGCCCTGGCCCCGTCACGACGGAGCTCGGCACCGACGAGCGCGAGAGGACGAAGAGAAGATCATGAATACGAAGCCCGGCATCATCGGCAAGAAGCTCGGCATGACGCAGCTCTACAAGGAGGACGGCACCGTTCAGCGCGTGACCGTCGTCGACGTGAGCTCGCTCCAGGTCGTCGGCAAGCGCACCAAGGAGAAGGACGGCTACACCGCCGTCATCTTCGGCATGACCGACGCGAAGGAGAAGCACCTCGCCAAGGCGCAGCAGGGCGCCTTCAAGAAGGCGAACGTCACGGCCAAGCGCATCCTCCGCGAGCTCCGCTGCGAGGAAGACTTCGCCGCCAAGTTCGAGATCGGCGGCGCTGTGAACCTCGCCGACATCTTCCAGCCCGGACAGATCGTCGACACGCAGGGCATCACGCGCGGTCGCGGCTTCACCGGCGTCGTTCGCCGCTGGGGCTTCGCCGGCTTCGTCCAGACGCACGGCACCCACGAGTACCGCCGTCACGGCGGTTCGATCGGTACCAACATGACCCCCGGTCGCACGCTCCCGAACCTCAAGATGCCCGGCCAGTACGGCAGCGAGACCGTCAGCATCCTGAACCTCAAGGTCGCGCGCGTCGACGCGGAGAAGAACCTCCTCATGATCGAGGGTGGCATCCCCGGCCCGCGCAACGCGGTCGTCTCCGTCCGTCACGGCGTGAAGGGCCGCGAGCGCAAGAAGCGCTAAAGCCCGAGGCGCGCGTCCCACGCGCGCGAACGAGAAGAGGCGCCGCGATCGCGATCGCAGCGCCTCTTTTCATTGGCGCGGACGAGCGTGCCGTCCGAGCGTGTCGGCGAGCTCGGAGCGCTCGCCGGAGCGGCGCGTGTGACGCCCGGCGAGGCCGAGCGTGCGCCGATCAGTCCTCGCTCGACCAGCCGCGGGCGCGCGCCCAGGTCTCGAACGAGCGTCCGCGCGGCTGAGGCTCGTCGACGAAATCGATGTCGACGTCGATGAGGCTCGGCATCCGCGGGCGGGCGGGCTTCGCCTGGGCACTCGTAACGGCGGGGCTCACGTGGAAGACGCAGCGGAGGTTCATGCGGGGCTCCTCGAAGCTACGAACCCAGCTGCAACGCGTGGTCCATGCGCGGAGCGGAGCGCGCGTCGCGGATCTCCCGTGTCTCCGCGGGGTCTCGCGCATCGCAGGACGCGCCCGCGACGCGCTTGGATCCGTCGCGATCCACGGCATTGGTCCTCTCCGGCTCCATCCCGTTGTATGTGTGGAGGCGCCACGCGTGGACGATAACGAGCCGGCCTCCTCTTCCTCGGAGCCGGTGCACCTCGACGGAACTGGCTCATGGCGAGAGCGCGCAGCGGACGGACGGGCAAAAACCCCTACAAAGGAGGGGATGCGTTCACACGGGAGGCTCGGCTCGCCGGCTATCCCGCGCGCAGCGTGTTCAAGCTCGACGAGATCGATCGGCGCGTCCGCCTCCTCAAGCCGGGGATGCACGTGCTCGATCTCGGCGCGTCGCCCGGCAGCTGGTCGCTCTACGTGACCCAGAAGGTCGGCGCCTCGGGGCGGCTGCTCGCGATCGACCTCGATCCGCTTGCTGTCCCGCTCCCGCCGAACGCGACTGCCATCGTCGGCGACGCGCTCGCGCTCGACAACGAGGCGCTCGCGGCGCATGCGCCCTACGACGTCGTCCTCAGCGACATGGCGCCGCGCACGACGGGCAACCGCCTCGGCGATCAGACGCGCAGCTTCGAGCTCTTCATGCGCGCGCTCGCGGTCGCCGAGAAGCTGCTCAAGCCGGGCGGCGCCTTCGTCGGGAAGATCTTCATGGGCGAGGACCTCCCGAAGGCGAAGGCCGAGGTGAAGCGGCTCTTCACCGAGGAGCGCGGCATCCGCCCCGAAGGCACCCGCGCGACGAGCTACGAGATGTTCCTCATCGGCCTCGGCAAGAAGGTGGTCGCGAGCTCGACGGGCGAAGGGCCCTGAAGGGGGCCGTCCGGGTGACGCCTCGATCGTCCGCGCCGCGAAGGATGAAGCCGCCTGCGGTCGAAGGGTGCGGACGGGCGCGCGTTTCGGTAGTCTCCGATCCGTGACGGCCGCGGCCTTCCAGGGGCTCCTCGCCGGCCGCTTCGTGATCGAACGCGAGGTGGGACGCGGGGGTGTGGGCATCGTGTATCGCGCGCGTGACGAGGTGTCGGGCGCGCCGGTCGCGTTGAAGGTCATCGCGATCCCCGGTGTCGACGCCGGCGAAGAGGCGCGCTTCGGACGCGAGGGCCGCGTGCTCGCCGGTCTCAGTCACCCCGGCATCGTGCGCGTGGTGGCGTTCGGTCAGCTCGACGAGGGGCATCCGTACGTCGCCATGGAGTGGCTCGAGGGCGAAGACATCGCGCAGCGCCAGAAGCGCGCGCCGCTGACGCTCGGTCGCGCGGTCGAGATCGCCGCGCAGGTCGCCGACTCGCTCGCGTACGCGCACGGCGTCGGGATCATCCATCGCGACATCAAGCCGTCGAACGTGATCCTCGTCCCGCGTCCCGCCTCCGGTGGCCCCGCCGAGGACGAGAGGCCCGTCGGGAGCGGACCGCACCACGACTGGCCGCTCGACGCGAAGCTCGTCGACTTCGGCGTGGCCTCGGCCGAGGACGCGCGTCTCACGCGCACGGGCGCGATCATCGGGACGCCGGCGTACATGGCGCCGGAGCAGGCGCGCGGCGACGCGGAGGTCGACGCGCGCGCCGACATCTACGGGCTGGGCGCGACGCTCTTCGAGATCATCGCCGGGCGGCCGCCGCACATGGGCCCGACGCCGATCGCGATCCTCGCGCGCCTCGTGACGACGCCGGCGCCGCGCCTCGGCGAGGTCTTCTCGGACGCGCCGGTCTCGCTCGACGACCTCCTCTGCGAGATGCTCGCGACGCACCCCGAGGAGCGCCCGGCCCGCGCGTCGGACGTCGCGCTCCGCCTCCGGAGCATCGCCGTCGAGCTCGAGCGCACGCCGATGGCGACGCGCGCGCAGTCGCCCGACCTCGCGCCGCTCAGCATGGGCTCGCTCGTCCTCTCGACGTCGAAGCCGGGCGGCTCGCGCCTCGTGACGTCGATCCTCGCGACCCACGTGCCGAAGGGGCCGCCGCGCGGACGGCTCATCGCGCACCTCCGCGCGCGCGGCGCCGAGGCGACCGAGCTCGGCGGCGACGCGATCGTCGCGCACCTCGGCGTCAAGAAGGCGCTCGGCGACGAGGCGGCGCGCGCGCTCGATCTCGGCCTCCGCCTCGCGAAGATGGGGGCCCGCGTCGGCGTCGCCACAGGGCGCACGCGCATCGATCGAACGAGGCCGACCGGCGAGGTCGTCGACCGCGCCGCCGCGCTCGCGCGCGACGCGCAGAAGAGCCAGGTGCTCGCGGACACGACGACCAGCGAGCTCGCGCGCGGCCGCTTCGAGATGCAGGTCCGCCCCGACGGAACGTCCGTCGTCGGGCCGAAGGTGACGGCGAAGAAGGAGATCGCGGGCGGCTCGCCGTTCGTCGGTCGCGAGGCCGATCTCTCGCAGGTGGTGACCGCGTTCGAGCGCTGCCAGGAGGACGAGACGCCGATCATCGTCACGTTGACCGGCGCGCCCGGCATCGGCAAGACGCGCCTCCGTCGCGAGGCGATCGCGCGCATCGCGGCGCACCCCTCCGCGCCGCGGGTCGTGATGGTGCGCGCCGAGTCGTTCGCCAAGAGCCACGCGCTCGGCGTGATGGCGGACGTCGCGCGCGGGCTCGCCGGCGTCGCGAAGGGCGCGGCTCTGACCGACGCGATGGCCGCGACCGAGGCGCTCCTCGCGCGGATCGATCTGCCGACCGCGGGCACGCGCGATCTCGTCGCGCGGCTCGTCGCGAACGAGCCGCTGCCCGAGGCGGTCGACGCGCGCGGCGCGCGCGACGCGCTGTGGATCGCGCTGACCGACATGGCGCTCCGCGTCTCGAAGGAGGCCGCGCTCGCGATCGCGCTCGAGGACGCGCACTGGGCCGACCTCGAGTCGCTCGCGTGGCTCGACCATCTGCTCGCGCGCGCCCTCGGCCACTCCGTCTTCGTGCTCGCGACGGCGCGCCCGACGCTCTGGCGCGACGACCCCGCGCGCTGGAGCGGGCGCGATCACGTCCGCATCGAGCTCCGTCCGCTGGCGCGGCGCACGGTGCGCGCCATCGCGAAGGCGATTCTCGGCGAGAAGGCGAGCGGCGTGGAGGGCGAAGCGCTGGTCGAGTCGATCTCCGCGCAGGCCGGCGGCTCGCCGCTCTTCGCCGAGGAGCTCGCGCGCCTCGCGCACCAGGGCCGCGACGCCGCGAGCGCCCCGACGATCGAGGCCGCCATCCAGGTCCACCTCGACGCGCTCGACGAGGACGTGCGCGAGGCGGCGATGAAGCTCGCCGTCTTCGGGCTCCAGGTCTGGGACGCGGGGCTCGACGCGCTCGGCGTGAAGAACTCGGCGGAGGTGATGCGCGCGCTGACGGCGGCCGAGATCATCGTCGAGCAGGCGACGTCGCGCTTCAAGGAGACGCGCGAGTGGGCGTTCAAGCACGCCCTCACGCGCGAGGTCGCGTACGCGGCGCTCGGCGAGGAGCAGCTGAAGGAGCTCCACACGCAGGCCGGGCGCTGGCTCGCGAAGATGGGCGAGGACGACTCGGTCGTGGCGCGCCACCTCGAGCTCGGCGGCGAGCCCGTCCTTGCCGCGAACTACCTCGAGAAGGCGGCGCGTCGCGCGCTCGCGGCCAGCGCGCTCGGCGAGGCGGTGCGGCTCGCCGAGAAGTCGCTCGACTTCGCCGAGGAGAGCGCGACGCAGTTCGCGCGCGCGCAGCTGCTCGACGAGGCCTGGGTGCGCCTCGACGCGCGCGCCGGCGAGCGCGACACCGCCGTCCGCGCGATGCAGGACGCGGTGTACGACGAGCCGAGCGCCGTCCGCGCGCTCGGCGCGCGCGTGCGCTACGAGAACGCGTGCGGCGGCGGTCCCGACACGAGCGCGGGGCTCGAAGAGGTCATCCGCCGCGCGAAGGCGGCCGGTCTCTTCGACGAGGAGGCGCGCTCGGCGGCCGACCTCGCGGCGCGCTACGCGTTCGCCGGCGAGCTCGACAAGGCGGCCGACTGGGCCGACTCGCTCCTCGCGCTGTCGCGTTCGCACGGCATCGCGGGCGCGGCGGTCGACGCCTGGCAGACGCTGGCCGTCGTGCGCCAGGCGCGCGGCGACGTCGGCGCGGCGCTCGAGGCGCGCCGGAGCGCCGCGCACGCCGCGTCCGAGGCCGGCCTGAAGACGCGCGAGGCGACGCTCACCATCAACGTCGGCTTCGCGCTCACGACGATGGGCGCGAAGGAGGAGGCGCGCGCCGCCATCGAGAGCGGCATCACGCTCGCGCAGGCCGTCGGCTCTCCCGGCACCGTCCGCCACGGGCAGATGAACCTCCTCTGCTGGACCGCGACGTTCGGTCACGAGCCGGCGCTCGACGCGCTGCTCGCCGATCCGCGTGGGATCGCCGACAACGCCGTCTCGGGCGCGTGGGTCCCGCACGATCGCGCGACGCTCGGCGTCCTCTTCTACCGAGGCGTCGAGCTCCTTCGCACCGACGGCCCGCCGCGCGTCCTTCCGAGCGCGATGCCGAGCGCCTCGGAGGCTCCCGGCGGAGACCACGCGGCGCGGCAGGCGCGCACGCTGCTGAAGACCGCGGCGGGCGGCTACCGCGCCACGAAGATGCTCGACGTCGTGCCCGTCGCCCTCGGTCTCTGGAGCGAAGCGGAGCTCCGCTGCGGTCAGGCCGATCGCGCGCTCGAGCTCGCGAACGAGGCCGTGAACCTCCTCGAGGACGGATCGCCGAGCCTGCTCAACGAAGCGCCGATCTACCTCGCGCTGCACGACGTGCTCGTCAGCCTCGGCCGTCACGAGGAGGCGAGGACGGCGATCGCGCGGGGCCTGCCCCGACTCGTGACCCGCGTGCACGGCCTCCGCGGCACGCCGCACGCGAGGGACTTCCTGATGAAGGTCTCGTCCAACGCCGGCCTGCTCGCGGCCGCCGAGGGCTACGGCATCGTGCCCCCCGAGCTCGAAGAGATCCTTGCCGGCTGACGAGCGCGCCGTCCGCGCGCTCCGGGCGGGTCTGATCGACGCGCGTCGCGCCGAACCGATGCCGGATCGCCTCGGCTGCTGCTCGCGGATCGCGCAAGACCTACATGCGGGCACGCGCGCTCCCGTGGATCATCACCCCACCAGCCGCGCGTGTCCGCTTGCTCCGACATGAAGGGGGAGGGGGCCGCTGGGGGAGCAATTCGGCGGAGATGAAGGAAATCCGGATCGCCCGGGACGTCCTTTTCCTGTTTCACTGAAGTGACAGCCGCCCGCGCGGTTGGCCCGACGGTTGCGACGACACCGGAGAGCCCCGACGCCTCCGAGGGGGATGCCGCCCTCGCTTCGACCGGAGAAGAGATGAAGAAGCTCGCGTTCCTGGCACTGTCGATCGTCGCTGCAGCGGGCTGCAGCACCTCCAGTGATTCGCAGGACGGCTCCAAGCCTTCGCCGATCCCGACGGACGTGACGCAGGCGCAGCTCCATGCGTTCGCGGAGCTCGAGGCGAGCACCCAGCAGGCGTGGACGTGGAAGCAGCACGAGGAGCTCGCGACGCCGATGCACCTGTCGACGGCGCGCACCGGCAAGCCCGTCCTCGCGAAGGGCGGCGACGCGGTGAAGGCGACGCTCTCGGTGCTCGCCGAGCACAAGGCGCTCTTCAAGATGCGCGATCCGGGGCTCGAGCTCGCCGTCGCGCGCTCGGAGGTGGACGAGCTCGGGATGACGCACGCCCGCTTCCAGCAGGTGGTGCACGGCGTCCCGGTCGCGGGCGCGGAGCTCATGGCGCACTACGACCAGGCGGGACGCCTCACGTCGATCGACGCGAACTATGTCGCCGACCTTCACGGCGTCGACGTGAACCCGGTCTTCGCGGTGTCGGACGCGCTCACGATGGTCAAGGCCGACATCGTCTCGCGCTCCGCGGTGAACGAGGCTTCGCTCGAGACCGAGGAACAGAAGCTCGTCGTCTACGCGTCGAACGAGAACCTCGCGGCGCCGAAGCTCGCCTACCAGTACAAGGTCCGCGCGATGACCGCCGAAGAGCCGGCGATCTGGGTGATCACCGTCGACGCGAAGACGGGCGAGATCCTCCACCGCTACAACAACCTCCAGACGATCCAGGGCCAGGGCAACGGCGTCCTCGGCGACATGAAGCAGTTCGAGGTGTCGACCGGCAACGGCGGGTTCGTGATGACGGACGCCGCGAACGGCGCCCAGGTCCGCACGCTCACGGCCGCGCAGCAGCAGGTGCGCGGGACCGCGGTGACGTCGGACACGCAGAACTCGTGGGACACGGGCGTGCCCGGCGCCGGCGCCGCGGTCGACGCGCACTTCAACGCGGCTGCAGTCTACAAGTACTACAAGGAGAAGCACGGCCGGAACTCGATCGACGGGAACGGCGGCGCGCTCATCTCGACGGTGCACTTCGGACGGGCGTACGACAACGCGGCCTGGGACAGCACGGGCATGCTCTACGGCGACGGCGGCCAGATGTTCCGCGCCCTCTCCGTGAGCCTCGACGTCGTCGGCCACGAGTTCACCCACGGCGTCATCGAGAAGACCTCGAACCTCGTCTACGAGAACCAGCCGGGCGCGCTCAACGAGGCCGTCGCCGACATCTTCGGCGCCTTCATCGAGCACGAGTTCAAGCCCGATCCGGTCAACAACTGGAAGCTCGGCGAGGCCGTGGTGAAGTCGGGCGGGCCGCTCCGCGACATGAAGAACCCCAGCGGCGTCTCGCAGGCGCAGCCCGCGCACATGAACCGGTTCGTCAACACGCAGCAGGACAACGGCGGCGTGCACATCAACAGCGGCATCATCAACAACGCCGCGTTCTTGATGACCGTCGGCGGCGTGAACCCGGTGTCGAAGGTCGAGGTCAAGTACGGCATCGGCTGGGAGAAGAGCGAAAAGCTCTGGTACCGCGCGAACGCGAAGTACTTCCTCCAGAGCACCAACTTCGGGCAAGCCGCGCAGGGCCTGCTCCAGGCGGCGAAGGACGTCGGGCTCACGGAGAACGAGACCAACATCGTCGACTGCGCGCTGAAGGCGACCGGCATCGCGCAGGGCACCTGCGCCGGGCTCGTCGATCCGCAGTCGGGCACGCCCGGCATGCCGGGCTCGGACGACTCGGACGACGGCACGGGCGCGAGCCCCGGCTCGGAAGACGGCACCGGCGACGACGGTGAGGTCGACGAGGAGACGACGGCCAAGCCGAAGAAGCGGCGCCGGATGGTCACGCAGACGACGTCCGGCTGCAACGCGGCGGGCGGCGGCGCGGACCTCGGCGGGACCGTCGCGATGATCGCGGTCGCGCTCGGCCTCTCGGTGACGCGCCGCAAGAAGCGCTGACCGGGGACGTTCGCCCGCCCCCGAGTCGGAGGCGCCCTCGCGGCGGCGCCTCCGCGCGTGTCTCGCGAGCCCGAGCCGGGCGATCAGCCGTAGGCGGCCTTGAACGCGGCGTACGTCTTCTTCAGACCCTCGCGGACCTTGACCGTCGGCTCGTAACCGATGAGCGCGCGCGCAGCCTCGATCGACGCGAGCGAATCGCGCACGTCGCCGGCGCGCGTCGGCTCGTAGATCGCGTCGAGCTTGTGGTCGGCCTCGGCGCCGATGTGCTCGAGCAGGGTGTTGAGCGAGATGCGTTCGCCGCAGGCGATGTTGACGACCTGACCGCTGAGCTTGTTCTTGCTCGCCGCCGCCAGGAGGTTCGCGTTGACGGTGTTGTCGATGAAGCAGAAGTCGCGCGTCTGCTCGCCGTCGCCGAAGACCGTCGGGCGCGTCTTCGCCATCGCCGCCTTGATGAAGTTCGGGATGACGGCCGCGTACTGGCTGTTCGGGTCCTGGCGCGGACCGAACACGTTGAAGTAGCGGAGGCTCAGCGTCTCGATCCCGTAGAGCGACGAGAACACCGTGAGCAGCTGCTCACCGGTGAGCTTCGAGATCGCGTACGGCGAGAGCGGGGCCGGCGTCATCGTCTCGACCTTCGGCAACGTCGGCGTATCGCCGTACGCCGACGAGCTCGCCGCGAAGATCAGCCGGCGCACCTTCGCGTGGCGGGCGGCGTCGAGGACGACGGTCGTGCCCTGGACGTTCGCGAGCATCGACGCCTGCGGATCGTCCACCGAGCGCGCGACCGAGGGGATCGCCGCCTCGTGGAAGACGACCTCGACACCCTTCATCGCGCGCTCGACGAGCGCCGCGTCGACGATCGAGCCCTCGACGATCTCGACCTCGCCCTTCAACGCTTCGACGTTCGACCGCCGGCCGGTCGAGAAGTCGTCGAGGATGCGGACGCGCTCCCCGCTGGCCAAGAGCTTCTCCGCGATCGATGAGCCGATGAAGCCGGCGCCGCCCGTGACGAGGTAGAGAGCCATGAGAACCGTATAGCCCCGCCGTCACGCGAAGAGGAGGGAGAAAACTTGGCCGGTCGGAAGGTGGCATGCGACGACGAGGTATGGACCGAAGGAAGCGAGCAGCGGTGACGAGCGCGGTGGAGCACGGCGCGTGCGCCGTGTGCGGAACGCGCGACGCGCGAGTCCTCGTCATGGTGGAGCTTCATGGCGGCTCCGCGGCGACGCTCTGCGGCTCCCACGCCTTGATGCACAGCAGGATGAGCGAGCCGTGCCGCAGCGCGACGGAGCTCCGCGCGGCGCTGTGCGATCGCCGTTCGAACGACCGCCGCGCCGCGGGTGAGGGCGACGAGCTCGCCGAGCGCCTGACTGCGGCCTTCACGCGCGACCGCCGCGCGAGCGAGCGCCGCGCGAGCTGACGGCGTCCGTCGGGCTCAACGCCTGGCGATGACGACGACGGAGTAGGCGACCGCCGGCTTCGTGCCGGGGTTCGCGTACGAGTGGCGCTGGTCTCCGCGGAAGGCGACGACGTCGCCGGGCTCGAGCCGATACTGCTCGCCGGATGCGACGAGCACGATCGCGCCCGCCTCGCACGTGAGGTACTCGCGGGTGCCGGGCGTGTGCGGGATGCCGCTCAGCTTCGCCCGCGGTGGGAGCTCGAAGCGGTCGATTTCCATCCCGGGGATCGGATCCGGCAAGAGCTTCTGGATCGCGGCCGCGCCGCGGAGCTTCGTGACGAGCTCTCGCCTCGGGTAGTGACGCGCTTCGGAGCGGGGCGCCGCGATGAGCTCCTCGATCGTGACCTGGAACGCCGAGGCGACGCCGTCGAGCACCGCGAGCGTCGGGTTGGCGCCGCCGGACTCGATGTTCGCCCAGGTCGCGCGCGGGATCCGCGCGAGCTTCGCCATCTGCGCCTGCGTCATCGCGCGGGCCTCCCGGAGCGTCCGGACGTTCCTCCCGAGCCGCGTCGCGACGTCGTCCATGCCAACGAGGTAGCAGCCTGCCAATAGATTGTCACCGGCGACATCAGGATGACCAAGAGCCGTCATCTTCGAGGCATGAACATCCGGAGCGAAGGTGTGCTGGTGACCGGGGCGTCGCGGGGACTGGGGAAGGAGCTCGCGCGGGCGTTCGCCCGGCGGGGGGCTCGCGTCGTGCTCGTCGCGCGCGGACGACACGACCTCGAGGCGGCGACCGCGCAGATTCGAAGGGAGGGCGGCGAGGCTCACGGGCTCGCGTTCGACGTCGGCGACAAGGCGGCGGTCCACCGGATCGCTGGGGCCGCCGCGGCGCTCGTCGGTCCGCCGAGCATCGTCGTCCACAACGCGAGCACGCTCGGCGCCGTGCCGATGCCGCTTCTCCTCGACACCGACTGCGAGGACCTCGCGCGCGTCCTCGACGTGAACCTCGTCGGCCCGTTCCGCCTGACGAAGGCGCTCGTCGGGCCGATGGTGCTCCGACGCCGCGGCCTCTTCCTCTTCCTCAGCTCCGACGCCGCGGTGAGCGCCTACGCGCGCTGGGGCTCGTACGGCGTGTCGAAGGCCGCGCAGGATCACCTCGCGCGCTCCTTCGCGGCGGAGCTCGATCCGGTGAGGTTCTTCTCGGTCGATCCCGGCGAGATGGACACGAAGATGCACGCGGACGCCCTCCCGGACGCGGATCCGACGACGCTGGCGCGACCGGCGGACGTCGCCGAGCGGCTCGTGGCGATCGTGGCGCGCTCCGGGGCGCTCGTGAACGGAGCGCGCCTCGCCGCGGCGGACTTCGAGCCGCTCCGCGACGGAGCCGCCGCGCGCGACGGCGCGGGAGCGGAAGCATGAAGCCGGCGATCGCTCCGCGACCGGCGCGCGCTCTCCGCGTCCTCGTCGTCGACGGCGCCTCCGGCGCGATGCGCGTCGTCTCGGGCGGCGAGAGCGCGACGCTGTTCGAGCCGAAGGACCTCGTCGTCGTGAACGACGCCGCGACGCTCCCGGCGTCGCTCGCGGGGCGAACCGCGCGCGGCGAGGAGCTCGAGCTTCGCCTGCTCGGGGAGACGGGCGACCGTCGCTGGACGGCCGCGCTCTTCGGGAGCGGCGACTGGCGGACCCCCACGGAGAAGAGGCCGGCGCCGCCGCGCGTGGTCGAGGGAGACCTCCTCGTCCTCGGCGGCGCGCTGCGCGCGCGCGTCCTCGGCTTCTGTCTCGAGTCGGCGCGGCTCATCGAGCTCGCCTTCGAGCTCGTCGATCGATCCGACGCGCCGCTCGCGGACGTGTGGGCTGAGCTCTACCGCGCCGGCAGGGCCGTGCAGTACGCGCACGTCCCCGAGCCGCTCGCGCTCTGGGATGTCCAGAACGTGTACGCCGGTCGGCCCTGGGCGGTGGAGATGCCGTCGGCCGGTCGGGTGCTCGGGGCCGAGGCGCTGCTCGCGCTCCACCGCCGCGGCGTCGCGATCGCTCGGGTGACGCACGCGGCCGGGCTCTCGTCGATCGGCGACGCGGCCCTCGACGCGCTCCTCCCGCTGCCGGAGCGCTACGAGGTGAGCGAGGAGACGTGGGAGGCGATCGCGCGGACGCGAAAGGCGAACGGGCGCGTCGTCGCGATCGGCACGAGCGTCACGCGCGCGCTCGAGGGCGGCGCGCGCGCGGGGACGCGCGTCGGGGTGACCGATCTGCGGATCGGCCGTGGGACGCGCCGTGCCGTCGTCGACGCGGTGCTCTCCGGCGTGCACGAGGCGGACACGAGCCACTACGCGCTCCTCGGCGCGTTCGCGAGCGAGGAGCTCCTCTCCCGCGCGCTCGCGCGAGCGGAGGAAGAGGGCCTCCTCGGTCACGAGATGGGGGATGCCTGCCTCGTCTGGGGAGAACCTCGGGAGAACCTGCCTGAAGGTCGTGGGCGAGCGCCCCGCGACGCGTCCCGTCGCATGGATCGATCGCGCGCGACGTGATGCTAGAGTGCCGTGGGTCTTGAAGATCGTCCACGCGGCCGACCTCCACATCGACAGCCCTCTCCGCGGCCTCGATCGCTACGAAGGCGCGCCGGCCGCGCGCCTCCGCGGCGCGACGCGGCGTGCGCTCGAGAACCTGGTCACGCTCTGCATCGAGGAGCGCGCCGACGTGTTGCTGCTCGCGGGCGACGTCTTCGACGGGACGTGGAAGGACTACTCGACCGGCCTCTTCTTCGCCTCCGAGATGGCGCGTCTGCGCGAAGCGAAGGTGCCGGTGGTGATCGTCCGCGGCAATCACGACGCCGCGAGCTCGGTCGTCAAGGCGCTGCGCTTGCCCGAGAACGTCCACGAGCTCTCGTCGCGGAAGGCCGAGACCTACGAGCTCCGCGACGCGGGGATCGCGGTGCACGGCCAGAGCTTCTCCCAGCGCGTCACCACCGAGGACCTCGCGGCGCGGTACCCCGACCGCGTGCCTGGGCTCTTCAACATCGGCCTCCTCCACACGAGCATCGACGGCCGCGAGGGGCACGAGCCGTACGCGCCGACGTCGATCGAGACGATGCGTTCGAAGGGCTACGACTACTGGGCGCTCGGCCACGTCCACGCCCGCGAGATCGTCTCGAGCGATCCGTACATCGTCTATCCGGGGAACCTCCAGGGCCGCCACGCCAGGGAGACCGGGCCGAAGGGCGCGAGCGTCCTCACGGTCGAGGGCAACGTGGTCGAGCGCGTCGAGCACCGCGCGCTCGACGTCGTGCGCTGGGAGATCGTCACGGTGGACGCCGGGCCCGCCGCCGACGCGCTCGAGGTCGTCGACCTCGTCCGCTCCGCGCTCGAGACCCGCGCGGCCGAGGCCGACGGCCGCGTGCTCGCGGCGCGCGTCGTCGTCGAGGGGAGCACGCGCGCGAACGGCGCGATCCGGCGCGACGTCGATCGCTTCACGAGCGAGCTGCGCGCCGCGGCGACCGACGGGCTCGGCGAGGCGGCGTGGCTCGAGAAGGTCGTCGTGCGGACGCGCGCGACCGTCGATCTCGAGCGCCTTCGCGACGAGGCGAGCGCGGTCGGGCACCTCGCGCGCCGCCTCGCGTCGATCAAGGACGATCCGAAGGAGCTCGCGGATCTCGCGACGGTGCTCGCCGAGCTCGACAGGAAGCTGCCGGCCGAGCTCCGCGAGGGCGACGGCGCGATCCGCCTCGGCGATCCCGCGACGGTGCGCGCGATGCTCGACGACGTGGAGCAGATCCTCCTGCCGCGCCTCCTCGAAGGCGGGGAGGCGTAGCGCGTGCGGCTCTCCACGCTCGAGCTCCTCGCCTACGGTCCCTTCCGCGGCCTCACGCTCGATTTCTCGACGCCGGGCGTCCACGTCGTCCTCGGGCGCAACGAGGCGGGCAAGAGCACGACGCTCCGCGCGATCACCGGGCTCCTCTACGGCATCGACGCCAAGACGCCCGACGCGCACGTCCACCGCTTCGGCGATCTCCGCATCGGCGGCGTCCTCGAGGACGCCGCGGGCCAGCGCGTCCGCGTGATCCGGCGCAAGGGCAACGTGAACACGCTCCTCGACGAGCGTGAGCAGCCCCTCGACGAGGGCCTGATGACGAAGCTCCTCGGCGGCGTGTCGAAGGAGACGTTCGCGCACGCGTTCGGGCTCGATCACGCGACGCTCGAGGCGGGCGCGAAGGCGCTGCTCGAAGGGCGCGGCGACCTCGGCGAGAGCCTCTTCGACGCGAGCGTGGGCGGCGGCGGCGAGGTCCAGCGCTTGCTCGCCGAGCTCACCGCCGAGGCCGACCGGCTCTACAAGCCGCGTGGCTCGGCGCTGCCGCTGAACGAGGCGCTCAAGTCGTTCGCCGAGGCGCAGCGGACAATCCGTGAGAAGGAGAGCCGACCGGAGGCGTTCCTCGAGCAGGAGCGCGGGCTCACCGAAGAGATCGGCGCGCGCGAGGCGCGTCTGAAGGAGAGGTCGGAGCTCTTCGACCGACGCGCGCGGCTCGAGCGCGCGAGGCGGCGCCTCCCGCTCGAGCGCCGCCGGCAGCGCGCCGTCGAGCGTCGCGCGGAGCTGGGGCCGCTCGCCCACGACCACGGCGCGCGCGTCGCCGCCCTCGAGGAGCGCTTCGCCGCGTACAAGCACGCGATCGAGCAGCGTCGCGCGCACCTCGCCGAGGCGGAGCGCCTCGCCGACCGCGTGGCCGAGGCCGCGCGTCGAGCCGGGATCGACGCGGGCGCGAGCGCCGAGCCGCTCCGCCTCGACGCGCGCAGGGAGGAGCGCGTCCACGGCCTCCTCCGCGAGCGAACGAGGCTCGTCGGCGCCATCGACTCGGCGCGGGTGGAGATCGCGAAGCAAGAGCGCGAGCTCGCGCGGCTCCGCGCGCTCGCGGGCGAGCCTCGTCGGACGGACGGCGGAGCGGTGAGCCTCGCGAGCGCCGCCGAGAGCGAGGCCGCCGGCACAGAAGCGCTGCTCGGCGCGCTCGAGCGCGCGCGCAGCCTCGGCGACGCCGAGTCGCGCCTCGCGGCGCGCCGGGCTCAGCTCGAGCGAAAGCGAAAGGACCTCGAGGCCAAGGCGCGCGCGGGCGGGCTCTGGGACGGCTCGCTCGAGGCCTTCGTCGCGCTGCGCGTGCCTGCCGTCGCCAGCGTCGAGCGCCTCGAGGCGCGCGTGGAGGCGGCGGCGCGCGCGGTCGCGCGGCTCGGCGAGCGAGGCGCCGATCTCGAGAAGGAGGCCGCGACGATCGAGCGGCAGATCGCCGGGCAGTCGGGCGACTTCGCGCCGCCCGACGTCGCCGCGCTCGTCCAGGCGCGGACCGCGCGCGACGACGCCTGGCGCTCGCTCCGCGACGCGTCCGAGGCGGCGCGGCGTCCGGCGGAGGTCGAGATGGAGCGCCTGCTCCGCGAGGCGGACTCGGTCGCCGACCGGATGATCCGCGAGGCGGACCGCGTGACGACGCTCGCGCGCCTGCGCTCCGAGGCCGAGACGAACGCCCGTCAGGTGGAGCGTCTCGCGGCCGAGAGGGCGGCGGCGGTGGCCGAGCGCGCGGCGCTCGACGGCGAGCTCGGCGCTCTGTTCGCGGAGGCGAACGTCGTCCCGCCGCACCCCGCGGCCTTCGCGGAGATGCGCGATTGGATCGACCGTCACGCGCAGATCGGCGATTCGTTCGCCACGCTCCGCGAGGCCGAGAGCGAGGCCGCCGACGAAGAAGAGAAGGTCGACGCCGCCCGCCGCGATCTCGCCGCCGCGCTCGAGGGGGCGGGCGAGGGCGCGCCGTCGCGGCTCGGCGAGCTGATCGCGCTCGGCGGCCGCCGGCTCGCTGCGCGCGAGGCGGCGCGTCGCGAGGTCGAAGAAGCCGCGCGTGGCGTCGTGAAGGTCCGCGCCGATCTCGACGAGCGCGTGGCCGCACGCGAGCGCGACGAGGCGGCGCTGGCGGAGGTCTCCGCGAAGCTCGCCCCACTGGTCGCGCCGCTCGGCGTGCCGGCCGACGCCTCGGCCGAGGAGGTGAACCGCTCGATCGAGGCGCTGCGCGAGCTCTTCGCCGTCGCCGACAAGCGTGCGGACGCCGAGTCGCGCGCGCGCGGGCTCGACGCGGAGGCGCGCGAGTTCGAGGCGGACCTTGCGCGCGTCGTCGGCGAGCTTCTGCCCGACGTCGTGGAGCAAGGCCCGCGCGAGGCGGCGCAGACGCTCTTCGCTCGCAACGCCGAAGCGCGCGACGTCGCGCGCGAGCTCGAACGCGTGGCGCGGGAGCTCGAGGCGGAGGGCGACGTCTCGCTCGACTCGCTCGACGAGGCGGAGCGTCTCCTCGTCACCGATCCTGACGCGGCCGCGCGCGCTCACGACGAGCTGACCGATCGGATCGACGAGGCCGACCGCGACGTCACGCGCCTCACCGAGCGCATCGGCGGCATCCGCAGGGGCCTCGAGGAGATGCGCGGCGAGTCGCACGCCGCCGAGGCGGCCGCGACGGCGCAGCAGCGGCTGGCTCGCGTCCGCGAGACCGCGGAGCGCTGGTGCCGCGTGAAGCTCGCCGCGGTGCTCCTGTCGCGCGAGATCGAGCGCTACCGGGAGGAGAACCAGGGCCCGCTCCTCACGGCGTCGTCGTCGCTTTTCGCGCGGCTGACGCTCGGCTCGTTCTCCGGGATCAAGGCAGGCTTCGACGACAAGGATCGGCCGTGCCTTCGCTGCGTCCGCGCCGACGGCGCCACGGAGGTCGACGTTTCGGGCCTGAGCGACGGCACGCGCGACCAGCTCTACCTGAGCCTCCGCCTCGCCAGCCTCCTCCGCCGCGCCGACGTGGCCGAGCCGATGCCGCTCGTGCTCGACGACGTCCTCATCCAGCTCGACGATCAGCGGGCCTCGGCGGCGCTCGGCGTGCTCGCGGAGGTGTCGCGGAAGATGCAGGTCCTGTTCTTCACGCACCACGCGCGGCTGGTCGAGCTCGCGCGCGCGTCGGTCCCCGCGAGCGCCCTCGCCGTCCACGAGCTCGTCAGCGGTCCGTACGCCACCGAGGCGAGCGCCTCGGCGCCCGGCTGACGCACGCGCACGACCGCACGCGTCGCGCTATCGTGTGCGCGTCATGCGCGTCCGGGTCCTGGTCCTCGCTCTCGTCGTCGCCGTCGTCGTCGCGTGCGGCGGTCCCCCCAGCGTGATCCGCGACGAGATGGCGACGACCGCAGAGGTGAAGGCGGGCGCCGCGACCATCGTCGTCTTCACCGACTTCCAGTGCCCGTTCTGTCGCAAGGCTCACGCGGCGCTCGCGCCCATCGTCGAGGCGCGTCGCGATCGCGTCCGGGTCGTCCTTCGCCACGTCCCGCTGCCGAGACACCCCGACGCGCGCACCGCCGCGCGCGCCGCGGTGTGCGTCGAGACGCTCACGCGTCCGCTCCTCGACGACTACGTGCACGCGCTCTTCGAGGCGCAGGATCTCTCCGAGGCCGCGTGCGAGGAGCTCGCCGTCGAACGCGGCGTCGATCGCGATCGCTTCCAGCGGTGCCTCGCCGACGCGGCGACCGACGCGCGCGTCGAGCGAGACCTCGCCGCGTTCGACGCGGTTGGCGGCGATGGGGTGCCTCTGCTGTACGTGGGCCGCACGCGGCTCGAAGGCGCTCCGTCGCGGAGCCGTCTCGAAGCCGCGGTCGACGACGCGATCGCTGGAAAATAGGCATTTCGACGCGCGCGTCGCCCGTCCTCTCCCTCGAGGAGCCGGCGTCGTCGAAGGTGGTAGATGAACGAGTCGCGTTCGCGTCTCGAGGTGGAACCAGTCCGAGCACAGCGGAATGCTCGCGCTAGGCTGGCCGGCCATGAAGAGCTACGTCGCCGCTCTCCTCGTCCTCGCTCCCCTCGCCGGACTCGGCACCCTCGTCGGCTGCGCCGAAGGCACGGACGCCGATCCGTCCGAGGCCTACCTCGCGGCAAGCCCGGTCGAGGCCGGCGCGGCCGAGGAGGAGGACGAGAGCGTGAAGCTCCCCGCTCCGTCGAACCCCCCGGCCCCCGGCGACGACGACGACGACGACGCGGACGCGGACGCCGGCAAGACCGGCACCGACGCCGGGACCGACAGCGGAACGCCGCCTCCGCCCCCGCCGCCTCCGCCCCCGACGGGCGGCTCGTGCGCGTCGCCCAACGTCTGCGCCGCCGCCACCCACCTCGGCTCGGTGAGCGGCGACACCGGCGCGGACGTGAAGAGCGCGCAGGGCCACACCTCGCAGTGGTTCACGGTCCGCGTGACGGAGAACGACAGCGGGCTCGCCGGCGTCCAGCTCTGGATGACCGCGTCGCTCACGTCGCCTCCGGGCACGAACTACGACCTCTACGTCTACGTCCCGGCGACCGACACGCTCGAGTGCAGCGCCGTCTCGTACCAGTCGACGAGCTCGAGCGCGACAGACTCCGTGACCGCGAAGTTCGGCGAGAGCGGCCTCTTCTCCAACGGCTCGGACGACGATCGGACCGTCACGGTGGAAGTCCGCCACGTCTCTGGTACGTGTGACTCCGCCAACAAGTGGACGCTCAACCTCTACGGAAACAAGTAGCCCTCGCCGCGGCGGCGCTCGTCGCCGTCGCCTGCAACGCGTCGACGACCGGAGCCGCTCGCAAGGACGGGGCGCCGGTCGCGCACGAAACGCGCGCGCCGGCGGCGCTCCGTTTCATCGAGGACGACTACCCCAAGGCGCTCGCCGAGGCGAAGCGGCGTGGCAAGCCTCTCTTCGTCGACGCGTGGGCGTCGTGGTGCCACTCGTGTCAGAGCCTCCGCGCGTACGTGCTGACGGATCCGACGCTCGCGCCGCTCGCCGACGACTTCGTGTGGCTGTCGATCGACACCGAGCGCGACGCGAACGCCGACTGGTTGGCGCGCCATCCGCACTCGGCGCTCCCGACGCTGTGGGTGATCGATCCCGCCACCGATCGGCCGATCCTGAAGTGGGCCGGCACCGCGACGGCCGCCGAGCTCCGGGAGCTGCTCGAGATCGCCGTCGTGGACGCGCGCCGCGGCGCGGAGAGCCCGGCGACGGCGGCGACGGCGGCGTTCGTGCGCGGTAACCACGCGCTCGCCGCCGGTGACGTCGAGACGGCCGAGAAGGAGCACCGCGCGGCGCTCGCGGCGGCGCCGAAGGACCACCCGCACCGCGCGCGGATGGTCGAGGCGCTCGTCACCCAGCTCGCGCTCCGCAAGGAGCACGATCGCTGCGCCGAGGTCGCGGCGGCCGAGGCGAGCGGAATGGCTCCGGGCACCTCGCGCGCGAGCGTGCTGGTCGCCGGGCTCGGCTGCGCGCGCGAAGCCGGGCGGACCGCGGACGTCGACCGCCTGCTCGAGGCCGCGCTCCACGACGCCGCGCTGCGCGACGGCCGTCTCCTCGCCGACGATCGCTCGGCGCTCTACGAAGAGGCGTTCACGACGAAGTCGGAGCGCGGGGACGCCGCCGGCGCACGCGAGCTGGCGCGCGCGTGGTCGGCGTTCCTCGAAGGCGAGGCCGCCAAGGCGACGTCGAACGACGCCCGCTCGTCGCTCGACCCGCTGCGGCTCGGCGCGTTCCTCGCGCTCGGGGAGCCGGCGCGCGCGATCCCCATGCTCGAAGAGAGCGAGAGGGACTTCCCCGAGGACTTCAACCCGCCCGCCCGCCTCGGGCGCGTGTACCTCGAGATGAAGCGCCTCGACGACGCGGACAAGGCAGCGGACCGCGCGACGGCGCGCGTCTACGGCCCGCGGGCGATGCGCGTCCTCGCGCTGAAGGCGGACATCGCGAAGGCGCGCGGCGATCGCGCCGGCGAGGTGAAGGCGCTCGAGGAGGCGCTCGCGCGGAGCGAGCGAGCCGTGCTGACCGAGGGCCAGAAAGGCGTCCGCGCCGGGCTCGTGAAGCGCCTCGCCGCCCTCCGCTGACGTCGGCGGATCGAGCTCGACCGGAGCGCGGCGCGGGCCGCCGTGGCACGCGGGAGATCGCGCGCTAGACTGGAGTCGGTGCCCCCGCTCCTCGTGGCGCTCGTTCCTCTCGCGATTGTGCTGGCGACGGCGCTGGTGGTCGTGATTCGTGCGCGCCGCCGCACGAAGAAGCCGCGCGCCGCGCGCGAAGCGAGCGCGTTCGTGATCCTCGAGGACAACCTCTGGGAGGCGTGTGCCGTGGATGACCTCCGCGAGCCGTGGGGCCGCTACACGACGGAGCCCGTTCGCGGATTCTGCGGTGTCCCGGCCGGGCGTCACCGGGTCCGGACGACGACCGCTTCGGGTGAGGCCACGCTCGACTTCGTCGTGTACCCCGGCGAGGTCCTCGCGTTCCGGCTCGATCCCGAGCGGGCGCGGTGGGAGCCGCATGACCTCGACGCCGACACGCGGAGCGTGCTCGAGGCAGCGCCGGTGAGCTCATTCGACGTCGGTGCCCGCCCGAAGCTGCCGGGCTGGCTCGTTCACCTCCGGACGACGATCGGCGTGGGAGGCGGCCGGCTCGGAGGGCCCCGCCTCGGGACCGCCGTGTCGAAGACGTCCTCGGGCGCTCGCTCGTCCGACGACGGGCTCGATCGCCTCCGCAAGCGCCTCGCGAGGCTCGTCGCGATCGCGGACGAAGCCGGCGGCTCGGACGTCGACGCGCTCGCCGAGGCGCGCGCGATCGGCGAGGCCATCGTCGGCCGCTGCCTCACGCGCAAGGAGATGCGCGCGCTCGTCGGCGCCGTGCACGACGCCGCGACGCGGCTCGCGTCGAACGGCGACACGGAGCGAGCGATGCGCGTCCTGTCGCTCGGCCTCGCGGTCCTCCCCGGAGATCCCGAGCTGATGGTGATCGCGGGCTGCGCGCTCGCGACGCGCGGGGAGCCGGAGGAGGCGCTGCGCGTCCTCAACGCCGCCCTCGAGCGCGATCGCTGCCTCGAGGCGGACGACGTCGCGCGCGCGATGCGGGCGCGGATGGAGCTCCGTTCCCGGCTCGGACGTAGCGTGCGCGTCTAGCGTACCTCTCGCACATTCGCGGACGATCGGGCAACGATGTGGACCCACCGCGCATCGCGGCCGGTCGCGCGTCTTCCACCGCGAGATCGCGGGGGTTCGCGGTGCGCAAAGAACGGACCGTATCTGACACGTCTCATTTGACGGGCGATCCGCGCTCCATCGCGATCCACCGGCACAGGCATGAGCTGTGCTGTAGCGGCGCGAACGATGACCTTGGCGCTCCGCGCAGTGAAGTGGGCAACGTTC
The DNA here is from genome assembly GCA_019637225.1 of Labilithrix sp. GTDB lineage: Bacteria > Myxococcota_A > Polyangia > Polyangiales > Polyangiaceae > Labilithrix. The sequence goes on from JAHBWC010000080.1 coordinate 30,932, forward strand.
GCAGGACTTCTGACGGCGTGCGCAGGTGTAGCCACGGGCTGCTCCTCCGCCTCCGGGTCCGACACCACCACCGCCGAAGAGATGAACGAGTGCCTCGGCACGACGTCGTCGGCGCTCAAGACGTGCGCCGGGCCGACGACGCTGCGGGGGATCGACGTCTCGTACTACCAGGCCAACGTCGACTGGGCGAAGGTCAAGGCGGCGGGGCAGTCGTTCGCCTTCGTCCGCGTGAGCGACGGCATCGATCACCCGGACACCAAGTTCGCGCAGAACTGGCCGGCGACGAAGCAGGCCGGCCTCGTGCGCGGTCTCTACCAGTTCTTCCGCCCGGCGAAGGACGTCACCGCGCAGGTGAACCTCCTCGTCACCAAGCTCGAGGCCGCCGGCGGCCTCCAGCCCGGCGATCTCCCGCCCGTGCTCGATCTCGAGAGCGACGGCGGTCTCCCGGCGGCCACGGTCGTCGCCCGCGCGAAGGACTGGATCGCGCAGATCGAGGACAGGTACGGGGTGAAGCCGATCGTCTACACGGCGGCCTTCATGTCGAACATCATCGGCAACAACTTCTCCGGCTACACGCTCTGGGTCGCCAACTACCAGACGACCTGCCCGACGATGCCGAGCGGCTGGACCGACTGGGCGTTCTGGCAGGACTCGGACAAGGGCAAGGTCGACGGCGTCAACACGCCGGTCGACACGAACTTCTTCAACGGGTCGTTCGCGGAGCTCGAGGCGCTCACCGTCCCGACGCCGACCCCGAAGGTCCCGTCTCCGCCCAGCGTCGCCGACGGCGCCGAGCACATCATCGCCGCCGAGACGTCGTGGGACCTCGACGGCGATCACGGCGCGACGATCGGCAGCTCGACGCCGAAGGACCCGCAGTCGGCGCCCTTCGATCCGTGCCGCTGAGCGCGTAGCGCCGCGGCCCGAAGCGCCGCGCGTCCCACGGAGCGAAGCGGCGCGCGCCCTGCCGAGCGCGCGCGCTCGCTCCGTCCTCAGCGTCCGAGCTGCGGAACGACGCCGTTCACCGCGTCCGCGAGGAAGCGGTCGGCGTTCGTCTTCGCGTCGGGATCCCGGAAGACGACGAAGTGGCCGTCGTACGCGTTGGGGGTGTACTGCCGAACGACCGCCGTGAGCCCGCCGGCGTTGCCCCCGACGGGCACCGCCACGGGAGCGCGAAGCAGATCGTCCGGAGTCGTCACGCTCGCCGGGTGCGCTGCGACCGCGAGCCCCGCGGCGGTGACGTACGTGAGCTGCGTGATCGGCGGCGAGTAGGTGTCCGCTCGCCCGTACGGGACGAAGACGTGCTTCGCGAGCGGCCCGCTCCCGACGATCGCCGCCGCGTGATCGAGCGGATCGGCCGGATCGATCGCGTTCTGGAACATCGAGAGCGCCGGGTGGACGCCGTTCACGTTGGCGGGCGCCTCGGAGAGGATCGCCGGCGCGAGGGCGACGAGGTTCACCGGGCTCTTCTTGTTGAGGAGCGAGTCGATGAGGCTGCCGCCGGCGCCGCTGAAGAGCGCGCCGCTGACGTCGGGCGTGTAGGGCATCGCGATCGAGCCCTCGGTCGCGCCCTGCGAGTGCCCCCAGAACGCGACGCGATCGAAGCGGATCTCGGCGCCGGTCGGCGACGCGTCCGCGGCGAGCGTGAGCCCCTTCGCGAAGCGGACGAGCGCCATCTGATCGGCCGCGCCCTGCAGGACGTTGCCGCGCGCCGCCGCCGGGTTCGTGAAGTTGAAGAACACGGTCTGCGGCGCCGCCGTCGAGGCGCCGCGGCGCGTGCCGTGCCCGACCTGATCGATGCCGAGCACGGCGATCTTGGTGGTGCCGTCGACGTTCGCGAGGCGCGTGGAGACGCCTTCGGTGACGTGGCTGCGGAAGCTCCCGCCCGTGCCGTGCGCGTACACGACGAGCGGCCACCCGCCCGCGGGCATCGTGCCCTTCGGCACCGTGAGCGCCATGCAGACCTGCGCAGTCCCCTGCGGGACCGGCTGGCCCGTGCCGTCGAGCACGAGATCGCCCCCGTCGGCGGGCTCCATGAACGGGAGCGTGCCCTTCTGGAAGAGCGGCAGCGTGACGAGCGCGTGCAGCTCGTCGAACGCCGCGTTCTCGGTCTGCGGGCACGCGCGCGCGTCCGCGGCCTGCGCGCACGGCGAGGCGGCGGCGCCGCACTTCACCCAGCTCGTCGCCGCGGGAGCGGTCGCGGCCGCCACCGCGGGCGCGAGCTTCCTCGCGATGTCGTCGGTCTTGCCGACGGTGAACACGGCGGCGTTGATGACGGTGCCGAGGTTGAACGCCTTGGCTGCTGCCCACGTCCGGAGCGGGGCGTAGGCGGCGTACGCGGCGGAGAGCTGCCCGCCGGGATCGGTCGCGCCGAGGATCGCGCTCAGGTCCTTCGAGACGACGATCGCCTTGCCGTCCTTCGCCTTCGCCAGGTTCGTCATCATCACGGCGTACGTGTGACCCGGCTTGAGCGGCGCGCCCGTGCGCGGCCGGAAGCTCAGGTTGTTCGGGCAGACGTACGCGGTCCGGCCCGTGGTGCCCGACCACCCGTAGCCGAGGTCGCCGCCCTCGGTGTCCGTGACGTCGACCCAGCGCGTGGCGCCGGAGAGCTTGAGCGACTCGAAGTCGATCTCGCCGCTGAAGCGGAACGTGACGGTCGGGTAGACGCTGTAGCCCGTCGCCGTCTGCTCGAGGAAGCGCGCCCAGCGATCGACCAGATCGAAGCCGAGGAGATCCGCGCCCGGCGTCGGGAACCCCGTGAGGTCGAGGCGGCCGTTCTTCCGGCGGACGTCGTTCGGGTAGGGGAGGCGGAAGAAGTCCTTGTCGTCCTGGCCGCGCGGCACGCGAAAATGCGCGCTGACGGCGCCGGTCTCGGTCTCGCAGGGCACGCCCTTGAAGCTCGGGATGCCGAGCGGAGGCGGGCCGCCCGGAGGCGGAGGCGCGCAGACCTTCTCGGCGCAGAACAGGCCGCCGAAGCAGTCGCCGCTCACCGCGCAGACGCCGCCGACGTCGCCGTCACCCTCGGGCTGGCACTGGGCGTCGAGCCCCACGAGGTTGCAGCGGAAGCCCGACTTGCAGTCGGCGTCGGACGCGCACTGCGCGCCCTCGGCGCCGGTCCCGGCGGGGGTGCACGTGCGCTCCGGGCCGCAGTAGAGCCCGTCCTTGCACTCTGCACTGATCACGCAGGCCGCGCCTTGTTCCGAGGAGCGCCCCGGCTGGCAGACGCCGTCGGTGCAGGCGAGCCCCGGACGGCAGGAGCCACCGTCGTCGCAGCGCTCGCCGACGCCGCGCGGCGCGGTCGCGTCGCCGGCTTCGTCGCCGCCGTCGGGCGCCGGGAGATCCGCCAGCGACACGCCTCCGACGTTGCACCCGGACCCGAGCGCGAACGATCCCACGGCACCGAGCGAGACCAAGCCGACGAAGAAGTGCCTCATGAGACCGATCCTCCCAGGGTCAAGAGTACCCTGGCGGCCAACTCTCGTGGCGGCGGAATTCCGCGCCGCTCAGCCGTCGGGTCTCTCGGGCCTCGGCCCCCCGTCTCCGCGGGGCGCGTCTCGGGGCGCGTCTCGGGGGTGTCGCCAGGCCGCTCTCGCATTCTCGGCGAGGACCCTTTGGGGTAATGTCCCGCCGCCGTCATGGGACCCAACACCACGCCCAACCACGAAATCCCCACGAAGCACCTCCCGCCCGCGCTCCGTCGCGTGCCGAAGCTGGAGGCCGCGAAGTGGCCGCCGGACGACGACGCGCTCCCGCCGGGTGGTGGCTTCCCCGGCGCGCCGAGCTATCCGGGCGGGGGAGACGACGGCAACTTCAAGCGAGGCCGCTTCGCGCCCGTCGCCGTCATCATCGGCATCCTCGCCGTGGGCGGCATCGCGTCGGCGATCATCTTCGGCTCGATGAAGGACTCGGAGCGCATGGACCCGAAGCGGGTCGCGATGGAGAAGAAGGAGGTCGCGCTCCTCCCGATCGCCGAGTCGCTGCCGACCTACCGCAAGTGGGCCGAGCAAGACGACGAGATGAAGCTCAAGGAGGAGGGCTTCACCCAGCTCGCCTGGGCGAAGGACCCGGCCGGGATCCCGATCATCACGAAGGGCCTCGAGTCGGTCGACCGCACCATCCGCGGGACGGCGGCGCAGGCGCTCCTCGAGTACGGCTCGCCCGCGGCCGACTCCGCGAAGCCCGCGCTCCTCAAGGCGCTGAAGGAGTCGACGGAGGCCGACCGCCCGCAGATCGCGTGGGCGCTCGCGGCGCTCGGCGAGGGCGCGGCGTTCGACGACGTGATGAAGGAGTACCGCGCCGGCAAGCTCTCGACCGTGCAGCGGCTCGACAAGAGCCCGGCGTTCGATCCCGAGCAGCTCGCGTCGATGGTCTCGCTCGACAAGCTCGCGACGCTCGCGGGCGACGAGAGCGAGAGCGTCCGCCAGCTCGTCGCCACGGTGCTGTCGCGCAACGCCGAGGCGAAGTACACCCAGACGCTGATCAAGCTCGTCGAGGACAAGAGCGTCGAGGTCGCGCGCGAGGCGGCGGTCGGCCTCGGCAAGATCGCGAACGAGGAGGCGATGCAGCCGCTCCTCGGCGCGCTCGGGAAGGCCGACAAGGACTCGCGGCAGAAGTTCCTCGAGGCGCTCCGCGACGGCGTCGGCGGCAAGGGCCTCGTCCTCGCGCTCCGCAGCGTCGACAAGAGCAAGCGCGACACCGAGAAGTTCCAGACGAAGCTCCTCTTCGACATGCTCCGCTCGCTCGAGGACCCGCGCGCGGGCGACGCGCTCGTCCAGTTCATCGAGACGAACCCGCACCCGCACTGGAAGACCGAAGCCGCGCTCCGCCTCGCCGAGATCGGCGATCTCCGCGCCGTGCCCACGCTCTCGTGGCGCATGAAGCAGGACCCGCTCACGCTCTACAACAAGGACGCGGACCCGGAGTACCGCCAGGACGACAACGAGCGCGTCGTCTCCTCGCGCATGCTCGCCGATCTGGCGATCCTCTTCCCCGACAAGCGTCCGGACATCCGCGCGCAGGCCTACGAGGGCGTCTACTTCTGGGTGACGGACAAGCCGCAGCCCCACGCGAACGGCCTGCGCTTCCTCGCGGCCGCCGACGCGCGCGACGCGCTCCCGCAGATGCGCAAGTGGGCGAACCCGAGCGTCCCGTTCCCGAAGGAGGGGCAGCAGGACTTCCCGCCGGTGTGGGCGACGACGCAGAGCGCGCTCCGCTACATCGGCTGGATGCAGGACCAGCAGAGCTGGCCGATGCTCGAGGCGCAGCTCCGCCGCCGCCCCGAGAAGGTCGACGCGACGATGGAAGCCCTGCTCCAGGGCGGCATGGCCGTCATGGGCATGACCCTCCGCGCGGTCGGCGTCGGCGCCTCGTACGGCTTCGCGCAGTGGGGCGACGCGAAGGCGTACCCGCTCCTCGTGAAGTACATCGAGGACAAGCAGAACAACGAGCAGTCGCGCCTCGACGCGTGCTTCTCGCTCGGCTGGGTCGCCACCGACGAGCAGATGGCCGAGGTCGCCAAGAAGGTGCGCGAGTTCGACAAGCCGGACCCGAAGGTCCAGCTCATTCGCACCTGCTACCTCGAGACGCTCGTGCGTCGGCCGGTCCCGGCCGCTGCGGCGACGCTCATGGACCTCATCAACGGCAACACCGATCTCGTCGTCCAGCACCAGGCGGCGCGCGCGATCGGCTTCGGCGGGATGACGCCGGAGACGGCGAGCAAGCTGTTCGAGAAGCTGAAGGACCCCGGCACGCGCAACGACGCGGCGCTCGCGCTGCTCATCGGCGCCGACGCCGACACCGCGCGCCGCGCGCTCGCGTCCTACGCCGACGTCGACAAGGCGGCGCTCGAGGAGCTCAAGGTCATCTACGACCAGACCTTCGGCTACTGGAGCGACAAGAACTACGAGAACGGCGACGTCGCGCGCTGGATCACGAACGCGCAGGCGGCCTCGCGCGTGAAGCTCGGCGACGCCATCCAGGACTGGCCGCGCCTCATCCTCGCGCGCGCCGTCCAGGGCATCGACTACGACAACGG
>JAHBWC010000081.1 GCA_019637225.1 Labilithrix sp.
ACGCGCTCGGCGAAGTCGGCCCCGTGGCTCGGGTCGTCGCCGAGCGTGGTGCTGACGCGCCCGACGTCCTCCTTCGACATGCCCCACCAGTCGATGCCGAGCTCGACCGCCGCGAGCCGCTCGGCGATCGTCTTCGCGCCGTTGCCCTCGAGCTCGGCTCGTCCGCCGAAGAAGCCGTGGCCGTACGCGAGCGCGCGTCCAGGCTCGAACCGATCGCGCACCGCGTTCGGCACGTTCACCGTGAACTCGAACGTCGTCGTCCCGTTCGCGGCGACGAGACCGTCGGGGCCGCGGAAGAGGCGCCCCGCCGGTCCGGGCTGGTCGAGGAAGAGCGGCGCGGTCATGGTGCCCGTGACCGTCCGCCAGATACGGTCGGTGCCCGACTTCGTCTCCGTGATGGTGACGGCGGGCGTGCTCGTCGCGAGCCACGCGAGAGTGAGGTCGCGGACGCGCAGCATGTCGGCGCGCGGCTCTTGCTCGCTCCCGGTCGTGAAGTCCCAGGCGAGCTGCAGGTCTCTCCTCGCGACGCCCGCGCGTTCGAGCGGCGCGAGCACGTCGCGGTCGAAGCGGTCCTTCATCGCCGCCAGCGCCGGATCCTTGGTCACCGATCCGTCGCGGAGGCGCCGGAACCCCTCGGGCGGCGGCGCGAGCGGGGCCGCCGCCCCGCCATCGGCGAGCCGCACGCCCTTCAGCGCGACGACGTAGCGCCGCTTCGGGGCGAGCGGCGCGAAGGGGCGGAGGACGATCGGCTCGTGCTCGGCGTCGAGGCCGCGGTCGATCTTGTCGGCGTAGTGCGGGACGAACGCCCCGGTCTCGGCGTCGACGATCACGGTGGCGCCGGCCGGCGTTGCGCTCTGGCTCGGATCGTCGAGGATCCCGGCGAGCCCGTCCTTCACGACGCTGCTCGGGAGCGTCGCCACGATCGTCGGGATGAGCGAGAAGCCGTCCATGGGGACGACGTCGTGGAGGTCGGCGTCTCCGCCCGCTGCACGACGGGGCTTGGCGGCGCCCCGCATCACGACGCGGGGCGCGCCGGCCGCGTCTTCGCGGTAGAAATCGGACGGGTAGGGCAGGAGGCATGTGCCCCGCGACACCTCGTCCGCCTGCGTCCGCGCGAGGAGCGGCTGGCAGCCGTCCTCGATCACGAGCGGCGCGTCGACGTCGCTTCCGCCACCCTCGCCGGAGCATCCGCCCGCGAGCGCCGCGATCCCCGCGAGGATCCAGAGGCCGCACCGAGCCGTCGCTGTTCGATCGGGGATCACGCGCGGCGAAGGAGAGCGCCGCGACCGCGCGAGCGCAAGCGCGATCGGTGTCCGAGGCGTCGGTGCATCGCGCGATGCGTACACCTCATCCAGTCTGCAGCGTCCTCCTGCGCCAGGCGTCTTCGGCCGGAATGTCGAAGCGCTCGAGGCCAGGGACCACGGCGCCGAGCATCGTCTCGCGGAACACCTCGGCGGCCGCGCCGACCGGGACGACGCCGAGCGACTCGTCGTCCCGGCCGAGCTCCGCGTCGCGATGCTCGCCAGCGGCGAACTCGCGCTCGACCACGGCGAAGGCGAACCGGAGATAGCGACCGATCGAGGCGCGGACCTCGGGACGTTCCTCGAGCCAGTCCGCCCAAGCCTCGAGGTAGGTGAACCCAAAGCGCCCGTGCAGCACCTCGTCGGCGAGAAGGCTCCGGGTGACATGACGCACGTACGGGTCGGTCATCCTTTCGAGCGCCATGACGAAGTACGCCACGCTGTTCATCTCGGACAGACACGTCGTGAAGATGACGTTGCGGAGCGCCCTCTCCTCCTCCGAGCACCCAGGGTGCCGTGCGATCGCGACGACGCGGGTGTCGCGCGTGCGCTGGGATGAGCCACCCATCGCACGAACGACTCGCCCACAGATCTCGGAGTGACGAAGCTCGTCTTGCGCCATACGCAGGACGACCGCGGTCGCGTCGAGCGTCGCGTTCGCCTCGACGAGCTGGGCAGCCAGCTGCGAGAACACGGTCGTCGAGGTGTACTCGTTGACCATGCGGTCGGACCAGAGACGCCGTGCTCGAGCGACGGCGGCGGCATCCCATTCCGCGGGATCGAACCGGAGCTCCTCGGCCTCACACGGGAGATTCGGCGATCGATCTCGCGGTACTCCGCCTCGATGAGGGTCCCGGTCAGCTTCTCCGTCGCGAGCACGGCGCGCATCACGCGAAGCTCTCCGGGAGCTCCGGCGGGGGCAGCGGTCCCGAGATCTTCGCGCCCGAGTCCGCGTCCTCGGGGCCCGCGTCGTTCGCCTCGGCCTGCGCCTCGGCCTGCGACGCCTGGTCACTGTTCTCATCCGTCTCTGCAGGTGAGGCGGACTGAGCGGGGCTCTCTGCCTCCGGCGACGGCGATTCGGTTGGCTCCGTCGTCTCGGTCGCCGAGGTGCAAGCCGGCAATGCCAGCGTGCTCGCGAGGGCGAGTGAGCGAGCGAAGGTGCGCGCGTGGGTCCATCGATGGTGCATGTGTCTTCTCCTGGAATGTGTCGTTTGCGTTCGCCGACGACGCCTCCGTTGTCGCCCGCACAGTCCCCACGCGCACCTTAAGGCGCATTAAAGCGCGGCCGACGGCGCCCAAAGACCGCCCCCCGCCGATATCCTGGACCTCGCATGGCGCGCGCGCGGAAGGCCACGTCGCACACGAACGTCGTCGCGGAGGCACCCCTCGTCGGTCGTGCGATCGACCGCGCCGCGCTCGCGAGCCTCTTCGACGAGGGCGCACGACTCGTGTCGATCATCGGCCCCGGCGGCATGGGAAAGACCCGCCTCGCGACGTCGTTCGCGGCCGAGCACGCGGGCGCGTACTCGGAGCACGGCGACGGCGGCGCCTGGTTCTGCGATTGCACCGTCGCGTCGTCCAGCGCCGACCTCTGCGCGGCGATCGCGGCGGTCGTCGGGGTGAAGCTCGGCGCGGCATCGGAAGGGGCGGCGCTCGCGACGCAGCTGGCGCGAGCGCTCGCGCGTCGAGGTCGCGTGCTCCTCGTCCTCGACAACCTCGAAGGCCTCGTCGCCAGCGCCGCCGAGACGATCGCCTATCTCGTGCGAGCCGTACCGGCCGCGCGCTTCCTCGTGACGACGCGCATCGCGCTCGGGATCGCGGGCGAGTACCGCTGGCCGCTCCAGGGGCTCGACCTTCCACCGCCCCTCGACACCGAGCCGGCGCTCGCGGCGCTCCTCGCGGCGCCGTCGGTCGATCTGTTCGTTCGGCGTGCGCGCCAGGTGCGTCCGGACCTCGTCCTCGACGATCCGACCGTCCGCGCGGTCGCGAGCATCGCGACCCGGCTCGAAGGCATCCCGCTCGCGATCGAGCTCGCTGCCGCGCGTGTGGTCGCGCTCTCCCCAGAGCAGATCCGCGATCGGCTCGGCAGCGACCGCGAGATCCTCGTCCGGCGGAGCGATGACGGACGCCACGGATCGATGCGCACGGTCGTCACCGACTCGCTTCGCCTGCTCGACGATCGCGAGCGCAGCTGCCTCGCATGCTGCACGCTCTTCGAGGGCGGCTTCACGCTCGAGGCGGCGACCGCGGTCCTCGGCACCGACGAGAGCGGCCAGCCGGCGCTCGTCCCGCTCGAGACGCTCGTTCTTCACTCGCTCCTCCGCATGGTCGCCGGGCCCGTGCCGCGCTTCGACCTCTACGAGGTGATTCGCGAGGCGGTCGAGGTCGAGCTCGATGCACGACCTGAGCTCCGCGCGACGGTCCTTCGTCTCCACCTCGCGTACTTCCTTGGCCTGGTCGAGTCGGCCGACCTCGCTCGCATCGGCGACGAGCTCCAGAATCTCCTTCGCGCGCACGAGACGGCGCTGGAGGACGACACCGAGCGCGGACTTTCGAGCGCACTTGCGATCGCGCTCGCGATCGACCCCGTCCTCGAGGCGCGAGGGCTGTTTGCGCGAAGGCGCGCGCTCTTCGACGAGACCATCCTCCGCGCGCGAGCGATCGGCGGCGCCGGACGCCGGGACTTTCGCGATGTCCTCGTCGCGCGCGCACACAACTCGATGCAGCTCGGCGCGCTCGAGAGCGCGACGCAGGACCTGACGGAGGCGCTCGCGCATGCCGACGATCCGCTCGAGCAGGCGCGCATTCACGTTCGCCTCGGCACGATCGTCGAGACCCGCGGCGACACGAAGGGCGCGCGGGAGCAGCTTCTCTCCGCGCTCGCGTCGGCCAAGGACTCGACGGCCTCGCGGGCGCGCGAAATCGAAGCCGAGGCCCATGCAGCGATCGCTCACACATACCGCCGCGAAGGACGGCTCGACGAGGCGGAGCAAGAGATCGCGACCGCGCTCGCCCGCTATCGCGCGCTCGACGACGAGAGCGGTCTCTCGGTGACCGTCGTCGAAGCCGGCGTCATCGCGCTCTTCCGCCAGCAATACGTCGTCGCCGGCGCGCGCTTCGACGAGGCGCTCGCGCTCGCCCGGCGGCTCGGCGCGCGGCCTCGCGAGGCGGCGATCCTGACGGCCCGCGGGACGCTCGAACAAGAGCTCGGGCACATCGACACAGCGCGTGAGCTTCACGAAGCGGCGGTCGCGATCTTCCGCGATCTCGCGATGGCGTACTCGGAGGCGAGCACCCTCTACTACCTCGCAGGGACGCACCTGGAGAGCGGACGGAGCGCCGACGGCGAGGCCGTGCTCGCGTCGGCGCTGCGGACGGTACGCACGATCGGCGTTCCTCGATACGAGGCGCTCATGCTCGGGGCGCTGGCTGCGAGCCGGGCGCGCGGTGGCGCGATCGTCGAAGCCCACATGCTGCTCGCCGAGGCCGACGCGCTCGCGGAGGCCTGCCAGACAGAGGCGCCGCTCCTCACGACGCTCGCGATCCATCGCCTGCAGCTCGCGCCCATCACCAAGGATGTCTTCGCTCAGGCCGAGGCGCTGGCGTCACGCCACGCTTGCGACGATCCCCGCTTCGCGCTGCGCCTCCTCGTTCTGCCATCGAACGAGGTCTCCGCGGCCGCGCTGGTCGTCGCCAACGACGGAACGGCCGTGCGCCTGCCCGGCGCGAGCAGCGATGTCGATCTGACGCGCAGGGCTGCCCTCGCCCGCATGCTCGTCGCCCTGGCTCGAACACGCGTCGAACAGCCCGGTGAGGTCCTCCGCGTCGACGACCTGCTCGTCGCGGGATGGCCCGGCGAACGTGTGCGGTACGACGCCGGAGCGAACCGCGTTTACGTCGCGCTCGCCGAGCTGCGCAAGCTCGGGCTCCGCGAATGGCTCGTGAAAGAGAACGGCGGCTACCGGCTCACGACCTCGCGCGCGGTGGTCCTCGAACCGTACTCCGCGTCGAAGACGTGAACGCGCGCGTCCGCGCTCCGACGCAGGGCACAGGCAGATCAGACGGCGCTTGTTGCGGCCGGAGACGCCGCTCGGCGCGAGGGTGCCGGGCTCAGCGCCGGGCCGGGAGCGGCTCGAGGATCGTCCTCACCGCCGTGTCGATCTGCGCGTCGGTGGCGTCCTTGGTCCGTAGCTCGTCCTTCGCGTAGCCGTGGAAGAGGTGGCCCTCGTTCGAGCGGTCGAACACGTCGACGACGAGCGCTCCGATGCGATCGAGGTCGACCGGGGCTCCCGCCGCCACCGTGGCGCCGGTCGGCTCGTCCTCGACCGTGCGCACGCCCGACGAGATGCGCACGACGAGCTCGCCCGCTGGGACGAGCACGTAGCCCTTCTTCTCCATCTCGACGTCGATGCGCTGGCGCACTCGCTCGAGGACTTCGGGCGTGAACGCCGTCGGCGCGTAGCCCTTCGGCGCGCTCTCCGCGGTCTCGTGCGAGTACGTGCGGTAGCGCGCGACGTTCGAGACCACCGCCGAGTGGGTCTTCACCTGCATCGTGCTCTCGGGGGTCTTGTGGCAAGCGACGGCCACGAGCGCGAGCGCGGCGAGCGGGAGGATGCGAGGGAGCCGAAGATCGATGAGGGAGGTCATGCCCTCGAGCTTGCAGCCGGCATGCCGCGCGCTGATTCGTCGCGGCCACCGCGCGGCTGACCTGCGAGGATGCGGCGGCGGGCGCGAAACGAGGCGCACGCGCGCGCCTCGCAGCCGAGGCAATCCGACACATGACGGGGCGCGCTCGCACGCCCGAGCCGTGCACCAGCCGGTTTGGGCGCTCGCCGCACGCTCGCCGTGTCGCGCACGGTGGACGACCGCAGCGTCTCCGGATCAGCGTGGGCCTGCGGCTTCGGCTTCGAGCTCCGCGAGGCGCTGCTCGGCTTCCCGGAGCCGCGCCTCGGCGTCGCGTCGAGCGTCGGCCTCGCGTGCGCGATCGGCTTCGGCCTGTCGTCGAGCGTCGGCCTCGCGTACGCGATCGGCTTCGGCCTGTCGTCGAGCGTCGGCCTCGCGTACGCAATCGGCTTCGGCCTGTCGTCGAGCGTCGGCCTCGCGGAGTCGAGCCTCGGTTTCGGTGGGTAGAGGCGTCGTCCGTCGCTGTCATGGGCGAGGCGCACGCAGGCCGCGAGGTCGTCGAGGGGGCCGACGACGAGGTGGGCATCGAGCGTGAGGCACGGGGTGGCCTCGCCGGTGACGGTGCGCTCGACGAGGTCGCCGTCGATGCGGTCCCAGACGCGGAGGCGCGCGCCGTGCTCGCCGTCGGCGTGGAAGACGACGAGCTCGGTCACGCCGAGCGCGCGGTACCGTAGGAGCTTGTCCTCGAAGGTCCAGCGCTCGGGCGAGTCGCTTGGCGATAGGATCTCGAACGCCAGCTCGGGTGCGCCGCTCTCCCAGGTCTTCCACGAGTCGAAGTCGTGCTGGCGGATCCCGAGCTTGACGGCGCCGTCTGGCGCGAGCTTGCGGTTGGGATCGCCGGCGTCGAAGTACACGAACGCGTCCGAGGACACCGTGTGCTCGTCGCCCGCAGCGGCGCGCAAGATCTCGTAGAGGGCCTTGCACATCCGGTAGTGACGGCCGCCCTGGCCCATGTGTTCGGACTCCGGCTCGCTCGAGGGGAAGTCGAGCGGCACGACGGGCCGGACATGCTGGAGCGAGCGAGCGCGCAGCGCGGTCACGGCAGGGAGTGTAGCGCGGGAGGTTCGTGCCGCCACGCGACCGGATGAGCACGGCGCATGCCGCGAGCGCGACAGTGATCTTCCGCGGTGTTGACCCGTGAAGGGCCTGGCTCGGGCCAGCTTGGGCCCGGCTCGGGCCAGCTTCGATCGGCGTCTGGCCGAAGGTCTCGACCGTCGGACCGCGGCGCGCGACGCCGTGCGTCGTCGACCCCCAGGGAGAGGACCTACAGCTCGTCGATCGCGTCGAGGAAGAACTCGACCGCCGCCGCCCCGCCGGAGCACCCTTCGAACATCACGGAGAACGCGCCGCCGCGCGGATCGTCGCCCGGAGCGATGCAGTGGATCGTTGCCTCCGTGCTCTCACCGACCGAGGCGAGACGGTGAAAGCCGCTGACCGCGTCGCTGTGATCCCAGACCTTGAATGCGATCGCGCCGTCAGGCCCCTCCTCGACGAACGAGATCTTCGAGAAATCGCTGAAGCCGCTCGCGACGTCCGGAGCGAAGAGAGATTTCGCGTCGACGCCGTAGATCGTCCGCTCAGGATCGCTCTTCAGTGAATAGAGCTCGAGTCGCACGCGGAAGTCGCCGACGGCCGCTACGTAGCTCTCCTTCACGACGACGTCGCCGGCGCGATGCGGAACCGGGGTGAGATCGAGCTGCGGCACACCGATCCCGGGTCCGCCGTGGCCGGCGTTGCTCGGTCCGACGAGCACGGCGTTGCTCGTACTGCCGTAGCCCTTCACGAGCCCGTCGGGGTTGAAGACGAGGTCGAGCACGTAGCTCTCGTGCGCGTCGATGTCGGACTGGGTGATCGTCAGCGGGCTCTGGAAGCGGAACCACGTGCCGCCGTTGCCGTGAAGGACGACCGCTTCTTCCGCCGGCCCGTCGAGGAACGAGCGGCTCGCGACCGTGGGGTACGAGACGAAGCCGTTGTGATCGACGCGACGCTCCGTCACGCCGTCGTGGGTGAAGAAGGTGGTCCCGTCGCTCATCGGCATCGACGCCTTGACCTTGATCGGCAAGGCCCAGGTCACGAGGCCCCACGAGTACTTGCGGGCGTCGGAGGCGCCGAGCTTCGCGTTGACGGCGAGACGCTCGCGTGACGACGGGTCCATCAGATCGACGAACCGGTCGTCGCTCGTCCTCGCCCGGTCGGCGTGCGCCGTGAAGTCGGCATCGGAAGGCGTGTAGGCGTACTCGCCGATGTCCGCCTGATAGAGATCGAGGCATCCCTCCTGCTTCTGGAAGGCCGTCCCTTGGGTCTCCATCGACTCGCAGACGGCGATGCGCGTGATCAGGTACTTGAGCGACTCGAGCGAGACGGCGCTCGTCTGCCCACCGGTGAACGACTTCGTCTTCAACCCGCCGGTACTCGCGGTGCGTGCGACCGCCGGATGTACGCGAACGGCGATGTAGCTCGCGTCCTTCGGGGGCTCCCGCGAGGCGCTCGATCCGTCCGAGCCGTCCCCCGGATGGCTCGCAGCCGAGGAACCGCCGTCGACCGCGCCGTCGGGAGCGCACGCGATCATCGCCGAGAGCGACACCATCGCCACACCACGGAGGAGCCCCACGCGCGAGGTCGAGCGACCCGATCCGCTTGCCATCCCACGGAGAACGGCACGCGTGGACGTGTCTTAAGCACACCGTCGTTTCGCGCGAGCTAGGACAGCTTCTTGAAACGGACGCGCAGCACGGGCTCCTTCGCCGTGAAGGACGTGGTGTAAAAAAGGATCGTGGAGTCCTGCTGACCGAAGCCGGCGACCGGAAGCTTGCGCCGTGTTCCGGCGGGATCCTCCATGCGACAGCCAAAGGCGTATCCGTAGCTGTACAGCGCGAGGCAATGGACCTCGGCGAACTGAGCTCCGGTCGGAAACCGTCCACGGTCATCGTCCAGCGTCACCCAGAACGGATCGGAGGCGGGAATGTGCACGAGGCCTTCGGCGAGCACGCCGTCGAGCGGACTCGAGGCCGAGCAGGCTGGGCGTGCGATGACGCTGGCCATCGAGGACGGAGTCGTCAGCGGCACGTCGATCACGATCTCGGAGCCGTCCTCGGGGAGCGTGACACGAAGCGCGGATTCGCAACGCGCCTTCTCGTCTGCCGCCGGCCCTCGGCAGGCTCCGTCTTGGCAGCGATACGTCGAGAAGCAACCTCGATCGGTCTGGCACGCGTCTCCCTCACTTGCGGCAGCGCAGCGGGCCCCGTGCGGAGTGCTGATGCAGCGTGTCTCCGACGGACAGTCGCGCTCGCTCCAGTGACCAACAAATGACCATGGCTCGAGGTGGGGCCTTGCAGTACTCCGCCTCCCACGCGGATGCATTCACGCGTGAGAGACGAACGCGGGGGAGCTCGAGTGACGATGATCCAGTACCTACTGCATGCTTTCCGTGGGGCGAACGCAGCAGACTTGGCGCAGTGGGGCGCGCGGAGGTCCGGGACAATCGCATGGGTTGGCCGTTCGGCGATCGCCTCTGCGAAGACGGCGATCGCTGCAGCGGTCCTCATGAACGCGCCGATGTTCGCATGTAGCGTGGTGCCGACGGGCGGCGCGCCCGAAGACACGGAGACTACGCCCGGCCTCCCGATCCTGGCGAACGACGCCTCGATCGACCCGACTCCGCCCGACGGTGGTGCGCCCGATACCTCGCTTGCGCCGCAAAATAGTCCAGGTACAGGCTCGTATTCGTCGAATCTCGGCGACTTCTCGATCAACGTCGTAGACGTCATGGCGCGGTATTCCCGGCCATACCCCGTGACGAGGGCGCTCACCGTCTTCGCGTCCGAGCTCGAGGTCGAGCTCGCCGACTACGTTGGCCGCTGCGCGGATGAGGCCGGCGGTGTGCTTCGAGGGAGCACGCAGTCCGTGAAGATCGTGCTCCGACGTCACGCCAGCTCGTCACCTGGCGCCGAGCTGACGCCGGGGACATACAAGTTCGGCGATGGACAGGACGACGCGTCCATCGTGCTCGCCGCGATCGCGCCGAGCACGTGCGAGAGCACGAATACGAGTTTGCCGATCGATCCTGTCGCGGCGGCAAAGAACGAGCTCGTCCTCACCACGCTCACGGAGACGCACGTCGCCGGCACGTTCGAGATCACGATGCCGGACGGCAAGTTCGTGCAGGGCGCCTTCGACACGAACCTGTGCTCGACGCCGCTCCTTCCGACGTGGACGACGCCGGTGTGCAAGTGACCCTCGCGCGACGAAGCGCCTGAACGTGAGCGGGCGAGGCCGGTCCGCCTTACCGTCCCGCGCGCTCGCGACGAAGAGCGTCCGGGTTTCCAGGGATCGGAGGTGGTCCGGACGCCGTCCCGCACGCGGATCGCCATGACGTACCTGCGCGGCGGCCGAGGTCGAAGATCGGAGTGCTCCGACTCGGGCTGAAGTATCCTCGAGGTCGATGCAAGCGAAGTCCGCCATCGTGGGCGAGGGGCCTCGGGCGTCGCGCCGTCCGCGCGCGCCCGTCGTCCGCGCGCTTGCTCGAATGACGCTCGCCGCGGCGGCCGTCCTCGCCGTGGCCGCCGGCCCCGGCCTCGCGTGCGGCGAGAAGAAGGGCGGCCTCATGCTCGCGGTGACGACCGACATGCTGGCTCCGAAGGACGTCAACGTCGTATCGGTGTCGATCCAGGTCGGACCGCAGATCAAGTACAACTTCATCGGTCGCGTGACGCCCGAGGGAGAGGTCCTGCTCCCTGCCACGCTCGCGATCATCGAGCCGGACGATCCGAACGCCGCGATCCGCGTGCGCGTCATCGCCTTCAAGGAGACGAAGCCGCGGGTCCTTCGCGACGTGACGACCACGTCACCGCGTGCGGGGCGCATCGCGCTGCTGCGGATGCCGCTCTCGTTCGTCAACGACGACTCCGCGACCGGCGCGCTCCCCGCGGACAACGTCCCGGCGAAGGCCGCGTCGCTGGGCACGCGAGACCTCCGGCCGCTCGCCGATCCCTTCAATCCGTACGGGGCGGAGGTCGTCTCCGCATGCACCGATCCCGATCAGACGATGATCGACGGCGAGTGCGCGAGCTCGATGGTCGATTCCTCGACCCTTCCGGACTACTCCGACGACCTGGTCTTTCCGGGCGGCGACCGCTCGAAGTGCTTCACCACGGCCACGTGCTTCACCGGCTGGCGCGAGGTCGTCGATGTCGATCTCGACGCCTGCACCGCGCCGAAGGGAGGCGACGTCACCAACGTCGCGCTGCTCACCACCGACACCGGCGCGTGCAGGCCCTCCGGCGAATGCTTCGTCCCCATCGACAGGTCCGACGAAGGATGGCGCGACGAGGGCGATCGCGTGCGGCTCCCGAAGGGCGTCTGCAAGAAGCTGCGTCAGGGGTCGAAGCTCGGGGTCGTCGGTGGCGCGGCATGCGCGCAGAAGACGCCCGACCTCCCTGTCTGCACGAACGGCGAGACCGCGTTCCCGGACGCGGGGAAGGGCGACAGCGGAGCCGACGGCGGACCGAGCGGTGCCGAGAAGGTGCTGGAGGCGGGCGGCGTCTCCGGACTCGCCGTGCTGGACGGCCGCGTGTTCTACGGGTCGAACAACGGCCTCTTCGAGCTCTCGGGCGGGAAGGTCGAGGCGCTCCCGTTCTCGCCCGCCACGCCGCGGATCGCTCCCTGGTTTTTGGCGCAGCACGGCGACAACGTCGTCTTCCTGGACGGAGAAGTGGTGGCCGCCTTTGGCGAGCTCACTCCGACGATCTTCCCGAACGGCGGCGCCACGAAGGTCGTGAGCTACGAGCCGGCGAACACGATCCTCCCTCGGGGCGCCGCCATCGGTCCCCAGGCGGCCTGGGTCGCGTTCAAGGACGACAGCGGCGGGGGCAACGTCCTCGCCATCGACTTCGGCATCTCGTCGCCCGCGACCACGGGGTTCGCCTCGTCGACCATTCGAGCGACCGCGGTGGGCTACGCGCAGAACGATTCGCTCTGGGTCGGCGACGAGACGGGCAAGATCACCCTGTGCGCGACGACGTCCAGTCCCTTCAGCTGTCCGGCGCCCGTCCAGCTCGATCCGAGCGGTCCCGCCATCGACGGGATCGGTACGGCGCCTGCCCCGATCGATCAGGCCTTCCTCCTGCGGCCCGATGGGCTCTTCCTCGCGACGAGGGAAGCGACCGCGCCGATCCAGACGAAGCGACTCACCACCGACGACCTCGCGGGCGTCGATGACGGCGCCTACTTCCCGCGTGGGATCGCCGCCAACGCGAAGTGCGCGTTCTACGCGTCGAAGCGCGGCCTCGAGTACATGTCGGCGGACGGGACAGGGTTTGGCGTGCTCGCCGACGAGACGCGAGCGCAGGTGCTCGACGTCGTAGCTCCGGTGCTGCCCGGCACGACCGAGCGGTACGTCTACTTCGCCGTTCGCGACTCGATCGCCGCCGGTGGCGGCGTCTATCGCGTGAGGGTCCCCGCGTCGTGTCTCTGACGGATGGCATCCCTTCGCCCGGCACGATCCTCGCGGGGAAATTCCTCGTCGAAGGGCTGCTCGGTCGAGGCGGCATGGGCATCGTCCTGGCGGCGCGCCATCAGCAGCTCGATCAGAAGGTCGCGATCAAGCTGCTGCTCGAGGAAGCGAGGAAGCATCCAGACGTCGTCGAGCGGTTCGCTCGCGAGGCGCGTGCGGCTGCGAAGATTCAGGGAGAGCACGTCGCGCGCGTGATCGACGTCGGCGTGCTCGAAGACGGCGCGCCGTACATGGTGATGGAGCACCTCGAGGGCCGCGACCTCGCCGCCGAGCTCCGGGCGCGCGGGCGGCTCTCCGTCGGAGAGGTCGTGCGATGGATCCTCGAAGCGTGCGAGGCGATTGCCCAGGCGCACGCAGCCAGGATCGTCCATCGCGATCTGAAGCCGGGGAACCTCTTCCTCGCCCGGCAGCCGGACGGCCGCTCGCTGGTGAAGGTGCTCGACTTCGGCATCTCGAAGAGCGTCGATCCGAACGCGCCCGCGCTGACGAAGACGAGCAGCCTCGTCGGAACGCCGTACTACATGGCGCCCGAGCAGCTCACGGCGGCCAAGTCGGTCGACACGCGCGCCGATATCTGGGCGCTCGGCGTCATCATGTACGAGCTCGTCGCCGGGCACCCGCCGTTCGACGCCCAATCGATGCCCGAGATCGTCGCCGCCATCCTGACGAACCAGCCCGCTCCGCTCGACTCGGTTCGAGCCGGCGTGCCCGAGGGCCTCGCTCGCGCCGTCGAGCGATGCATGAAGTCGAATCCGGAAGACCGCTACCCGAGCGTGGCTGCCGTCGCCTACAGCATCGCTCCCTTCGCGACCGGGAACGAGGATGCACGGGTAGAGCGCATCGCGCGCGTGCTCGGCGTCATGAATCCGCACACGGAGACGCTGCCTCCCGACACCGAGCTCGCGCCGATCGTCGGGCCGTCGAACTTGGGGCCTGCGCTCCGACCGCCCGCAGAGGGGAGCGGCGTGAGCGGCGTCGAGAAGACGATGCTCCTCCCCGATTCGTCGGCGAACGTGGGCCTCGCGCCCCAACCCCCCGTGGAGGCGGTGCCGAGCGGCGACGCGCCGGTGATGTCGGCGCTGGCGACGACGAACGCCGCGCCGGACGCGCCGAGCGTCCCGACCTCGAAGTCGGAGCTCGCTGGCGCCAGGTCGATCACCGGACTCTCCACGTCGCAGTCGCCGGAACAGCCGAAGCCGCCGATCGGCAGAGGCCTCGCGATCGCGGCCGTGGTCGGCGCGCTCGCCGTGGGCGCGGCGACGTTTGCGCTGGTCGGTCGGGGGCCGGCGCCCGCGGCACGCGAGATCGTCGCGACGGCCTCGACCGTTTCGTCAGGCCTCGTCCCGGCGCCGCCGGTCGACTCGGCAGCCGCCTTCGCCAGCGCGAGCAGCTCCGCCGAGCCGACGCCGACGGCGGCCATGATCGAGACCTCGCCGACGGTATCCGCGACGGTGGGGGCGGCGGAGGCACCCGCTCCGCTCCGCTCGGCGACGAAGCCGACGCGACCTGTGACGTCGACGGCGCCTACCACCACGGCTCCTCCCGCCGTTTCAGCGCCGCAGCCTGCTCCTCTACCGTCGAAGAATCCTCTCGATATGGGAATCAAATGAAGGCGCGTCCTCTCGCAGCGCTCGTCTGGACACTTCTGCTCGCGGTACCGTCGTCCGCCCACGCTGACGCAGCGCCGCTCGCCGAGACGCTGAGCGGAGAGGCCAAGGCCGAATACGAGTCGGCGAAGCTCCTCTACGGGAACGGCGATTTCTCGACCGCGCTTCTCAAGTTCTCCGCGGCCCACGACAAGTCGGGAGACCCGCGGCTCCTCTGGAACATGGCCGCGTGCGAGAAGAGTCTTCGACGGTACGCGCGAGCGCTCTCGCTCCTCCGCGCCTACGTCGCGGACACGACTGGACGCGTCAGTGACGGGGAGCGTGCCGAGGCGAACGAGCTCATCCGAGTGATGGAGCAGCTCACCACCAAGCTTCGGGTGACGGTGTCGGAGCCTGGTGCCGAGGTGTCGGTCGACGACGAGGTCGTGGGAACCAGCCCCGTCGAGCCCTTCGTGATCGATCTCGGCACGCGGAAGCTTCGCGCGCGGAAGGCCGGATTCCGTGACGCCACGAAGGAGATCGCGACGACGGGCGGTCCCGAGGTCGTGGTCGACCTCGTCCTCACGAAGGTGGTGCACGAAGGACGCGTCGTCGTGAAGGCCGGCGCGCGCGACGCGATCTCCGTCGACGGCAAGCTGCTCGGCACGGGCTCGTGGTCGGGGGTGATCCCGAGCGGTGGCCACACGCTGCGCGTGACGGCGCCGAACATGCGTCCGTATCAGGCGGAGATCCTCGTCTCCGACGATCAGACGCGCGAGATCGCGGTCACGCTCGAGCCGGAGTCGACGCGTCTTCCGACCTGGGCCTGGATCGCGGGTGGTGTGCTCGCGACGAGCGGGCTCGCGATCGGCGGCTACTTCGTCTTCCGCCAGGAGCCGACCTACGAAGGCCCCTCGGGGAACCTGTCGCCGGGGATCGTGCAGGCGTCGAGGCCCATCCGCTGGCGCTGACGCACCGAGCAGAGTGTGTCGGCGCGATCAGAGGCGCGTCGTCGACAGCGGCGGGAGCGAGCGGAGCTCCGGCTCCTCGGTCTCCACGGGCTTCATCGCGAAGAACGTCTCGTACACCGACTGGCTCACGTAGTTGAGCCGCTGCTGCAGGTCGTCGATGTACTCGTGGAGTCCGCGGGCCACGATCTCCTTGGTGTCGGCGTACGACAGCTCGGCGTTGAGGCGTCCGAGCTCGCGCTCCGCGCCGTTCGTCCACGTGCCGAGCGAGGCGCCCGTGATCGCGTGGAGCGAGCGCTCGGCCTTGTTGAGGCAGTAGCGGACCGAGCGCGGGAACTTGCGATCGAGCATCAGGTACTCGACGACCCTCGTCGGCGTGATGCCGCCGTGGCGCTTCAGGTACATCTCGAACGCGCTCGCCGAGCGCAGGAGCGCGCCCCAGTGCAGCGCGTCGAGCGTCGAGCCCACGTCGGTGGGCTGGGGGAGGAGGAGGAAGTACTTCACGTCGAGGATGCGCGACGTCTTGTCCGCGCGCTCGAGGAGGCGACCGAGGCGGCCGAAGTGCCACGCCTCCGTGTGGCTCATCGTGAGGTACGTCGTGCCGACGAAGAGGTGCGACGCCTGCTTCACCTGGGTGAAAAAGTCGTGCGACAGCTCGAGCGCCATCCGAGACTTCGCGGCCTCGATCACCATGAGGTAGGCGTTGTTGACCTGCTCCCACATCTCCGACGAGATGATCTCGCGGACCGAACGCGCGTTCTCGCGGGCGTGCGCGAGGCACGTGATGATCGAGTTGGGGCTCTCGCGATCGAAGGTCAAGAACTGGAGGACGTTGTCGCGCGAGGCCTCTCCGTAGCGCTCCGCGAAGAGCTCGGAGTCGCCCGTGGTCGCGACGAGCGGCGCCCACTGCGCGCCGCCCGGCGCCGAGCCCTCCGGGAAGTCGAGCGCGAGGTGCAGGTTCACGTCGACGAAGCGCGCGACGTTCTCGGCGCGCTCGACGTAGCGGCTCATCCAGTAGATGGCGTCGGCGACGCGGCTCAGCATCTAGCTCCCGCTCCCGTTCGTCTCGGCCGTCGACTGCGATTGCGACTGCAGCGGCGGCGGGACCGGCGAGGCCGACGTGCTCGCCGGCGTCGCTCCGTCGCCCGCGAGGACCCACGTGTCCTTGCTGCCGCCGCCCTGCGACGAGTTCACGACGCACGAGCCACGCTTGAGCGCCACGCGCGTGAGCCCGCCGGGCAGGACGAAGATGTCCTCGCCGTAGAGGACGTACGGGCGGAGATCGACGTGACGCCCCTCGATCGCGTCGCCCACGATCGTGGGGACGCGCGAGAGGCCGAGCATCGGCTGGGCGATGTACTCGCGCGGGCGGCTCTCGATGCGCCGCTTGAACTCCTCGCGCTCGGCTGCGCTCGCCTGCGGTCCGACGAGCATGCCGTAGCCTCCCGACTCGTTGGCGGCCTTCACGACGAGGTCGCCGATGTTCGCGAGGACGTGGGCGCGCTCCTTGTCGTCCTCGCACCGGTAGGTCGGCACGTTGGGGAGGATCGGCTCCTCGCCGAGGTAGTACCGGATCATCTTCGGGACCCAGCAGTAGACGACCTTGTCGTCGGCCACGCCGGTGCCGGGCGCGTTGGCGAGCGCGACGCGGCCGGCTCGGTAGACCTCCATCAAGCCGGGGACGCCGAGGAGCGAGTCCGCGCGGAACGCCTTCGGGTCGAGGAAGCTGTCGTCGATGCGGCGGTAGATGACGTCCACCCGCTGGAAGCCGCGCGTCGTCCGCATGTTCACGCGGCCGTCGCGGACGACGAGGTCGCGCCCCTCGACGAGCTCGACGCCCATCTGCTGCGCGAGGAACGAATGCTCGAAGTAGGCCGAGTTGTGGACGCCCGGCGTGAGGACGACGACGGTGGGCGACGGCGCGGGGCTGACGTGCTGGAGCGTCTCGAGGAGCTTCGACGGGTAGTGGTCCACCGGGAGCACGCGCAGCTTGTCGAACACCTGCGGGAACGTGCGCTTCATCACCTGGCGGTTCTCGAGCACGTACGACACGCCCGACGGACAGCGCAGGTTGTCCTCGAGCACGTAGAACTGGCCGTCGCGGTCGCGCACCAGATCGGTCCCGACGACGTGGCAGTAGATGTCCTTCGGCGCCTTCATCCCCGCGCAGGCCGGGAGCCAGCTCGATGCCGACGTGATGATCGACTCGGGGACGACGCCGTCCTTCACGATGCGGCGCTCGCCGTAGACGTCACCGACGAAGAGGTTCAGCGCGTGGACGCGCTGCTTGAGGCCGCGATCGATCTGCCGCCAGTCGGAGGCCGGGATCACCCGCGGGATGATGTCGAACGGGAAGATCTTCTCCGTCCCCGCGGCGTCGCCGTAGACGTTGAACGTGATTCCACGCGTGAGGAGCGCGCGCTCGGCGGCGATCTGCCGTGCGCGCAGCTCGGCGGGCGAGAGCGTGTCGAGCTTGTTGGCGAGCAGCGCGGTCTCGCGACGGGGACGGGCGTCGGCCTCGAGCATCTCGTCGAAGAACCCAGCGGTGTCGTACTCGTCGAAGTGCACGGGATCGTGGAGGCTACGGCGCGCTCCGTTTCGAGGACGTTTCGGCGCCTCGCGGGCGCCGAGGACCTCGTCCCGGAGGCGACAGGTCTTCGTATCAGGTCGTCATCGATGCCGAAAGCGGCATCCCGGCGGCGCGTCGTCGCGGACCGCTACGACAGACCGCTTCGGCGCCGGGTGAACCAGTGCACCCCGAGCAGCACGGCCGCGGCGAGCGTCCACGACCACGGCGGCGCGAGAGGGACGACGTGGCGCTCGGCGCTGACGACCGCCGGCTTCGGGAACGGCAGCGCGAGATCGTCGTTCGCCCAGCGGAAGCTCCCGCCCGTGGCGGCGGCGAGCGCGCGCAGGCGATCGGGGTCGGGTCGCGAGTCGGCCCACTCGTCGCCGCCCGCCTCGCACGCGAAGTCGCGGCGCGTCGTCGGTCCGGGCCCGAGCTTGAGGCGCGCGGTGTAGCCGCCCGCCGGGAGCGGCGGGAGCGTGACCTCGACGGTGCCCGTGGCTCCCGGCGCGTGCCGCGGCACCTCGACCTTGAGCGGGGCGGCGTCCGGCTCACCCGAGCGGGCGTCGAGCCGGCGGAGCTCGACGACCATCTCGCGCGCGGAGCCGCCGCTCGCGTCTCTGCCGCCGTCGGGCGCCCGCACGCGGAGGCGCGCGGGCTCCCCGGCGACGCACGGGCTCGTGAGGTCGAGCTGCCCCGGCTCGAAGCGCGGATCGCGCATCAGCCATCCCAGCAGGCCGTCCCACATGGCTCCGTAGCCGCGGCCCGACGTGCGCGCGCCGAGCTGCGAGAACTCGAGCTGCCAGGCGCCGTCGATGCCGAGCGCGATCGAGCGGCCGTCGCCCTGGTCGCCGATCGCGAGGATGGGCATCGGCGCGCCGGTCCGCGTCGTGCGGGTCGGGTGCGACCACAGCACGAGGCCCCCGGCGCGCACGTCGCCGAGGATGTTGGCGCCGGGCATCTGCGGGAGCTCCTCGGACGCGACTTCGCGCAGTGGCGCGAGGAGCGGCGCCGTGCGGCCGTCCTCGGTCCACGCCGGCGTGATCGGGGCGACGTCCGCGGCCGTCGCGCCGGGCGAGTCGTCGAGGGAGACCGGGAGCACCTCCGCGAGCGGGGTCCCGGCGTAGCCGCCGGCGACGAACGAGTTCTGTCCGCCGACCATGATGAGCCCGCCGCCCGACCTCACGTAGCGCGAGAGCTGGGGGAGGTGCTTCTCGAGGCCGTAGGGCTGAGCGTCGAAGTCCTGGAGGACGACCGCGTCGAAGGACGGGAGGTGCTCGGTGAAGAGCTCGTCGACGGGGAAGGGGATGAGCGACAGGTCCTCCTGCCGCGCGTTCGGGTTGTCGGACTGCGTACGGAGAATGAAGAACGCGACGACGTCGACCGACGCGTCGCTCTTCAACCACTGGCGGAGCGCGCGCACGTCGTTCGTCGGACGCCCGGCGACGTGGAGGACGCGCACCCGCTCGCGCGCCACGACGAACGTGAGGAGGCGGCGGTCGTTCTCCGGGACGGTGTCGCCCGAAGGCGGCGTGATCGCGATCTCGATGATGCGCGCGCCGGCGCGCTCGAGCGTGACCGAGAGATCGACCGTGCCCTTGCCGTCCTTCAGGTGGGAGAGGCCGGTCGCGAGGAGCGCGGGCGGCCCGTCCTCACGGAGCTCGCGGGCGGTGACGGTGAGCTCGTCGCACGAGAGGCCGCCGCTGCACCCGACCTCGACGCTGAGAGGGAGCGGGACGTGCGCGACCGCGGCGCCCGCGGCGGAGACACGGCGGACGCTCGCGTCGGGCGGTCCCTGGCGCGTCGTCGCGATCGCGTGGATCGGGACCTTCAGCTCCTTGCCGAGGGCGGCGAGGTTCTCGGGCGACGCCCCCTCGGCCGGATCGTCGAGCCGCCCGTCCGAGACGACGACGACGGCCTGCGGCCTCTCTTCCGCCGAAGCGGCCAGCGCGCGCAGCGCCGACGTGAGATCGCTCCGCGGCGCCGACGGGGCGGTCGCTTCGCCGTCCTTGGAGGCGACGGGGGTCGGCGCACCCTCGCCGAACCCGAGGGCGAGCAGCCTCGCGTCCTTCGACTGCTTCGCGAGCTCGGCGAGCGCGCGCGCGCCGACGTCGTGGCGCGTCGTCTTGCCCGAGGGCTCCTCGGGGAGCGCCATCGAGCGCGACGTGTCGGTGAGGACGACGACCTTCGCGCCGATCACGCTCTCGCGCGCGGCGATGCGCACGGGGCGGACGACCGCGAGCAAGAGCGCGAGGAGCGCGAGCACGCCGCTCGCGACGATGGCGACGCCGCCGCGCTCGCGCCTGCGGAGCTCGTGGACGACGAGGACGCCCAGGCTGACGAGGACGAGGACGCACGCGATGACGGCCGCCCACGGCGGCAGGTCGCCGTTCACGGCGAGCCGCGTGCTCAGGGAAAGCTGTCCGGCCGGCGCGTCCACCCGCTCTCCGTCTCAGGGCACGAGCGCGCCGGCGCGGCGGCGCATGAGGAACGGCGCGTGGACCTGGTCGTCCTTGTAGTTCGAGCAGAGGACGTACATCGCGATGTTGACCGCGAGGCGGATCGCGCGCTCGCGCTGGAGGTCGCCGCCGGGGACCACGGGGTTCTCCCACGCGCCGGTGGCGCCGCGCGCGAGCGCCCCGCCGAGGTCGTGCGACGAGAAGACGACCTGCGTCTGACCGCCTCGGACGATGGCGTCGAGCGTGCGCGGGCCCGCCACGCGTCCCTCCGCGCGCTTGAGGAGGTAGAACGACTTGAAGAGCACGTGATCCGGGCCGAGCGCGATTGGGCTCGTGTCGGGCAAGACGCGCGCGATCTGCTCGCGGGCGCTCTTGCCGAACGCGCTGGCGCCGCTGCGTCCGTCGCCGGCGTCGTCGGATGCGCCCGCGTCGTCGACGAGGAGCACCCCGCCGAGCGCGAAGAAGCGGCGGAGGCCGGCGATCTCCTGCGGTGAGAGCGTGGCCACGCTCGCGTCGCCGCTCCACCAGAGGAACGGACCGTCGACGACGCCGGCATCGTCCGCGCGGACCTGGCTCGGCTTGAGCCGCGCGGGCGCGCTCGTTCGTTGCACGAGCTCCCACGACCAGCGCCCCGCGGCGGTCGCGCGCGCGGGGCCCGTCGTCCCGCCGGCGAGCAACGCGCGCGGATCGAAGGCGCCGACGTCGCCGAAGGCGCGCGCCGGCCGCGGCAAGAAGAAGACGAGGACGCCGAGCGCGAAGGCGAACGGGAAGAAGCACATCAGCGTGCGGCGCATGGCGGGAACGTTAGCAGGCGGACGCCGCCCGGTGCACGGTCGACGCGCTCGCCTCGGAAGCCGAACCGTGGCTCTCGCGGCGGGCCTCGCGGACGCCGCCGCGCGAGCGTCCGGGCGGCCGAGCCGGCGCGCGCGACGCCGGCGCGTCAGAGCGTCCCCTCGAAGCCGAGGCTCGGGATCGCGATCGGGCCGATCTCCTGCGGCTTGCAGCTCGGCGGGAGGCTCGTGCACGTGACGCCGACCGCCTCCTTCATCAGGAGCGCGTTGAACATCTCGGCGGTGATCGCGAAGGAGCGGCCCTCCTTCTGGACCCACCGCTTCTCGACGCGCACGTCGACGCGGTGGAACGTCGGCGTGCGCGAGTTCGGCAGGAGCAGCTCGCTGATCGTCGAGTACGGGACTCCCGAGTAGCCCGTGTAGCGCGCGCCGGCTCGCCAGCCCTTGCCCAGATCGACCGACACCACGGCGTTGAAGACGTGCGTGCGGTCGAACTCGCTCAGGCGCGAGGTCTGCCGGCGAAGTTGCACGTCGTACGTGTCGCGCGTCGAGCGCGACAGCGTGTACGAGATCCAGCCCCCGACGCGCTTGCCAAGGTTTCGCTTCACCATCGCCTCGAGGCCGACCGAGCGGCCCCGCGCGCCGGACGGATCGCACCGCGGGTCCTCGACGTCGCACTGCTGTCCGAGATCGACGAGCCCGGTGTACGTGTGGAGGTAGCCGCTGACCTGAGCGGTCAGCTCGCCCGGAAGCGGGATCTCGAGCCCCTGGCTCATGTGGTAGCCGGACTGGAGGCCGCGCCGGAGCTGCGCGAACGTGAGCGCCGGGACCGGGACCGGGAACGCCGCGGGCTGGTGCGCCATGCCGACCGCTCCGAGGTGGTAGAGCGGGCCGATCCCGATGCGCGTCGTGACGCGCGGGTCGAGCGCCGGGATCGCGCGGGCCTTGCCGATCCCGCGCGACGTGAAGAGGTCCGCGCGGAGGCCCGGCGTGACCTCGACGCGCGGCGCGACTTCGAGCGGGGCGTCGATCCAGACGGCCATGTTCGCGTCCTTCTGGATCCCGGAGAGGCCCTCTCCGGCCTCGTCGGGCCTCGGAGGGACCTCCGCCCGCCCGCGTCCGAGCCGGAAGTCGAACGTCTGCATCTGCAGGTCCGCGCCGCCCCGCACCTGCGCCGACTTGCCGAGCCGCTCCTGCGCGAGGACGCGCGTGCCGAAGACCCACGACCGCGCGGCGAAGTCCTGGCTGCCGGTGCGGTCGTAGCCGAAGGTCACCGCCGTGCGCATCGAGCCGGTGGCGCTCGTCCGTCGATCCCAGCGCAGATCGAGGCGGTGGAACTGGATGTTGAGGATCTCGGTGAGGTGCGGGTTCGGGACGCCGTTGGTCTCGTCGCGCTGGCTGATCGAGTCGTAGCTCCCGAAGCCGAAGACGGAGACCTCGTCGCGATCGGATAGCCTGTAGTTTACACGTGTCTGGTAGTCCCAGTACGCGAGCCCGGCGTCGGGCGCGAAGATCGACAAGAGGAGGCCGGGGTAGCCGTAGCGCCCGGAGACGAGGGCGCTGCCGCGCGGGGTGGCGCCGTCGCCTTGCTTGCCGAACGGCGCCTCGACGAGGGCGCCGGCGTCGAACAGACGAAGCGTCCAGTCGGCGCGGCCGCGATCGGCCGGGCGCACCGTGTCCGCGGAGAGGACGCCGCCGGCGAAGCGTCCGAACGAGACGGGGTAGGCGCCCTTGTAGAGATCGACGTGGTCGATCAGCGCGGGGTACATGACCGCCGGGCCGACGCCGAGGTGAAAGAGCCCCGGCACACGGACGCCGTCGATGAAGAATCCCGTGTTACCGGGCGGCGCGCCGCGGATGAAGTAGTAGGGCAGACCGCTGACGATCGGCGTCACGCCGGGGAGCGACTCGAGCGCGCGGAACGCGTCGCCGAACGCGCCGGGCACCCAGCGGATCTCGCGGCCGCCGATCGTGTCCTTGGGTGCGGTCGGCTCGCCCTTCTTCACGCCGCGGACGTGGACCTCGTCCGGGCTCGCGTCCTTCGGTGCGGGCGCGGCGTCGGCGTCCTTCGGCGCGGTCGTGGCGTCGGCGTCCTTCGGTGCGGGCGCGGCGTCCTTCGGTGCGGGCGCGGCGTCCGTTGGCATGGTCGCGGCTGCCGCATCGGACGGCGGAGCGGGGCTGGGCGGCGGGGGAGCTCGAGCTGGCTCCTCCGCCGAGGTGTGCGCACCGAAGAGCGCGACCGCGCCGGCGGCGGCGATCGCGATCCCCCGCGTCGCCGCTAGTCGAAGTCGTCGACCCGCCACACGCCGCCCTCGCGCTTCAGCTTGACGCTGTGACCGCCGGGGATTGTCACGACGGCACCGTCGCCCGTGACCTCGACATGCAGGGTCTCCGGGCGCTCGAGGCCCGAGACAAGTGAACGAAGGTCCTGTTCGATCGCCGCCCGCGTGGACGGCGTGAGCACACGCATGAGGCCCGCGTAGCTGCGTCGCGCGAGCACGCGCCGCAGCTGATCGAGCGCTTGTTCGGGCGTTCGCGATCCGCCCGGGAGCGCGCCCGAGGACGTGATCCAGAAGCGGCCCTCGCGGAGCTCGAGCTGCGCCTCCTCGCCGTCTTCGTAGCGGAGGCGGGCGACCGCCTCGACGCGTGCGTCCTTCGCGGTGAGGCTCTTGGCCTGCTCGGCGAGCTCGCCTCGCTGCTCGGACACGAGCCGCTTCACGTCCTCGCGCGAGCGCGACTTCTGCGCCGACGTCGTCATCATCTCGTAGATGGCGTCGCCGTCTCCGCGCGAGGCCGCCTCGGCGTACTCCTCCGCGGCGCTCCGCGGGTCGGGCACCGCGCGACCCGAGCACGCCGTCAGGACGACGAGGGCCGGGACGAGCGAGAGGAGCGAGCGCATCGCGAAAGGCAGATTAGTACGAATCCACACGCGCTTCACCCACGGACGAGGGGGCCGGCGCGATTGTCAGGCACCCGGAAGCGCACGCAATCCGGGGCCGCATCGACAGGGGCACACGAGCGCGAAGCTGCGGCGATCAGCGGCCGTTCGGGCGGCTCGACGACGGGCCGGCCGTCGCTGCCGCCGTCTCGCGCGTCCCGGGGCGGACCGACGGTGCGGCGCCGGCGATGGCGACGTCGAGATCGAAGACGTCGCGCAAAAGCTCCGACTTGGCGCGCACGGTCCACTCCTCGAGCTCGCGGTCCTCTTCGCCGGTGATGACGAGGTTCAACTTGCGTCCCTTCCCGTCGATCTCCGCGCGCACGCTCTTCACCTTGCCGAGGTGCTCGCGGTCGAGCGCGTCGGCGATACGGAGGATCGCTGCGAGGCCCCGCACCTTCATGCGCGCTTCCTTGTCGAGATCGCGGAAGTTCGGATGCGACGGATCGGGAGGGCTCTTGCGGTGGTAGCGCGCGACGTTCGCGACGATGGCGCGCTCGCCGGGCGTGAGCCCCATGATGTCGGAGTGCTGGATCAAGTAGTAGCTGTGCTTGTGGTGCCCGCCGTAGCTGACGTAGTCGCCGACGTCGTGCAGGAGCGCCGCGCTGCGGAGGAGCAAGCGCTCGCGCTCGCCGAACCCGTGGAACGCCGTTATGTCGTCGAAGAGCGACATCGCCAGCGAGGCGACGAGCTCGCCGTGCGCCTGATCGAAGCCGTAGCGCTTGCCGAGGCGGACGCAGCCGTCGACGACGCTCCGCGCCTCCGACTCGGTGTCCCAGCGGTCGAAGTACTTGTCGACGAGCTCCTCGAGGATGCCCTCCTTGAGGCCGACGCCCGGCGCCACGATCGCCGGCGCCTTGAAGAGCTCGGCGACGCGCAAGAAGATCGATGACGCCGTCACGATCGTGTCCGCGCGATCGGGCCGGAGGCCGAAGCTCTCGCGCCGCTGATCGGGCGTCAGCGCGAAGAGCTTTCCGAGCAAGGTCTTCATCAGCGCGACGTCGACCGCGCGCGCATGGCCGGCGTGACCCCCTTTGGCCGGACAGAGCTCGAAGAGCGTGTCGAGGCTCCCGCCCGTGCCGACCACCATCTCGAAGGGCAGCTTCTTCAGCGTCGGCACGGCCTCGGCGAGCGTGCGGTCGACGCCCTCGAAGAGCAGCTTCTGGCGCGCGCGGTCCACGGCCTTGACGCCGCGGAGGTACATCTCGAGCAGGCGCACGGTCCCGATCGGTAGCGAGGTCGCCCAGACGCTCCGCCCCTTGTCGAGGTAAGTGAGCTCGGTCGAGCCGCCGCCGACGTCGACGAGGAGCGCGCGCTTTTCGGCGAGCTTGAGCCTGCGCGCCACCGCGAGCTGGATGAGTCGCGCCTCCTCGATGCCCTCGATGACCTCGAGCTCGATGCCCGCCTCGCGCCGCGCGCGCTCGACGAGCGTGCTGCGGTTCGAGGCCTCGCGGACGGCGCTCGTCGCGGTGGCGCGGTAGACGTCGACCTTGGCGTCGTCCATCGACTGGCGAAACTCGCGGAGCGCGGCGCAGGCTTGGCCAATCGACGACGCGGCGAGCTTGCCCGTCACGAAGACCTCGCTGCCGAGGCGCACGGGCGCGCGGAGGCTCACGACCTCGCGCCAGGGGGCGCCGGCCGCGTCGGGGAGGAGCGAGAGCTGCTCGCGGCCGAGACCTGAAGCGTGCGCCTCGACGATGCGGAGGCGCAGCGCATTCGAGCCGAGGTCGAGCGCAGCGAAGCGCGGCATGAGGATCTTCTACCACGATGTCTGGTAGAACCGCGTCATGGCGGAGCGCGAGCCTTCTGTCTCGACGAGCTCACCGACCTCGCGCGCGGTCGCTTCGTCGACGGCCGCCGACAGGTCGCCGTTCGACCGCGCCAAGCGGCACGTCGTCGTCGCCTGCGCGGCGATCGCCGGCGGACTCGCGGTCGCGGGCTCGGTCGACCGCACGACGGGCGGCGTCCTCGTCGTCGTGGGGTGGATCGCCGGCGTGGCCTCGCTCCACCGACTCGGACGCACCGGCTCGGATCGCGGCTAGCGGACGAGAGCGGCGAGCGGAGGAGCGGACGCGTGCCTCAGAGGTCGCTGCGGAGCACCACGACGCCGACGTCCGGACCGAGCTTCGGCAAGCGCGCCGCCGCCCAGCCGAACTCGCGATCGGTGATCTTGAGCGGGCTCGACGCTGGGCCGGCCTCGGTCTTCGCGTGGAGGCCGACCTCGGCGAGCGCCTTCTCGTTGACCTCGGGAACGGGGACCGCGCCCGGCGCGCCGGCGCCGTAGACGTGGTCTTTGTCGAAGAGGCACACGTAGACGATCGGCATCTTGCCCTTGTCGTCGCTGCGCATGAGCTGGTCTTGCAGATCGCGCTGGAGGGTGACCTGCAGGTGGTAGGCGAAGCGACGGTACGTCCAGCCGGTGACGAGCATGCCGAGCACCCCGCCGTCGGCTTTCTTCACCGGCACCGCGGCGACCCACTCCCGATCCGGGCCCGCCGGGTTCGGCGTGCCCGGGAATTGGCCCGTCGTCGCCGCGTAAGGGGCGCCTTCGATGACCGGCTTGATGCCCGGCCAGCCCTTCACGAGGTCCTTGCCCGCCATCGTGTCGTGCTCGAAGTCGTTGCGGACGGCGATGCCCTTGTCGTCGGCGAACGCGAAGAAGGTCGACTTGGCGATGCCGAGATCCGGCACTTGCTGCCGCATCTTGAGCAGCGCGCTCCGCACGGCGGGCACGTTCTGCTTCGGATCGCCGTCCTTGCCGACCTCCTTCGCGAGAAGCTCCGTCAGCTTCTTCGCGCCCACGGGCAGGCCGCGCTCGACCTCTTCGACGTCCTTCGCCGTCAGATCGACCAGCTTCTGCGCGTCGGCCCGCGCGTCCTCGGAGCTCTTCTGACCTCGGTCCTTGCACCCGGCGAGCGTCGCGCCGCCGGCCGTCGTGACGAGGGCCGTCGCGGCCCAGGCGAGGAGCGCTCTTCGACGCGTCATCATCGGTCGGGAGGATACGACAGATCGCGCGCGCCGGGGTTCCCGCGTCGGGCCTCCATGACGCTCAGCCGCGCCGCGGTGGCGGGGAGCTCTGCGATCGCGACCGGGAACCGTGGCGACCGGAGCGAGATTCTGTTAGCAACCTCTCCAGTTGGCCGAAGTGGCGGAACGGTAGACGCAGCGGATTCAAAATCCGCCGTACGAAAGTACGTGAGGGTTCGAGTCCCTCCTTCGGTACCTCGAGCGAGAACGACGAGCGAAGTGGCGCCGGCGCGTGTCAGAACGCGTCGCCGAAGAGGTCTCCGCCGTCGAGGTCTGCCGCGGGGCACTCGCTCGCGCACTTCGATTTCGCGCAGGCCGACACGTCCGAGAGAACGCTTCCGCCGCGCTCGTGCGAGATCGAGCACGTGTACTGGCAAAGGATGTCTCCCTTGCAGTCGTCGACGCACTTCAGCAACGCCTCGCAGTCCGGGGTCTTGTCACAGGTGAGGATGAACTCGCAGCAGTTGGCGCGCGCGCACTGATCGCACGCCGGCCGATCATCCACTTTTTCGTGGTTGGCGCAGTTGCCCGCGGCGGGGTTCGAGCTGTTGTCGCCCTCGGGGTCCGCGTCGTCGCCGCTGCTCCCGCTCGAGCCGCGACCACGACTGAGCGAAGTGCCGTCGGGGGACGGCGCGCTGCAACCGACGACGATGGCGAACGCGAACGAGCAGCTGAGAAAAGCGACAGCGAAAGGTTTCCGCACGAAGACCTCCGAGGCTCAAGCGTGCCATCCCGGCCTCGTCCGCGCCAGAGTCTCGTGCTCGCGCTCCGCGCTTCGGAGTGGTTGGATCGCTCGTTGACCAGTCGGCGCGGGTGCACGGTTTCCGTTGATTACATTGCGTGAGGCGCACTCGACGTAGACGTCGATGTCGACGCCGAGTGGGGCGGAGCGCGCGGCGGCCTCGCGGTCGAGAGCCGCCGGCGTGCTTACGGACGAGGTGTCGATGTCCTCGTCGGCGCCTCGCCGCGCCGACGAGGGCCGTCGCGCTCGCTCTCGAACGGCGCATGTTGGTGAAACGCCAAATACGGATTTCCTTTGCGAGCCGATATCGACTGTTTTATGGCTTCGTCAGATGAGCAATCTGAAGAGCACGATCGAGGGCCTCGCCAACGAGTTCGCGAAGAGCATCATCAGCGCGTTGCGCGCAGCGTCGATCGACGAGCTCACGGGAGTGAGCGGCATCGGACGCGGCGGACGCGGCGCGCGCGGGCCGATCGCGGACGCCGGCGGCGGGCGCAAGCGCGGTCCTGCCGGACGTCTCGGGCGTCGCTCGCCGGACGACATCGGGCGGATGGTCGACAGCATCGTCGCGCTCCTCCAGAAGAGCCCCGAGGGCCTCCGCGCCGAGCAGATCCGCGAGGCGCTCGTTTGCCAGGCGAAGGAGCTTCCCCGTCCTCTCGCCGACGGGCTCGCCCAGGGCCGCATCTCCAAGACGGGCCAGAAGCGCGCGACGACCTACTTCGCAGGCGCGAAGGCCGAGGGCGGCGCCGCGAAGCGCCGCGGGCGCGGCCGTCGCAAGCGCGCCTGAGTCGAGATTCTCGGCAGTCGAGCGAATCGCGACTTCAATCGCGAGTCATCGTGGCGAGTCGCTCGGTCGCGCGCGCCACCGTACGAGACGCGGTCGCTTTCGGCCACGTCTCGACGATCTTCTCGTAGCTCGCCCTGGCGGCGGCGAGGTCGCCCTTCGCCTCGTGGGCTTGCGCGAGATAGAGGCGCGCCTTCGCGATCACCATCACGGCGTCGAACGTGGCGCAGCTCGACACGACCCGCTCGAGATAGGGCACGGCCTCCGCCCAGCGGCCCGTCAGCGCGTACGCCTTTCCGATCGCGAAGTCGACGAACAGGCCGTGGGCGTCGCCGGGCGCGCCTTCGTCACGCGGCGCGCGGGCGAGGGCGTCGGCGGCCTCCTCGCGTGACTCGGCGAAGCTCCCATAGACGGTCGCCCAGGTCGTCCACGGCTCTCGCGCGCTCCGGCCCTCGCTCGCGCGACGGTGTTCGCGCTCGATCCACTCGGCGCGCTGCGTCTCGAGCTCCTGCTTCGTGATCTCGCCGGCTCGGTAGAGCGGCTCGTAGAACGCGATGCTCGGATCGGGCGCGAACGGGTAGCTCGGCCACGCGGCGAGCCGATCGAGGAAGCCGCGCGCGGCCTTCGCGGCGTCCTTCATCCGGTCCATCTCCATGAGCACGTTCACGCGGAGGCGTCCGGGCTCGGCGTGGTCGTACGAGTCGGCGGTGTGCGGCAGGCCGGCGTCGTACTCGCGCGCGAGCTCGTCGGCGCGGACGAGGTCGCCGTCGAGCACGGCGAGGAGCGCCGTGTCCCAGAGCTCCGCCTGTTTGCGCGCCTCCGCCGGCACGAGGCTCCAGCGGCGGGAGAGGACCTCCTCGACGCTCGGACGCGGCGCGCCGTCCGCGTGGAGCGCGCGCGCCAGGCTCGCGAACGGGCGGGGCGACTGCGGCTCGAGCGATCCCCAGCGCGTCGCTTCGTCCTTCGCGCGGCGACACTCGCCCGCGGCGAAGAGCAGCTCGTAGCGCGTCTCGACGCACGTCGAGGCGACGGGTGAGCGCTTGATGCAGCGCTCGGTCGTCGCGAGCCCTTCGGCGACGTTGCCGAGGCTCTTGTCGCTCTTCGCCATCGCCGCGAGGCCGGGGACGAAGCCGTCGTCGAGGCGGAGCGCCGCCTGGAACGCCGCCTTCGCGCCCTCGTGGTCGCCTTGCTGCTGGCGCGCGCGGCCGAGGTAGTACTGCAGCTCCGGATCGCGCGGGTGCTGGAAGACCGCCGAGGTCATCCGCGTCTCCCACTCCTCGACGTCCGGCGTCGCGCGGATGAACGGCTCGCTCGCCTCGAGCAGGCGCTCGTCTCGCGGAACGAGCATGTGGCGATGCTCGTAGGCGCTCTGGAACGAAGCCTGCGCGGCGGGGGGATCGTTCGCCGATGCCTGCTGCAGCGCGAGCTCGAGGTGCGCGGCGGCGAAGGTCGGATCGGCCTCGATCGCGCGGCCGAGCGCGGCCCGCGCCTTGGCCGTCGCGCCGTCGCGCCAGAGGCTCATCGCCTCCTTGTACGCCGTCTCGGCTTGCGGGACCGTCGACAGCGGGCGCGGGGCGCTCGGCGTCGACGTCGGGATCCCCTGCACCTGCGGGCGCTCCACCCGCGTCTTCACCACGTAGACGGTCGCCGCGAGCGCGCCGAGGAGCGCGAGCGGGAGCGCCAGGGAGAGCGCGCGTCGCCTCGGGCTCGGCGGCTCGACGCGCGCGCCCTCGGCGCTCGCGGACGACTCGATCGACACGGTCGTCGGCACGCGCGTCGTCGCCGCGTAGGCCGGATCGTCCTCCGCGCGCGGGCGCGGCGTGACGCGCACGCGATCGCCTCCCGTCGTGAGCGAGGCGAACGGCTCGAGCGCGTCGGCGACGTCGGCCATCGACGGGAAGCGCTGCCCCGGCGCCTTCGCGAGCGCGCGAAGGATGGTCTCCTCGACGACGGACGGCACGTCCTTCGTCTTCGAGCGGATCGATCGCGGCGACTCGGTGAGGATGTTCGCGACGAGGCTGAGGACGTCGCCCGTCTCCACCCACGGGCGCTCGCCCGTGACGAGCTCGTAGGCCATCACGGCCCACGCGAACTGGTCGCAGCGCGCGTCGACGTCGGCGCCCTTGATCTGCTCGGGCGCCATGTACACCGGCGTCCCGGCGATGGCCCCGCCGCCGGTGACGGTGTCGACGACGTGCTGTTCGTCGGGGGAGCGGCTGACGGTCCGGCGCGCGATGCCGAAGTCGAGGACCTTCACGCCGCCGTCCTCGCGGATCATGACGTTCTCGGGCTTGATGTCGCGGTGGACGATGCCCGCCTTGTGCGCGGCCTCGAGGGCGCGCGCGACGTCGATGAGCCAGCGGACGCGACGCGAGAGCGGCAGCTCGACGTTGCCGACGAGGTTCCGGAGCGACGAGCCGACGACGTACTCCATGGCGAGGTAAAGCCGGCCGTCGGACTCGCCGACGTCGTAGATCGCGACCACGTTCGGGTGACTGAGCGACGCGACCGCGCGAGCCTCGCGGAGCATGCGGCTCGAGAGCTCGACGAGCGACGA
Source organism: Labilithrix sp. (assembly GCA_019637225.1). Lineage (GTDB taxonomy): Bacteria > Myxococcota_A > Polyangia > Polyangiales > Polyangiaceae > Labilithrix. Next base: position 30,914 of record JAHBWC010000081.1, read on the forward strand.
GCCGCCGCCCGACTCGCGCTTCTTGGCGTCCTTCGAGCTCTCGTTCGACGACGGGGTCTTCGCGCCGTCGGGGACGACGATGAGCTTCAGCGCCACGGTGCGTTCGAGCCGCGGGTCGAACGCCCGGTACACCTGCCCCATACCGCCTTGACCCACGAAGCCGCGGATCTCGTAAGGGCCGACGAGGTCACCGGGTTTGAGCATGGTTTGCCGGTCGCTCCGAGCCTTCTCGAGCCCACGAAGAGTACGCCCAACGGGCGCCTCCCGACCACGACGGACCGATCGCGGGCGCACGAACGGTCGAGCGCGCCCTCTCCGCCGCTCGAGGAGCGGGCTCTCCGGGCGCGCACGGCCGAGGACCTCGACCCAGCGAGAGGCCGAGCGTAAGAGGTGAACCGACGTCGGGCGCGGCTATTCCTCCCTGAAGTTGCGGGCGAAGTCGCGGGCGGGCGGGCCGGGAGCTTCGAGCGGAGGGCCGCGAAGGCCTGCATATTCCCTAGCGACCGCGGTTGGGCCGTGGTATCCGTCCGGACCCTTGTCGTGACAGGGTTCACGATTCTCAGGAGATTTTCGACAGATGCCGAGTGATGCCGTCCAGTGCAAGCCGCTCGAGGTCGTGGTCAGCGACCGCGGGATCGAGCGCGCCATCAAGATGCTCAAGCGGAAGCTCGCCTCCGAGGGCGTCCTGCGCGAGCTCAAGATGCGCCGCCACTACATGAAGCCGAGCGTGAAGCGCCGCAAGAAGCAGGCCGAGGCCGCTCGTCGCCGTCGCAAGCGCGCGAAGCTCGACGCGGCGCCGCCGAAGAGCTGAGCCGCGCTTCGGACGTCTGCCGAGACATGGCGGGCCTGCCTCAGCGGCGGGCTCGCTTTCTGTCGTTTGTCGGGCGAGCCGGCCTGCCGACGCGTCTATGCTCGGAGTGTGGGCGGCGACGATCGAGGAGGCGGAGGTCCGGCCGCGCGCAGCGACGCCCCCGCGGGTGCGCGTGACGGCGCGGTCGACGACAAGCGCGAGGTCGCGCTCCGCCGCGTGCGCAGGTTCGTCGCGACCTACGTGGCGAAGGGAAAATACGAGCTCTACCCCGAGCCCGCGGTCGTCGAGAACGTCGTCCAGGGCCTGACGGACAACCTCGTCGCGCACGGCCGGATGTACTGCCCCTGCGCGCCCGTCGAGGAGTCGAAGACCAAGGGCTCGGACATGGTCTGCCCCTGCAAGCCGCACCACGCGGACATCGCCCGCCAGGGTTACTGCGACTGCGCGCTCTTCGCGTCCCGCGAGCTCGTCGCGGCGGAGCGCGGACGGGAGCGCCCGGCGTCGCAGGCGGAGCCGGGCGTCGGCGACGACGGACCTCGCGAGCCGTCGACGGGCGGCGAAGGCTGATCGAGCACGCGCGACCTCTTCGGCGCGCGCGGCTTCTTCGGCGCGCGCGGCCGCATCGAGCCCGCGCGGCGCGCGCTCAGGCCGCGCGGCGCTTCGACGTCGGTCTGGCGAGCGCGCTGCCGGTCGAGCTCGGGCGCGTCCGCGGCACGCGGCGGGCGCGCTCGACCTTCGCGGGCTCGGGCTCGAGGAGCGCGACGATGCTCGCGACGCGGCGATGCCGCACGGGCGTGTGCTTCAGCGCCGTTCGTGACTCGATCGCGTAGTGGTTGCGCCGCCCGATGCGTGCACGACGCACGTATCCGGCCTCGACCAGATCCGCGACGATCTGGTGAGCGCCGCGCTCGCTGATGCCGACCGTCTCGGCGATCTCGCGAACGCGCGTATCGGGATCGCGCGCGATGCAGAAGAGGACCTCGGCGTGCGCGGTCAACAGCGACCACCGTCGCTCGTCCTCTCGCCGTGCCGTTGCTTCGGGTCGCTGAGAACGTCGCATTTCGACCACGTCCTTGAGGGTGCTGCATAATGCAGCGGCAATCAGCGTTCTAAATGGTGGAAAAGTCGACGTCAAGACGCGCCTGTTGCAGAACACAACGCACCGCCGGATGCCGCGACGAACGGCGCCGAGCGCGTTGAGCCCGACCGAGACCCGCGAACGGACGCCTCGAGCCCGACCGCGGCGCGTCCGTCCGCGCGCGATCGGCGCCCTCGCGCGTCGCGCGGCGCGCGGGGATCGCGCGCGACGCCTCGCGCGCGTGCACGAGGATACGAGCGCGGTCGCGGTGCGTGCTAGGGTCCGCCCCCGCACCATGGCTCTCGAGATCAACGCATCGTGCCCGGCCTTCGATCTGCCGGGGACCGACGACAAGAACCACTCGCTTGCGTCGTTCGGCGAGGACCTCCTCGTCGTCATCGTCTCGTGCAATCACTGCCCCTACGTCATCGCGTACGAGGCGCGCATCGTCGCGCTCGCCGCCGCCTACGGGCCGAAGAGCGTCGCGTTCGTCGCCGTGAACGCCAACGACGCGACGCGCTACCCGGACGACGGCATGCAGCCGATGAAGGCGCGCGCCCGCGAGCGCGGGTTTTCCTTCCCGTACCTCCGCGACGACTCGCAGTCGTTCGTGCGGGCGCTCGGCGCGCGCTTCACCCCCGAGGTCTTCGTCTTCGATCGGGAGCGGAAGCTCCGCTATCACGGCCGCATCGACGACAACCACCGCGACCCGTCGCGCGTCACCGCGCACGAGCTCGAGGACGCGCTCGAGGCGCTCCTCGGTGGATCGAGCCCCGCCGTCACCGAGACGGTCGCCTTCGGCTGCTCGGTGAAATGGAAGTGAGCTGACTCGCCGAGCGCGCGGCCTGTCGTCGCGCGCGTCGCGTTCTTGCCCGTGCCCGAGCGCGCGGCCTGTCGTCGCGCGCGTCGCGCTATTCGGCTTCGGCCGTGCTGATCGTCGTGTCGCGGCGCGAGCCCCGCTCGTCCTCGGTCTCGAGGATCGGGACGTAGCGGTTCGACTCCTTCGAGTACGCGAGGAGGCGGGCGGACGGGATGTCGAACCACCAGGCGTGCAGGCGTACCTCTCCCGCCTCGACGCGGGCGCGGACGTGGTCGTAGGTCTCGAGGTTTCGGACCTGCGTGAGCGTCGACACCTGGGAGAGCTGATCGTTGTCGGCGTACGAGGGATCGAGCGGGCCGCGCTCGCGCCAGGCGTCGACGGCGCTCGCGGCCGGGGCGAGCCAGCGCTTGAGCGGGGCCGGTGGGTTACCGCTGAGCAGCGCCTGAACGCCGCCGCAGCCCGAGTGCCCGCACACGATGACCTCGCGGATCTTCAGCACCTCGAGCGCATACCAGACGGCCGACGACACGCTCACGTCCGACGCCTCGGCGTCCGGCACGTGGGGGGGCACGAGGTTTGCGACGTTGCGGACGACGAAGAGCTGACCCGGATCCGAGAGGGCGAGGAGGCTCGGGACGATACGGCTGTCCGAGCACGTGATGAAGAGCGCGAGCGGCTCCTGCCCGCTGGCCAGGGCTGCGAACCGCGAGCTATACCGCCGCCGCTTCGTCGCTTCGTAACGCTTCACGCCTTCGAGGAGAGATCGCACGGCGTTAGAACAATCCACATTGTGTGCCAGCGACAAACTCGCTCTATTTGCGCGAAATGACGGCCTCGCGCGCGAGCTGGGCCGTCGCGACGGTCCGACGCGACCGTCGGTCTAGACCGACAGGTTTCTGCCCCCGAACGATGAGTCGGATCGTGCGTATGCGGCATCGGCTGGCTAGATTGGCGCCCGATGTCGTGGATCCGAATGCGTCTACCCACGCGCCTGGGGATCACGCATGGTGCGCTCGTCGCGCTGCTCATCGTCCTGCTCGTCGTGACGCTTCAGGGGCTTTTGCGGATGCTCGGCGTGATGACCATGATCAGCGACCAGCGGCTGACCCGCCTCGACGCGGAAGAGGAGCTGCATCGCTCGGCCTGGGACATCGAGGTCGCGCTTCGTCACTCACGCATCGCCTGCGCCGACGGCGCGCCGGACGAGGTCGCGCGCGGCCGTATCGCGCGTGCGCGCGTGACGTTCTCGGACGTGTTCGCTCGCCACGGCGCGGCGGCGCCGGCGCGGCTCCGCGACAACGCGCTCGCGTACGGCGTGCTCGCCGACGATGCTCTCTCCACGCAAACGTGTCCGTTCCTCTCGCTCTCGAGCACGGAGGAGCGCCGGATGACGCTCGACGAGGAGATGACCGACACGTGGATCGACCGCCTCCACGAGCTCCACGCCGACATCCAGACGAAGGAGAAGAGCGCGCGCGCGATCGGCACCCGCACCGCGACCAACGGCGTCGTGGTCGCGATCCTCGGCGTCGTCGCGGCCGTGTTCGTCGCGACGCTCACCGCGCGGAGCGTGACGCGTCCGATCGCGCGCCTCGCCGCCGACGCGACGCGCCTCGGGGACGGGGACTTCACGCCGATCAAGCCCGTCGGCGGGCCTCCCGAGATCGACGAGCTCCGGCGCGACCTCGAGCGCACGCGCGAGAAGCTGCTCGGCGTCGACCGGCTCAAGCAGGCGTTCCTCGCGAGCGTCTCTCACGAGCTCCGCTCCCCGCTCGGCAGGCTCCGCGAGGCGCTCGCGCTGCTCGGCGACGGCACGGTGGGCGAGCTGACGGCGAGGCAGGGGCGCGTGCTCACGCTCGCGAGAAACGCCTGCGAGCAAGAGGTCCGCATCGTCGAGGCGCTGCTCGACATGTCGCGCGTGAGCTCGGGGCTGCCGGTGCAGCGCCAGGCGGGCTGCGACATCGAGAAGGTCGTCGAGGCGGCGGTCGACGCGGAGCGGCCGGCGGCGGTGGACCGGGGCGTGGAGATCCGGGTCGAGCAGGCGGACAAGGCGCCGACGCTCCGGCTCGACTCGGCGCTCGTCGAGCGCGCCGTCGCGAACCTGGTGCGCAACGCGGTGTCCGTCTCCCCACGCAACGGCGAGGTCCGCGTGCGCATCGGAGTTCGACCGGACCACGAGCGTCGTGTCGTGATGATCGACGTGGTCGACGACGGCCCCGGTCTCAGCGACGTCGTGGCGGGCCGGATCTTCGAGCCGTTCAACGCGGCGCAGGTCGCGGATCGACCGGCGGGTATCGGACTGGGTTTGTCGCTCGCGCGCGAGGTCGCGCGGGCGCACGGAGGTGATCTCGACCTTGCGCGAGGCGAGGGGTCGACGACGTTCCGGATGGAGATCCCTGTAGGAACGGAGGAACAGGCATGACGACGAGGCGAAGCGAAGGAGCGGCCAACGTGCTCGTGGTCGATGACGACCGCGAGCTGTGCGAGCTGCTCGCGATTCGCATCGAGGCGGCGGGCTACAACGTCTCGGTGGAGCACGACGTGCGCGGCGCG
>JAHBWC010000082.1 GCA_019637225.1 Labilithrix sp.
GTCGGCGGCGGAGGCGGAGGCGCGGCCGACGGCGTGTGGACCGGCGCGGCCGCCCGCATCGGAGGCACGGACTCGAGGGCGCTCGGGTCGAGCTCCGCGTCGGGGCTGGTCGACCGGTCGTCACGGCCTTCAGGCATCTCGTCTCCCGGCCTCCCCGCGTACGTGAGCGCGTGGGCCGCGACGCGCAGCCCGCGCCTTCACGATACCGGATCGAGCGCCCGGAGGTAGCTCCAGGCTCGATCGGCGCGCGCGCTCGACGCGTCCGGCCTCGCGGCGCTTGACACGTCCGGCGCGCGCGCGGGCGTCACTCGATGCCGAGCATCCGCCAGTCGATGGCGTCGACGTGGCGCTCGGAGCGCTTGAGCTCCACCGTGAGCCGCGACCCGATCGCCTCGCCGCCGATCTGGAGCGGCACCGCTCGTGAGAACGTCATCCTCACCTCGGTGGCGAACCAGTCGTGCATCCCGCGGAGCGGGTGCTCGCCGCGCCACAGCTTCGGGATGTCGAGGACGGCGCTGAGGGCACGCTGGTCGTAGACGCGGACGTTCAGCAGATCGAACAGGCGCTCGGCGAACGGGTACGCCTTGAAGCCGTAGCCGAACTCCGGGCAGGTCGCGGCGCCCGCGACGCTCATCATGCCCTCGTAGAGGATCGTGCCGCGCCGCGCGCCCTCGAGGCGCGTCAGGCGTCGCCCCTCGTCGATCACGTAGACCTCGTCGCCGAGGTTCTCGATGATCACGTGCGGTCGCCCGTGGAGCAGCGTCTTCGGGACGGTGCGCGTGAGCATCGCGGTGAGGTAGCCCCACACGCTCTTGGCCAGGCGGCTCGAGGGCGACTGCTGCACCTGCTGGCGGTAGTCGTCGAGCACCTGCGCGTCCCAGCCGCAGCCGCCGAAGAACGTGAGGATGCCGTCGCACTCGAAGAGCGCGCACCTCCGCGTCGGAAGCGCGCGGTGGTGCTTCGCGAGCGCTCGGACGCAGGTGTCGAGCTTGCGCGCGCCGAGCGCGTGGGCCCACGCGTTGCCGGTGCCGAGCGGGAGCGCGCCGACGGGCGGGAACGGCGCGCCCTTCGGCACCACGCGATCGAGCGCGTTGAGGAGCGTCACCGCGGAGCCGTCGCCGCCGGCGGAGAGCACGGCGCGGATCGACCCGGCGTTCTCGAGGACGCCGCGGAGCAAGCCGTCGACCTCCGGGATGCTGCGCGTGAGGCGGACGGTGGCGCCGGGGAGCGCGCGCGCGATCTGCGCCGCGACGCGGCGTCCGCCGCGCTTCGCGTTCGCGTTCACGAGGATGTAGAGACCGCTGCCTGCCGTCATGATCAGAGGCCGCTCGCGATGGAGCGCCTGACCTCTTCGGCCAGCGCGTCGCGGGCTGCCTTCGGCGCGAGGTGGGCGAACCGCGCCGGATCGCACGGAGGGTGGATGGTCACGAAGACCTCGACGCCCGCCCTCGAGCGCATGCCCTTCGCGCGGAGGACGTCGCGCGTCCCTCGGATGCTCACCGGGAGGATCGGCGCACCGGTCCCGAGCGCGAGGACGAAGCCGCCCTTCTTGAACGGCAAGAGCTCGCCGGTCGGGCTCCGCGTCCCCTCCGGCGCGATCCACATCGGGACGCCGTCGGCGAGCTTTCGCTTGGCGTCCTCGAGGCTCGCGATCGCGCGCTCGGTGTTCTTGCGGTCGATCGAGATGAACCCGGCGGCCTTCATCGCGCCACCGAAGACCGGGACGTCGAAGAGCTCGCGCTTCGCGACCATGCGGATGCTCGAGCCGAGCACGTAGTAGATGACCGCCACGTCGTAGTGCGACTGGTGGTTGCTCATCACGAGGTAGGTGCTCTCGCCCGGCGCCCGCGTCGGGATGTTCTCCCGGCCGTGGACCGAGATCATCATCTCGCTGTTGGCGACGATGCGGCTCGCCCACGACTCGAGTCGGTCGTCGCAGACCTGTCGCGAGACCGTCCCGCGGAAGGCGTCGACGACGGTCGGCGCCGAGACGTAGAGGGTCTCGTAGACGTTCCGGAGAGAGAGGAGGAGGGACTTCCCGAGCGGCAAGGCGGTGTCCGACAAAACGGCGGTCGTCATCCTCCCACAGAACGCGCCCCGACGACCCGCGAGAACGTCCGCGCGCGCGGCGTGGTCGCGCAGGCAAACCGCTGCTTGATCGCGAGGGAAAGGCTCAATACCATCGCTGCGCCGAAGTCTGTCACGTCGTCTTTCTCGAATGATGTAGCCGGTTTACATTCGAGAACCGTTTCCCCCGAGATCAAGATGAGCGCCAACACGATTCGCAACGCCCTCGGCGTCCTCCAGGACGAGCCCGACAACGAGCAGGCCTGGAGCGAGCTCCGCTCGACGCTCGGGTATTCGACAGGGCAGGGGTCGGTCGATCCGGGCGAGATGGGGGCGACCGAGCTCGCGTCGCTCCTCGAGGCAGCGCGCCGCGCGCACGAGATGCGGCGGGAGTACGAAGCGGTCGCGGAGCTGCTCGAGATCGAGGCGGCGCTCGCGACGGGCGATCGCGAGGCCGAGCTCGTGGAAGAGCTCGCGCGCGTGCGCGACGACGTCCTGCTCGACGACGCGGGGGCACTCGCGGCCTACCGCCGCGTGCTCGCGCTCCGTCCCGGCGACGCCGGCGCCGAGGAGGCGATCGAGCGCAGCGAGGTCAAGCGGGGGAAGTGGAAGGACCTCGCGCAGAAGTACTTCACCGAGGCGAAGAGCGCGAACGATCCCGCGTTCAAGAGCTCGCTCCTCGTCAGCGCCGCCGAGATCGCCTACCGCTACGCGCGCCCCGAGCTCGAGGCGCGCGCGCGCGAAGAGGCCAAGAAGGAAGAGGAAGAGAGCGGCCCGAAGAGCAAGCGCAAGGGAAAGAAGAAGGACAAGGGCGCCGCGAAGGACGGCAAGGACCCGCGCCGCGATCTGCTCGAGAAGATCATCGGCCTCCTGCGCGACGCGCTCGTCTCCGACGCGAAGAACCGCCGCGCGGCGATCCTCCTCGAGCGCATCCTCGGCGGCGAGGAGCGCTGGGAGGAGCTGGCGACCGCGCTCGACGGGTTCGCGGCCGACGTCACCGCGAAGGACGAGAAGCTCGCGGCCTACACGCGCCTCGCGCGCGTGCTGAAGAAGAAGATCGGCGCCAAGGACCGCGCCGTGACGGCGTACGAGAAGATCCTCGACCTGTCGCCCGGCCACCCCGAGGCGACGCGCGCGCTCGTCGACCACTTCACCGAAGGCGAGCAGTGGGACCACCTCGTCTCGCTCTACGACGGCCAGCTCCAGGGCGGCGGCGTCCGTCCGGGCCAGGAGGTCGGCGTCATCCTGCAGATCGCGATGGTGAACTGGCGGATGCGGCAGAAGGCCGACGCCGCGGAGCCGTACTTCGAGCGTCTCCGAAAGCACGAGCCCGCGCACCCCGGGATGCTCGACTTCTTCCGCGAGTGGTGCGTGCAGAAGGGCGAGCAGACCCGCCTCGTCCAGATCCTCACCGACGCCCAGCGCGCGATGTCCGACGGGCCCGAGCGCGCGAAGCTCGCCGGCGAGATCGCCCAGCTCGCCGAAGAGGGCGCGAACGCGCAGAAGGCGATCGAGCAGTGGCGGACCTTGCTCCGGTCGCAGCCGAACAACGCCGAGGCGCGCGAGGCGTTGAAGCGCCTTTACCGCACGAGCGGGTCGTACAACCACCTCGCCGATCTGCTCCGCTCGGAGCTCGAGCGCGTCGCCCCCGACGACGGCGCCACGCGCCTCCCGGTGCTCCGCGAGATCGCGCAGATCTACCGCGAGAACATCAAGAGCGACTCGGCCCTCGTGACCGTGCTCTCGCAGATCATCGCGCTCGACGCCGCCGACGCCGACGCCGTGCGCGAGCTCGCGCGCGTCTACGAGGCGCTCGGCCGCTGGCGCGATCTCCTGACGACGCAGATGCGCCTCGCCGAGCTCGAGCCGGACCAGGCCGTGAAGGCCGAGCTCTACCGCGCCGCCGGACGGCGCTGGCTCGAGCAGTTCTCGAACGTGCAGAACGCCGTCGAGGCGTTCGAGAAGCTCCGCGAAGCGGCGCCCGACGACCGCGAGGCCGTCGAGAAGCTGAAGGAGCTCTACGGAAAGCGCCGCGCGTACCGGCAGCTCTACGAGCTCTACGACGCCGAGTCGAAGCGCGCGAGCGGCGCCGAGCGGCGCGAGCTCTGGGTCGAGATGGCTCGGATGGCCTCGGATCGCCTAGACCGCGGCGCCGACGCGACGCGCCTCTACAAGCTGATCCTCGCCGACGATCCGGACGACGCGGCCGCGCTCGACGCCCTCGAGAAGCAGGCCGAGCGCGACAAGGACTTCGCGACGGTCGCCGAGGTGCTCGAGCGCCGCGTGCAGATCGCCGACGACCCGCAGGCGCGCCTCGGGCTCCTCCAGAAGCTCGGGAGCGTCTACTCCGACCGCCTCCAGGACCACGCCGGCGCGCTCCGCGTCTGGCGCCGCGTGCTCGATCTGAGCCCCGGTCAAGCGAAGGCCCTGCGGATCCTCCGCGAGAGCTACCTCGCGATGGCCGACTACGACGGTCTGACCGAGCTCTACGCTTCGACGAGCGACTGGGAAGGGCTCGCCGAGGTCCTCTCCGGCACCGCCGATCGCGCGACCGAGACGCAAGCGAAGGTCGAGCTCTCGTTCCGCGTCGCCGCGATCTACGAGGACAAGCTCGGCGCGCCCGAGCGGGCGTTCCGCGCGTACGAGCGGGTCCTCTCGGTGAAGCCCGACGACGAGCGCGCGGCCGCCGCGCTCGTTCCGCTCTACGAGCGTGAAGAGAAATGGGCGCGCCTGCCGGCGCTCTACGAGGTGCTCCTCACGCACGCGAGCGACGACGCCGGGCGTCGCGCTCTCTACGGGAGGCTCGCTCGGGTCACCGGCGAGCGCCTCTCCGACAAGACGGCCGCCTTCCGCTACGCGAAGAAGGCCTACGAGCTCGCGCCGGCCGAGGCGGGCGCGCTCGCCGCGCTCGAAGAGTGGGCACGCGCGTCCGGCGAGTGGGGCGGGCTCGCGCAGGCGATCCAGGCGCGCCTCGAGGCGCTCTCCTCGTCGGGTGCGGACAGCGGCGACGAACGTCGCGAGCTCAGGATGAAGCTCGCCGAGGTCTCGGCGATTCACGCCGGCCGGCCCGACGACGCCGTCGAGGCGTACAAGGAGCTCATCGAGGCGAACCCCGAGGACGAGGCGGCGATCGCCGGGCTCGACCGGCTCCTGCGCTCGTCTCCCGATCGACAGGGCGATCTCCGCTGGCTCTTCCGTCTGCGCGTGAACCGCGCCGAGGGGCGCGCGGCGACGCCGCTCCTCGCCGAGTGGGCGCTGCTCGAGGAAGAGGCGTTCGGTGAGGCCGCCAAGGCGACCGAGATCTACAAGGAGCTCCTCGGCATCGATCCGGAGCACGTCGTGTCGCTCCGCGCCCTGTCGCGGCTCTTGCTCGCCGCCGGCGACGCCGCCGGCGCCGCGGCGACCCTCCAGCGCGAGCGCGACCTCGAACAAGGCGATCGGCGCGTCGCGCGCGAGCTCGATCTCGCGCGGCTCTTCCTCGGGCCGCTGAAGGACCCGCGCGAGGCGCTCGCGTGCGCGAAGCGCGCGCTCGAGACCGCGGAGTCCGCCAGCGACGCGCACGCGCAAGCGATCGCGCTCGTCGAGGAGCTGATGCCGCTATCCGAGACGCGCAAGGACGCGGCGATCCTCCTCGAGACGGCGTACGCGGCCGCCGGGCAGTTCGAAAAGCAGGGCGACGTGCTCGCCGTGCTCATCGCGACGGCGCCCTCGAAGCAGGACCGCCTCGCGCTGCACCTCCGGCTCGCTGCCGTGAAGCAGAACCTCGGCGATCGGCTCGCTGCGTTCGAGGTCCTGGCGAAGGCCGCGCTCGACTACCCGTCGGAGCTCGATCTCTGGGACCGCCTCGCCGTCCTCGCCAACAAGACGGGCAGGACGCAGCAGTTCGTCGAGACCATCGCGCAGGCGTTGCCGGAGACGGGCACGTCCGGGCTGCCGCCGCATGTCGAGATGGACCTCGCCGAGCGCGCCGCCACGCTCTACGACGAGAACCTCGGAGAGATCGACCGCGCCACGCCCTACCTCGAGCGCATCCTCGCGCACGACGCGGGCAACGACCGCGCCTTCCTCCGCCTGAAGCAGATCCTGACCACGCGCGAGCGCTGGAGGGACCTCGAGGCGCTCTACGAGCGCATGCTCGCCGCGACGGAGAGCCCCGAGCGCCGGACCGATCTCCTCGCCGAGGTCGCGATCATCGCCGAGGAGATCACTGGCGACTCGCCGAAGGCCATCCAGTACTACGAGCGCATCCTCGAGATCGAGCCGGGCCACGAGCAGGCCATCTTCGCGCTCGACAAGCTCTACGCGGCCTTCGAGCGCTGGCAGGACCTCGCCGACCTCCTCCGCCGCCGCATCGAGCTCGCGGGGAGCACCGCGGGCGGCCAGCTCCGGCTGCGGCTCGGCACGCTCCTCTTCGTCAGGCTCGCCGATCCGAAGGGCGCGCTCGACCAGCTCGAAGAGGTCGTCCTCGCCGACGCGTCCAACCGCGAGGCGCGTGAGCTCGTCGAGAAGTGCCTCGAGCACGCGGAGCTCCGGCAGCGCTCGGCGATCATCCTCGAGGGCGTCTACTCCGACCGCGAGGAGATCCGCGATCTCGTGCGCGTGCTCGAGATCCGGCTCGAGTTCGTCGCCGACGACGTCGAGCGCCGCGAGCTCCTGCGCCGCGTCGCGGAGCTGCGCGACGAGCGGCTCACCGACGACGCCGGCTCGTTCGAGACGTACGCGCGGCTCCTGCCGCTCTCGCCCGGCGACGTCGAGGCGCGGCAGCGCTACCTCGAGATCGCCCGGCGCATGGGAAGGCTCGAGGACGCCGCCGAGGTCTTGCTCGCGACGGCGAAGAACGCCGAGGCTCCGCAGCCGCGTGCCGAGATCCTCGGCGACGTCGCGAAGATCCACGAGGACGCCGGCCAGGTCGAGCGCTCCGAGGGCGTCTACCGGCAGGTGCTCGAGCTGGCGCCCGAGGATCCGTCGATCGCTTTGCCGGCGACGCGCGCGCTCGAGCGCATCTACGTGGCCGGTGGGAAGAACCGCGAGCTCGCCGACGTGCTCCGCGCGCAGGTGAAGCTCGAAGAGCACACCGACGTGCGGCGCGAGCTCCTCGGCCGCCTCGGCACGCTGGCCGAGGAGGCGCTCTCGGACGACGCGGCGGCGATCGCCGCGTGGAAGGAGCGCCTCGACGACGACCCCGCGGACGAGGAGGCGCTCGCGTCGCTCGACCGCCTCTACGAGCGCGCCGGCGACCACCGGAGCCTGGTCGAGGTCCTCCGCAAGCGTGAGGAGAACGCGGACGACGCCGAAAAGCGCAAGGTCCTGATGGGTCGCGCGGCGAAGACGCTCGAGACCCTCGGCGAGGTCGACGAGGCCATCCTCGCGTACCGCGCCGTGCTCGACGACTTCGGCGCCGATCGCAAGGTGCTCGGCGCCCTCGCGTCCCTCTACGAGAAGGCCGAGCGTGCGCGCGATCTCTCCGAGACGCTCGAGGCCGACCTCGCGCTCGCCGTCGAGCCGCTCGACCGCATCGAGCTCCTGACGCGCATGGGTGACGTGCGCCGCAAGAGCCTCGGCGAGATCGCCGAGGCGATCGAGGCCTACCGGCAGGCGCTCACGATCGATCCGGCGACGGCGCCCGCGCGCGAGGCGCTCGAGGCGCTGCTCGGCGACGAGGGGGCGCGCGTCGAGGCCGCGGAGATCCTGCGTCCGCTCTACGAGTCGTCCGGCGCGGACGACAAGCTCCTCCGCGTCCTCGACATCCAGATCGAGGAGGAGACCGGGCTCGACGCGCGGCTGGAGCTCTACGCCCGCGCGGCGTCGGTCTCCGAGGGCCTCGCGTCGTCGCGCACCGCCGACGCGGGCGGCGATCTCGCGCGGGCGTTTGCCTACGCTTCGCGCGGTCTGCGCGATGCCGCCGCCGAGCCGTCGGTCGACGACTGGATCGCGCGCGCCGAGCGCCTCGTCGAGCGCACCGGCAGCTGGGCGGACCTCGTCGAGCTCTACCGCTCCGTCGCCCCCGACGTCCTCGACGAGGACAAGCAGGTCTCGGTGCTCCTCCGGATCGCCGAGCTGGCGCGGACGAAGCTCGCCGACCCCGCGCTCGCCAAGCAGTGCCATCGGCGCGCCCTCGAGCTCCGACCCGACGAGACGCGCGCGCTCGAGGCGCTCGAGTCGCTCCACGAAGAGGCCGGCGAGCACGAGCACCTCATCGACGTCTTGAAGCGACGCGCCGAGATCGCCGAGAGCGACGACGACAAGCGCGTCATCCTCTACAAGCAGGCGAAGACGTGCGACGACGCGCTCGGCGATCGCGATCGCGCGATCGGCGTCTACGAGCAGATCGTCGAGCTCGGGCTCGACGCGCCGGCCGTCCTCGCCCTCGAGCGCCTCTACGCGGCGTCGTCGCGCTGGGGCGATCTCGTCGCCCTCCACGAGCGCGAGCTCGGCGTCGACGAGACCAGCTCGGAGCGTCGCGCGACCTTGTATCACGCGCTCGGTCGCGTCTTCGAGAAGGAGCTGTCCGAGTCCGAGCGCGCGTTCGAGGCGTGGGGCGAGGCGCTGCGCGTGGATCCGACGCACGACGCGACGGTCGCGTCGCTCGAGCAGATCGTCCTTGATCGCGCGACGGGCGACCGGGAACAGGCCGCGCGAGCCGCCGAGATGCTCGAGGCCGTCTACCTGACGCGGCTCGACTGGCGGAAGGTGATGGGAGCCGTCGAGGCGCGCCTCGAGGGGAGCCAGGATCCCGACGAGCGTCGCGAGTTGCTCCGGCGCCTCGCGAAGCTCCACGAGGAGCAGGAGGAGAACTACCGCGCCGCCCTCGACGTCATGGCGAAGCTGCTCGCCGAGGACGTCACCGACGAGTCGACGTGGGCCGAGCTCGAGAGGCTCGCGCGCGTCGCGAGCGCGGAGGACCGCCTCGCGGAGATCTTCGCCGCGGAGCTCGAGAAGGTGAGCGCCGACGAGCCCGCGACGGCGCGCCTCGCGTTCCGCACGGGCGAGCTCTACGAGGCGCTCGGAGCGCAGCGACGCGTGTCCGACGCCGCCGAGGGAGCGCACGCCGGACAGAAGGAGACCAACCGCGCCCTCCAGTTCTACCGGCGCGCCTACCAGTTCGCGCCCGAGGACGAGCAGCAGGCGTTCCAGGCGATCGATCGGCTCCTCGCCGCGGCCAAGCGCCCCGCCGAGCGCGTCGCGCTCTACCGCGACGCCCTCGAGTACCGCACCGACGTCGTCGATCGCGTCGCCACGCTCCACACGATCGCGAAGATCGAAGAAGAAGAGGTCGGCGAGGACGACGAGGCCATCGTCACGTTCCGGAACATCCTCGACGTCGACGAGACCGACGCCACCGCGCTCGACGCGCTCGGCCGCCTCTACACGCGGCGCGAGAAGTGGCGCGACCTCGGCGATCTCCACCGGCGCCGCGCCGAGCAGAGCGCGCTCCCGGAGGAGGAGGCGAAGTGGCGCCTGTCGCTCGCCACGGTGCTCGACGGAAAGCTCGAGGACACGGCCGGCGCGCTCGACGAGCTCGAGTCGGTCCTCGAGCTCGTGACCCCGCGCGTCAGCGAGACCGGCGAGCCGTCGCCGAGCTGGGCGGGCGCCGTCCAGGCGCTCGAGTCGATGCTGAGCCGCGAAGACTACCGTCCGCGCGTCGTGGAGCTGCTTCGCCCGATCTACGAGCAGGCCGACGACTGGCAGAAGCTCGTCGAGATCGCGCGACACCGCTACGAGATCGCCGGCAGCCCGAACGAGAAGGTCTCGGTCCTCCGCGACACCGCGCGGCTCTTGGAAGAGCGCGGCAACGATCTCGTCCGCGCCTTCGACTGCCTCAAGGAGGCGTTCACGATCGATCCGGACGACGGCGACACGCGCGAGGAGCTCGATCGCGTCGCCGTCGCGACGTCGCGCTGGGACGACCTCGCCGACGCGTACGAGCAGGGCATCGAGAAGCTCGACGGCATCGGCCGGCGCGAGCTGCTCGAGGCGCTCGCGAAGCTCCACGACAAGCGCCGCGACGACCCGCGCAAGGCGCTTGCCGCGTGGGAGCGGCTGTTCTCGCTCGACGAGTCGGACGCCCGTCCGCTCGACGAGATGGACCAGCTCGCGACCTTGCTCTCCGACTGGCCGACGCTCGTCCGCGTGCTCGCCAAGCGCGCCGAGCTGACGAACGACGACGAGGAGCGCGCGAGCCTCTGGCGCCGGATCGGCGAGGCGCGCCGCGACATGCTCGAGGACCAGCAAGGCTCGATCGACGCGTACGAGCGCGCCCTCGAGCTCGAGCCGGAGAGCGCCTGGACGCTCGACAACCTCATTCCGCTCTACGAGGAGAGGAACGACGCGGCGCGGCTCGTCGATCTGTACCGGCGCCGCGTCGACCTCTGCGCCGAGTACGATCCGGACGGCATCACCGACGATCGAGACCTCAAGCATCGGCTGCTGCTCGACGCGGCGCGCTGCTACGAGGTCGGCCTCCAGGACCGCCGCGAGGCCGTTGCGCTCCTCGGCCAGGCCCTCGCGACCAAGCCGAACGATCCCGAGGTCATGAAGCGCCTCTCGGACCTGTACGAGGCCGAGCGGATGTGGCCCGAGCTGCTCGACAACCTCCGCGCCGAGGTCGAGCTCGCCGCCGACAGCGCGGCCAAGGTCGAGACGACCAAGCGCATCGGGCGCCTGCTCGCGACCGAGCTCGACGATCACGGAAAGGCGCTCGAGGCGTACCGCGAGGTGCTCGCCGCCGGCTACGACGAGGACGCGGCTCGCGCCGTGCGCCAGATCGGCGAGACCCGCGACGAGCTCCGTCGCGAGGCGGCTGGAGTGCTCGAGCCGGTGCTCGCGGGCGCGGGCAAGCACGAAGAGCTCGCCGACGCCCTCGAGATGCGCTTGCGCGCGGAGTCCGAGCCGCTCGACCGCGCGGGCACGCTCCGCGCGATCGCGAAGGTCGTCGAAGACTCGCTGCGCGATCTGCCGCGCGCCGAGGACGCCCTGCTCCGGGCGCTCGGCGAGCAGCCGGACGACGCCGCGCTCCACGCGGAGATCGAGCGCGTCGCGGGCCTGATCGGCAAGGACGGCTGGTCGCGCTACGCCGACACGCTCGGCGAGCGCTCGGCGTCGATCTTCGACGCGAAGATCACGGCCGACCTCTTCATGCGCCTCGGAGCGGTCGCCGAGGTAAACCTCGCGGATCTCCCGCGCGCCGCCGAGGCCTACGGCCGCGCGGCGGAGCAGGGAGGCGACGCTCCCGGCGTGCTCGTCGCGCTCGAGCGCGTTCACGGCGGGCTCGGCGACACGCGGGCGCTCGTCGACGTGCTCGAGCGGCGCATCGCGATCGAGACGGACGCCTCCGCGCAGGCCGACCTCTACCACCGCCTCGCGAGCCTGCAGATCGACGCGCTCGGGGACAAGGCGCAGGGACTCGCGACGCTCCGCCTCGCGGTGGAGCGCGTCGCCGACCACGCGCAGGCGCGGGAGGCGGTCGAGCGCCTGCTCTCCGACGACGCGCTCTTCGACGACGCCTTCGACACGCTCGAGGGCGTCTACCGCTCGACGAACCGCGGCGAAGACCTCGCGCGGCTCTACGAGCGGCGGGTCGACCGCGCCGACGGGACGCGCGCGCGGACGCGTGCGCGCCTCGACCTCGCGCGCGTACGCGAGAACGAGGCGAACGATGCGTCGGGCGCTCAGCGCGCCGTCGAGGCGGCGGTCATCGGAGACCCGACCGACGCCGACGCCCTCGCCGAGCTCGAGCGGCTCGCCGACAAGAACGGCGGGTGGCGCGAGGCGGCCGACGCGCTCGGCCGTGCGCTCGACGCGCAGGAGCGCGCGACGCCGGGCGCGAGCGGAGCCTCGGAGCTCTGGGCGCGCCTCGGCGGCTGGCACCGAGACAAGGTGGGCGACCCGCGCGCCGCCGAGGAAGCGTTCGGAAAGGCGCTCGACGCCGATCCGGAGAACGTCGAGCTCGTCCGCGCGCTCGAGGCGCTTCGCCGGGGACCGGGCCGCGAGCGCGATCGCGTCGCGACGCTCCGGCGCCTCGCCAAGCTGGAGGGCGAGCCCGATCGCAAGCGAGAGCTCGCGCGCGAGGCCGCGGAGCTCTCGGAGGTCACGCTCGCCGACGCGAAGCTCGCCGAGGAGGTCCTCCGCGAGCTCCTCGCCGAAAACGAAGCCGACGCCTGGGCCAACGGCGAGCTGACGCGCCTGCGCGAGAACGCCGGCGATCACGAGGAGGTCGTCGCGCTGCTCCTGAAGCGCGCCGAGGCCGATCCCGACGGCGAGCAGGCCCTCGGGCTACGCCACCGCGCCGCGGAGGTCGCCGAAGGGCGCCTCGGCGATCGCGATCGGGCCGTCGCGCTCTACGAGGAGATCCTCGAGCAAGAGCGCGGCGACGCGCGCGCCCACGAGCGCCTCCGCGCGCTCTACGCCGACCTCGGCAAGTACAACGAGCTCGCGCGGCTGCTCGCGACGCTCATCGATCTCGCCGAGGCGCCGGACGTGAGGTCGCTCCTCCGCGTCGATCTCGCGCGGCTCCAGCTCGAGAAGTTCGAGAACGCGCGCGACGCCACCGACACGCTCCGCGCGATCCTCGACGAGGAGCCGGATCACGAGGAGGCGGCGCGCGTCCTCGGCGCGATCTTCGACAAGGGCGAGCAGCACGCCGAGCGAGCCGAGCTCCAGACGAGCCTCGTCGAGCGCGCGCGCGCACGCGGCGACGCGACGCTCGAGCTCTCGCGCATGGTCGAGCTCGGGGAGATCCTCGAGCTCCGGCTGAAGGACGGCCGGCGCGCGCTCGAGACGTACGACCAGATCCTCGAGCGCGATCCGCAGCACGGCGGAGCGCTCGAGGCGGTCGCCCGCCTCGCCGAAGAGCGCGCGGCGTGGGACAAGGCCGAGCGGGCGCTCGCGAGCCTCCTCGCGACGGCGAGCGGGGAGGGCGCCGTGGCGACGGCGCTGCGCCTCGCGAACGCGCGCAAGGAGCTCGGCGACGACGCGGGCGTGGAGGACGCGCTCAAGCGCGCGCTCGACGCCGATCCCTCGAACGCGGACGTCCGCGACCGCCTCGGCCAGCTCTACGAGCGGACGAAGAAGTGGGCGGAGCTCGCCGGTCTCCTCGCGTCGAACGCCGACGTCCTCGCCGCCGCGCACGGCGCCGGGGCCGCGGCGATCGAGGCTTCTCCGGTCGGCCGGGGATCGAATCCTCCCGGCGCCCTGGCCGCGAGCCCGCACGTCGTCGAGCAGGTGAAGCTCCTCCGGCGCGCCGCGGAGATCCACCTCGCCGAGCGGCGCGCGCCGGCGGACGCCGTGCCGGTCCTCGAGCGCGTGACCGAGCTCGTGCCGAACGATCGCGAGCTCTTGCTCCTCCTCTGCGACGCCTACAGCGCGTCGCAGAGGGAGCGTGACGCGACCGCGGTGCTCGAGAAGATCATCGCGTCGTTCGGCGGCAAGCGGACCAAGGAGCTTTCGGTCTATCACCACCGCCTCGGCCGCGCGCTCTCCGCGCTCGGCGAGAAGGACGTCGCGCTGACGCAGTTCGACCTGGCGTTCAAGATCGATCCCGGCTCCGTCGAGGTGCTCCGCGACCTCGGCGTCCTCGCGATCGAGACGAGCGATCTCGAGCGCGCGCAGAAGACGTTCCGCGCGCTGCTCCTCCAGCGCCTCGACGCGCAGAGCGGCATCTCGAAGGGCGAGGTCTTCTGCTACCTCGGCGAGATCAGCATGAAGCAGGGCGACAAGGCCAAGGCCGTCCAGATGCTCGAGCGCGCCGTGGAGAACGAGCCGACGCTCGAGCGCGCGAAGGCGATGCTCTCCGAGCTGAAGGGGTGAGGAGGCGCGCGTGATCGCCGCGTCGGCGCGCGCGCTCCTCGGCGTCGTCCTCGGGGTGGTCGCGCGCCTCTGGCTCGGGACGCTGCGCCTCGAGCTCGAGGTGCATCCGTCGCTCGCGGCGCTCGAAGATCGCCCGTGGGTGCTCGCGTTCCTCCACGGCAAGCAGTGGCCGCTGCTCGCGTGGCGCCGGCGGCGCCCCACCGTCGTGATGGTGAGCCTCTCGAAGGACGGCGCGATCCAGAGCCGTGCCCTGGCGGTCCTCGGCTTCCGCGTCGTCCGCGGCTCGAGCTCGAGAGGAGGCGCGCGCGGGCTCGCCGCGCTCGTGCGAGAGCTCAAGCGCGGTGGCCGTGACGCGGCCTTCGCCGTCGACGGGCCGCGCGGCCCCTACGGCGTCCCGAAGCCGGGCGTCCTCGTCGCGGCACGCGCCGCCGGGGCGATCGTCGTTCCGATGGGGAGCGCCGTCCGCGGTGCGAAGATCTTTGCGCGGGCGTGGGATCGGTTCGCGCTCGCATGGCCGTTCGCGCGGGTCAGCGTCGTCCTCGGGGCGCCGCTCGAGCTCGGGACGGACGAGGCCGGAGTAGGCAAATTGGCGACCTCGATCGCCGCCGCGAACGACGCAGCCGAGGCGATGTTGGCCCGTCCGCGCGCGGACATGGTACGTTTTTCGACGTCTTCAGCTCGCTTGTCACGTTCGCACGGAGACGTGGGGTCCGATCCGCGAGCCCGATCTCGCAGCGTTTGAATGCAAATGGGTCGAGCTCGGTCCAACACCTTGGGGCCCACGTCTGCCCTTGCTTTGCCCGCCTGGAGCGGGAGGGAGAATCCAGCATGAGCCGCGTCTCGAGTCTCGTCTTCGGAACGGTCGTCGTCGGCATCGTCGCATCGGTCGCGGGCTGCCAGGTCCAGGCCTCGGTCAAGACCAAGACTCGTTACACGGAGACCAACGTGGTCCGGGAGGACACGGCGGACTGGGGCGGCGGACCGATCGAAGTGAAGATCGAGGGCGTCGGCATCTCGCTCAACGGCGGCGTCACGGTCACCGCCGATCCGAACGCGACGAAGGTGCGGGCGACGGCGCGCATGCTGGCGATGGCGTTCTCGGAGGAGAAGGCGAACGCCGATCTGTCGATCGCCGAGGCGAAGAACAGCTTCACGCTGACGAACTCCGGCGGCGGCGTCACGGTGTCCTGCGGGCACGGCGGCTCGCACGGCAGCTCGAACGGGGGCGAGTCGGGCTGCGAGCTCGTCGAGGTCGTCGTCCCGACCGGCTCCGACACGCAGAAGCTCGATCTGAAGGTCCTCTCGGGCAACGGCACGCTCACGCTGCAGCTCTCGGCGGCGACGCTCTCGAACCTCGGCACGAACTCGAACGGCGGCCTCACGAACGCCGACGTCCCGGCGACGCAGGGCGCGACCGTCTCGCTCGTGTCGGAGAAGGCGGACGACATCGCCGTGAAGCTGCCGGCCGACTTCGCCGCCGACGAGGTCATCCTCCAGGCCGACGCCGACAAGATCGAGCTCGGTCCGTTCTCGGACATCAAGGAAGGCGCCGGCGCGGGCGGACGCGGCCAGGCGGGCAGCGGCCTCGCGCTCCTGAAGCTCACCTCGAAGGACTTCGCCGGGAGCACGGGCGCGATCACGCTGCGCTGATCGCCCCGCGTCCCGGACGTCCTCGTAGAGCGCGCCGCGCGGAGCGGCGTCCCGGTCAGCCGCGCTTCTTGGCGATCGCGTCGATCTCGACGCGGGCGCCCTTCGGGAGCGCGGAGACCTGGATCGTCGCGCGCGCCGGCGGGGCCGACGTGAAGCGCTTGGCGTACGTGGCGTTGACCGCCTGGAAGTCGCCGAGGTCGAGGAGGTAGATCGTCGTCTTGACGACGTCGGCGAACGAGCAGCCCGCGGCCTCGAGCACGGCGGCCAGGTTGTCGAGCACGCGGTCGGTCTCGGTCGCGATGTCGCCCTGGACGAGCTCGCCCGTCTTCGGATCGATCGGGACCTGGCCGCTCAAGAAGACGAAGTCGCCCGCGTCGATGGCCTGCGAGTAGGGACCGATGGCGGCGGGGGCCGAGAGTGAGTTGACGGGCTTCATGCGGAGCACTCTAGAACGCCTTTCACCCGCTTCGCACTCGCCGAATCGGGCTCGCCGACACGGCGAGTGACGCGCCTCCGCGCCGCGGTCAGAGCGCCTGGCGGCCCGCGAGCGCCCGACCCATCGTGATCGGGTCGGCGTACTCGAGGTCGCCGCCGTGCGGCACACCGCTCGCGATCCGCGTCATCTTGACCCCCGCGGGGCCGAGCTCGCGCTTCAAGAGCAGCGCCGTCGCCTCGCCGTCGACGCTGGGCGGCGTGGCGACGATCACCTCGGTGACGCCCTCGTCGCGGATGCGGCCGAGGAGGCGCGGGAGCGGGAGCTCCTCGGGGCCGATCCCCTCGAGCGGCGACAGCAGCCGGCCGAGGACGAAGTAGCGGCCGCGCATCGCGCCCGTGCGCTCGATCGCCTGGAGGTCGTGGACCCGCCCGACGATGCAGAGCAGCTTCGTGTCGCGCCGCTCGTCCTTGCAGATCGCGCAGACCGGCGCGTCCTCGCCTGCGACGACGTCGGCGATGTTCCCGCACCGGGAGCAAGGCCGAAGCTCGTCGTGGAGCGTCGCGAGCTCGGCGCCGAGGTCCTTCGCGATCTCGGCGTCGGCCGTGAGGAGGTGAAGGACGTAGCGCTGCGCGGTCTTCTCTCCGACGCCGGGGAGGCGCGAGAGGAGGGTGACCAGCTTCTTGACCTTCGGGGACTGCATCGTCGCGCCTGCGCCGATCGCGAGACGGTCTCGTTTCCGTTGGCGAGCCCTTACGGGCTCGGACCAGGCAAAACTAGACCATTCCGGGGATCTTCACGCCGTTGGTGACCTTCTCGATCTCGGTCTCCATCGCCTTGTCGGCCTGCTCGAGGCCGGAGTTGACCGCGGCGACGACGCCGTCGAGCGCGAGCTCGAGGCCTTCGCTCTTCAAGAACTCCGGGTCGATCTCGATCTTGGCGACCTTGCCGGCGTACGTCACCGTCGCCTTCACCTTGTCGCCGACCGCCGTCGCGACGATCTCCTTGTCGGCGAGCTCCTTCTTGGTCTGCTCGACCTTGCGCTGAAGGCGCGCCGCCTGGCGCATGAGCTCGTTCATTCCACCGCGAAACTGGGCCATCTCGTCACTCCTCCTGGATCGGGAGCTTCACGTCCTTGAGCTCCGCTCCGAGGACGCGCATCGCGTGCTGCACGAGAACGTGGTTCTCGACCGCCGCGCGCGCGTCCACCTGCATCTGCTTCCGCTTCGCAGCGTCGAGGTACGCGACGCTGGCGATCTTGCTGCCTCGGGCCGTGTGCTCGAACACGACCTCCGTGTTCGCGCCGAAATGGGCGCGCGCCTCGGCCGTGAGGACCGCGAGGGCGTCGGTCTGCTCGGCGCGTACGTCCTCGAACGACTCGTCCTCGACTCCGAGCACGAGCCTGTCCGGCGTGACCGCGATCGGGATGGCGAGGTCGAGCATCGCGGCGACCGGCGGGCTCACCTTGCGCACGCGGTCGATGAGCCCGCGCCACGCGACGAGCGCGTCGCTCTCCTTGGGCGCAGAGGGCGGGGGCGCCTCGGCCCTCGGGGCGGCGCGCACCTCGAAGTCCGCCGTCACCGGCGCGTTTCGCGCGACGACGGGAGGCTCGGGCGCGATCTCGCGCGCGACGGCGAGCGCGCCGCTCGTGCGCGGGGCGTCGACCGGCGCGAGGTGCGGCGCCGCGGCGCTCGCGATCGGAGACGCGGCGCTCGAGACGGGAGATGCGGCGCTCGCGATCGGCGTGAGCGAGGCGCCGTGGGTCGGGGGCGGCGGCGTCATCGCGACGGGCATCGCCGACGTGACGGAGGCGTGTGCGTCGGCGCGCGCGCCCCGTCCTCCGCCGCCGGAGCCGCCGCCGGAGCCGCCGCCGCGCGGGGGCGGGGGAGGCGCGCCCGTCGCGAGGCGCTTCTCGAGCTCGCCGAGGCGGCTCAAGAGCTCGTCGAGCGGCAGGAGCGCGGGCCGCCGCGCGAGGCGCACGAGCGTGAGCTCGAGGTTCGAGCGGACCTGACCGCTCTTGATGATGTCGTCGAACCCGCGCGAGAGGCCGGTGAAGAGGCGCGTCAGATCGTCGGCGTCGCTCTTGTGCGCGAGCGCGAGGACGTCGGCGGCCTCCTCCTCCGCGAGGTCGAGCAGCTCCTTCGCCTGACCCTCCGCGCACACCTTGGCGACGACGAGGTTGCGCACGTGGCGCATGAGGTCCTTCCAGAGGTGGACCATGTCGAAGCCCTGTCGCGACACCTTGTCGAGGACGTCGAGCGCGGCGCCGGCGTCGCCCGCGAGCACGGCGCTCGTGAGCTCGTGGAGGACCGCGCGATCCGCCACGCCGAGGACGCGCGCCACGACCTCGGCGGTGATCTTGTCGGCGCCGTAGGCGATGACCTGATCGAGCAGGCTCATCGCGTCGCGCATCGAGCCGGCGGCCTCGCGCGCCAGGACGCTGACGGCGGCGTCGTCGGCGGCGAGGCTCTCGCGCTCGACGACGCTCCGGAGCTGCGCGCCGATCTGCCGCGCGCCGACGAGCTTGAAGTCGTAGCGCTGGCAGCGGCTCAGGATCGTGACCGGGACCTTGTGGACCTCGGTCGTCGCGAAGATGAACTTCACGTGCGGCGGCGGCTCCTCGAGCGTCTTGAGGAACGCGTTCCACGCGTGGTTCGAGAGCATGTGGACCTCGTCCACGATGTAGATCTTGAACCGATCGCGGGCGGGGCGAAACGCGAGCCGGGATTGCAGGCTGCGCACTTCGTCGATGCCGGTGTAGCTCGCGCCGTCGATCTCTTGGACGTCCATGTCGACGCCCGCGGCGATCTCCGTGCACGCGGCGCATGCCTGGCACGGCTTCGACGTGGGCCCCGCCGCGTTGCCGTCCGCGCCGAGGCAGTTCAGGCACTTGGCGAGGATGCGCGCGCTCGTCGTCTTGCCGACGCCGCGGACCCCGGTGAAGAGGAACGCGTGCGCGACGCGGTCCTGCGCGATCGCGTTCGCGAGGGTCTGCGCGACGTGCTCCTGGCCGATCAGGTCGTCGAACGACTGCGGGCGGTACTTTCGAGCCAGGACGAGATACGACACCCGTCTCTCCTAGCCCGATCCCGCGCGGGCGTCGACGGTGGACGAGGGCGCGCGTCCACCTGAGGTCCACGCTGCTCTCCAGGTCCTTGACGGCGCGCGTGCTTGACGGCGTGTGCTCGACGGCGCGTGCTTGACGGCGATGGACGCCGTGGGTAGCCAGGCGCGGTTGGAGCCGCGTCGCTCGTTGCCGGAGGTCCTCGTCGGGATCCTCGCAGTCCTCTCGGCGCTCGCCACGCTCGCGTTCGTCGCGCACGCGTTCGTCGCGAGCCCGCAGAACCCCGTCGCGGCCGAGATCGGGTTCGAGGCGCTCCGCGTCGCGCGGGGCCTGCCGCTCTACGTGGACCCGTGGCGAGGCGCGTGGGAGGACGGCGCGCCGCCGTCTCGCTACTACGTCCTCTACACGCCGCTCTTCCCGTGGATCGTCGGCAAGCTCGCGGCGCTGCTCGCGCCCGCCGGCGGACCGTCGCTCGGGAGCGTCCGCGTCATCGGCCGCGTCATCGCCGTCGTTGCGTGGCTGGTCGTCTTCGTTGCGCCGGTCGCCGGCGCGCCGAAGGAGAAGCGTCGCGTCACGGCGATCGCCGCGATGCTCGGCGCGGGCGTGTTTTTCCTCTCGCGTCACGCGGCGTCGATGAGCCCCGACGCGCTCGCGACCGCGCTCGTGTGTCTCGGCGTCGTGCGCGCGGCGCGTCGCGACCGGATCGATCCCGTCTCGGCCGTTCTCCTGATCGCCGCGCCGCTGATCAAGCCGAGCTGCCTCGGCGGCGTCGCGGGGGCGGCGATCGTCCACCTCGCGCTTCGGAGGCCGGGGTGGCTCCGCTCGACGGTCGCCGCGGCGGGGGCGGGGGCAGCGCTCGCGCTCGTGTGCCACGTGGCCAGCGACGGCAACTGGCTGTCGAACCTGTCGCGCTCCACCGGGCAGCCGCTCACGCTGACGCGGTGGGTGGAAGAGCTCGGCGGCCGCGTCATGGTGCTCGGCGTCCCCCACGTGGTCGTCGCGTACCTCGCGTGGCGGCGGAGGGTGAGCTGGCTCGTCGCCGGCCCGCTCCTCGGCAGCATCGCGTGGACCAGCTTCATGATGGCGAAGCACGGCAGCGGCTCGCACTACTGGCTCGAGCCGACCGGGCTCGCGCTCGTCGCGCTCTCGCGCATGCCGGCCGGGGCGTCGCTCGGCGGCGCGCCTCGTGAGCCCGCGTGGCTCGCGCGCGCCCTCCCGTGGGCGAGCGTCGCCTTCGGCGTCCTCGTCGCCTCGGTGAGCTGGCCGCGCTACGTCGCGGAGCCGGCGCGCTACCGTCATCGCGACGAGGTCGCGTCGGCCCTGGACCGCCACTGCGTCCGCGCGCCGGGCGAGTTCGTCGTCTCGAGCGATTTCGATCTCGAGCTGTCGCTGAACGGGAGGATCTCGGTCCCGTCGTGGCAGTCCGCGTTCCTCGCGCGGAGCGGCCGCTTCCCGGTCGACGAGTGGCGCGCGGACCTCGCTCGGCCCGAGGTCCGGTGGGTGGCGCTCGCCCTCGATCCGCGCGCGCCGCCAGGGACGAGCAACGACGAGACCGTCGAGCGGAGTCCGTTTCACGACGTCCTCCGGGAGACACTCTTCGAGCACTACGAGTTCGACGCGAACGTCGGCGGGATGTTCGTCTTTCGTCGCAAGCCCTGACGGCCGCGAGACCTCAACGCTGGATGACGACGATGTCGACGCGGCGAGCCTGGCCGGGCCTCTCGCCGGGCGTGAGCGGCTTGGTCGCGCTCGCCGCCGCGGTCTCGACGCGCGCGCCGTCGACCCCGCGCTCGACCAGCATGCCCTTCACCTTCTCCGCGCGAGCCCGCGCGAGCTTCTCGTCGTAGGCGCTCGCGCCGTCGGCGGGACCCTCGAGCCGGATGCGTGCGGTCGGATGCTGCTTCATCAGCGTCGCGATGTGCTCGATCTCGGTCGCGCCGTCGCCCGTGAGGGCGGCCGTCGACCGCTCGAACGCGAGCGCGGTCTCGACGCGATCGGGCGTGGGGCCTCCCTCGGCGAAGTGCTTCGCGAGCGGATCCCCTGCCGGGATCGCCGCGCCCGTGGTCGTCGTCTCCGACGTCGGCTCACGCGGCGCGGCGGGAGCCGGGACACCCGGCACCATCGGACCGTGCGGGACTTGGGGACCGGCGGGCGGCTCGATCCGGGACGGCTCGGGCACGCGCGCCGTCGGCGACTCGGTCGCGCCGCGCTGGCTGCTCGAGAAGAGCAGCCCGAGCACGAGGAGCGCCGCGGCCCCTGCGAGGGCGACGATCCAGCCGACCGGTGCCTTGCGATGCTCGGTGGCCGCGGCGATCGGTCGGCTCGCCGTCGTCTCCGGGGCGACGCGCGGCCTCTCGACGTGGACCTCGCGGGTCGGCGCGTCGGGTGGGACCGCGCGGAGCTCGGGCTTGCGTGCGTCCGCCGCCACCGCGGGCTTGGGGAGCGCGACCTCCGGGCGGACGACCTCGCCGGCGACGGGCTGGGCCGGGGCCGCCTCTCCGGCGTGCTCGCCGCGCAGCGCCTCGCCGAGCCCGGTCGGCAGCCCTCGGCGCGCGAGCATCGAGGCGCGCTCGTCGCGCAGCAGCCCTCCGAGGCCGCCCGCGTCGAGCCCACGCGAGGCGACCTCTCGCGCGAGCACGCCCGTGACGAGCGGCGCGAGCATCGAGACGATGCTCGCGCTCTGCTGGCGGCCGAGGCCGGTCGAGCGCGCGACCGTGTCCGCCATGGCCCCCGCGCGTCCGCCGAAATGCCCCGCGACGAGCGCCTGGCCACGCTCGTGAAGCGTGTGAGGCTCGAGCTCCTCGTCGGTCGCGCCGAGCGGCTCGTGTGCGCGTAGGCTCGAGAGGAGGTCGGCGGCTCCGGAGTCGCTGGACGCGGACTGCGTGAGCCCGGCGACGATGGCGAGCACGCCCGTCGACATCGCGGCCCGCGTGGTGGTCGTGTCTTCGCCGATGTGGCTGGCGACGTGCTCGACCGTCTTCGGCGACACGCGAGCTTCGACGGCCTGGACGAGGTTGAACGCCATGGTTTGCTTCCTCCGCTTTGCCAGGCGGAGTCGCAAGCGACGTGCCCGAGGCGGGGCGGCTCATCGCACGTCACCTCGCGCTTCGGCGAGCCGTTCGTGGCGAGCCCATGGCGCCCAAAACACGACGACGCGAGGCGCGTGTTGCGCCCCGCGTCGCTCGCGGGCTCTTCCTCTCCACGCGAGCCCGAGGCTCGCCGCGGAGGTGGACCGATCAGGCGGTCGCCTTCTTCAGCTCGGTGACGAGCTCCGGCACCGCGTTGAAGAGATCGGCGACGAGACCGTAGTCCGCCACCTGGAAGATCGGCGCGTCGGGGTCCTTGTTGATCGCGACGATCGTCTTCGAGCCCTTCATGCCGGCGAGGTGCTGGATCGCGCCGGAGATGCCAATCGCGAAGTAGAGGCGAGGAGCGACGACGCGGCCGGTCTGGCCGACCTGGAGCTCCGCCGGGGCGTAGCCGGCGTCGCACGCCGCGCGGCTCGCGCCGACGGCGGCGCCGAGCATGTTCGCGAGCGGGTCGAGGACCTCCGCGAACTTCTCCTTGAGCGCGCGGCCGCCGGAGACGATGACGCGTGCCTCGCCGAGGTCCGGACGCTCGCTCTTGGCGGCGTCGAGCCCGACGAACTCGACGCGCTCCGCGGCGGCGTCCTTCGCGGCGAGGGCGACGTCCTCGATCGGCGAGCTGCCGCCCGAGGGCTCCGCAGCCGAGAACTCGCTCTGGCGCGCGCTCACGACCTGCACGGCCGTGTTGAGGGTGCAGTTGCCGTAGGCGTTGCCGGCGAAGACCGGGCGACGGTAGACGAGCTTACCGCCCTCGTCCTTCACGCCGCTGATGTCGGGCGCGTAGCCGGCGCCGAGCTTCGCCGCGACGCGCGGGGCGAGGTCCTTGCCGAACGAGCTCGCGGTGACGGCGATGACGTCGAAGCCGTTCTTCGCGACGGCCGCGACCGTCGGCGCGAAGCGCTCGACGATCGGGTTCGCGAGGTACGCGTCGTCGCAGACGAGGACCTTCTGCGCGCCGTAGCCGGTGATCTCGGCGGCGGCGGCCTTCGCGCCCTGGCCGAGCACGAGGATCGAGAAGGTGCCGCCCGCGTTGCGGGCGAAGGTGATGGCCGAGTGCGTGGACTTGCGCACTTTGCCGTCCGGGGCCATTTCGGCGATGACGAGGATGTTGGCCATGGCGTGTTCTCCGTTTCCTTCGTGGAGCGATTAAAGGCTCAGAGGACCTTCGCCTCGGACTTCAGCTTCTCGACGAGCTCCGGGACGCTCGCCACCTTGATACCGGCCTTGCGGGCGGGCGGGAGCTCGAAGCCGGTGTACGTGATCTTGAGCGCGGCGTCGCTGACGAGGTCGGCGAGCTTCATCTCGGTGAGCGGCTTCTTCTTGGCCGCCATGATGGCCATGAGCGCGGCGAAGCGCACGCCCTCGGGGTACTTGTGCGCGGGCGAGTGCTTCGACGAGACGCTCGTGGGCGCGACGATGCGGAGGTCGACGCTGACGACCGCGGGGAGGCCGACCCGGACGTTGATCGTTCCGCCGTCGACCTCGCGGCCGACGAGGAGCGACTTGTCGTCCTCGCTCTTGATCGAGCCGGCGAACGTGGCCTGCGGCCAGCCGAGGTACTCGGCGAGGAGCTGGCCGACCTGGTTCGAGTCGCCGTCGACGGCCTGCTTGCCGGCGAGGACGACGTCGGGCTTCTCCTTCTCGACGAGCGCCTTGAGGGCGCGCGCCACGACATCTCCGTCGAGCTGATCGTCCGTCGCGTCGATGCGGATCGCCTTGTCGGCGCCCGTCGCGAGGGCCTGACGGAGGGTGCTCTCCGTCTCCTTCGGTCCGAACGTCACGACGACGACCTCGCCGAGGCGCGCCTTCGGGTTCGCGCCGTTCTCGGTGAGGCGGAGCGCCGTCTCGACGGCGTACTCGTCGAACGGGTTCGGCTTCCACTCGAGACCCGTCGTCTCGATCTTGCCGGCGTTGACCTTCACCTTGTTCGCGTTGTCGGGATCGGCAACACGCTTGAGCGGAACGAGGATTTTCATGAGCCCTCAATGCACCGGAGGTGCGGGTGACGGCGCCCAGCACGCTGGACGAGGCACGGGGAGGACCACCCGCTCGCCCCGCGCTCCGGCCGGAGCGCGAGCTGAGTGAATGGCGATTCAGTCCGCCCGCGTTTTAGGGAACGCGCGCTCGGGTGTCAACCCAGCCTCACCCGTGCGGGAGCGCGCGCGGTCGCGCAGCGTCGCCTGTCGGCGAGCTCCGACGTCTGCGATGGGCGGCGCGGTAGGGAGACGCTGCTACGGTTCGGCGGTGACTCCCGCCGCGGTCGTCGTGCTCAGCTTTCGTCTCGCGGCGCCGCCCGCCGAGGGCGCCGCCTCGGCCGAACCGTCGCGGCTCGACGTCGCCGGGGCCGACGCGCCGGCCGCGGCCGCGCGCGAGGTGTCGCCGCCGCCGGACGTCGTCGTGCCGGCCGTCCACGGCTTGGCGCTGATGACGGTGATGCGCGCCACCGAGTCGGTGCTCTGGCCCGATCCGTTCGCGCGCACGCAGTGGTTCGGGGCGCGCTACGAGGAAGCCTTCACCAAGCCGCCGGTGTTCGACGCGCGGCAGCCGTTCATGCGCTGGGACGGCGATCCGCTCGTGATCAACGTCCTCGGGCACGGCCTCTTCGGGAGCGAGCTCTACCTTCGCGCGCGCCAGTGCCGGCTCGGCTGGGGCGGGGCCCTGGCCTTCGCGACGGCGACCTCGGCCGTGTGGGAGTACGCCTTCGAGGCGAACGGCGTCCGGCCCTCCGCGCAGGACCTCGTCTACACACCGCTCATGGGGCTGGCGCTCGGCGAAGCGCGCTACCTGTTGCATCGTGCAGCGGGGACAATCGAGTCGTCGCCGACGCGGAGCGTCGTCCGCGCCGTGCTCGATCCGCTCGGCGAGCTCGAACGCGCGGCCGGAGCGCCCTGCTGAGCGTCGCCGTGGATCCGGCCCCACCGTCGTGCGGCACGGTGGTAGAAGGAAGCATGCCTTTGACGTGCGATTTCCTCGTGATCGGCAGCGGCATCGCCGGTCTCTCGTTCGCCCTCGAGGCGGCCGAGCACGGCGAGGTCATCGTCGTGACCAAGCGCTCGCGCGAGGAGTCGAACACGAAGTACGCCCAGGGCGGCATCGCCGCGGTGCTCGACGAGGACGACTCGTTCGACGCCCACGTCGCCGACACGATGACCGCGGGCGTCGGGCTCAATCACATCCGCGCCGTCGAGCTCACGGTCAAGGACGCGCCCGCGCGCATCGCGATGCTCCGCAGCGCCGGCGCGAAGTTCGACCTCGCCT
Organism: Labilithrix sp.; assembly: GCA_019637225.1. GTDB lineage: Bacteria > Myxococcota_A > Polyangia > Polyangiales > Polyangiaceae > Labilithrix. The sequence continues at coordinate 25,364 of JAHBWC010000082.1, forward strand.
CCACGCGAGCCCACGCCGACGAGTCGAGCCCGAGCCTCACGCGCGCCGAGCAGGACCTCGATCTGCACCTCGAGGGCGGTCACAGCGCGCGGCGTATCGTGCACGCCGGCGATATGACGGGCCGCGAGGTCGAGCGCGCGCTCGTCGAGGCGGTCTCGGCGAAGAAGAACGTGCGCGTCCTCGACGAGCACATGGCCGTCGACCTCATCACGCTCGCTCAGCACGGCGGCCCCGAGGTCGCTGCCGGCGCGTACGTGCTCGACGTCGAGCACGGCAAGGTCGTCACGATCCTCGCGCGCGCGACGGTGCTCGCGACCGGCGGGGCGGGGAAGGTCTACCTCTACACGACGAACCCCGACGTCGCGACGGGCGACGGCATCGCGATGGCGTTCCGCGCGGGCGCCGAGGTCGCGAACATGGAGTTCTACCAGTTCCATCCGACCTGCCTCTTTCACCCGCAGGCGAAGGACTTCCTCATCTCGGAGGCTCTCCGCGGCGAGGGCGCCGTCCTCAAGCGCCTCGACGGCACGCCGTTCATGAAGGAGTTCCATCCGCGCGCCGAGCTCGCGCCGCGCGACATCGTCGCCCGCGCCATCGACCACGAGATGAAGCGGAGCGGCGCCGAGCACGTGCTGCTCGACATCACGCACGAGGACCCGACCTTCATCAAGGAGCACTTCCCCGGCATCTACGCCCAGTGCATGCGCTACGGAATCGACATCACCCGCCAGCCGATCCCGGTCGTCCCGGCCGCGCACTACCTGTGCGGCGGGATCACGACGGACCTCGACGGGCGCACGACGATCCCCGGCCTCTGGGCGATCGGCGAGTGCGCGCACACGGGGCTCCACGGCGCCAACCGCCTCGCGTCGAACTCGCTGCTCGAGGGCATGGTGTTCGCGCATCGCGCCGCGCGAGAGCTCGCGAAGATCGAGCGCTCGGCGCCGTGGCCCGAGGTGCCCGAGTGGGACGTCGGCGAGGCCGTCCCGAGCGACGAGGCCGTCGTCATCACGCAGAACTGGGACGAGCTTCGCAGGCTCATGTGGAACTACGTCGGCATCGTGCGCTCCGATAAGCGTCTCCGCCGCGCGGCGCGGCGCATCGCCCTCCTCCAGGAGGAGATCGCCGAGTACTACTGGAAGTACTTCGTCACCCGCGACCTCCTCGAGCTCCGCAACATCGCCACCGTGGCGCAGCTCATCGTCGAGTGCGCGTCGGCGCGGCGTGAGAGCCGCGGGCTGCACTTCACGCTCGACCACCGCGAGACCGATCCGAAGATGGCGCGCGACATGGTGATCAAGCGCGGCGTCCCGGCTCACCTCGGCCACCCCGCCGCGCCGGCCGCGCCGGCCGCGCCTCCGGCGGGAGAGCAGGCCGGGCGCGCGCGCGACCAGCAGGGCGCCGGGTGACGCGTGGATAGCGTCCCGCCGTCGGAGCAGAAGGATCGCCCGCTCACGTTCGCGGCCGCGGCGGTGTGGACGCTCGTGGCGCTCTTCGTCTTCGCCATCCTCCTCGGGCTCACGGCGGGTGCTCGCGAGGGCGCGATCCCCGACCTCGTGTCGCGAACGGCGTGTCAGGCGATCGCGTACTCCATCGTCTTGTTCGGCATCCTCCGGCTGCACGAGCCGGAGACGTCGATCCGCCACGTCCTCGCGCTCCGCGCGCCGTCGGTCCTCGGGCTGTTGCTCGCGCTCGCCGTCGGCGCGGCGCTCTCGCTCCCGTCGGAGTGGCTCGGTCAGGCGCTCGACGCCTGGTCCCCGCGGCCGGAAGAGGAGCAGGCGGTGCTCGACGGGTTGCTCTCGGTCGCGACGCCGGGCAAGCGCATCACGCTCTTCATGACGTTGGTCGTCTTGCAGCCGGCGTTCGACGAGCTGTTCTTCCGCGGCGCGCTCTTCACGCCGCTCCGTCGCACGCAGCGCGCCGAGACCGTCATCGTGGCGACGGCGGCGTTCGAGACGCTCGGGAGCCTCAGCCCGCGGTCGATGATCATGCTGCTCGCGGCGACGCTCGTGTTCGCGTGGGTCCGCGGGGTGACCGGGAGCATCTTCCCGTCGATCGTCGCGCGCATGGCCTACTACGGCGTGGCCATCGTCCCCATCGTCCTCGGCCACGATGCGCCGAAGCCGACGCGCGTGCTCCTCGCCGTGAGCGGGGGCGTCGCCGTCGTCGCGCTCCTCGGGCTGTCGCTCCTCGGCCGTCGCGACCGTCGCGCCGCCGTCGCGGAGGGCGGCGGCGACTGAGCTCGTGCGCGCAGGCCTCGCGCGCGGCGTCTCCGCGCGCGGCGCTCGCGCTTCGCGCGGCCTCGGGCGAGGCAGAGAGGCACGCCGGGCGTGGCGTGTCGCAGCGCAGGACTCCGCCGGAACGCTCGAGAAAAGGCGCTCGCGCCGCCGCGGCAGCGCGCGTCGCTGCGGCATCTCGATTGCACGGCCGGCGGGACGGAAAAGGAGCCCTCTCGATGCCTACTCTCGTCACACACGGTTTGATCGCCGCCGCGGCGGCTTCGCTCGCGTTCGCGTGCGGGCGGCCCCACACGCCGCCGACCCGGAGCCCTGCCACGCTGAGCGAGCCGACGCCGCAGGCCGCGCTCGAAGAGCCGAGCGTCCAGCAGCCGAACGATCCCATCGCGAACGACCACAACGCGCCACAGAGGCCGATCGATCGACCGATGCCGCAGCGGGAGGCGACGCTCGAGGCGCCGACCGTGCAGGCCCCGATCGACGAGCCTGTCCCGCAGAAGCCGTTCTACGGGCCGGGCACGACGGCGCCGGCCGATCGCGTGCTCGCCAAGACGGAGAAGCCTCTGTCGGACGCGCAGGTGCTCGGCGTCGCGATCGCCGCGAACGACGGGGAAGTCCAGATGGCCGAGCTCGCGATGAAGAGGGCCTCCGGGGTCGACGTGAAGCAGTTCGCCGCCATGCTGAAGGCCTCGCACAAGCAGGCGTCGAAGGGGGACAAGGCGCTCGCGTCGAAGACGAAGATCGCGAGCGCCGAGAGCGACGTGTCCGCCTACCTCAAGTCGGACACGGACAAGGTGCTGAGCGAGCTCCGCGGCAAGACCGGCAAGGAGTTCGACCGCGCGTACATCGACTCGCAGGTGAAGGTGCACAAGGACGTGCTGACGGCGATCGACAACCGCCTCGTCCCGAGCGCCGAGAACGGCGAGGTCAAGGCGATGCTCGGCGGGATGCGAAGCACCGTCGCCCACCACCTCACGAAGGCCGAGGAGATCCAGAAGAAGGAGGCGTCGGGCGCCGCGAGCTCGGGGAAGGCGACGCGGCCGTCGCGCTGACGCGGCGCGCCTTCTCGCGAGAGGTCGCGGCGCGCCTCGCTACGACGTGTAGAGCGGCTCGATCAGCGCGAAGTTGACGCCCGGCGAGAGGCGGTAGCGTGTCTTGCCGTGCTCGCCGGCGTCGCGGACGCGCTCGATCGCCGTGGGGTCGCCGAGGAGATCGCGCACGCGCGAGATGAGCACGCGGACCCGGTGCTCGGCGTCGGCCGACTCCGGGCCCGGCCCGCCCGCGGCGCGGAGGATCTCCTCCGCCGAGAGCCCCTCGCGCGCGCGGCGCAGGAGCTGCACGACGAGCGGCTCGAGCGCGCGCCGGCGCTCGAGCGAGACCTCGCGCCCCTCGACGCGGAGCTGGTGGGTGATCGTGTCGACGATCAAGGTCGAGCCCTCGGTCGCCGTGTTCATCTCGGACGAGCGCACGCGCGTGACGCCTTGCGGCGTCGTCACGTAGATGAGCGTCTCGCCCTCCGGCAGCATGTCGAACTCGGACGAGTCGTCCGCGCCGAAGCCGGTGGCGGCCATCGCCGGTACGCTCGGGAACGAGCCGCGTGACGGAGGCGGGATGCTCGGAAACGAGCCGCGCGGCGGCGGGACGCCCGTCCCGCGCGAGGGCGGGGGCATGCTCGGCGGGGCGACGCCGTTGGTGAGGACGCCGAGGATCTTCTCGGCGTAGCGCACGACGCGGCTGTCGCCGCTCTTCAGCGCCATCTGCCAGAGCGTCGAGCTCTGCTGGCGGTCGGGGAACACCCACCCGTGGCGGTCACCCGAGAGCGCGGCGCGCTCGACGGCGACGCGCGCGGTCTCCTGGTCGCCGAGCGAGAGCGAGCAGCGCGCGATGACGAGGTTCAGCGAGCCGGTCACGAACGCGTCCGGGAGCCGCTCCGCGTTCGGGAGCGCCGCGTCGAGCGCGTCCTTGTGCTGGCCGCAGGCCTCGAGCGTGCGCGAGCGCGTGGCGACGAGGTCTTGCTCGTCGATCGCGTCGATCTGGAAGAGGTCTCCGCGGAGCTTGTCGGTCTTCGCGAGCCACTGCTTCGCCGCCTGCGCGCGGCCGAGCATCGCGAGCGCGAGGGTGCGGTGGCCGGCGAGCTGGTAGCGGAGCGTGGGCTGCTCGAGCTCGCCGAGCGCCGCGTGCGCGTCGTCGAGCGCCTGAAGCGCCGCCACCGGGCGGTCGGAGGCGATCTCGACGATCGCCAGGACGTCGTAGGCGTCGGCGTGGCGCCAGCCGGCGGCGATCTCGCCCGCGATCTGACACGCCGTCGCCGCGTTGGCGCGCGCGTCGTCGAACTGACCGATCGATCCGAGCGCGATGGCGAGGTTGCCGTGCGCGCGCATGCCGGCGAGGCCGCGCGCGGCCGAGCGCTGGAGCGCCGTCGAGTAATGACGCGCGGCGGTGCGCGGATCGGCGAGGCGCATGGCGAGGTGGCCGAGCGACATCGACACGGCCACGCGCCAGGCGCCGTCCTCGAGGCGCTCGGCGACGTGCTCGGCGAGCCGCAGCGCGGCCTGCGCCTGCTGCACGCGGTTCAGCCGGAGCTCGAGCTGCGCGCTCGTGAGGTGCATGTCGAGCTGCTCGCGGAGGCCCGTCCCGCGCGAGGCCACGGCGAGCGCGCGCGAAGCCTGCCGGAGCTCCGCCTCGGCGTGATCGGCGCGCCCGTCGATCGTGCAGAGGATCGCGCGCTCGATCGCGAGGCGCGCGGTGTCGAGCGGGTTCCACGACGAAGGCGAGCTCGGGAGCGACGCGGCGAGCTCGCGGGCGCGATCGACGCGGCCCGTCTCGCGGTACGCGCGGAGGAGGCGGACGGCGAGCGCGGGATCGAGGCGCGCGCGGCCGCTCAGCATCTGCTCGGTCCACGTCACGAGGAACTGCGCCTCGTCCGCGGCGGCGAGACGATCGAGAAGCTGCGTCACCGCGTGCATCGCGACGCCGTCCATGCCGGGAGGCGCGGAGAGGCGCCCGTCGGGCATCCCCGACGGCGGAGGCATGCTCCCGCGCGTCGACGGAGGGGGCATGCTTCCGCGCGTGGACGGCGGAGGCATGCTCCCGCGCGTGGACGGCGGAGGCATGCTCGCCCGGCTGGCCGTTGCCGGCGGCGGCTGCGTTCGCCCCTGCTGTGACTGAGGCGAAGGCGTTGCCGGCGGCGGGCCAGACGGAGGAGGGATGGTGGGCAGGAAGGCGCGACGCGCCATGCGGGGATCTTACCCACACGACTCGTGGAAAGGCCAGTCCTGAAACACACTTCGATGGTCGTTCTCGAGGACGTCGATGGCTCGGTGCGTCGAGCGCGCGAACGCGCTCGCTCGAGTCGAGGCGCGGGCGCGCGCGGAGCGCGCTCGAGCGGAGCGCGGCGCTACCGATGAGGCTGGTTGCCGGAGCGATCGTGCTAGTGTCCGCGCGCCATGCAACACGCCGCGCTGGATCCGTCGCAGGCCTCGTCGCTCGCGTCGTCGGGACCGGATGATCTCGTCCGTGCGCTGCGTGACGGCGGGCTCGACGCGTCGTTCCGCCCTCTTCTCGACGCCGGCGAGGCGCTCCTCCGCCACATGGTCCGTGCGCGCGTCGTTTCCGCGCGCATGGTCGCCCTCCAGCGGTCGGAGAAGATCGGCTTCCACCACGCGTCGCTCGGCGCGGAGGCGGCCGTCGTGGGCGCCGTCCTCGCCATGCGCGCGACCGACTGGATCTTCCCCGGGGCGCGCGAGTGGTACGCCGGGCCGGCGCGCGGCCTCCCGCTCGACGTGTACATGCACCACGCGTTCGGCTCCGCGGCCGATCCCGCGAAGGGCCACGCGGCGCCCGACCACGCGCCCGCGCGCGCGCTTCACGTCGTGCCTCCCAGCGGGGTCGTGGGCGCCCATTTGCCGCAGGCCGTCGGCGCCGCATGGGCGGCGAAGATCCGCCGCGAAGACGTCGCCGTCCTCGCGCTCTTCGGCGCCGAGGTGGCCGCCGGCGGCGACTTCCACAACGCGCTCAACTTCGCCGGCGTGTTCAAGGCGCCCGTCGTGTTCGTGTGCCGCGCCGCCGCCGGCGAGCGCGTCGTCGATCGCGCCGTTGCCTACGGCCTCGCGAGCGCGCGGGTCGACGGCGGCGACGCGCTCGCGGTCTTCGCGGTGGTGAAGGCCGCGCTCGCGCGCGCCGTCGAGGGCAAGGGCGCTACGCTGGTCGAGGTCGTGTCGCCCTCGCTCGAGCCGCTCGAGGCTGGGGCGCTCGAAGACGCCGCGCTCGCGGCGGGCGACGTCCTCGACCTCGGCCCCGCCGATCCGCTGACGCGCCTCCGCGCCGCGCTCGCGCGCGAAGGGCGCGTGGAGCTAAGCGCGCGGGACGCGGTCGTCGCGGAGGTCCGCGCCGAGCTCGACGCCGCCGTGGTCGCGGCCGAACGCGCCGGGGCGCCGGCGCCCGCGACGATCTTCGATCACGTGTACGCGGGCGTTCCGGCCCACCTCGCCAGAGAGCGCGAGAGGCTCACCGGAGCGCAAAGGAACGGAGGCTAGACGGACGTGGCTCAGATGAACCTCGTGCAGGCGATCAACGACGCCTTGAAGCTCGAGATGAAGCGCGACCCGCGTGTGGTCGTGCTCGGCGAGGACGTCGGCCGCGTCGGCGGCGTGTTTCGGGTGACCCAGGGGCTCTGGGACGAGTTCGGCGACGATCGCGTCGTCGACACCCCGCTCTCCGAGGGAGGAATCCTCGGCACGGCGATCGGCATGGCGCTCTACGGGCTCGTGCCCGTCCCGGAGATCCAGTTCGCCGACTTCATCTACCCCGGCTACGACCAGATCGTCTCCGAGCTCGCCAAGATGCGCTGGCGCTCGGGCGGCGAGTACTCCGCGAAGATGGTCGTCCGCACGCCCGTCGGCGGCGGCATTCGCGGCGGGCTCTACCACTCGCAGTCCCCCGAGTCCCTCTTCATCCACGTGGCCGGCCTCAAGGTCGTCTGCCCGGCGAACCCGTACGACGCCAAGGGCCTGCTCCTCGCGTCCCTGCGCGATCCGGATCCGGTGCTCTTCTTCGAGCCGAAGCGCATCTACCGCGCGTCCCGCGGCGAGGTGCCCGAGGGCGACTACACCGTCGAGCTCGGCAAGGCGAAGCTCGTCCGCGAGGCGGACAGGTCCACGGGCCGGCCGGCCGTCACGATCCTCGCCTGGGGCGCCATGCTCTACGAGGCCGTCGCCGCCGCGGAGAAGGCGCTCGAGCTCGGGATCGAGTGCGAGATCGTCGACCTTCGCACGCTCTGGCCCGTCGACATCGACACGATCGCCGCCAGCGTCGAGAAGACCGGCCGCGTCATCGTCGTCCACGAGGCGCCCAAGACCTGCGGCTTCGGCGCCGAGCTGGTCGCGCTCATCAACGAGCGCTGCTTTCTGTCGCTCGAGGCGCCGCCGGTTCGCGTGGCCGGCTTCGACACACCCTTCCCGTACACGCTCGAGATGGATTACTTGCCTCTGGCTCACCGGATCCTTCCGGCGATCGTCGAGACGGCGAAGTACTGAGAGGCCAGGAGAATAGCGAGATGGCGCGCTGGGAATTCAAGCTTCCGGACATCGGCGAAGGCGTCACCGAGGGCGAGATCGTCGCGTGGCACATCAAGCCGGGCGACGTGATCAAGGAAGACGCCCCGATGGTCGAGGTCATGACCGACAAGGCGACCGTCATGATCACGTCGCCGCGTGCGGGCACCATCGTCGAGACGCGCGGCGCGATCGGCACGATCGTGGCCGTCCACGGCGTCCTCGTCGTGTTCGACCTCGGCGGAGAGGCGACCGCCGCGGCGCCGGCGGCGCACGCCGCGAACGGACACGCGAACGGCAACGGCGCGTCGAGCAAGGGCGAGCCGGCGGCGACCGCGGTCGGCGACATCAAGGAGCACCTGCCGGGGCTCTCCGCCTCCGCTCCCTCCGTCGGCGCCGCGCGCAGCGGCGGCGGCGCGATCGGCGGCGGCGCGCTCCAGGGCTACTTCAACGACAAGCCCCTCGCGACGCCCGCGACGCGCAAGCTCGCGCGCGACATGAACGTCGACCTCCGCGCGGTGCCGCCGACCGGCCCGCAGGGGCGCGTGACGAAGACCGACGTGGAGGCCTTCGCGAAGGCCCCGAGCGCGGCGGCGCGCCCACCCGCGGCCGAGCCGACCTCGGAGGCCCCGCGCGCGCAGGCGCCCGCCGCGAGCGCCTACGCCCCGGTGAAGATCGGCGCGCCTTCGGCGGCCGAGGCCGCGCTCGAGGAGCGCGTCCCGTTCGCCGGAATGCGCCGCAAGATCTCGCAGAAGATGGCGCAGTCGAAGCACACCGCGGCGCACTTCACGTTCGTCGAGGAGTGCGACGTCGGCAAGCTCAAGGCGCTCCGCGCCCGGATGAAGCCGCGCGCCGAGGCTCAAGGCGTGAAGCTCAGCTTCCTCCCGTTCATCGTGAAGGCGGTCGTCGCGGGCCTGAAGAAGCACCCGATCCTCAACAGCGCGCTCGACGAGACGACGAACGAGCTCGTCTACCGCAAGTACTACAACATCGGCATGGCGGCCTCGACCGACGCCGGGCTCATGGTCCCGGTCATCAAGGACGCCGACAGGAAGAGCCTGCTCGACATCGCGCGCGACGTGTCGCGCCTCGCCGCCGACGCCAAGGCGGGCAAGGCCAAGGCCGAGGACCTCCAGGGCTCGACGTTCACGATCACCTCGCTGGGCGCGGACGGCGGGCTCTTCGCGACGCCGATCCTCAACTTCCCCGAGGTCGGCATCCTCGGCGTCCACCAGATCAAGCAGAAGCCCGTCGTGCGCGACGGTCAGATCGTGATCGGCGAGGTGATGCTCCTGTCGCTCTCGTTCGATCACCGGATCGTCGACGGGCACATCGGCGCGGCGTTCGCCTACGACGTCATCCGCTGGCTCGAAGACCCCGAGAGCCTGTTCCTCGAGATGGCCTGAGAGACGGACGGAGGCTCGGGCCGAGAGATGGGCCCGAGCGACGGACGGAGGCTCGGGCCGAGAGATGGGCCCGAGCGACGGACGGAGGCTCGGGCCGAGAGATGGCCAGATCGCGCGAGGGAGACGCCTCTCCCGACGCGCCCCGCGGAAACTGATACGCTCGGCGGCGATGCGGGGTCCGGCCTCCCTCCCGACGCGCCCGTGCGCCGGTCGTCGTGTCCGCCGGCGGCGCGCGTGGGCCGGCGCGTTCGCCGCGGCGCTCGCGTGGAGCGCGCCCGCGATCGCCGACGACGCCCAGCCGTCCGCCGAGCGGCTCAAGGCCGCCGCCGAGGAGTTCGACCGCGGTCGCCGCGCGTACCTCGCGAAGGACTTCGAGCAGGCCGCGGGCCACTTCGAGAACGCGTTCCGGGACGCGCCCAGCAAGGAGACGCTCCGCCTCGCGATCCGCGCGCGGCGCGACGCGAAGCAGCCGGAGCGCGCCGCCACGCTCGCCGCCGTCGCGCAGGAGAAATACGCCCGCGACGCGCCGACGGTGGACCTCGCGAGGGAGACGCTCGCGGAGGCGTCGCCGCTCTTGGCGGAGTACGTCATCGCGTGCGCGTCGCCCTGCACGATCGCCGTCGGCTCACGCGTCGTCTCGCAGTCGGACGCCCTGAGGCACCGCGTCTACCTCACGCCGGGGGCGCAGGACCTCGGCGTCAGCTTCCAGCAGGGCGGCTCCCTGTCGACGCACGTCGACGGCGCGAAGGGCAGCTCGACGGCCCTGACCTTCGAGCCGCCGCCGGCCCCGATCGCACCGGCCGCGCCGCCGTCCCCCGCGCGCCCCCCGCACGACGACGGCGCTCGGCCCCCACCGCCCGCGGAGAAGCCGCTCGGTCCGGTCGTCTTCTTCATCGGCGCGGGCGTGACGGTCGCCGCCGGGGCCGCCACGATCGTCTCCGGGATCGCGACCGTGAACGATCCCGGACGTGATGCAGTGCGGCGTGAGTGCGTCGGGCAGGGAGAGGCGTGCCCGCTCTACCAGCAGGGGCAGGACGCCGAGACCCGTACGAACGTGTTGCTCGGCGTGACCATCGGCGCCGCGGTCTTTACCGGCGTCGTGGGCCTCCTGTTCACGCAATGGTCGAGCTCTCCGCCGGCCGCGCGCTCGGCCGCGCGCGTTCGGGTCTCGCCGTTCGGTCTGACAGGTAGGTTCTGAGCCTGGATCGCCGGCGCCCCATATCCGGCCCGCGCCGCCGCCTTCTCGCGGGGACGGCGGTTTGGTGGTCTAATCGTGTAGGGGATGGCGAAGCTCCTCGCGACGGACAGTGAAGGCGAGCGGCTCGATCGCTTCGAGTTGGTCGCGGAGCTCGCGAGCGGCGGGATGGCCACGGTGTATCTCGCGCGCCTGTCGGGCGTCGCGGG
>JAHBWC010000083.1 GCA_019637225.1 Labilithrix sp.
GATCAACAGAACCTCTGGCCGCAGCCGCTCGACCACAGCTTCCAGGGATCGAACGGAACCAACTACAACGTTCCGCTCTGCGGGAACAACGGAACGACCGAGTGCCAAGATCGATCGGAGGCGTTCGCGAACCTGCGCCTGCGCCTCAACCCCGAGATCCACATCTCGGACAACCTGCGGATCATGTCGCAGATCGATCTGCTCGACAACCTCGTGCTCGGCTCGACGCCCGACGCGTACGCGCTCAGGCCGAGCGGCAGCGGCACGACCGGCTACAACCCGGCCGTCAACGGCTACAACGGCTACGCGCCGCTCGGCGCGTTCACGATCACGCAAGGTCCGCCGACGGCCGGCGTGAACGGCTACCGGAACTCGATCGACGTGCAGCGCGCGTGGGCCGAGTACCTCACGCCGATCGGGCAGCTCCGCTTCGGGCGCATGCCGCTCCACTGGGGCCTCGGCATGCTCGCGAACTCGGGCGATCGCCTCGACGACGACTTCCAGACGAACGCCGACAAGATCATGTTCGTCTCGGGCATCAAGTCGATGGATCTGTACTTCGGCGGATCCTGGGACTTCGTGTCGACCGGTCCGACCTCGGCGACGCCCTACGACGTCTACGGCGGCCAGCCGCGGAACATGGCGAACCTCGCGAACGTCGGGCAGTGGACGCTCTTCGCGGCGAAGCGCACGAACCCGGAGATGCAGCGGCTGAAGCTGTCGCGCGGCGACGTCGTCTTCAACGGCGGCTTCTACACCGTCTATCGCAAGCAGCTCCTCGACGTGAAGGCCGGAGAGAACCCGATCACGAGCGACCGCTCGCCGGCGAACACGAACGGGCTCGAGCGTCGCGGCGCCGAGGCGTTCATCCCCGACGCGTGGGTCCAGCTCTTGTGGAACAAGCTCCGCGTCGAGGGCGAGCTCGCGATGATCTTCGGCTCGCTCGAGCAGTCGCCGGTCCAGGGCTTCAGCAGCGAGAACCCGCTGAAGATCGCCATGTGGGGCTTGGCGACGCAGACGGAGCTCCGCGCCGTCGAAGACAAGCTGCGCGTGCAGTTCGGCGCCGGCTACGCGAGCGGCGATCAAAACATCGAGGGCCTCGCGCCGGGCGCCAACGGCCTTCAGCCGCGCCTGCGCGAAGGCGCCATCTCGACGTTCCGGTTCCACCCGGCTTACTACGTCGACTACATCTTCTTCCGTCGCATCATGACGCGCGTGCAGGGCGCGTACTACTTCCGGCCCAGCGTCGAGTACGACTTCGTGCGGAGCCCCAACGGCCAGAAGTTCGGCGGCGGCGCCGCGATCATCTGGAGCCGCGCGAGCGAGTTCGTGCAGACGCCGGGCAACAAGCGCGACCTCGGCGTCGAGCTCGACCTCCAGGTCTACTACCAGTCGAAGGACGGCTCGCTGAACGACGACCCCAACAAGATGGGCGGCTTCTACACGGCCCTCCAGTACGGCGTCTTCTTCCCGCTCGGCGGCCTCGACTATCTCCCCGGCGAAGCGAACAATCCCGCGATCAGCTACGACCTCTCGAGCGCCCAGACCGTGCGTCTCCTCATGGGGGTTCTATTCTAGCGGGGCTCGCGCCCCCTCATCGGCGGACGCCGATGAGCCTCCCGCCGACCTTCCGTTCGGCCGCGTGATTCGCCTGCGGCGAACGGCTCGGGTCTCGCCTTTGGCAGCTCGAGCTTCGATGTCGCGCTTCGAGACTCTCTCTCCGGCGGGGTTCTCGATCGCGCGAAGCGCGGGATCTTGCGCGGGTTGTCGCCATGCGGACTCGGGTCGGCGCGCTCGCGATCGTGGCGACCTTCGTCGCCGCCGCCGCGCCCGGGTGCGCGAGCGCCAGCGGCGACGTGGTCGGCGGCGGTCCGCGCTTCGACGCGGGGCTCCCCGATCCGCTCGTGCAGCCGATCAACGAGCCCTCGCTCACCGAGGCTTCGCCCACGAGCTGGGGCGGTCTCTATCGCGACTTCTTCGGCAAGCGCGCGCGCGGCGGGTGCGCCGGCACGGGCGCGTGCCACGGCTCGACGGCCGCCCGGGCGTCAGCATCTCCGGGTTCGTCTGCGCAGACATCGACGACTGCTGGCGATCGATGCGCCAGGACGTCCACGAGCCCCATGTACAAGCGCGCGATGGTGCAAGACGACGACGTCGCCGCGCCCGACGGCGCGTTCCTCTTCAGGTCCTCCGCGTCCGCCTCCCCGACGGCACGGTCGAAGCGAACTCGACATGCCGCAGCAGCCTCGCGACTTCGCCTTCAGCGAAGACGACGTCGCGCGCATGAAGACCTGGATCCGCAACGGCGGCCTGAACGATCGCTGACATGGCCAAGCTCCTCATCGTCGACGACCAGCGCAACATGCGCACGACGCTCGCGATGATGCTCCGCGGCGCGGGCTTCGAGGTCGACGAAGCGCAGAGCGGCGAAGAAGGCTGCCAGCGCGGCTCGTCCGGCGCCTACGACGTGCTCGTCACCGACCTTCGAATGGGATCGAAGGACGGCATCGACGTCCTCCGCGCCGTGAAGGGCGCCCAGCCGATGACCGAGATCATCGTCATGACGGCGTACGGCACGATCGAGAGCGCGGTCGAAGCGATGCGGTACGGCGCGTTCGACTACATCCAGAAGCCGTTCACCGAGCAGGAGCTGCTCGTGAAGGTCGGCAAGGCGCTCGACAACCGGCGCCTCGCGGGCGAGGTCGCGTTCCTCGCGACCGAGTTCAAGGATCGCTACAAGTTCGAGAACATCGTCGGCCGCTCGCGCGGCGTGCGCGAGGTGCTCGGCCGCATCGTCCGCATCGCGCCGACCGACGCGATCGTCCTCATCACGGGCGACAGCGGGACGGGCAAGGAGCTCGTCGCGAAGGCGATCCACGCCAACAGCCGCCGCGCCGACCGCATGTTCGTGCCGATCAACTGCGCGGCGATCACCGACACGCTGCTCGAGAGCGAGCTCTTCGGCCACGCCAAGGGCGCGTTCACCGGCGCCGTGAACGCCCGCAAGGGTATGTTCGAGGAGGCCGACGGCGGCACCTTTTTCTTCGACGAGATCGCCGAGACCTCGCTCGCGTTCCAGGCGAAGCTCCTCCGCGCCATCCAGGAGAACGAGGTCCGCCGCGTCGGCGAGAACAAGCCGATCCAGGTCAACGTGCGGATCATCGCCGCGACGAACCAGGACTTGCTGCTCGCGATCGCCGAGAAGCGCTTCCGGCAGGATCTCTACTACCGGCTCAACGTCGCGCGCTTCCAGCTCCCCGCGCTGCGCGAGCGCCGCGAGGACCTCCCCGATCTCCTCGCCTTCTTCATGGACAAGTACAATAAGAAGATGGGGACGAAGGCCTGGCTCGACGAGAACGTCCTCGAGGCCCTCCAGCACTACGACTTCCCCGGCAACATCCGCGAGCTCGAGCACATGATCGAGCAGGCCGTGGCGCTCGTTCAGAGCGGCGTGATCACCAAGGACGACGTGCTGCCGGAGCGGCGGCCCGAGGAGGCCTCGGGGCCGTACTCCGGCCGGACGCTCGCCCACGTGGTCGACGCCGCCGAGCGGGGCGCCATCGAGGGCGCGCTCCGGGACTCGGACGGCAGCCGCGAGAAGGCCGCCGAGGTGCTCGGCATCTCGGCGACCACGCTCTGGCGAAAGATGACGCGCCTCGGCATCACCTACGACAGCCGGAGCTGATCACCCACCGGCCGGCGCTTCCGGGGGCCGACCCGTCGCGTGGCCCGTCCGAGCCGTCCGCTGCCCGCCTCGGGAGCGCCGCGCAATCGCCTCTTGCGAACGTGCGCCGACGCGGCACGGGTGCAGATCTGCGCTTATCCCATTCAGAATTGAAACACGGGTGTTTACGGGAGCGCCTGTTTCCGCGGCGAGAGCCTCTGGCACTCACCTTGCTCAGGCCGGGCCGGGTGCTGCCATGATGACCATCTTGCTCGTCGATGTGGCCGAGGCCGACGTGGCGATCCTCGCGAGCGCGCTCCGCGTGGAAGGGTTCGAGGTGACGCTCGCGAAGTCGGCGTCGGAGGCGCGCGAGGTGCTGGCCTCGCGACCGGTCGCCCTGACGATCCTCGACCTGATGCTCCGGTGCGAGGGCGGCGCGAACGGCCTCGAGCTCGCCCGTGAGCTCCGCACGGATTACCCGTCGATGCGCGTCCTGCTCACGAGCTCTTACCACCTGAGCGAGCGGCAGCTCGAGCGCGCCGACTGCGGCGTGAGCGGCTTCATCCCGAAGCCCTACGACGTCCGCGAGGTCGTCGACTTCGTCCGCGCGAAGGTCTCCTCGCCGCCGAGCTCGCGCCGGCTGTGGTGCGCCGAGCGCCCCTCCGGCATCGCGCCGAGGCGCGCGCACCTCGACGCGGACCTCGACGCCGTCGCCGACGAAGTCGCCGCGCATCGGCGTTGAGACGGCGCGCGCCCCACGAGACGTCGTGCGTGGTATTGAGCGCGGATGCGCGTCGAGCGCTTCGCCTTCGATCTGCCGCCCGAGCTCATCGCGCAAGAACCCTCGCCCGAGCGCGAGCTCGCGCGCTTGCTCGTCGTCGCGGAGAGCGAGCTCAGCCACGCGCGAATCAAGGACCTCGCGGACCACGTCCCGAGAGGGAGCCTCGTCGTCGTCAACGACACGAAGGTGATCCGCGCGCGCATCCTCGGCGTGAAGGAAGGGAGCGGCGGAAAGGCCGAGGTCTTCCTCGTCCGCAAGGATCCGGCCTCCGGCGGCGAGGACGAGGCGCCTTCGAGCCTCCGCGAGACGCCTCGCGAGCGGTGGCGCGCGATGGCGCGCGCGTCGAAGCCCCTCCGCGCCGGCGCGCGCATCGTGAGCGGGCCGCTGCTCGTCGAGATCGAGGGCAAGGCGCCCGACGGGCTCTTCCTCGTCCGACTCTCGTCGCGCGACGACGCGCTCACGATCGACGACGCGCTCCAGACCGCGGCGCGCGTGCCGCTGCCGCCCTACATCAAGCGCGACGTCCAGCCGGCCGACGAGCAGCGCTACCAGACCGTCTTCGCGCGCACGCCGGGCGCGGTCGCGGCCCCCACGGCGGGGCTGCACCTCACGCAGCCGCTCCTCCACCGGCTCGAAGGCAACGGCTGCGAGATCGCTTCGTGTACACTGCACGTCGGCCTCGGGACCTTCCAGCCGGTCACCGCCGAGGACCTCGACGACCACGTCATGCACGCCGAGTATTTCGAGGTTCCCCGCACGCTGGCCGCCGCGATCGCGCGGGCGCGCGAGCGGGGCGCGCCGGTCGTCGCGATCGGCACGACCGTCGTCCGCGCGCTCGAGTCCGCCGCCGATCCGAGCCGCGACGGGCACGTTCGCCCGTGCGCCGAGGAGACGCGCATCTTGATTCAGCCCGGCTACCGCTTCCGCGTCGTCGATCGCCTGCTCACGAACTTCCACCTGCCGAAGTCGACGCTCCTCGCCCTCGTGTCGGCCTTCGCCGGGACCGACCGCGTCCTCGCGGCGTACCGCGCCGCGGTGCGAGAGCGCTACCGCTTCTTCTCCTACGGCGACGCGATGCTCCTCGCGCGCGCCGACGCGGAGGCCGCGTCGTGACGGCGCCCCGCGCGAAGGGCTTCGCGTTCCGCGTCCTGGCCTCCTCCGAGAGCGGGCACGCGCGCGCCGCCGTCTTCTCGACGCCTCACGCCGAGGTCGAGACGCCGACGTTCATGCCCGTCGGCACGCAGGGGAGCGTCAAGGGGCTGACCGCCGAGGACGTCGCGTCGACGGGCGCCCAGATCATGCTGGGCAACACGTACCACCTGTGGCTGCGTCCCGGCACCGACGTCATCTCCGGGCTCGGCGGCCTCCGCGGCTTCACGCGGTGGCCGCACGCGATGCTCACCGACTCGGGCGGCTTTCAGGCGTTCTCGCTCGGCGGCCACCTCCCCCGCCCCGCGCCTGCGAGCGGTCCGGCGCCCTCGCGCGCGCCCGCCCCGCGCAAATCGCTCGTCACCCTCGACGAGGAGGGCTTCACGTTCCGCTCGCACCTCGACGGCGCGCGCCACCACCTCTCGCCCGAGGTCGCGGTGCGCGTGCAGGGGAAGATCGGCGCGGACATCCAGATGCAGCTCGACGTCTGCCCTCCCGGCGACTCCCCGCGCGACGTCGTCGAGGCGGCGGTCTCGCGGACCTCGCGCTGGGCGCGGCGCGCGCTCGCCACCGAGCGGCCCGAGGGCCAGGCGCTGTTCGGGATCGTCCAGGGAGCGTGCTTCTCCGACCTCCGGCGCGCCCACGCCGCCGAGCTCGCGGCGCTCGAGCCGAGCTTCGACGGCCTCGCGCTCGGCGGCTTCTCCGTCGGCGAGCCGATCCCGAAGATGTACGCGACCCTGCACGAGGTCGCGCACGCCCTCGACCCCGAGCGCCCGCGCTACCTGATGGGCGTCGGCACCCCGCGCGATCTGCTCGAAGCGATCGACGCCGGCGTCGACATGTTCGACTGCGTGCTGCCGACCCGCAACGCGCGGAACGGGCAGGCCCTCACGCGCTTCGGCCGCGTCATCATCAAGCAGGCTCGCTACAAGGACGACGCGCGGCCGGTCGACCCCGACTGCACCTGCCCGTGCTGCGCGGGCGGTTACGCGCGCGCGTACCTGCGGCACCTCTATCTAGCCGGCGAGATGACCGTTCTACGGCTGCTCACCCTCCACAACCTGCACTGGTACGGCGAGCTCGTTCGCGGAGCGCGGGCGGCGATCCGCGACGGATCGTGGCCGGCCTACAAGGCGCGCACGCTGGCTGACCTCGACGAAGAAAATAAGGTAGCCTGCTAGGCTGCATCGATGTCGTCCGACGAGAAGAAACCGATCGGCCGCATCCTGCTCAAGCGCCGGCTCATCTCGCAGGAGGAGCTCGACAAACAGCTCGCGACCCAGAAGACGGCGCGCGACGGCGTCCCGCTCGCGTCACGCATCGCCTCGAGCGGCGTCGTCCCGGAGACCGAGGTCCTCCGCGCGCTCTCCGAGCAGTTCGGCGTCCCCGGCATCGATCTCAACCAGCTCGCGCTGTCGCTCGAGCACCTCGACATGGTGCCGCGCGAGGTCGCCGAGTCGAGCCGCGTCCTGCCCGTGCTGGTCCGCGAGGATCGGCTCTTCCTCGCGATGGGCAACCCGCAGGACAAGCGCGTCATCGACGAGCTCGAGTTCGTCACCGGGCGGCGCATCTACCCGTACGTCGCCATCTCGACGACGCTCGAGAAGACGATCCGCGACGCGTACGACGCGAAGGAGCAGGGCCAGAAGCACTACATCGGACCGAGCGCCCCGCGCTCGGCGATCGACCGCGCGACGGGCGCAGCCGATGCGCAGCAGGACCGCCGCGAGCGCGAGAGCGTCCAGCCCGGAGGCGCGCCGTCGGTCGTCGTCGATCAGCAGATGGCGGAGTCCGCCGCCGAGGCCGCGCTCTCGACGACCGACTTCGGCGAGATGGGCGAAGAGGTCTCGCGCGTCGAGATGCTCACCGACGAGCTCCGCAACGCCGCCGGGCTCGATCCGTCGCCGAAGGCGGGGACGTCCGGCAAGCGCATCCTCGTCGTCGACGACGAGGACGACATTCGCAAGCTCGTCCGACGCCTCCTCACCGATCGCGGCCACGCCGTGATGGAGGCCGATCGCGGGCTCATCGCGCTCCGCCTCGTGAAGGAGGAGACGCCCGACCTCATCCTGCTCGACGCGATGCTCCCCGAGGTCCACGGCTTCGACATCGCGCGCCGGATCAAGGGGAGCGCGAAGTACGGCTCGATCCCCATCCTGATGATGAGCGCCGTCTACCGCGGCTGGCGCATCGCCGAGGACCTCAAGGCCAACTACGGCATCGAGGACTACATCGAGAAGCCGTTCCGCATCGCCGACCTCGTCTCGAAGGTCGATCGGCTGCTCGAGAGCAAGCCCGGAACGGCGCCGCCGCACGATCCGGAGGTCATCAACAACACCGCCGCGCGCTACCTCGAGGAGGGGATCGGCGCTTACAAGAACGGCGAGGTCGACCTCGCGATCGGGCTCCTGAAGAAGGGCATCTCGATCGATCCGCTCGCCTACCGGCTCCGCTACCACCTCGCGCTCATCTACGGAAAGCGCGGCCAGTTCTACGACGGCATCACCGAGCTCGAGCGGGCGGTGGACCTGAACCCCCGCCACTTCCCGGCGCTCAAGAACCTCGCCGTCCTCTACGAGAAGGCGGGCTTCAAGAACAAGGCCGTCGAGATGTGGGAGCGCTGCGTGCACACGTCCCCGGACAACGAGACGCGTGAGTCGATCAAGGCTCACATGATGCGGCTCCTCTAGGTCGCGTCACGACCCGACCGCGTGCCCCGCGACGCGGGGGCGACGCGCGAACGGCGCCTCGCGAGAGCGCTTTTCTCTTTGTCGCGCGTATCCTCACAAGCGGCTACGCTTGCCGGAGGTCGACCGTCCCGGTCACGAGCAGAACACCGTGAAGTTCCTCTGCGACAGCTGCAAGGCGAAGTACCAGATCGCCGACGAGAAGGTGGCGGGCAAGACCGTCCGCATGAAGTGCCGCAAGTGCGGCCACCAGATCGAAGTACGCGCCGCGGTCACCGAGACGAGCGTGGCGAGCGCGCCGCCGCGTCCGCCCACGAACACCTCCGCGCCGCGCCCGCCGATGAAGAGCGGTCTCGCGACGAGCCTCTCCGCGGCCAAGCCTCGGGCGCCCTCGGCGCCGGCCGGCGCGCTCGCGGGCGCGTTCAAGAGCAACCTGCAAGACGCGCCGGCGAGCGTCCCCGGAGACCGACCGTCGACGTCGATCGAGCTCAGCGTCACCGACGAGTGGTACGTCGCGATCAACGGCGTCCCCGTCGGACCGGTGCGCATCTCCGAGCTCCGTCGCAAGGCCGCGGGCGGCGCCGTGACCGAAGAGTCGCTCTGCTGGCAGGAGGGCCTCGAGGAGTGGCGCCCGATCCGGAGCATCCCCGAGCTCGCCGCGCTCGTTCGCGAGGCCGCGCAGGGCAACCGGCCGTCGCTCATCGGCGCGGCGCCCGAGCCCCCGGTCGCGCCGCGCTCGCCGTCCATGCCGTCGGCGCCTCAGCCGGCCTTCTCGGCTCCGCCGCGGAACACGCCGCCGCCGCCCGCGCCGCGACCGATGGCCCCGTCGGTGCCCGCGGCCGCGCGAAGCAACGTCGTGCCGCTCCGCCCGGCGGCGAGCTCGATCGTCGACGACATCCCGCTGAGCCCCGTCACCCCGTCGCCGGCGACGGGAGGCGCGGCGGGAGCGGCGGCGTTCGCGCCGTCGTTCGCGCCCGCGCCGCCGGCGCCGATGTTCTCGGCACCGCCGGCGCCGTCTCCGCTCGCGTCGCCGGTGGCCGATCCGTTCGCGGTGCCTCCCGCCGCGGCGGCCGCTCCCGCCGCGGTCGCCGTTCCCTTCGACCTCGCCGCCACGCCGTCGCTCGCGCCTCCGCCGCCGGCGTACGTGGCTCAGAAGAAGGGCGTTCCGCTCTGGTTCTGGCCGATCCTCGTCCTCGCGCTCGGCTTCGGCGGCGGAATCGCGTTCATCGCGTTCAAGCCCCAGCCTCCGCCGGCCCCCGTCGTGATCCAGGTCCCGGCGCCCGCGACGACGCCCGCGCCCACGGCGACCGAGAAGGACGACGACGTCCCCCTCCCGACCGCCGCGGCCGAGCCCACGAGCAGCAGCGCGGAGCCGAAGGGCAAGCCCGTCGCGGTGGCGGCGAAGGGCGCGGCGGCGAAGACCGCCGACGTCCCCGAGAAGAAGGGGCTCGATCTCGGCAATCTCGTCCCGAACGGCGGCGGACCGAGCGTCGGACCGAACTCCGCGCCCGGCAGCGGGTCGGGCGGCGGGCTCGATCAGGCGGGCGTCGAGCGCGTCGTGGCCGTACACCGCAACGGCGTGAAGCGCACGTGCTGGGAGCGCGGCGGCGCGGACCAGAAGTCGAGCGTCAACGTCACGGTCACCGCGAACGTCGCTCCGAACGGGAGCGTCTCGAGCACGTCGTCGAGCGGAGACGATCCGGTCGTCGCGAAATGCATCGAGAACCAGGTCAAGTCGTGGCAATTCCCGGCGCCCGGCGCGAGCACCACGATCAACATCCCGTTCAAGTTCGTGCGCCAGTAGAAACGACGCAACCGACGCGCGGGTCGGCCGACGTGGTGCTACGTGAGAGACATGCGCGCGGCACTGGTCTTCCTCGTCGGCCTCGTCGTGGTCCTCGGCGGCCTCGCGCGCGGCGCTCGCGCCGACGAGATCGCCCCGGACCTCGAGGGCGCCGATCTCCGCGTGAAGGCGCAGACCGAGCTCCGGCGGCTCGTGTCCGCGCTCCGCGACAACGATCAGCGGCGCCTCGTCGGCGTCTACCTGGCGTTCGACGCGAGCACGAGCGATCCCGTGGCGCAGGTCGCCTGCGACGACGACGGCGACTACGTGGTCGTCCTCTCGGACGCGATGCTCCGCCTCGCCGCCCACGTCGCGCGCGCGGACAGCTACGACGAGGCGAACGCCTCGCTCAAGGTCGAGGAGTACGCCGCGTTCGTCGTGCGCTCGCAGACGCCGGGCCGCCGCCTCTTGCCGCCGCCTCCGGGCTTCTACATCGCGGAAAAACCGGCGGCGACGTACGACGAGCGGCTCGCCGACACGCTCTCGTTCGTCGTGGCGCACGAGCTCTCGCGTCTCCGCGCGGGCGACCTCGTGTGCCCGAAGCCGACCGCGACGAAGGAGAGCGGCGACGACGAGTGGACGAGCGGAGAGAGGCGCAAGGCCGCCGAGACCGCAGGAGCGGTCTATCCGCAGAGCCAGATGCACCGCGACGACGAGGCCATCGATCGGGCGCTCACGGTCGGGCGCTCCGAGCGGGGCGCGATCGCGATGCTCCGCTTCTTCACCCAGTTCGAGATCGAGAGCCGGATCGCGCTCGGGCGCTTCACGCCGGCGTACCTCACGCTCCATCCGTCCGCCACGCTGCGCCTCGCGAACCTGAAGCGCGCGGTCGAGGCCCGGAAGGACGCGAGCGACTGACGCCGCCGCGGACTGGGCCGGTGGCGGCAAAAGGCGTAACGTCCACGCCATGAACCACGGTCGATCGTTCGGCGTCTTCGCGCTCCTGGCGGTGTCGGTCGCCGTGCCGCTCGCGTGCGGTAGCAACACGCCCGACGCCAAGGCGAGCTTCAGCCTCGGCGGCGACGGCGACGCCGGCGCGTGCCCGCCGGGTCAGAGCTGTCCGCCGCCGGCGAGCGACTGCCAACCCGGCCAGCCCTGCCCCCCGCCGAGCTGCCCGCCGGGCCAGGCGTGTCCACCGCCGCAAGGCGCGGCGGCGCCGCTCGGCAGCGTGCACACGACCGATCCGAACGCGCTCGCGGCGCTGCTCGCGGCGGCCGCGGCGGCGGGGTCGGCGTGGCTCGGACCGGCGAGCGCCGTGGCCGATCCGGCGGAGGCGGGCCTGCGCGCGGCCGCCGCGAAGTACGCGCCCGGCATGAGCCCGGACGGCCAGGTCGCGAAGGGCAACCTCTCCGAGGGCGGACACGTCGACTTCATCGTCAACATGGAGCCCACCAAGTGCTACGCGATCGTCGCGTACGGCGCGGGCGTCGTCGACCTCGACGTGAACCTCCTCGCTCCGCCGCTCTACAACTTCCTCGCGGGCCAGGACGGCATGGCCGGCCCCACCGCCGTGATCGGCGCGGCGCCCAAGCCGATGTGCCCGGTCATCCCGATCGCCGTGCCCTACAAGGTGGATCTGCACGCGAAGAAGGGCGGCGGCGCGGTCGCCGCGCAGCTCTACTCGAAGCCGAAGTGACGCGCGCGCGAAGCGACGCGCTCCTCGTGCGCGACGCCCTGAAGAACGCGCGGCGCGCGCGCTCGGAAAGGTGACAACCGCGCCCGGATCGAGGCCGACCTCCGTGCGTGAAGCTCTACCCGCTCGACGCCGGCTATCCGCCCTCGCTCTGCCACCTCGACGAGCCGCCGGTCCTGACGCTCTCGGGCCCGCTCGACGGCGCGCGCCGCGCGGTCGCGATCGTGGGCTCGCGCTCGGCGTCCAAGGAAGCCTGCGCGTTCACGCACGCGCTCGCCTACCACCTCGCGAAGGCGGACCTGGTCGTCGTCTCGGGCGGCGCGAGGGGGATCGACTCGATGGCCCACGAGGGAGCGCTGGCCGCGGGAGGCAGCACGTGGTGCGTCGCCTGCACCGGGCGAGGCGAAGCCTTCCCGACCAGCAACCGCGCGCTCTTCGCGGGGCTCGAACAGTCGAGCTCGTCGCGCATGATCTGGCCGCTCCCCGACGGCACCGTGAAGGACGAGCACACGCCGCGCTATCGCAACGGCGTCCTCGTCGGGCTCGCCGAGTGCGTGATCGTCGTGCAAGCGGGGCCACGCTCGGGCTCGCTCAACGCGATCACGTGGGCGCGCCGCCTCGGACGCCGGCTCTTCCTCGTTCCCGGCATGCCGTGGGACGTCGCGTTCGAGGGCACGGTGACCGAGGGCGCGCGCGGCGGAGCCGAGGTGCTCTGGTCGCTCGAGCAGCTCTTCCTCGCGCTCGCGCTTCCGCCGCCCGACATGAGCGATCCTGGCGCCGCGTGGGGCGGCATCACGCCGCGGGCCCGACCCGTTCGGCCCTACCGTTCGCGGCGGCAGAGCTATTCCGATGCGCCCCTCTTCGAGGTCGATCCGAGCGCCTGGTCGGAGGATGAAAAGGTCGTATTTTCGAGCCTTTCCATGGCTCCGATCCAGCAGGACTCCATCGTCGAGCGGGTGGGTCTACCGACGAGCACGACCCTCACGGCACTCTTGACGCTATCTTTGAAGGACGTAGTAGTAGAGGGCCCTGACGGCTTCTTTCGTCGCAGAATTGCGTTATAAGCCGTCGGGACTACTGCACTTCTTGGCGTAATCGGGGGCTTGGCAGGGGGTTCTCCCCGCAACCCTGGTGCATCCAAGAGGCGTGACAAGCGAGAGACCCGGGGTTCGTGCGCATGGGTAAGACAGTGGAAGCCGTCGAGGCACCGGCGAAGACGAAGGCGAGCAAGACGCTCGTGGTCGTCGAGTCGCCGGCCAAGGCCAAGACCATCAAGAAGTACCTCGGCACGGGCTACGAGGTCCTTGCGTCGAAGGGCCACGTCAAGGACCTGCCCAAGAAGATGGGCATCGACGTCGAGAAGGGCTTTCAAGAGACCTACGAGATCGTCCCCGGCAAGGAGAAGGTCCTGCAGGAGCTCAAGGCCGCGGCCAAGCAGGCCGACGACATCCTGCTCGCGACCGACCCCGATCGCGAAGGCGAGGCGATCGCGTGGCACCTCGCCGAGGAGCTCACCGGCAAGCCCGACAAGGCCAAGCGCGTCGAGTTCCACGAGATCACGAAGGGCGGCGTGCAGAAGGGCGTCGCCACGCCCCGCAAGCTCAACAAGCACCTGTACGACGCGCAGCGCGCCCGCCGCGTCCTCGATCGCATCGTCGGCTACGACGTCTCCGCGCTCGTGTGGTCGAAGCTCGCCTTCGGCCTCTCGGCGGGCCGCGTCCAGAGCGTCGCGCTCCGGCTGATCGTCGACAAGGAGCTCGAGATCGAGGCGTTCGTCCCCGAGGAGTACTGGAACATCGGGACGACGCTCGCGAAGGGCGGCGCCGACAAGAAGCGCCAGTCGTTCGCCGCGCGCCTCGCGCAGGAGAACGGCAAGAAGCTCGAGGTGAAGGACGGCGAGACCGCCGCCCGCGTGAAGAAGGACCTCGAGGGCGCCCGCTACACGATCGCGAAGATCACCAAGGCGGAGCGCAAGCGGAAGACGTACGCGCCGTACACGACGAGCAAGCTCCAGCAGGACGCCGTCAACCGCCTCGGCTTCGGCGCCAAGCGCACGATGCAGATCGCGCAGGGGCTCTACGAGGGCGTCGACCTCGGCAAGGACCTCGGCACGGTCGGTCTCATCACGTACATGCGTACCGACTCCACGCGCGTCTCGCCCGACGCGCTCGCGGCGGTGCGCGACTTCATCGAGGCCAAGTACGGCAAGCCGAACCTCCCGGCGGAGGCGAACGTCTTCAAGTCGAAGAAGAACTCGCAGGACGCCCACGAGGCGATCCGCCCGACGTCGCTCGACTACACGCCGGACGCGGTGCGAAAGCACCTGAAGGACGAACAGTTCAAGCTCTACAAGCTGATCTGGGACCGCTTCGTCGCGAGCCAGATGAAGGAGGCCGTCTACGACCAGACGTCCGTCGAGACCGAGGCGAAGACCGCGGGCTCGTCGTCGACGTACCTGCTCCGGTCGAGCGGACGCGTGCTCAAGTTCCCCGGCTGGCTCGAGGTGTACGGCGCGGCTCAGGACGAGCCCCAGGCCGGCGCCGAGGACAGCAAAGAGGACGAGGCCGCGAAGGCCGAGGAGCCGGAGGGCGAGGCGTCGCTCCCCGAGCTGTCCGAAGGCGAGGTGCTCGACCTCGTCACGCCGCCGGGCGTGCTCGCCGAGCAGAAGTTCACCCAGCCCCCCGCGCGCTACAACGAAGGCTCGCTCGTGCGCGAGCTCGAGGAGCGCGGCATCGGCCGCCCGTCGACCTACGCCGAGATCATCAGCAAGGTGCAGGCGCGCGACTACGTCGAGAAGGTCGACGGACGCAGCTTCCGCCCGACGCAGCTCGGCCGGATGGTCGTCAACGGCCTGCTCGAGAGCCAGCTCGAGTTCATGGATCCGGCGTTCACGTCGGGCATGGAAGAGGAGCTCGACGAGGTCGAGGCCGGCAACGAAGAGCGCGTGACCTTGCTCTCGCGCTTCTACAAGAAGTTCAAGAACCAGCTCGACAAGAGCAAGAAGGGCAAGCGCTGGAACCCCGATCCGGTTCCGCTCGACGAGGTCTGCGACAGCTGCGGACCGACCGCCGAGGACGAGAAGCTCCGCGCGCTGCCGCAAGGCTCGCTCTCGAAGCGCTGGTCGAAAAATGGGTGGTTCGCGGGTTGTTCGAACTACCCGAAGTGCAAGGCCACCAAGGACATGGGGCCGGACGGCAACGGCGCGCCGCCTCCGCGCGAGACCGACATCGACTGCGAGAAGTGCGGCAAGAAGATGGCGATCCGCAGCGGTCGCTACGGCGAGTTCCTGTCGTGCACCGGCTACCCGGCCTGCAAGAACGCGCGGCCCGTCCCGCTCGGCGTCCCCTGCCCGAAGTGCGGCGGAGACATCATCGAGGTCCGTCCGAAGAAGAAGGGCGGCAAGACGTTCTACGGCTGCAGCCGCTACAACGACGAGACGGTGAAGTGCGACTTCAAGCTTTGGCAGAAGCCGCTGCCGGAGCCGTGCCCTGCGTGCGGCGCGAAGTTCGTCGTCCTCGGCGGCACGAAGGCCAAGCCGATGATCGCGTGCGCCGACAAGGAGTGCGGGTACAAGCGCTCCGCCGAGTCGCCTCCGGAGCCGGGGCCTGCGGGGATGGACGCGGCCGCGGCCGCGCCCGCCTGATCACCGGAGCGTCAGCTTCTCGAGCTCGGTGCGCACGATCACGACGAGCGCCACGTACGCCAGCGGGTCCATGTAGGGCTTGAACATGTGGAGGACGAGCAGCGCGCCTCGCTCGATCGCGGCGTGCGTGCGCTCGGCCTGCGCCTTGGCGGTCCGGCCCGCGGGTGACGCGTCGATCGTCTCGGCGTACGGGATGCAGAAGAGCCCGACCATCCACGCGCTCTCGACGAGGGTGCGGAGGTCTTCGCGGTCGCCGACGTCGCGCAGGAGCCCTGCGTCGACGAGCGGGAGCATGACGGACTCGAGCTGATCGACGCGCCTCGCGGAGACCGCGGCGTAGCGCTCGTGCAGGACCGGATCGCTCCGGAGGAGCGACGGCAGCTCGCGCGCGAAGAAGAGGTAGCGCGCGTAGAGCTTCAGGTTGCCGACGAGCATGCGCTGGAGCGCCGTCGGATCCACCGCGGGACGCTTCGCGGTCGCGTCGCTCGCGTCGTCGAGCCGCCAGACCGCGTCGGCCTCCGCGTTCATCCGGTCGAACGCCTCGCGTACGATCTCCTCCTTGTTTCGGAAGTGATAGTAGAGGTTGCCCGGGCTGATCTTCAGGTGCGCGGCGACGTGGTTCGTCGTCACGGCGCCGACGCCGCGCGCGTTGAACAGCTGGATGGCCGCATCGACGATGCGCCCGCGCGTGTCCTGGCTCACGCTCGCGGGTCCAGCTCCGGTGTCCGAGTCCTTGCGGACTCGGGACACTAGGGCTTCGCCGGCTTCGGCGGCTTCACGTCGACGGCGTCGTCGCGGAACTTGCCGAGCGCGGACGCGAGGTCCTGCTGCTCGTTGTCGCCGATCTTGTGCTCCTCGAGCGCCGTGCGGAGGTCGAGCAGCATCGCCGTCCACTCCTCTTCCTTCAGCTTGCTCTTGGCGCCGAGCGCCTCGCGCATGAAGCGGCCCTCGTACTTGCACTCCGCGCCCGCCTCGGGACCGCCGGACTCGACGCAGATCTGGTCGACGAGGTCCTTCTTGAGCTTGTCGAGCTTCGCGCCCTTCACGCCCGCGATGCGCTTGTTGAACTTCGTGTCCGCCTGGAGGTTCTTGACGAACGTGTCGACGAACTGCGCGATGCCCTCCTGCTTGCCGAGGCGCTCGAAGAGCGACAGCGGCGCGGGAGCCTCGGCCTCGACCTCGACGTCGGCGCCGGCGTCGGAGATCGTCTCGGTGACGGTCGGCTCCTTCGGCGCGGGCTTCTTGGAAGCGCAAGCTACGACGAGAAGACCAGCGGCGATGAGGACAGAAGCGTAGGCGGTTCGGGCTTTCATGAGGGCTCCCACAGAGGCAGCCACATATAAAGCCGGGCGCCCCGGTGGGGCAAAGGAAAAAGACCGGCTGCAATAGTGGCCATCCGCGGGAAATCCGCTGTAAAACGGGCGTATGCGGGTCGTGCGAAGCTCTCCGCATTTCTTCGACGGCCCCTCTCTCTCTCGCCGCGCGAACATGCGATCCTCCCAGCTCGTCAGCGGCTCGTGGGCGCGCGTCGATCGAGCCGGTGACACGGTAGGAACGCCATGACTTCGTGGGGATCGAAGAAAGGTGGATTGAGGGCGTGAGCGACGGCGCTTCCAGACCGTCGGGGGCGGCGGCGACCTGCCTGCTGCTCGTCGGCGATCGCGTCGTCCTCCGCGGGAGCGCCCCGCCCGAGGCCGAGTACGCGATGTTCGAGATCGGCGAGATCGAGCTCCGCGCGAGCGAGCCCGGGCGCGTTCGCGAGCACGGCTACCAGACGACGGCCGAGCACGCGCGCGTGCGGCTCGCCCACCTCGGGATGACGCCTGCG
This sequence comes from Labilithrix sp., assembly GCA_019637225.1. Lineage (GTDB taxonomy): Bacteria > Myxococcota_A > Polyangia > Polyangiales > Polyangiaceae > Labilithrix. The sequence goes on from JAHBWC010000083.1 coordinate 17,229, forward strand.
CTGGCGCGCGAGCTCGCCGAGGCGATGCAGCCGGTGCTGTCCGACGCCTATGCGCGCGGCGTCGCCGTGCGCCGCGTCGCGCGCTACCTCGGGCCCGGCGAGCTGTTCCAGTCGGACGGGTACAACGGGGCCGCGCACGCCTACCGCGGCGTCTTCCTCGACCTCGCGACGCTCGCGCGCGACCTCGACATGGAACACGCCAGCGCGACCCTCCACGCGCTCTACCTCGCCACGATCCTCGAGAGCGAGCCGGACGAGACGACCATCCTGCTGTCGACCGACGCCTGCACGAAGGGCGGCAAGCCGGGCGCGCGCACGTACAAGCGGCCATCGTTCGCCGACCCGAAGCGCCTCTTCAACGCGCTCGGAGGGCTGACGCACAGGGCGCCCACTCCGGAGATCCAGGAGGCGCTGCCGCGCGCCGACGTGATCGCGTTCCTCCGCACCCGAGCCGACGCCGCGCCCGACGACGACGCGCGCGCGCTGTACAAGTCGCTCGAAGGGAGGGTGTCGCTGCGCGACATGCCCGAGAAGGGTCCGCTCGCCGCGCCCGATCTCTGGGCGATCGAGACGCGCCTCGAGGCCGGCGAGATCGAGGGCACGCTCGACGCGGTCGACGAGGCCGAGCGCCGCCACGGCAGGACTCCGGGGACGACGTACCTCCGGGCGCGCGTGTCGCTCACGATGCGCCTCGAGCCGCCGAAGCTCATCGCCGAGCGCGTCTCGGCGCTCGCGCTCTCCATGACGTCGTTCCAGGAGCTCGCGCTCCTCGCCGCCGAGTCGTGGCTCGACGCAGGCGATCCGCGCCGCGCGATGCCGTACGCGCGCGACCTCGTCGACGCGCCGGGCGTCGACGAGGGCCTGCTCCTCCGCGCGCAGCGGCTGCTCGCGCGCGCGGTCGGCGCCGCCCCCGCCAAGAAGCAGACGCTCGCCGACGGCCTGCAGGCCGCTCAGCCGAGCCGGCCGCCGGCGGCGCTCGCGGCGGAGATCGCCGCCGTCATGCCGCCGGTCATCGACGCGCTCGACGGCGGCGCGGGCCTCGCTTCCCTGGAGCTCGACCGCGAGCCGGCCGCCCCGGAGCCGACGCCCCCGGAGCCGACACCGCTCAGCCTCGAGCCCGAGGATCTCGTGCCGGTGCTCCCGAGCCCGACGCCGCCGCCTCCTCCGGTGACCGCCAGCCAGCTCCCGCCTCCGCCGGCGCCGGTGCGGCCCTCGCGCGGCGCGCCTCCGCTCGTCCCTTCGCGTGTCCCGCCGCGGGCGCCGCCGCCGCTCCCGTCGAGCCGCAAGCTGCCGGCCGCGCCGCTCTCGGTGCCGCCGCTCTCGGTGCCGCCGCTCCCGGAGCCCGGCAAGCTGCCGAGCAGCCGGAAGGTGCCGTCCGCCGCGCCGGCAGAGAACGCCGCCGGCGATCCCGACGCGACGCCCGCGCTCCGATCGCAGCGCCCGGCGGCGGCCGAGGTGCTCCCGCACGCGCCGCCCCCGCCGCTCGAGCTCGACCTGACCCCGACGCCCGATCCCGCGGCGTCGTTCACGCTCGATCTTCCGGGACCGGATCTCCTGCCTCCGACGCCGAGCTCCGCCCCGCCGGCCGACGGTCCGCGACCGTCGCGTCGTCCGCGACTCAGCGGCGTCATGATGGAGACGCGGCCGCCGGCGTCGTTCGATCCGCGCGCGGAGCCGGACTCGCCGATCGTTCCGCGCACGAGCTCGACCCCGGAGATCCGGCGCGTGTCGGCGTCGTTCCCGGAGGTTCGATCTTCGCCGGCCCCGGCGAGGCGCGCGCCGCTCCCCGAGGAGACCCCCGCCCCCGAACGCGCGGCGCACGAGCGACCGACCCCGCTGCGCCCCCCCTCGGGTCGCGTGCCGGAGGACGATCCTCCGCTCGAGGTGCCGCCGAACCTGCTCGGCGAAGCGCCACCCGCCGCGGCCGACCTCGAGCCGATCACGCCGACCGCGTCGATGGCGCCGGGCCGCTCGTTCATGCACGGCGCGTCGCTTCCGCCGTACCGGCACGAGAGCCCGGCGCCGCTTCTCCCGAAGGCGCCGCTCCTGCCGCGACTCGGCGGATCGGCCGACGAGCTCGCCGAGCACCTGGCGCTCCCGCCCGGCCTCGGCGGCGAGCAGCGCTCGCTCGACGTGCTGCCGACCTCGGTCCTCGAGGCGCGCGTGCAGTTCACCCTGCTCGCGCGCGAGCTCGGGCTCGACTACCGCCTCAAGCGCGGGATCGATCTGCGCGCCGACGTGAGCGGCATCGAGGCGATGCAGTCGGTGCTCCTCGAGTCGTTCCCCGAGCACGTCGTGAAGACGAGCGACGAAGCGTACGAGCTCCGCCGTCACGGGGCGCTGCTCAGCGAGATCCTGTCGCGCCGGCTCGACGCGGAGTGGCTCGACATCTCGCCGAACGAGCTCGGCTACTGGGTGATGATCGTCCCGCCGGACACGCGCGTCTGGCCGTTCGGGCGCATCGCGCGCCTCGTCGCGATGGGTCACAAAGAGCGCGATCTCGTCAGCTACTTCTTCGAGCTCTCGTCGCGCGCGCGCGGGCGCTGAGACGCGAGCGGCCCAGCGAGAGGTGCTAGGCTCGACGGACATGCCGCGCATCGAGATCGAGCGCATCGAGCAGGCCGAAGACCTCGCCGAGCGCTCCACCGAGAGCTTCGACCGGATCGCCTTCGCCGAGCGCGCGCTCGAGCTCGTGCGGCCGCCGCGGACCACGGTGGCGATCTGCGAGGGCGCGCGCCAGGTGAAGGTCGTCGCCGGCAGGCAGTGGGGCAAGGAGCCGGACGCGCGCTGGGCGGTGGTCAGCGTCCCGCGCGACGCCTCCCGGCGAGCGATCGCGGCCGCGGTGCTCGCCCTCCACGACGGCCGCCGGCGGCCCTGGGCGCTCGACGTCCTCGTCTCCGCGCTCGCGCCGTCCCACCCCGCACGCGTCTCCGGGGCGGCGTGAGCGGCGAGCCGAACTACATCACGCGGCAGGGTGCACGGCGGCTCCAGGAAGAGCTCGTCGAGCTCCGCACGAAGCAGCGCCCGAAGGTCGTCCAGGACGTGGCCGACGCGGCCGCCCAGGGCGATCGAAGCGAGAACGCCGAGTACATCTACGGCAAGAAGAAGCTCCGGGAGATCGACCGGCGGATCCACTTCCTCACGAAGCGTCTCGAGAGCGCCCGCGTCGTCGAGCCGACGGATCGGCCGGACGTCGAGCGCGTCTTCTTCGGCGCCACCGTCCACATCGAGGACGAAGACGGCAAGGCCGCGACCTACACGATCGTCGGGCAGGACGAGATCGACACGCCGCGCGGCCGGATCAGCTACAAGTCGCCGCTCGCGCGCACGCTCCTGAAGCGCCGCGAGGGCGATAGCTTCACGTTCCGAAAGCCCGCCGGCGAGGTCGAGCTCACGATCGTGAGCATCCGCTACGAGACCGACTGAGCGCGACGCGAGCGCGGGCCGCCGCGACGTTCCGCTCGGCCCGCCGCGCGCACTCCGCCTGGCTTCTGGGAGGGATCAGGGAGCCGCTTCGACGCGGATCCGGAACGAAGCGCCCACCCCCTGCGCCCCCTCGTGCGGGTAGCCGTTCACGTTCGCGCCGACGTTGAGCGTACGCGTGCGGACCGCGCCGTTCAGCATCTCGAACGCGTTCGGCTGGATCTCCGTCCCGGCGGCCGTGCTGCCGTGGGTGAAGCCAGACGCGCCGTGGATGATGTGCTGCTTCGAGTCGGCGTTGAACACCGTGACGACGATGCCGTTGCCCTGCTGCGTCTTCAGCGGCCGCTGGCTCGCGCCGAACGCCGAGCCCCACTCGTCGCGGTAGGTCGTGTTGGCCGCGCGGAGCGCGTCGACGTTGACGGGGATCGTGAGCTTCAGCTTCGGCGCCACCTTGAAGTTCGCGTTCGCCGTCGCCGTGACGCTGCCCGCCTTGCCCGTGATGACGAGCGCGGAGCTCGCGCCCGGCGCGGTCACGACCGCGTCGACCGTGGCCGTGAGCTTGAGCTTCACCGTGGTCGGCGCCGTGGCCGACGGCGCGATCGCCGCCTGAACGGTCGACGCGGTGACGCCGGCGGGAAGGCCGGCGACGGTGATGTCGACCATTCCCGAGAAGCCGTTCTTCGGCTCGACGGAGACGTCGAGGTCGACCGACTCGCCGAGATCGACGGTGGGCGTATTCTGCGCGAGCGTCACCGCGAACTGCGTGGCGCTCGTCCCCGGGGTCGTCGGCGCGTCCGGCCGCGAGTCCGCGTTCGGGTTGCCGACGTCCGTGTCGTTCGAGCCCTCGGTGTCGCTCTCGTCATGGTCGTCCGCGGTGCCCGCCGCGGGAGGCGAGTTCCGGCGCGCCCGGCGCGACGAGAGGCCCGAGCCGTCGCTGCCGTCGCTGCAGCCGAACGTCGTCGCGGTGAGGATCGAAGCGAGGGCGATCAGGAGGGAGCTCTTCGTGCAGCTCCGGAGCCACGCCGATCGGTCACGCCGCAGGGTCGCCTCTCGTTCCATTTGCATGACCTCTCCGCGTGCAAACGGAGAGCCAGCGGCCCGTCTTCGATCCGCTGTCGCGCGAGCGCGGCGAGTTCTACCCACACGGTCCAATCCGTGTGTCAGAGCGCGCGTTTGCCCCCTCGATCGGCGAAAGATCCGCCTCGGCGGTGCTCGTGAGCACGCCGATTGCGCAACTTGATCCTCAGGCCTTCCGGCGTCGGGTGAGCCTGGATCCATGCAGGATGGAGGACCGAGCCCGCAGCATGAGGGTGAGCGCCCCCGCGATGAGCCACCACGGATCCGGGGAGGAAGGAGCATGTCCAACGACCTCGCAACCGCAGGTCGAGCGGCGAGCGGCCGGCGCGCCGACGCCGTCCGGCACGCCGGCGTCGCGGCGTCTCGACGGACGCAGCGTCGGGTCGGCCGCGGCGCCGCCGTCGAGCACGGTCGCGGCGGGCGAGAGGAGCGCCTTCATCTCCGGCCACGTCCCGGAGCAGAGGCTCGCGCGCGCGTCCGGAGTCGCGCACGCGACGGGCCCCTCGATGTCCGAGAACCGCGCGAGCGACGTGATCGTCGCGCCGCGATCGCGCGACACGGCGATCGCCGGCGCGCCCGGCGTGAGCGCGTTCTCGCAGACGAAGAGCGCATCCGGCGCGGCCGAGTGCAGGCAGAGCACGCCGCTCTTCGAGACGTTCTCGAAATGCGCACCGCGGTCGGTCGAGCGAAAGAGGCCGTGCTCCGCGAGCCCGGATCCCGCCCAGTAGGTCGATCCGTCCGCGCTCTTGGCGAAGCCGAACATGGCGCTCGTCATCGTGAGGACGTTCTCGAACGTCTTGCCGCCGTCGCGCGTGCGGAGCAGATCGCTCCCCTTGCCGTGGAGGTGCCGGATCAAGAGGGTGCCCGGATCGCGCGGGTCGACCGCGCCGATGAAGAACGGCCCCTCGGCCGCGAGGTCGTTCGTCTCCGTCGTGAACGTCGCGCCTCCGTCGACGGAGCGGAACACCTGCCCGCGGATCGTCGAGTTCGGCTGCCCGCTCAGGTACACGCGCGACGGGTTCGAGGGCGCGACCTCGATCGTCATCAGGTTGGTGTCGTCCATCCCGGCGAGGCGCTCGAACCTCTTCCCCGGCGAGCGGCGCCACACGAAGGCGCGCTTGCCGGGCGCGCCCGTGATCGCCCAGATCGTCTCGCCGCGTGGATCGGTCGTGAGGTCCTTGACGGTGTGCCCGTCGAGCTCCGGCGCGGCCTCGAGCTCGCACCCGTCGCGCGTCGAGACGAGGCCGTCTTCGAGGCCCACCCAGAGGCGGCCGTCGCGCGTCGCCGTGACCGGCGGATCCCACTGCCCGTCGTAGCCGAGCGCGCGCTCGCAGATCCACCGCCAGCTCTTGCCCGCGTCGCGCGACACGAGCACGCCGAAGGTCGCGCGGAGGTACACGGTGCTGGGATCGCCCGGCACCGACTCGATCAGCTGGGCTTCGGGGAAACGCCCGTTCGCACGCGCGGGCGCGGTGGTACACATCAGGAGAGAGCCGATGAGGAGCCCTGCACACCGACGGCGCGAGAGGGAGCGGTGCATCGAAGGCTCTCGAGTGGGTCCCGAAGGAGGTCGCGCGCGCGGCACGGGTCGGTTGTACTTCGTTTTCGGCGCGCTCGCTCTCGCCTCTCTCCTCACGGGATGCTCGAGCTGCAAGAAGTCGACGGCCGAGACGACGGGCGCCGGCCCGCTCACGCCGGGCGCGGCGATCCCGACGCCGCCGGCGCGCGCCGCCTACGTGACGAACAACGGCTCGGACTCGATCAGCGTCCTCGATCGCGACGGAGACACCGTCACGACGGTCCCGCTCGACCTCGACCCCGACGCCCGCGAGGCGCCGCACCACCTCGCGATCGACCCGCGCACGAAGGCGGTGTTCGTCGCGCTCGCCTTTCCGCCGGAGCCCGGAAAGAAGAAGGATCCGCACGCGTCGCACGGAGGCGCGAGCGAGGTCGGTCGCCTCGCGCGGCTCGACCTCGACAACCTCTCGGCGAACGCGGCCGCGTTCGTCGACGAGAACCCCGGCGACGTCGTCCTCACGCACGATCGCGCCCGCGTCATCGTCACCCACTTCGACATGAAGCGCGCGATGGACGTCGCCGCGAAGGGCGCAGCGAGCCCGGCGACGATGTTCGCGCACCTCGTCGTTTTCGACGCGCGCACCATGAAGCGCCTCGGGTCGCGCGCCGTCTGCACCGCACCGCACGGCGTCGCGATCACGCGCGACGACCGCACGGCGTTCGTCGCGTGTTACGGCTCCGACGAGCTCGCGCTCGTCGACCTCTCGACCGACGGCTTCCCCACGTCGCGGATCCCGCTCGGCTCGTCGCCGGGCGTGCCGGGCGTGCCGCGGTACGGACCGTACTCGGCGACGCTCTCGCCCGACGAGAAGCTCGTCGTCGTCGCCGACCTCGAGGGCCAGGACGTGCGCGTCTTCGATCGCGCCGCGAAGCGCTTCGTCGCGGAGCGCACCGTCCCGCTCGCGGCCAAGGCGTTCATGCCCGCCTTCGTCGACGCGACGACGCTGCTCGTCCCGACGCAGGCGCCCGACGGCCTCGTGCGCGTCGATCTCGAGCAGGCGAAGGTGACGGGCCGCGCGGCGCTCACGAAGGCCGAGTGCGCGTTGCCGCACGTGGTGAAGGTCGCGAAGGACGGCCGCGTGTACCTCGTCTGTGAGGGCAACCACACGCAGCCGGGCAGCGTGCTCGAGATCGACCGGGACTCGCTCGCGACGAACAAACGCTGGAATGTCGGGGTGTACCCGGACGGCATCGACTTCGGCGAGTGACGGCGCGATCGTCGCATGCGGAGATCGCGCGGCGCCGGAGCCCGCGATCGTGCCGCGTCGCACTGCTCATCGGAGCAGCGAGCGCGCCCGCCGCGGGCCGCGCGACGCGTCGGTTTTCGTTCCTCCCACGGCCGAGCTGGGTTACGGCACGCGCTCGTCATGAAGTACCCGCCCGCCCGCACGAGGGGCAACACTCTCCGCTCCGCTCCCGCGAGGACGCGAACCACGCGCGCCACCCTCGCGCTCGCTGGCGCCGCCGCGCTCTTCACCGCGACGCTCGCTCCGGCCTGCACGCGCAGCCAGGGCGCCCAGAAGGAAGCCGAGCCGCACGCGCTCGCCGGCTCGGCGACGCTCGCGATCGCGACCGTGACGCCCGCCGCGCCCGCCGCGAAGGAAGGCGCGCTCGGGGCGAAGGCGCCCGCCGCGGCGAAGAGCAGCGCCGACGCGAAGGCGTGCCCGGCCGGCATGGTGCTCGTCGAGGGCGAGTACTGCCCCGACGTCGAGCAGAAGTGCCTCGAGTGGATGGACCCGCCGACGAGCCGCTACCACCAGTTTCGCTGCGCGCGCTACGCGAAGTCCGTCTGCAAGTCGAAGGAGCGCGTCCACATGCGCTACTGCATCGACGCGACGGAGCGCGCGGAAGAAGACTCGAGCCTGCCCTTGCACTTCATGTCGTGGACGAGCTCGCGAAAGCTCTGCGAGGCGGAGGGCGGCCGCCTGTGCCGCGAGAGCGAGTGGCAGTTCGCCTGCGAGGGCGAAGAGATGCGCCCCTACCCGTACGGCTGGGAGCGCGACGCCGCCGCGTGCAACGTCGACCGGAGCACGAACATCGGCAAGCCCGGCCGCCTCGTCGATCACCGCTCGGTCGTCGGCTCCCACGAGAAGTGCGCGAGCCCCTTCGGCGTGCAGGACATGGCCGGCAACGTCGAGGAGTGGGTCCAGGCCGACGGGCGCGGCATGGGCAACAAGATGGGCTGGAAGGAGGTCCTCAAGGGCTCGTGGTGGATCCCGAGCCGCCACGCGTGCCGCCAGTTCCAGGTCGGCCACGACGCCGTCTACAACGGCGCCGAGACCGGCACGCGCTGCTGCAAGGACGCGCCGCCCCGCGAGGTCGCCGCGCGCTGAGCCCGCGCTCGCGTCAGAGCCACCTCTGCTTCTTGAAGTAGAGGACGATGCCCGCGGCGATCGCGGCCATGAGGCCGAGCGCGTAGAAGTAGCCGTACTGCCAGTCGAGCTCCGGGAAGACGCCCTTGAAGTTCATCCCGTAGATGCCGGCGACGAGCGAGAGCGGCAGCATGATCGTCGAGATCAACGTCAGCCGCTTCATGATCTCGTTCATCTGGTGCGACTGGATGCTGAAGTGCGCCTCGAGCAAGCTCGTCGCGAGCTCGCGGTAGCTGTCGACAAGCTCGGTGACGCGCGCGAAGTGATCGTAGACGTCGCGGTAGAACGGCATCGCCTCGCGCGGGATCTCGTCGAACTCGGCGCGGGCGAGGCGCGAGAGGATCTCGCGCTGCGAGATGGTCGTGCGCCGTAGCAACTGCAGGCTCCGCTTGACGTGGAGGATCCGACGCATGATGGCGTGCTCGTCGTCGTCCTTCGACTTGCCCTCGAGGATCTGCGTCTCGACCTCCTCGATCTCCGCCTCGAAGCGGTTCACCACGGGCAGGTACTCGTCGACCATGCGATCGAGGACGGCGTGGGCGATCCAGGCCGGCCCCTTCTTCAAGAGGCGCGCGTTCCGCCCGGCCTCGGCGAGCACCGGCGCGATCGCGCAGACCTTCTCGTCGTGGGCGTGGGTGACGATGAAGTTCGGTCCGATGACGACGTCGAGCTCGGTGAGCGCGACCGGGATGTCGCTGCCGCCGACGTCTTCCTCGCGGACGCCGTGCATCACGAGCTGCACGTACTCGCCGAAGTCCTCGACCTTCGGGATGCCGATGTCGTTCCAGATGTCTTCGATCGCGAGCGGGTGGATGTGGAGCACGTCGAGGAGCAGCTCGTCGGCCTGGGCGACGCGCTCGTCGAGGTCTACCCAGAAGCGCTTGCGCGCGCGGTGCGCGGCGGCGATCGCCTCGTAGTCGGTCGTGACCACGACGGCGTCGCCGTCGAGGATCAGCGCCTTCACGCCCGACTCCGAGCGGACCTTGGCGCCGCGCCCGGTTCGCGAGACGGCCAGTCGCTCCTCGTTCAGGTCCTTCGCGGCGTTGCTCACGAACGCAAGGATACCGTCACGCGCGGGAGAGAACAGGGCGAGGAGCTAGAGCGCGCCACCCATTCCTGTCGCGTGATGCCCGAGACGAGATCGGGCACGGGCACGGGCACGGGCACGGGCACGCGGGGAGACGAGAGGGAGCTCGCTCGCGTCAGGAGCACAGACAGCCCTTGGCGCGATGGGCCGAAGCGAGGAGGTGGCTGACGCGTCATGCTCACCAGACGCGCCTCTCGTCTCCTCTCCAACGTGCCCGTGCCCGTGCCCGTGCCCGTGCCCGCTCTCTCTTCTGATGCGGACGGGTAGTGGTTTTCATCGTCGTACCTCGACCCATCGAAATCGATGGGTCGAAGTACTAGCGCTTCTCGGCGAGGATCAGGGTGCGCGGGGCCTCGCAGCCGAAGAACACGCCGGGGGTCCCGGTGCGCCCGCTCACCTCCGCGACGCGGAAGCCGTTGTCGTGCAACATCTTTCCGAGCTCGTGGAGGGCGTAGGCGCGGATCGAGTACTCGATCTCCTTGGTGCGCCCGTCGTCCATCATCAGCGTCCGCTTCACCTTCATGCGGCTCGTGATGAAGTCGATCGTCATCTCGTCCATGCAGATGCAGCCGTCTCCCTCGAACCACGCGAGGGACGGCGCCTGCCGGACGATGTAGTCGCGGTTCACGACGTCGAGGAGGAACTGGCCGCCCTTCTTGAGCGCCTTGTGGACACGCGCGATGACGGCGCCGTTCTTCTCCTCGTCGAAGTAGCCGAAGCTCGTGTTCCACGAGTAGATGCCGTCGAAGGTCTCCTCGAACGTCATCTCGCGCATGTCGCCCTGCACGAAGTTGATCTTCTGCTTGCGGTCCTGCGCCTCGTCGGAGGCGCGCGCGAGCATCGCGAGGCTGAGATCGAAGCCGACGACCTGGTAGCCACGCGCGGCGAGCTCCACCGCGTGCCGGCCGGTGCCGCAAGCGAGGTCGAGGATCATCGCGCCGGCCTCGCAGCCGAGGCTCTCCTCGATGAAGTTCACCTCCTTGCCGATCTGGCCGTCCGTCACCTTCGCCATGGTGCGGATGAAGTCGTCGTTGAAGAGCTCCTCCCACCACGGGCGCGTCTTCTTGCGCGTCGCGGCGGTGTCGGTCATCGGCGGCGGCGCGAGCGCGCCGACCGGCGGGACGAACACGAGCGGGTTCGACGGCCGGCGCGCCGCCATGACCGGCTGATGCGGGGCCGGAGACGGCGACGCGGGCGCGACCGGCGGGACGAGCGCGGCAGGCGCGACCGCGGGCGCTTGCGGCGTCGCCGCGACGGGCGGCGCCTGCGGGGTCACGGGAGGCGGCTGCGAGGGCGTGTTGCCCGGACGGCTCGAGGCCGCAGGCGCGGGCGCGACCGCCGGCGCCGCCACCGTCGCCGGCTCGGGCGCCTTGAACGCGGGGTACTTCCCCGCCGTCTTCACGGGCGGCGGCTGGTAGGCCGGCGACGGGAGCGACTCGACGCTCACGAGATCCTCCGGCGCCACCTCGACCTCGCCGGTCTCGCTGACGCGATCGCCCTCGTCGATGCGGATGTCCTCCGAGTCGAGCGCGATCGGCAGGCGCGGGTGCGTCGCGAGCTCGTCGCTCGACGTGTCCGGGATGCTCCCGATGCTCGACAGGTCCATGTCGACGGGGATGTCCTCGGAGATCGGCGGGCTCGAGTTGTGGAGCTCGTGCGAGTCGAGCACCGTCCCGCGCGGATCGCCCCGCCCCTCGCCGTCGACCCGCTTCGGCGAGTCGTCCCGGAGCTCGACGATCGGCGTCGGCTGGATCGGGAGCGCGTCGCGCGCCACCTCGGGCTGGTACGGCGTCCAGCCGGGCTCGTGCGTCGCGTCGATGCCGACCGCCGGCGCCCGCGACGCCATGTCTCCCGTGAGCGCCGCGAGGCGCGCGCGAACGTGATCGCTCGGGAGCTCGAGCGTGTCGTCGGCGTTGAACGCCGGCGGGGGCGGCCCCGTCATCAGCCGCGCGCGCGCGACGGGGGCGCTGTCGATCTCGGCGCGCGCCGCCGGCTCGGGGGACGACGGCGGACGGCTCGGCGAGACGATCGAAGCGCCTGCGGCCGACGACGCACCCGCGGAGGAAGCACCTGCGGACGACGACGCGCCTGCGGACGAAGCACCCGCGGACGACGACGCGCCTGCGGACGACGACACGCCGTCCGATCCGCCGAACGCGGGCGGCGCGACGGAGCCCCTCCCGACGGCGGGGACGCCCCCCGCCGGCGTCGTCGCCGGCAGGTTGGGACGCGAGATCTCGTCGTCGGGGATGCGGAGCGTCATCTTCGCGCGCTTGCGCCCTTGCGAGTCCTTCGCTTCGGCGTCGGCCGCGGCCTGGATGCGGTTCGAGCTCCGCTCCTTCTTCATCGAAGGCGGCGGCGCCGAGGCCGCGGGCGGCGCGACGGACGCAGGCGACTTCGCGCGGAGCGGAGGCGGCGTCGACGGCTTCGGCGCGACCGGCGGGGGCGCGTCGGCCTCGTCGTCATCGCCGAGGATGATGTCGTCGAGCGGCTCGGCGTGGCCCGGCGTCGCCTTCGAGGGTCCGTCGCCGCTCATCCGGTCCCCCGCGAGGTGGTGCCGTTCGCCGCCTTCACGTCGGGCGCGTGGAGCGCGAAGGGCTGGCCGAACCGGACAGCGCCCTCCCCTGCCAGCCATTTCGTGACGACGCCCGGCTCGAAGAACACGACGGCGGTCGAGCCCAGCCGGAAGATCCCGATCTCGTCGCCGCGCTCGACGCGGCGCGCCGGCGAGAGCTCGTGCAGACCCACCGATACGTCGCGCTCGTCGATCCCGCTCACCGTGATCCGGCCGACGACCATCGCGGCGACCATCACCACGGTGACGCGGCCGAGGCCGGACTCGGGCGGCGTGTCGATCGCGATCGCGACCCTTCGATTGCGAACGAAGAGGTTGTGAACGTGCCGGACGCCGATCGCGTTGACCGGGTAGTAGTCGCCGGGCATCGAGCGCACGGCGGCGATCGCTCCGGCGACCGGCGCGTGCACGCGGTGGTAGTCGCGCGGCGAGAGGTAGACGACGCAGCCCTGCCCGCCCTCGTAGCGGCGCGCCTCGTCCTCGTCGCCGAGGAGCTCGTCCACGCGGTAGGGCCGCCCCTTGACGTGGAAGGCGCGGCCATCGACGGGACCGATCGAGTCGACGCGGCCGTCGGCGGGGCTGATGACGACGCGCGGATCCTCGGGCAGCGGGCGCGCGCCGCCCTTGAGCTCACGCGTGAAGAACTCGTCGAACGAACGGAAGCCGCTCGCCTTGCGACACTCGTCGAGGTCGACGTCGTAGGCACGGCAGTAGATGTCGACGACCGCCTTCCCGAGCCGATCGGGCCAGGCGTAGTCGGCCAAGTGACCCATGGCGCGCGTGATCCGGGTCCGCGGAAGCACTCGCAGGATCTGGGCGGTTGCGTACGTGATCGCGTTCATCGACGACAAGGGAGGGCCCACCGGGGATGGACGGTGCGACGCCACGCCAACGTCATGCGTGGGTGTCCCGACCTCTTTCTCTCGGCAGATTCTGCCGTTACGGATTATGCCGGCCCTCTGTGCGGAAGGTCAATCACACCTAGTCTTTACCCAAATCGGGCTCGCCTCGCTTCCGCGCAGCGTCGCACAGAGGCCCACCCGAGGGCTGCTTTTGTGCGGACGGCTCGTCGGAAGGCGCGGTCCCGCAGGCCGCCTCGATCGTGAACGGATCGTGGGCCAGAGCCTCTGCCGACGCGAGATCGGCGGCCGGTCCGTCGCCTCGGCTCCGGGCCAGGCGGGCGCCGAGGGCCCAGCACGGCCCGTAGCTGGCGATCCAGGCCTTCGGGTCCTCGACCAGGGCCTCGGCGGCGGGGTGATCCCCCTTGGCCTCGAGGACGCGGCCGCGGAGGTAGCGGAGGCTCGGGTCCCCGAGGAGCGTCTCGGAGACCTTGTCGAGCTCGACGAGGGCCTCGTTCGGGTGCCCGCGACCGAGGAGGAGCTCGGCCAGGCGCGCGCGCTCGCGCGAGTCGGCGGCGCTCGGCGGGGCGCCGCCGAGGCCGTAGAGCGGTGAGAGCGGCTCCTTCGGCCTCCGCGCGAGGTGGGCCCGCCACTTGACGTCCCACTGCGGCAGCGTCTCGCCGCTCACCTGCTTCAGCGCCTCGTCGACGCTCTTCGCGGCCCGGAGCGCGACGAGGAGCTTCGCGAGCGCCCCCTCGGGCTGCGTCTCGACGAAGAAGCGGACGAAGCTCGCGACCTCGGCGAACGCGACCATGGCCGCGTCGGCGCTCGGGAGCATCGCGATCGACGGCCCGAGCTTGTCGAGCGGCAGATCGAGCTTCAGCTCCATCCCGCGCTGGACGACGCTCTCGACGCTCGGCCGGTCGTCGAACGGGCCGGGCTCGCGCCAGCGCACCTCTTGCCGGCGGGCGACGCCTTCGTGGAGCCAGAGCGGCGCCCGCTCGCGCGACTGCATCGAGATCGCGAGGTGCGTGAGCTCGTGGGTGAGCGTGTCGCGCCACGGGTAGCCGTGCTTGCTCGCGCGCGGCGAGAGGATCGTGACGCGCCCCCACTTCGCGACCGCGACGGTGCCGGTCGTCTGCGCGGCCTTGTACGGCAGGCCGGTCATCGCGGAGAGCGAGAGCAGATCGCGGACGACCGTGATGCGCGTCGGCCGCTTCCAGTCGACGCCGAGATCGCGTGTGAGCGAGGCGCGCGCCTTGTTCACCGTGTCCACGATCAGCGGCATCAGCGCGCGATCGGCCTCGTCGTGCCAGCGGACGACGACGCCGGCGGCCTCGTCCTTGTCGATGACGGTCGCGGCGGTGACGCGCGCGCACCCGCGGGCGACGTCGGCGAGGACGCGACCGTCTTCGTCCTCTGCCACGTCGCCACGGCTCATGAGGGCGGCCGAGAGATCGCAGTCCTCCTCGTAGAGGGCGAGCCGCGCCTTCGCCAGGACGACCGCGCGGCTGTTGGGGTCGGCCTTCGCCAGGTCGGCGCGCGCCTTGTCGTACTCCATCGCGACGATGAGCTCGTTCGCGCGCGCCGCGACGCCTTCGCCGGGGTCGGGCTGCGCGACGGCGCGGCCCGGTCCGCACACGGCGAGCAGCCCCGCGCCCAGCGCCACGACGGCGACGCTCTTTCGGAGGCGCAGCTTCGGGAGGCGCACGGGGATCGTCATCGGAGGAGCCCCTCCGCGTAGCGCTTCACGGCGTCTTTGTACTTTCCGCCCGCGGGCTGGCCGAGACCCTTGATGACGCGACGACGGAACTCCTCCGGGCCCTTGTGGGAGTCGGCCTTCGGGATGTCGGTGTGATCGCGAGCCATGCGATCGCCGTCGTTGTTCGATCCGTCGCGATCGCCCTCGCCGTCGCCGAGCGCGTCGCGCGCCATCTCGAGCTTCTGCTGCGCCTCGCGCTGCTTCGCGAGGCCCTTGTCGGCGTCGCCCTCGCGGAGCGCGCGCGCCGCCTCGTGCGCGGCCTCCTCGGCGTCGCGGAGCGCGTCGAGCGCCGCCGGCGGGAGCGCCTCCTGGTCGCGCCCCTTCTTCGCGAGCTCGCGGGCGCGCTCGCCGAGCTTGCCCTCGGTGTCGCCGTGCTCGCGGAGCTCGGGGGCCGCGCGCTGGGCGGCGCGCCGGCGGAGCTGCTCGAGCTTGTCCTCGGCCCACTTCACCTCGGCCTCGAGCTGGCGCCGGGCCTCGTCGACGGTCTTCTCGGCGCCGGGATCGCCGAAGCGCCCGAAGCGCTGGCGCGACGCGGCGCGCTTCGCCTCGTCGAGCGCGCCGAGCGCGCTCCGGCCGCTCTCGACGGCGTCCGCGGGGTTGTCCTGCTCGAGCGCCTTGGCCATCTGCTCGGCGTGCTCGCGCGCGGCCGCGCCCTTGCTCGTCCACGAGTCGCTGCCGCCGCCGACGTTCGGGAGCGGGCGCGCGGCGTCGCGGACCTTCTGCGCGTGCTTCTTCGCGTCCTCGGAGAGCGCCTCGCGGTCCTCCTTGGTCGAGCCCGCGGCGAGCGACTGCTCGACCTTGCCGACGTGACCGGCGTGCTCGGCGGCGAGCTTGTCGAGCTCGCGCGCCGCCTCGTTGAACGCCTCCTCGACGTCGCTCGACTCGCCGTCGCCGTCTTCGCCGGGCGCGCCGCGGCCGCCGCCCGACTCGCCGCCGGCGTGCGACGGCCGGCCTCCGCGCGAACCGAACGACGGATCGGGCTGGCGGAGGCGGGCGGCGAGGTCCTGCGCCGCCAGCGTCGCGTGGGTGAGATCGCTCGTGCTGCGCGCGCGCGCGATCCGGAGCAGATCCATCTCGACGATCTCGCCGATGTCGCGGCCGAGCGCGCCGAGGCGGCGCATCGACTTGCCGCCGCCGTCGAGGACGACGACCGCCGCGTCCATCCGCTGCTCGCCGCGGACCTTCTCGGCGGGCTTGTGCGCGAGCGCGGCGGCCGCCGCGAGGTCCTCGGCGACCTCGGCGAGCTCCCGCGCGACCTCGCGGGTGTCGCGGAGGCCGAGGCCCTGGATGGCGCCGTCGACGACGAGCACCATGCGCTCGGTCGTCTTCACCACGTTGGCGCGCGCGGTCGTGCTCGGCGAGCGGAGCTGGTTCTGCGCCGCGTCCCTCACCTTGCGCATCCGGCCGCGGAGCATCGCGCCGAGGCGGCTCGGCACGCGGACGCCGGCGTACGAGGTGGTGAGCGCGGCCTCGAGCAGCTCGCTCCCCTCTTCGGCGAGCTTCACGTCGTGCTCGAGCATCGTCCGCCGATCCTTCGGCTCCGCCGCCAGCGGCGTCGCGATGCGCCAGGCGAGCGCGTCGACGAGCGCGTCGCGCACGCGCACGAGCCCGGCGAGGCGGCGCGACTCCGGCTCGCCGACGTCGGGCGGCACGATCGTGATCGCGTCGCTCGCGCCCCACTTCGGTCCGGTGATGGGATCGTTGTCCTTCGCCTCGACGCGGATCTCGATCGGCGCGTGGCTCTTCTTGATGAACGAATCGCTCGCGCGGAGGTTGTAGCCGCCGCGGTCGTTCTTCGTCTCGCCGTCGAGGCGCGCGAGCACCCGACGCTCCTCGCGTGGGCCGGCGCGGAGCACGAGGTGGACCTCGCGGAGGCCGTGATCGTCCGTCGCTTCGTAGTGGATCGGCACCTCGGACGCGTCCTCTTCGCTCGCGAGGCGGATCTGCCGCGGCGCGCCCTCGAGGGTGACGATCGGCGCCGCGTCCGGGATCGACTCGACGGGCGTGTCCTCCGGCTCGGGGATGACGACGGCCCCGAAGCGCGCGACGACGCGCAGCCTGACGGTGTCCGCGAGCGGCCAGCGCGCCACGACGTGGCCGGACCCGTCGTCGACGAACGGGACCTCGGCGGTGCCGTCCGTGAGGAGGAGTCGGCGCCCGGCGTGGAGCGGCGCCCCGCGCACCGTGAGGAGCGTGCCGCGCGGGAGGGCCACGTCCCCGTAGGGCATCACTCTCCGCTCTTCCTGGTGGAGGTAGTCCGGCGGCCTCGCGCGGATCTGCGGCTCGTTCAGCCAGGCCATCCCGACGGGAGCGACGCCGCCGCGCGCGAAGAGCACGTCCGCCCCTTCGGCGGGCCCCCACGGGTTCGTCGCGCACGCCGCGACGTTCCCCGCGGCGAGGACAAGCGCGACGACGCCGAGGACGAACGCCACGCGCTGCGCTCCGCGCCGGACGCCGTCGAGCGGGAGCGCCGCGAGCGCGCGCGCGACGTGGAGCTCCGCGAGGTCGCGCGACGCGCCTCGCGTGGCGTCGGGCTCGAGCAGCGACAGCGCGCGGACGGCGCGCGCGGCGGCCTCGGGCTCCATGCGCCCCGCGACATGCTCGATCGTGCGCGCGGGGCTCGAGAAGACGCGGCGCTCGAGCAGGCTCACCACGGCGACGGCTGCGGCGGTCACGGCGAGGATGAGCGCGCCCGCGAGGCGCGCCCCCGGAGTCCCTCCGCGCGCGACGAGCATCGCGATCGTCGCGAGTAGCAGCGTCCCGACGACGACCGCGCGGCGACGCGGGCCGCGGACGGTGTACCGCCACGCGTCGGCGAGCGCGCGGAGCGCCTCGCGGTGCGCCGGTGCGACCGCCGCCTTCGTGGGCTTCGCTTTGCCCGGAGGACGGCTCCCCCGCGCGGGCGCGATCGACGCCCGCCGAGCGCGCGGCGTGAACGGGCCTCCGCCTCGCTCGCCGTTCGGCCGCTCGCTCTTCGAATCCGCCGTCGTCATCAGGTAGAAGACGGTCCGGCGCACGCCGAACCGGATGGAACGTAGCTCACGCTCACGGCGCGGGCGACGGCAACGGGCCGATGTTCGGCGGCGGCCACGGCTGATCCGGCGGGTAGAACGGCGGCCGCGGCCCAGGGAACTGGAAGGTCCCGAACGGCGTCACGATGGTGGTCTGCCCTGAGGCGCCGCCCGCGTCTGCGGCAGGCTGACCCCCGCCGCCGCCTCCGGCGTCCTGCTGAGCTTGGCCTCCGCCGCCCGCGTCCTTCTTCGGCGTGGGCGTCGGCGTGGGCCCCGGACCCGGCGTGGGCGTCGTGACCGTCACCGTCGTGAGCGGCGTCACCGGCGTCACGGTCGTCGCGGGCGTCGTCACCGGCGCCGTCGGCGTGGACGGCGTCTCGGTCGCGAACGTCGGCGGCGGCATCGGCACCGGCGTCGATTCCTGCGTTCCGACGACGTACGCGACGACCGCGCCGGCGCCGAGGAGGAGCGCGACGATCGCCAGCGCGATGACGAGGCCCGATCCACCCTTCTTCGGCGGCGGGCGCGTCGGCTCGTACGAGGGCTGGGCGTGCGCGGGGTGCGCCGGCTCGTGATGGGCGTGGTGCGCGGGCGCGTGATGGATCGCCGACGGCGCGGCCAGCGGCGGAGCGCCGACGGTCCCGCCGCTGCCGTGGCCAAGCGCCGGCGGCGGCCCCGACCCCGCGGCGGCCGGGTTGGTGAGCGCGGCGTCGACGGGCGCGCCCATGACGGTGCCCGTGCCGA
>JAHBWC010000084.1 GCA_019637225.1 Labilithrix sp.
GGCTCGAGGCCGAGGACGAGCTGGGCGCGGAGGGCGCGCATCGCCTCCACGACGTCGTCGGGCGTGCTCGGCGACGACTCGGCCCGGCGGAGCGCTCCGTCGAGCGTGGCGAGCCGCGCGACCTGCATCGCCCGCAGCGAGTAGGTCATCTGGAGGAACGTGTCGAAGAGGTCCTCGAGCTCGTCTCCGCGCCGCAGCCGGTCCTCGATCACGAGCCGGCCCGTGCTCACACGACGGAGCAGTCGCTTCATCTTGTGAACCGGCCCGACGATGCGATGGGTGATGACGATGCCCATGAACGCGAGGAGCGCGACGAGCAGCACGCCGGCCGCGGCGAGGAGGAGCTGGAGGTTCTTCCGGTCCGAGGCGATGTCCAACTGGACGCTCCGCACCTCGGCGAGGTTCTTCTCGGACTGCGCGTCGACCTCGCCGAGCGACTCGTCCATCACGGTCTGCAGCGCGGGGTTGTCGCCTCCCGCGAGCTGCATCGTGCGGCGGGTGAGGATGTTGTTGGACTTCGACTCCTCGTACGCCTTCTCGGCCTGCTGCACCGCGAGGGTCGCGGTGTCCGAGGCGTGTCCGGCAGTGCGCGCGATGACGTAGCCGAGCCCGGCCATCACGAGCACGACGACGACGACGAGGTAGCCGGTCCACTTCAGCTGGAACCGAGGATCGAGCAGGTACGACTTCTTACGCCGCGAATCGGCCATGCGGCAGAAGGTATCATTGCTGAGGGGTCTCGGGATCGACCCGTCGGCGCCGCAGATCGGGGTATCGTTCGTTCATGGGGCAGCGGAACGCACTCTTGTCGGGCTTGGCTTGTTCGGTCGTCATCCTCGCGTGCAGCGGCGAGTCCGGCGACGCATCGATAAGTCCGGAGACCGCCTGCAACGACGCGGCGAGCGCGATCTGCGACAAGGTCGAGGAGTGCGCGCCGTTCATCTCCACGGCGGTCTTCGCCGACCGCGCCACCTGCGTCGCCCGCTTCAAGATCAACTGCGTGTCGAGCTTCTCGGCGAACGGCACGAGCGCGACGCCGACGCGGGCCGCGCAGTGCGCGCGCGACGCGCGGTCGGCGACGTGCGAAGACCTCGTCGGGCGCATGCCGCCCGAGACCTGCCGGACGCTTCCGGGGGCGCTCGAGGACGGCGCCGTCTGCGGCCACGACGCTCAGTGCAAGAACAAGCTCTGTCGGCTCGCCCAGGGCAGCGCGTGTGGCGCGTGCTCGGCGCTCGGAGCCGCCGGCGGCGCGTGCGAGCGCCCGGACGACTGCGACCACGGCCTCACCTGCGTCGACCAGAGGTGCATCGCCTACGGCAAGAGCGGTAACGCGTGCGGCGCGAAGGCGCCGTGCCTGCCGACGCTCGGCTGCAACGACGGCATCTGCGCGGCGCCCCTCGCGGCCGGCGCCCGGTGCACCTTCAGGCTGAACCAGAACCCGTGCGAGGCGGCGAAGGGCTTCTATTGCCACCCGAAGGACGGCGTCTGCGTCGCGATCGGCACGGCCGCGCCGGGCGGTCAGTGCGAGCTCAGCCTCGAGAGGGTCACAGCGTGCACCGGCGGCGCGGAGTGCAAGATCGCCTCGGGGGCCACGACCGGACCCTGCGTCGCGCCGGCGGCGGACGGCGCCCCGTGCAACGACGGCGAAGGTCCGAAGTGCCTCGGTCCCGCGCGGTGCACGAGCGGCGTCTGCACCGTCGTCGATCCTGCGAGCTGCAAGTGACGCGCGACGCTCCGCCGTCGCGCTCGTGACGGCATGAGGTGCACCACGCGGCGCGCGGCCTTCGCGCTCGGCGCTCTTTGCGCGTGGTGCGGGTGCCGGCGGTCCGCGCTCGACGAGCGCGCGCCGGCCCCGGCCGTCGCTTCGTCGCCGCCGGCCGCGGCCGTCGTGTCGTCGCCGCCGGCGAGCGCGACGCCCGCGCAGCCGGAGGACGCCGGCGCGGGCCTCGAGGCGTCGTCGTCGGCGGAGCTCCCCGACGTCCGCACGGACTGGTGCCTCGACGGCTGGCGCGGCCTCGACGAGGGCACCTGCTACCTCGTCCCGCGCGACGGAGAGCGGCGCGGGGCGACGCTCCTCGTCTACCTGTCGGGCATCGTCCCGCCCGTCCCGCGGAGCCCGCAGAAGGAGAAGGTGCAGCGGATCGTCGCCGCCGCCGCCGCCCGCGCGGGGGCCGTCGCGCTCCTGCCGCGCGGGCGTCGAGGCATCGGCCCCGCGGGCGCGAAGGACTGGTGGGCGTGGCCGACGAGCGCCGGCGATCACTCCCTCTACGCCGCGGCGATGGTCGCGGAGTGGAGCGCCGCGCGCGCGAAGCTCGAGGCCGCGCTCGGGCGCTTCGATCGGGTGTACCTCGCAGGCTCGTCGAGCGGCGCGTACTTCCTCTCGACGCTCGCCCTCACCGGGGCCGTCGAGATGGACGGGTACGCGGCAGCGTCCGGCGGCGCCGCCGGCCTCGGCGCCTCGCGCGCGGTCGCGACGGCGCGTCGTCCGTTCTACGTCGGCTACGCCTCGGGCGATCCGACCCACGGCGGACCGAAGGCGCTCGGCGCCTTCCTCGCGGCGGCGGGCTGGCCGGTGCGCGTCGCCGAGCACCCCGGCGGCCACGGCGCGCGCGAGGTGTACCTCGACGAGGCGTTCGCGTTCTGGGACTCCGTCGCGCGTGACGCCGGCCCCTGAACCAGCGAGCGTGCGCGTCACCGCACGAACGTGAGCCAGCCCTCGCGCGCGGGATCCGCGCCGTGTCGCGCCGCCGCGACGCGCTCGTCGAGGAGGCTCGTCAGCGGACCGGGAGCACCACGGAGCGGCCGCCCGTTCACCGAGCCGATCGCCGCGATCGGGAGCGACGTCGCCGTGAGGAACGCCTCGTCCGCCGACGCGAAGACCTCGAGCGGCAGGCGCTCTTCCTTCACCGGGACGCCCTCGGCGCGCGCGATCGCGAGCACGGTGTCGCGCGTGATCCCCGGCAGCACGCGTCCGAGGGGAGGCGTCCAGAGCACGCCCGAGACGACCGCGAAGGCGTTCGCGATGGGCGCCTCGGCGATGTCGCCGTCGCGATCGAGCAGGACCACCTCGTCCGCGCCCGCCGCGATGGCGCGCTTGCGCGCGAGCATCGGCCCGAGGTACGCGGCGGCCGCCTTCGCGTCGGGCGGCAGCACGTCGGGCGCGGCCTTGCGCGCGTCGTCGAAGACGGCGACGCGGATCGGCTCGCGCCGCGGCGGATCCTCGAGCGTCTGCGCCGCGACCGCGACGTGGGCGGCGTGGCGCTTCGGGACGAGATCGGGCTCGCGCGCCTCGAGGAACGCCGACCAGCGGACGAGGCCCTGCTCGGCGCCGCACTCCGCGACGACGCGCGCGGCCGCGCTCACGAGCGCCGCCTCGTCGGCCGCGAGCTCGAGCCCGACGACGCGCGCGGAGCGCATGAACCGCGCGACGTGATCGCGCGCGCGAAAGAGCGCCGGACCGTGCGGCGTCTTCTGGAACGAGCCGACGTCGAACACGAGGCTCCCGCGCTGCGCCGCGTGGCCCATGAGCGGCGCTCCGGCCGTGCTCGACGCCACCATCTCGCCGTCGAGCCAGAGGAGGGGAGCGGTGATCGCCATGTCTTGTCCGTAGCAGAACCGAGCCGGCTCAGCGCGCCGGGACCTGCTGCGCGCCTTCGATGCGCGTGCCGTCGAGCTCGAGGCTCGTCGGCTTGCGCTGGAACTGGAGCGCAGGGTTGCCTTTGAGGACTCCCTGCCGGAACGCGACGCGCGAGCCGGAGGTGGCTGCGAGCGCGGGGCCGCTCCCGCCTTCGACCGTCGCGCCCGTCGCGTCGACCTCGAGGCTGCTCTCGGCCTCGATGCCGCCCTGCTTTCCGCTCAGCCGCGCGCCCTGCGTGAGCTTCACCTTGTTGCTCGACGTCCCCCGGAAGGCCTTGGCCGTCGCTTCGATCGTCGCGTCGGCGACGTTGAGCTCGGAGTTCGACGAGCCCACCACGGCGCTGCCCGAGAGCGCGACGATGCGCGTCTTCTTCGACGCCCGGACCTTCGCGTTGCTCGACGTGGTGATCGCGTGCGTCGCTCCCTGGACCGTGCTGTTCACGAGGTCGACCTCCATCGAGCTCTCCGCCTCGATCGCCACGTCGCCGAGCGATGTGAGCGAGCCGTCCGTGAGATCGAGCTTGAGCGACGACGTCGCCGCGATCGCCTTGTCCTTGGCGGTGATGGTGAGGCCGGTCGCCTCGATGTCGGCGTTCGAGGTCACGATCAGCGATCCGTCGAGCTTCGCCCCCTCCGCATCCAGCTTGAGCGACGAGGTCGTCTTCACCGCCGTGCCGCTCGCCCCCGCGATCTCGGCGCCGTTCTTCATCGTGAGCTTGAAGTTGGCGTCCGCGTCGATGCCGGCCTTCTGGCCGCGGATCTTCCCGCCGTCCATGTAGACCTTCAAATTGTGCTTCGACTTGACCGCCGCGGTCTTGCTCTCGAGCGTCGTCCCCTCGAGCGTGAGCTGCAGGTTCGAGTCGCTCTCGAACACGGCGGCGTTCGACGTGAGCGTGCTCCCGATGGCCTTGACCGTGAGGTTCGGGCCGCTGCGGACCGCGATGCCCGTCGTCTCGAGCGTGACGTTCTCGAGCGTGAGCTCGACGTTCGCCGCGTCCGTCGCGAGGAGTGTGGCGCCCTTGAGCTTCGCGTTCTTGATGTGGATCTTGCAGTTGTGCGCGACGCTCGTGACGATCGGTCCGGTCGTCTCGAAGCTCCCCGAGACCGTGACCTTCTCGTTGAGGCCGCACGTGGCCGGGAACGGCTTGACGGCGCCCTTGAGGGAGCGGACGAGCCACGGTCCTCCGATGAAGAGGAGCGGGAGCAGGATGGGGATGAGTGTGGTCAGGGCGATGATGAGGCCCACGTTGCGGCCGGCCTGCATCATGGCGGGATCGACGTAGAGCGTGCGCGACGGCATCGCGCCCGGCGAGCCGAACGGGCGCACCTCCGGCGGCGGCTTCCTGTGCTCGACGTGGATCACGTTCTGGCAGTAGCGGCACGTGACCTGAAAGATGCCCGGCGAAACGGGGAGGTTCGCGCCGCACGTCGGGCACTTGGCGGAGACGACTTTGGGGGCTGCCACGGTGATGTACTCTTTCAGGCATTCGCGTGCGGGCGCAAGGCCGTGGATCGACGCCCGTCCATCTGGCGAGACCGCGCCGGACGTTGAAGACTGGAGGGAACATGGAGGCGCACGCGCGTGGGAGCATGAGGAGGAGGCGGGCGAGCCGATGACACGCCTCCTCTCGTCTCGCGGGCTCGTCACCTCCGCGCTGGCGCTCGCGCTGGCGGCGGGCTGCACGGAGCAGCCCTCGCTCACGAAGAAGACGAACAAGCCCGCGACGACGGGGCGCTTCGACCCCGGCGAATCGAACGACGCCGGTCCGCCGCGGCCGTGCGTGCAGGACCCGTCCTATTACGACGTCCCCAACGACGGCTGCGACAACGACGGCGACGGCGTCGTCGACAACCCGCCCGTGTGCGACGACGCCGAGGCCGGCGACACGGCCGAGAGCTTCGCGCGCGGCATCGGCATCTGCACGCGGGCGAGCGAGGTCGGCTATGGCCTCGTCTCCGCGAGGTTCACCCGCGGTCACGGGCGGAGCGACGCGCCCCAAGCGCCGCAGCACAGCCTGCTCGCCAAGTTCGGTGACGTGCTGAAGCCGCGCGAAGGAGCGCGCCTCGGCGTCCTCAGCACCGGCTACGCGCAGGAGTTCAACGGGGGCGCGAACGAGCCGTTCAGCCGCGGCCGCGACTGGTACGGCGCGCGGCCGGGGAGCGGCGGCAACGGGACGGCGCCGCCCGGCTTCCCCAAGGGCGCGCAGGGCTGCCCGCAGGAGCGTGAGGTCAACGACGTCGTCGACCTCCGCCTCGAGCTCAAGGCGCCGAAGAACGCGAGCGGGTTCGCGTTCGACTTCAACTTCCACTCCGGCGAGTGGCCGACGTTCGTCTGCTCGAAGTACAACGACGGCTTCGTCGCCTACCTCGACGCGAAGAGCTACAACGGCGGCAAGCCCGACAACATCTCGTTCGACTCGTTCGCGAACCCGGTGAGCGTGAACGCCGGGTTCTTCGACCGGTGTACGCCGGGCGCGCCGCTCGGCTGCGGATCGGAGTCGCTCGGACTCTCCAAGTGCCCGAGCGGTCCGGGCGAGCTCGCCGGCACGGGCTTCGGCCTCCTCGGGACGTCGTGCGGGGCGGAGCAGCCGGCGACGCTCGGCGGCGCCACCGGCTGGCTCTTCTCGCAGGCCCCGATCCTCGGAGAAGAGACCTTCACGCTCGACCTCATGATCTGGGACGTGGGCGACGGCATCCTCGACTCGAGCGTCCTCATCGACAATTTCCGCTGGGCGCTCGGCGAGGTCTCGACGACGACGGACCGCCCGCCCGACGTGAAGTGAGACGCCGCCCGCCCTCTCGCCGGTACGCCGCCGTCGAATCAACGTGCTAGAAGGGGGGCCACGCATCATGAGCTCGGAAAAGACTGAGGCAATGGGTGACTCGTTCGCGGCGCTCTTCGAGGGCCAGGCAGCGGCGCCGGCTCGCCGCAAGCGCGTCCGCGTCGGAGAGCGACTCGAGGCGGTCGTCATCCAGGTCGGCAAGGACCTCGTCTTCGTCGAGCTCGACGGCAAGCAGCAGGCGTTCATCGAGATCGCCGAGGTCCGCGATCCGGACGGGACGATCAACGTGAAGGAGGGCGACACGATCCGCGCCCACGTGGTCGAGGTCGACGAGGAGCGCGGCAGCGTCCGGCTCGGGCGGTCGATCGGCCGGCCCGGCAACCTCGCCGCGATCGAGCAGGCCAAGGAGACCGGCGTCGCCGTCGAGGGCAAGATCACCGGCATCAACAAGGGCGGTCTCGACGTCGACCTCGGCGGAGGCTCCCGCGCCTTCTGCCCGATGTCGCAGGCGAGCGATCGCTTCCTCGAGGACGCGAACGCTCTCGTCGGGCAGTCGCTCCGCTTCGTCGTCACCGACGTCCGCGACGGCGGCAAGAACGTCGTCGTCTCGCGGCGCGCGCTCCTCCAGCGCGAGGCGAGCGAGTCCGCCGCCAAGGTGATGAGCGACATCGTCCCCGGCGCCATCTTGAAGGGCACGGTCTCGAGCGTGCGGGACTTCGGCGCCTTCGTCGATCTCGGCGGCATCGAGGGGATGATCCCGCGCTCGGAGATCGCCTACGACCGCAGCGTCGCCGTCGCCGACGCGCTCAAGCCGGGCGACCTCGTCGAGGTCGCGGTGCGCGAGGTGAAGGACGTCGAGCCGTCGAACAAGCGCGGTCCGACGAAGAAGATCACGCTCTCGCTCAAGGCGCTCGCGGCCGATCCCTGGGAGGGGCTCGACCTCGCCGAGGGCCGTGTCGTCTCCGGCACCGTCGTCCGGAGCACCGAGTTCGGCCGCTTCGTTCGCGTGGCGCCCGGCGTCGAGGGCTTGCTCCACGTCTCCGAGCTCGGCCGCGACTTCAAGGCCGAGGAGGGCGAGGCCGTCCTCGTCGTCGTGAAGAAGCTCGATCGCCAGACCAAGAAGGTCGGCCTCATCCCCGCGCCCGACGGCGCCGAGGTCGGCGCGACCGTCGCCGTCGTCTCCGCGGACCTCAAGGTCAACGCCGTCGTGCAGGGCACGGTCGAGCGCATCGAGACCTACGGCCTCTTCGTCCAGGTCGACGGAACCAAGGGCCGCGCCGGGCGTGGCCTCGTCCCGAACGCGGAGATCGGCGTCCCGCGCGGGACGGACCTGAGGAAGGCGTTCCCCGAAGGCACGCGCGTCACCGCGAAGGTGCTCGAGACCGGCGAGGGGCGCCTGCGTCTCTCGATCAAGGGCGCGAAGGACGCCGAGGAGCGCGCCGACTTCGAGGCCGCGAAGGGCAGGCAGGGCGCGCCGAAGTCGCTCGGCACGTTCGCGGACCTCCTGAAGGGGCGGAAGCTCTAAGCGCTCTCCGCGCTCCGTCCCTCTCGTGCGGCGCGACTCAGTACGTCGCGGCGTGGAGCTGGTGACGGAGGATCTCGCGCTTGTTCGGCTGCGGCATCGACTCGGCCACGTCCGTCTTCGTCTGCGCGACGGGGGCGTCGCCGATCGTGAGATCCATCTCGCCCGGCGGCGTCCAGCTCGGATCGCGCGAGGTGTCGGCGATGTTGCTCGAGGGGAGCGACGAGTGACGCGTGGCTTGACCCGAGACGCTGCAACCGGTGGCGGCGAAGAGGACCGAGAGCATCAGCGAGGAGAGGATGGCGAGGCGCATGGCGTTTGGCTCCATGAACAGGGCTGGGCGGGTCCCTGTCTGTTGAAACTGCAAAATTGCAGTATCGGTGCCAGCACGCCTACATCCCCGTTCATCGAGGAATTCGCAAATTACGGCCTGGTTGCAAGATTCCGCTTTCCCCAGAATCGGAGGTCCATTGATCCAGGCCGGGCGGCGAGCCTCGGCCGATCAGCGTCGCCGGCGAGCGCGCGGCGCGCGGCGCGGGCCAGCGAGGCGGAACGCGGCGAGGACGGCGAGGACCAGGGCGCCGGCGTCGAGGCCGGCACCGGGGGCGCCGACCGTGGCGCACGAACGGCACCCGCCTCGCGCTTCGCTCGCCTCGTGCGCGACGGCCGTGTCCGCGGTCACCGCGCGCTCGGGCGCGGGCGCCGGCGGCCCCGGCACTTCGGCGATCGTGCAGTCGGGGCACGCCTCGCGAACGCGCCGCGTCGCGTCGGCGGCCTTCGCGCGCGCGGAGTCGCAGCGCGGGCCCGGCTCGAGCGCGCAGATCTTCTCGGCCGCGCGCCGGATGGATCCGAGCGCGCGGCACGCTTCGTTGCACTCGGCGCTCGAGAGCGTCGCGCCCGTCGAGAGCGCGGCGTGCTCCTCGTCGAGGCGCTTCTCGAGGGCGCCGACGTCGTTCGCGTCACCGCCGTCGGCGCGCGCCGCGCTCGACGCGAGCGCGACGCTCAGCGCGGCGACGATACCGACCGATCGCGCTCGAATCACACCGCGAACGAAGCACGCCTTCGTCGCCCGCGCAAGACGGCCTCCGGCTCCGCGCGCCGGCGCGCAGGCCTCGCCCGACGGCGATCGCGCTCGCTCGAATCAGCGCCGTCGTTGCGGCGGCGGCTTCTTCGGCGGCGGCTTCTTCGGCGGCGGCTTGGTCGCGCGGCCCGCCGGAGGGGGAGGGCGCGCCGCGGCGACCGGGTGGGTGGGCCCGCGTCGCGCGCCGGCCGGGCCGCGCATGCCGCCGGCCGCGTGCCGCCGGGCGTTCTAATCGCGCGCGTGCTCGCCGGTCGCCTCCGCGAGGCTCGGCGCGGCGGACGGCGCCGCGTCGGCGTCGCTCGGCGCGGCGGGCGTCGCCGCGTCGTCGTCGATCTCGAGCGGCTCCGTGCTCGCGCCGGTCGCGCCGGTCGCGCTCGGCGCGCGATCGGTCGCCTCCTCCGCCGCCGCAGGCGACCAGAGCCGTCGGACGGGCTCGAGCGAGGCGCGCCGTACGAGCTCGTCCTGCAGCGACGGCCCGAGCTTCCACGCGCCGATCGCGAGAAGGACGAGGACGATCGCCCAGGGCAAGGTCGGCGACTGCGCGATCGTCCGAGCGGCCGGCGCGGGCGGGGCGGGCTCGCGCGCCTCGTCGTCTCCATCGACGAGCTCGGCGGCCTTCTCGACCGGCGTGGCGTCGGCGGCGCTCTTCGCCCTCGGTCGCGCGGGCACGGCCTCCTCCGGCGCGATCTCGGACGCGGAGCCGACGCGCACGTTGCGCGCGGAGAACGGGATCACCTGCAGCGACATCGCCGAGGCGCGGCCGCCCGAGAGCTCGAGCGCCGCGCGCACGTCGGCGCGCATCGCCGCCGCGTCGCGGTAGCGATCGGCGCGATCGAACGCGAGCGCGCGGTCGATCACCCGGGCGAAGCTCTCCGAGACGTCCGGCATGATCGAGCGCAGCCGGGGCGCCGGAACGGTCGCCATCAGCGTGACGAGCACGACCATGTTCTCGGCGTCGTGGATGCGCTGCCCGGTGACGATGCGGAACATCGTGGCGCCGAGCGCGAAGAGGTCGGTCCGGCCGTCGATGTCCTCGCTCCTGCCCGCCGCCTGCTCCGGCGACATGAACGACGGCGTCCCCACGGCGATGCCCGCGCTCGTGACAGCGGCCGCCTCGGAGAGGCGCGCGAGCCCGAAGTCGAGGACCTTCACGCGGACCCCCTCGCGCTCGGGGTCGTCCGCGAGGAAGACGTTCTCCGGCTTGAGATCGCGGTGGATGACGCCGCGCTCGTGCGCCGCCGTGAGGACGTCGAGGACGGCCTCCATCACCTCGAGCAGCGCGCGCTCGCCGAGCTTCGGCGCGCGCGCGGCGCGTTCCTGGAGCGACTCGCCCTCGAGCAGCTCCATCACGATGTACGCGGAGCCCTCGTCCGGTCCGCTCTTGACGATGTCGTCGTCGAGGACCTGGACGACGCCGCGATGCTCGACGCGGTTCGCCGCGTAGCCCTCGCGGAGGAAGCGCTCGCGGACCTCGGCGATGCGCGCGAGCTCCGGGTGGAGGATCTTCACGGCCGAGCGGGCGCCGTTGCGGTGGCGGGCGGCGTAGACCGCGCCCATGCCGCCCGAGCCGAGCAGGTGCTCGAGCGTCCACTTCTCGTCGAGGACCGATCCCACGCGCTCGCGCGCACGCGGATCCGCACCGTCGCCCATGGAGAAGCGTATAGCGCAAAGCCAGCGGGAAGGCTCTGCTGCCGGTCTCACCACGAGCGTCCTCGGGATTGCTCGCACGGCGCGGCGGTGCCAATCTTGGCGCGCGATCCGACGTCGACGATCGCGCCGCCATGGAACGCACTCTGCCGGAGGGAATCTCGCTCGACGAGCTCGGCTGGTCCGACGAGCTCGCTCGCCTCGTCCCCGAGGGCTCGGGGCTCTCTCCGGCTCGGGTTGCATCCGTGTATGCTGCACGTGTCGACGTCTGGACCCCGGAGGGCCCGCGCCTCGCGAGCTTGCGCTCCCGCGCGCTCCGCGACGCGCCGATCGTGGGCGGCGTCGCGGTCGGTGACTGGGCGCTCGTCGCTCAGACCGGCGCCGACACGAGCGAGGTGGTCGTCGAGGCGATCCTGCCGCGGCGCACGGTGTTCCTCCGTCAGGCCGCCGGCGAGCGCGCGGAGCCGCAGGCGATCGCGGCGAACGTCGATCGCGTCTTCGTCGTCACGGCGGTGGACGGCGATTTCAACCTCCGCCGCGTCGAGCGCTACCTCGTCGCCATCGCGTCGGGCGGCGCCGAAGCCCAGATCGTCCTCACGAAGTCCGACCTCGTCCCCGACGTCGCGCCGCTCCTCGAGCGGATCGGCGCGCTCGCTCCGGCGTTCGCCACGAGCGCCAGGAGCGGTCACGGCGTCGACGAGCTCGTCGCGCGGATCCCGCGGGGGACGACCGCGACCGTCGTTGGCTCCTCGGGCGTGGGCAAGTCCGCGCTGGTGAACCGCCTCCTCGGTCGCGACGTCCAGCTCGAGGGCGCCGTCCGCGAGCACGACGGACGCGGCCGGCACACGACGACGCGCCGCGAGCTCTTCGTGCTGCCTGGTGGCGGTCTCCTCATCGACACGCCGGGCATGCGCGAGCTGAAGCCGTGGCTCCCCGAGGGCGCCCACGAGGTGGACGACGCGTTCGACGACGTCGCGGCGCTGGCCGAGGCGTGCCGCTACCGCGACTGCGGGCACGCCCGCGAGCCGGGCTGCGCCGTGCGCGCCGCGCTCGAGTCGGGCGAGCTCGCGGCGGCGCGCTTCGAGGGTTGGCAGAAGCTCTCACGCGAGCGGACCGAGCTCGCGCCGCGCCAGGCGACCTTCGCGGCGGTGGCCGAGAGCCGGCGTCGCGCGCGGACGGCGTCGGTCGCGCTGAGGAAGCGCCTCAAGGACAAGGGGCGCTGAGGCCTCGCGGCGGACCGCTCACGAGCCGCGTGACGCGAGCGCGAGCATGACGACGTAGACGACGAGCCCAAAGACCCAGAGCGCCACGCGCGTGCGCATGCGCTCTTGCCACCCCCAGTACGGAGCGAACGGCGGAACGACGAGCGCGACGGCCGCGCGCCATCGCGGCTGGCGCTTGGCGAGGCCGAGCGCGATCGCGACGTGCGTGGTGATCACGAGCGCGAAGGCGACGACCAGGAGCGCGACGATGACGATGTCCTTCATGGCTCGCTACCGGCATCCATCTTAGTACGGTCGCGCGTGCTCTCTTCGCCGGATCGCGTCGCGTCGGGATCGAGCGGCGCGAGCGGGCCCTGGCGTATGACGTCGCCCTCGGGCGTGACCACGGCCGCGGGGGCGGGGCCGGCGATCGCGAGCGGCGCGGGCTCCGCCACGGAGGCGCCCGCCGCGTCGCGCCAGGCGCCGGCCGCGACGTAGAGCGTCCCGACGCGGTCGCGCACCGTGGTCCACGGCGCGAAGCGGGCATTCGCGGGCGGCTCGACCCACCGTCCCGGCTTCCACGCCCAGCGGCGCGTCTGCCACGTCCACTCCCCGTCGATCCAGACCGCGCCCGCCTTCGCGGGGCGCGGCGGCACGGCCTCGACGCGCGCCGGCGGCGGCGGGAAGGGGATCTCGACGAGCGCGTGTGTCGGCTGGCTCGTGAACGGAGGCGCGGGGAGCTTCGGCGCGCCGCACGCGAGCGTCGCGGTCGCGACGAGGACTGCGGCCCGGACGGCGGCGCGACGGCGCATCGGGCGCCTCGGAAGCACGGCGCGTACCGCGCGCCGACCGCGGCCGGCGAGGGCGGTCCCGCGCGTCGTCGCGGCTGAGGCAAGATGGGACAACCGCGCTCGAGCGCCACGGCATGCGGCAGGCTCGCGCAGCGGAGGCGCTCCGACCGCGCCGCCTCGGGCGCGTCCGAGCTGGTGTCGAGCTTGCTTCTGCGACGGCGGGCTCCATTCGATGACGGCACTCTCACGGCCAGAGCCGCAGAGGCACCGAGCGTGTGTCCCGCCCGTCGCTCGGCCCTCCTCGGTCGCCGGCGTCGCGGCGCTCGTCGCCGTGCTCGCCGGATGCAATCGCGTGCCGCCGGGCCGCACGGCGGTCGACGACGTCACCGTCCGCGGCGCCCACCAAGTGGACGCCGACGACGTCGCCGATCGGATCGCGACGACGAAGAGCCCGCGCTTCCTCGGTCTCTTCCCCGGCGTCGTCTACGAGTACTCGGTCTTCGATCGGAACGTGCTCCAGCGTGACCTCGCGCGCGTCGAGGCGTTCTACCGATCGAAGGGCTACTACGGCGCGCGCGCGCGCGCGGGTCGCGTCCACGTCGTCGACGACCAGCACGTGCGCGTCGAGATCGTCGTCGAGGAGGGCGAACCGATCCAGATCCGCGGCGTCCGCGTCGACGGGCTCGGGGACGTCCCGAAGGACATCGCCCTCTTCGTCGAGGGCGCGGCGCGGGCGGCGCTCGTGGAAGGCAAGCCCTTCGACGAGGAGGCGTTCGACAAGGCCGCCGGCGCGGTCCGTCGCGCGCTCACCGATCGCGGCTACGCCTACGCGAAGGTCACGAACGACGCGGCGGTCGATCTCGTGCGCCGTGAGGCCGACGTCGTCCTCACGGTGAGCCCCGGCGAGCCGTGTGTCTTCGGTCCCGTCACGATCGAAGGCCTCGGGGACCTCCCGGAAAAGCCGGTGCGGCGCGCGCTCGACATCGAGCCGAACACGCCGTTCTCCGAGGCCGCGCTCGACAACGCGCAGCAGGCGGTGCTCGACTTCGGCGTCTTCGCGTCGGTCGACGTCGCGGCGGATCTCCCGGAGCCGCCGCGCGCCGATCGCGTCGTGCCCGTGAAGGTGAAGCTCGAGCCGTCGCGCCTGCGCACCGTGCGCCTCGGAGGCGGCGTCGAGTTCGACGCGCTCAAGACCGACGTCCACGGGGTCTTCGGCTGGGAGCATCGGAACTTCCTCGGCGGGCTCCGCACGTTCAGCGTCAACCTCAAGCCGGGCGTCGTCCTCTACCCGCTCCGCGTCACCAACCTCGAGCTTCCGAACCGGCTCCTCCCCGAGGAGCGGCTTCGCCTCGAGTTTCGCCAGCCGGGCTTCGTCGAGGCGCGCACGAACGCGTTCATCCGGCCCGAGTTCAACGTGCAGGCGCTCCTGCTCGATCCGAACCCGCCGCCGAACGCCAAGGTGATCGGCTACGCCGAGGCGCGCAACGGCATCGGCGTCGACCGAAGCTACTGGCGGCTGTTCGGCGCGCTCTCGCACAACCTCCAGGTCGCCTATCCGTTCGCCTACGTCGGCGAGCGCGATCCCACGCTCGGGACCCTCGTCATCTCGTATCCCGAGCTCGTGACGACGCTCGATCTACGCGACGACCGCGTCCATCCGAGAAAGGGGCTCTATCTCCTCAACACGCTCCAGGTGGCGGGCGGTCCCTTCGGCGGGCAGGCCGACGATGTGAAGGTGCAGCCCGACCTCCGCGCGTACTTGCCGATCCGACGCGGTGTCGTCCTCGCGATGCGCGGCTCGGTCGGCCTCCTCTTCGCGCGCAACTACGGCGGCGTCGTCCGGACGCGCGACACGAGCGTCTTCGAGCCGTCGGAGGCGCGGACGCGCGACTACCAGCTCACGTTCTTTCGAGGCTTCTTCTCCGGCGGGCCGACGTCGAACCGCGGCTACCCGCTCCGCGGCGTCGGCCCTCATGACATCGTCCCGTTCATCTCGCCGGCGATCGAGGTCCAGCGGCTTGGCGTGTCCTGCGGCGAGGGCTTCGATTGCCGATCGCCGACGGGCGGCTTCACGCTGTGGGAGGCCTCCGCCGAGGTCCGCTTCGAGGTCACCGGCCCGCTCTCGGCGGCGACGTTCTGCGATGCCAGTGACGTTTCGCCACGGACGGCCAACATCCGCCTGACCCACCTCCACCTCTCCTGCGGCGCGGGTGCACGCTACGACACCCCCGTCGGCCCCGTGCGCCTCGACGTCGGCTACCGGATCCCCGGCATGCAGGTGATCGGAGGGCTCACGTCCGACGAGCGCGCGCCGCAGACGTTCCCGCTTGGCATTCCAATCGCAGTGTCGCTCGGCATCGGCGAGGCTTACTGATGACTTCGGCCACACCAAAGAGCCGCGCGCGCCGCGTCCTCGGCGCCTTCGCCGCGGCTGTCGGCGCGGCGGTGTTGTTCGTCGTCGCTGCGGTGGGCGCGGTGGTGGTCCACCTCGACGCGGCGGCGGCGCGCCGTCTGGCTTCGGCGCAGGTGAGCAGCGTGCTCGCGACCACGTTCGCCGGCACGGTCGAGATCGAGCGCATCGGCGGGCTCGGGCTCCAGGGCCTCCACGGTGTCCGCGTGCGTGTCCGCGACCCGGAGGGCGTGCAGGTGCTCGTCGCCGACGACGTGCGCGTCCGGATCCGTGCGATCGACGCGGCACGCTCGGCGCTCTTCGGCGCGGGCGCGATCCACGTCGACGTGCCGTTCGCGTCGGTCGGCCACGTCGACGTGAACCTCGACGCCGACGAGAGCGGCGAGCGCCTCCGCCTCGCGAACGCGTTCGCGTCGAAGACGCCGGCGGCGCCGCCCGGCCCTCCCGGTCGCGGCGTTCGTCTCGAGGCCCCCGACGTGCGTCTCGGTCATGCATGGTTTCACGGCACGCCGCCCGGCGCGCCGCTCGTCGACGCGGATCTCGAAGACCTCGCCGCGCGCGCGCGGATCGCCCCGGACGTCGTCCACGCGGAGCTCGCGCGTGTCCGCCTCGTGACCCGCGCCCTCCCGCGGGGCGTCAATCCGTCGGGCACGATCGGCGGGGAGCTCACGATGCCGGCGTCGAGCGGCCAGGGCGTCGACCTCGAGGCGCGCTTCGAAGGCGAGGTCGGCGGCGTGCCGACGAAGATCACGGGCGCCATGAAGGATCGCCGGATCGACGCGACGGTCGACGCGCGCGACCCGAGCGGGGCGCGGACGAGCGCGGTGGTCGGCGAGCTCGCGGTCCGTGAGCCGCTCTCGTTCCACGCGGAGGCGCACGGCGAGCTCCCGCACGTCGACGCGCTGGCGTCGCTCGTCGTCGGCAGGGCGACCGTCGACGCGAAGGCGAGGCTCGCCCTGAGCACCACCACCCGCGTCGCGGCGACCCTCGCTGCGCGGAGCGTCGACGCCGGAGCGCTGTTCGAGGGTGCGCCGAAGACGAACGTGAGCCTCGACGCGGCGGCCGACCTCGCGATCGACGACGGCGGCGTCCACGGCGATGCGTCGATCGACACGCTCCCAGGCACGGTCGAGCGCCAGCCGCTGCCGCGCGTCGAGGTGCGCGCGAAGCTCGCCGGAGCTTCGGCCGCGGTGCGGGCGCGGATCCATGACGCGGCGATGCCCACCGAGGTGGCGATCGATCTCGAGCCGCGTACGGGCAAGGGCGGCGGCCAGATCGTCGAGGCGGTGGCGCGCTCCCGCGCCCCCGATCTCCATCGCGTCCCCGTGGTCGGCGCCAGGATCGGCGGCAGCGCGACCGTCGACGCGTCGCTTCGCCTCCTGCTCCCGGAGAAGAAGGTCGAGGACGCGCGCGTCGCGGTCGCGGTCTCGAAGCTCACGGGGGAAGGGCTCGCCATCGATCGGCTGAAGGCGCGCGCGCGGGTGAGCGGGACGCTCGATCGGCCCGTGATCGACGCCGAGCTCGAAGGGAGGCAGCTCCTTACGGGCACGCTCCCGGTCGCCTCGGTCGACGGTCGCGCGAGGGTCGAGCGCATCGACGGGGGCGTCGTCGTTCGCGACGTCGCCGTGAAGGCGGTTCGCCTCGCCAACGAGACGATCGCCCTTCGCGCGCGCCTCGTGTCCGTCGCGGGACCGAAGCTTCGCGCCGAGGGCGTCGAGATCCGCGGTGTGGGCGAGCCGATCCTCGCCGACTTCGTCCGGGACGGGCGTGAGCTCCGCGGTCGCGTCGACGCGCCGAGCATCGACCTGGCGCTCGCGTCGCGACTCTCGGGCCAGAGAGAGCTCGCGATCGAGAGCGGCACCCTCGGGATCCGCGGCGAGGGCGTTCTCCGCGGCGGCGTGGCGAAGGCGAAGGTGCGCGCCGAGCTCGCGAACCTCACCACGCGGTCGGTCGACGGCGCGCGTGCGGTGCTCGACGCGGCGATCGACGGTCGGGACGTCGAGCTCGCGATCCGCGCCGGCCTCGGCGGAGCGGGGCAGCTCGACCTCCACACGAGCGGCGTCGCGATCGGCGGTCGCGCCGACGATCCGCGATCGTGGCGGCGGATCACCGGCCGCGCGCACGTCGTCGGCGAGGTCGATCTGGAGCAGGCCGCGAGGCTCGTCCCCGCCGAGGCGCTGCCGATCGCGGACGTCCGCGGGAGCCTCACCGTGCGCGGACAGGTCGGTCGCGACGGGCCGGACGCAATCCCGGAGGTCCAGCTCCACGCGCACACGAACGGCCTCGGCGTGGCCGCGCGCTCGAGCGCGCCCGAGCGCGTCGCCGGCGTCACCGTCGAGGCGCCGCCGCGCTGGCGATCGACCGACGTCGACGTCGGGATTGATCTCCGGAGCGACGGCACGAGCGGCCTCACCGGCGTCGCCTTCCGCGCGACCGACGCGAAGGGCGTGGTCGTGGCGCTCGACGCGAAGGCGATCTTGCCCTACGCGGAGCTCGTGGCGAGCCCCGCGGTCGCGCGCGCCCGCGTCCTCGACGCGCCGATGCGCGTGAAGGTGGTGGTGCCGCCTCGCCGCGTCGACCAGCTGCCCGCGATCGCCGGTATCAAGGACGTGAAGGGCGCGCTCGAGGCGGAGCTCGACGCGTCGGGCACGGTCCTCGACCCGCGGGTCCACCTCGTCGCGCGCGCGCGCGGCGTCCGCACGGCGGCGATGCCGCTGGACGTCGAGGCGGACACCGTCGCCGCGCTCGACTACGACGGGCGCGCGGCGACGTTGATCGCCAAGACCAGCTCGCGCGGCGAGGAGCTGCTCGACGCCGGCGCGCGCGTCGAGGTGCGCGCGCGCGATCTCCTCGTCGCCGACGGCGAGCGGCTGATCGCGTGGAAGGGCTCCGGTCGCGTCAAGCTCCGGTCGTTCCCGCTCGAGAGCCTTCCCGCGCTGGTCGATCGGCGCATCCGGGGCCGCGTGAGCGGCGAGGTCGCGCTCGACGGGCTCCACGACGACGCTCGCGTGAAGGGCCGGATCGATCTCGAGCAGCTCGCGGTCGGCTCCGCCACGTACCCGAAGGGGCGGATCACGCTCGAGGCCGGCGGAGGCAGGCTCGCCGCCGGCGTGCGGCTCGATCAGCGGGACGGCTTCCTCGACGCGAGCGCGTCGACGGGCCTCGCGTGGGGCCCGGAGGTGGCGCCGGCGCTCGATGCGGCCCAGCCGATCGAGGTGTCGCTCGTCGCGAAGGCGTTCCGCGCCGCCGCGCTCCAGCCGTTCGTCGAGAGCGTCGTCCCGGTGCTCGACGGGCGGATCGACGCGGACGCGAAGGCGCGCATCGTGCCGGGGAAGCCGGGCGCCGAGCTCGCCGGCAAGGTGACGTTCTCGGACGGCACGTTTCAGGTGGCCGCGCTCGGCGAGGAGCTCCGCGCGGTGCGGGCGACGGCGACGTTCTCGCCCGACGGGACGATCCGCGTGACGGACGTGTACGCGCGGGGAACGCAAGGTGAGGTCGGCGCCGACGCGAGCGTGAAGCTCGACGGCGTGCGCGTCGCCGACGCGACCGCACACGTCCGGATCCCGGAGAGGCGTCCGCTCTCGCTCTCGGTGCACGGGCAGCCGATCGGCGAGCTCGCCGGCACGATCGAGATCCGCGCGCGTCAGAGCGTCGACGCGAAAGAGACCGAGATCGTCGTCGAGGTGCCGAGGATGAACGTCGCGCTCCCGCAGGTGGCCAAGAGCGGCGTGCAGTCGCTCGAGCCGAAGGACAACGTCCGGGTCGGTGTCTACCGCGACGGAGACAGGTTCGTGATGCTTCCGCTCGCCAAGGCGGACCTCGATCGAGCCGCGCGTGCGCGCGAGGGCGAGGCCGCCGAGGGGAGCCGCCTCGTCATCGACGTCAGGCTGAGGAGGCTCGCGATCCAGCGCGGAAACCAGCTCCGCGTGAGCGTGACGGGCGAGCCGAAGATCGTGATCGAGGGTGGCGAGACCAAGGTGTTCGGCCAGGTCCGCGTGGAGCGCGGCTGGGTCGACGCGCGGGGCAAGAGGTTCGAGATCGAGAAGGGGACCATCACCTTCAACGGCGAGTCGCCGCCGAACCCGGCCGTGCTCGTCACCGCCAGCTGGGTGGCCGCCGACGGCACGCGCGTCTACGCCGACTTCGTCGGTCCGGCGAAGACGGGGAGGGTCACGCTGCGCTCCGAGCCGCCGCGCCCGAAGAACGAGATCCTCGCGCTCGTGCTCTTCGGCACCGCGGACGGAGCCAACCCCCAGCCGCCGCCCCCCGGCAGGCAGCCGGACGGGACGAACGCGGCCGTCGGCCTCGGAGGCGGGCTCGTCGCGCAAGGCCTCACCGAGGCGCTCGACGACCTCGTGGGCCTCCAGGCGACGGCGCGCATCGACACCACGCGGTCGAACAACCCGCGGCCGGAGGTCGAGATCCAGCTCTCGCCGAAGGTCTCTCTCTCCTTCGCGCACGTCGTCGGCACGCCGCCGATCACCGAGCCGGACAAGAACCTCGCGAGCGTCGAGTACCGGTTTCATCGCAACTGGTCGCTCGAGACGACCTTCGGCGATCGCGGGACCGCGTTGCTCGATGCGATCTGGCAGAAGCGCTACTGATCGGAGAGCTCCGAGCGGTTCGCTGCCCCGTCGTGCGGCGGCTCGCGCTCGGCGAGCGCGAGCTCGAGCGTCGAGCCTTCCGGCCCGAGGTGAGCGGTATGGGACGTGCAATCAGCCCCTCCATGCGGCGCGCGATCGTGATGACGAGGAGGAGACGACCATGATGACGAACCCGGCGGCCCCCGAGCGCCTGGCGCTCGAAGAGGCATCGACCGCCGATCTGGTCCGCGAGGCGCTCGACGAGGCGAAGGAGCTCGTTCGGCTCGAGATCGAGATCGCGCGACGCGAAGTCGAGAGCGAGATCGTGCGGGCGAAGCGCGCGGCGATCGGCTTCGCCGTCGCGCTCGCGGCGACGGTGGTCGTCCTCTCGCTCCTCGCCCTCGCGCTGGTCCTCTCGCTCGGCGGCACAGCGGTCGTGGCGCTCGCCGTCGCCGGCGTCCTCTTCGTGCTCGGCGGCGTCGCCGCCTTCGTCGGGTACTCCACGCTCCCCAGGCGGCCGCTCGAGCGGACCCGCCACCGGCTCGGCCGCGGCGTGAGCCAGCTAAAGGAGCACATCGCATGAAGCCGCCGAGGGACGACGTCCCGCCGAGCGAGCGGGTGAAGCTCCTCGAGCGCCAGGCGAACGTCGTTCGCACGCGGCTCCTCCGCGCGGTGGACGCGCTCGACGCGCGCCGGCATCAGGTCGTCGAGATCGGCGCGCAGGCGAAGAAGATGGTGAAGCCCGCGGCGATCTCGCTCTTCGGCGCCGCGGCGCTGCTCGGTGTGAGCGCGCTCGCGCTCGGTCTCGGGCTCCGGCGGCGGCGGCGGCGCTCGCTTCCCGGGGCCGTGTCGCG
This sequence comes from Labilithrix sp., assembly GCA_019637225.1. Taxonomy (GTDB): domain Bacteria; phylum Myxococcota_A; class Polyangia; order Polyangiales; family Polyangiaceae; genus Labilithrix. The sequence continues at coordinate 20,510 of JAHBWC010000084.1, forward strand.
CGCGCTCCGGGGCCTCGACGTCGTGCCGAAGCCCTCGCTCTCGTGGCGGGTCTTCGAGAGCGTCGCGGTCTCGGTGATGACCTTCGCCGCCACCGAGCTCGTGAAGCAGGCGGCGAAGAACTTCATCGACGGCCGCCTCCCGAGCGGCCGCCTGATGGTCGGCGAGGCGCTCGTCGATCGGCGGCGGCGGCTCGCGCAGGGCAACGCGCGCTGAGGCGTGCTGCGCGCCGTCGTGCGGCGCGTGCGGCGCGCGGCCTCGAGTGCGCTGCCGGCCCTTGCAGCGGAGCCGGCGCGGTCGCTAAGGTCACGCGCATGGCTGGCGCCCACGCGGTTCGCATGCACGAGGTCGGAGCTCCGGACGTCCTTCGCTGGGAGCCGATCGAGCTGCCCGAGCCTGGTCCGGGCGAGGTCCGCGTTCGTCACACGGCGATCGGCCTCAACTTCATCGACACGTACCATCGAACGGGCCTCTACCCCGTGCCGTTGCCCGCCGTGCTCGGGTCGGAGGCCGTCGGCGTCGTCGAGGCGCTCGGTGACGGCGTGACGGGCTTCGCCGCCGGCGATCGCGTCGGCTACGCCACGGGGCCGATGGGCGCGTACGCCGAGGCGCGCAACATCACGGCCTCGGTCGTCGTGAAGATCCCGCCGGGCGTCGACGACGACCGCGCCGCCGCGTCGCTCCTGAAGGGAATGACCGCGCACTACCTCCTCGACATCGGCCGGCTCAGGGAGTCGCCCCGGACGATCCTCGTGCACGCGGCGGCCGGCGGCGTGGGCCTCTTGCTCTGTCAGTGGGCCAAGCGCCTCGGCGCGACCGTGATCGGCACGGTCGGGAGCGAAGCGAAGGCGAAGCTCGCGCTCGCGAGCGGCTGCGACGAGGTGATCCGCTACGACGGCGAGAGCGTCGCGAAGCGCGTCCACGCGATCACGAACGGGAAGAAGGTCGACGTCGTCTACGACTCCGTCGGCAAGGACACGTGGAGCGACTCGCTCGCGTCGCTACGGCCGCGTGGCATGATGGTGTCGTTCGGGCAATCGTCGGGGCCCGTCGCGCCGTTCGAGCCGCGCGTCCTCGCCGCGAACGGCTCCTTGTTCTTCACGCGCCCGACGCTCTTCGACTACGTCCGCGAGCGCGCCGAGCTCGAAGCCCGCGCGCGCGATCTCTTCGCCGCGCTCGAAGAAGGCGCCTTGAACGTGCGCGTCGGCCAGACGTACCCGCTCCGGGAGGCCGCCCGCGCGCACCGCGACCTCGAGGGGCGGAAGACGACCGGCTCGACGCTCCTCGTTCCCTGATCGAGCCGCCCGCTCGGGCCGACGGGGCGCGCGCGTGCCAATTGCGCAACGGGGCGGGGGCTGGGGCGAGGGGCTGGGATCGCTCCGGATCCGGGCGCGCGTCGGCTCCGCGCCGGACGCCGTATTCGTCCATGATTTCAAACAATGCGGCGCGTCAGACGCCTCGGTACGACAGCTGCTTACACTGGAGGCATGGGAGCATCGGGACCCGTTCGACGGCTTCTGGCCATCGCGCTCGTGGGAGCGATCGCGAGCGCGAGCGGCCTCGGCTGCGGCGACGGCGGCGAGGGCCGCGACGGCGCCGAGACCGCGTCCGAGGGCAAGCCCGATCCCGGCGGCTCGGCCGGCGACGACGTCTACGACGAGGTCCCCGCGGCGGCGCTCCGCGAGCGTCCGTGGGAGGTCGTCAGCAAGAAGGGCGAGACGTACCTCGCGAACGTCTTCTACGCCGACGCCAGCCAGAACGAGCAGATCATGCCGTGGGCGCTCGACGGGCGGACGATGATCGATCGCCTCGTCTATCCGACGCTCGGCAACCCGAACCTCTACGTGAAGGCCGACGCCGAGGACGAGCTCGTGATGGTCCTCCGCATCGAGCCGGACGCGTTCGATCACCTGAAGCCGTCGCGCGCACCCGAGGGGGGCGACTCGCCGCTGAAGGCGGTGACCCTGACCGAGGACGGCGACAACGGCTTCTCCTTCCTCCTCGTCGCGCGCAGCGAGCGCGCCGCCGCGGAGTCGAGCACGACGCAGCTCCCGCGCGCGGGGGTCTTCCGGATCGCGCCGACCAAGGTGCTCGAGAGCCCCGAGCCCGCCGACATGCCGGCCGCGCTCGCGAAGAGGAAGACGCTCCGCTTCGTCTTCGACCGTGCAGCCATGGCGAACGTCCCGCCGGGGCTCTACGACGCGCGCTTCGAGGTGCGGAAGAACGGCGCGCTCTTCGCGAACGTCTACGAGTACCAGTACAACGCCGTCCGCGTGTTCGACGCGGAGCGTGACGAGTACACCGCGATCAACGTGACGGACACGCAGGTCGCGATCGGCGCGGAGTACAAGGCGTTCACCGCCGACAAGCTCGACGACTTCGTCGACGCCGTGAACGCCGAGACCGACGCCGCCGTGAAGAACGCGGCCTTCATCACCTTCAACGGCGACCTCCACAACGGCGGCTCGCCGGGATCGGTTCGCCAGCGCATCGTCGCCAAGACCTACGCGGACGAGGCCAAGCGCGTCGTCGGCGCTCTGAAACGCCTGAATTTTCCCATCTTCCTCACCGCGGGCAACCACGACGGCTACGCGGCCGTCGGCCACGTCCCGAGCCTCGTGAAGACGGTCGACGAGAAGGTCGGCGACAGCCTGAAGAAGGTCATCGAGGAGCAGAACAACCTCGCGTGGCCGGACTACTCGTGGGACGCCTTCGCGGCCTTCCTCGACGACACGCTGGCGACGCCGGGCGGCCGCCACACCGACATCTTCGAGGGGACGTTCGAGCGGCGCGCGGGCGAGACGTTCTCGGCGTCTTTCAAGGAGGTCGCGCGCCGCGATCGCAACGTCATCCTCTACGACGGCTTCTACCAGTGGCAGAAGACGTACGGCCCGCTCTACACGTCGTGGACGTTTGGCAAGAACCGCTACGTCTCGATGAACTCGTTCGAGCTCCGGCAGCACCGTCGCACGGGCTGGGGCATGTACACCGTCAACTACGGCGGCGCCGTGTCGAAGCCGCAGCTCGAGTGGCTCGATCGTGAGCTCACGCGCGGCAAGCTCGCGGGCCAGGACCTCGTCGTGCTCATGCACCACGACCCTCGCGGCGGGCACAAGGGCCAGGACCTCGGCTACTACTCGCCGATGATCGAGTTCCGCGGCATCGCGCAGAGCACGCTCAACTACATCTTCAGCAGCGCGCTCGTCCCGGCGGTCTGCAAGCAGCCGAACTGGTCGCTCTCGGTCGACGAGCGCGAGAGCTGCCTCCACGACGGTCTGCAGGAGTGGATGGGCCCCGACGCGCTCGACAAGGACGGCCCCGGCTTCTTCCTCTCCGGCGTCGAGCTCCTCAAGCGCTTCGTCAAGAGCGCCCACGCGCGCACGATGGTCCTCGGGCACGTGCACTTCAACAGCCTCGAGGTCCTGCAGTCCGGCGACGTGCTCATCCCGAACCGCCTCTCGATGGATCCGGCGACCCAGAGCGCGAACGCGTCGATCGAGGCCGCCAACCCGGTGCGCAGGCTCGCCTGGGAAGATCGGCTCGTCCCGGAGGCGCCGGGCGCCTGGCGCTTCGCCGCGCCGGGAATGCCGAGCCTCGCGAACGACGTCGAGACCAGCCTCGCGCCCGGCTCCTTCGACCGGTGGCGCTCCGACCTCGACACGATGCTCCGCGCCGCGACGCCGCCGTCGATGACCACGCTCTCGGCGCCGCAGGGCGGCCCGCGCGAGCTCGCCATCCTGCGCTTCACGTCGGGCGCCGACCTCGCGAGCCAGAAGTACGAGGGCAGCTCGATGTACGGCTACGCGGCGCTCCACGTCACGAAGCAGACCGGGGCGGCGCGCATCAACCGGATGACGTTCTTCAAGCACGACGGCGCCGCCGAGACCTTCCGGAAGATCGACACCGTCGACGTCGATCGCACGAAGAGCATCGCCGCCCGCGCCCCGTCGAACCCGGTCGACCAGCTCTTCGAGTGGTAGCTCGCCCGGCTCCGCGTCACGCGCGTCAGGGGCCCGCCCTGTCCCGCGCCCCGCGCCTCACGCGCCGCGCGTCACGGGATCGATTTGCAGCAGCGAAATCCGAGGTGGTAGTTGACGTGCATCGCCCGATCGAGCTGCTCGACGTGCCAGCGCGGGTCGAAGTTGCAGTGGTCCGGGTAGGCGCCGCCCTTGTTGGTCGTCGTCGCGGGCACGGGCTCGTTCGGCTCCTTGGCGAGCTCGTTGTAGAACCACGCGCTGCCCTTGAGCTGCGTGACGACGCGATCGCCGTCGCGGCGCATCATGACCTCGGCGACGTTGCCGTGCTGATCGAACACCCCGAAGCGTGAGCGGCACTTCGGGTACGAGCCGCTCGGCTCGGTGTCCGTGGTGCACGTGTTCCACGTCGTGCGCGCGTCGCGGACGACGCACGCCTGGCGGTGGCGGAGGTTCGTGTGGCAGATCTCGATGTCGAGCTTGTCGCCGTAGGCGTAGCGCTGATCGGGGCCGCCGTCGGGATCGCCGCGGCAGGCGATGTTCCACTCGATGTCGGAGCAGAGGCGCTTGCCCTGGAGCTCGCACACCTTCTTCGCGAGGGGCGGCTGCGTCCACACCATCGGCAGCTCGCAGGCCTTGTTCGGGAACTCGAACACGTCGATGCAGAACCAGGCCTCCTTCCCCTTCACCCAGATCGGGACCATGTTCTCGGCGCCGCACTTCTCGCGCTGCTCGGGCGTCTGAATCACGACGCCCTTGAGGCCCTCGAGGCACTTCTCGCGGCTGATGGAGTGCTGCGCGATCGCCTTGTTGCCCTGGTTCGCGTGGTGCGGGCCGTCGGTGTTGAACATCGACCGGAGGAACGCGTCCGGCTGGATCGTCTTCTTCTCTTGCTCCGTGAACGGGCGGATCGAGAAGAGCGAGAGGAGCTCCTCGCGCGTCTCGCGGTGAGGCTTCATCGGATCGCCGTCGGCGCTCGTCGCGCCGGCGTCGCTCGCGGCTGCGTCGAGGACGGCGAGCGCGGCGGCGTCGAGGTCCGGCGAGCCGACGGCGGCGTCGGACGGAGGCGCGTCGCCCGTCGGCGCGGTGCTCGGGAGCTTCGTCTCGGGTTGACCCTCGTGCGGCGCCCGCGTGGGCGTGCAGGAGCTGGCGGTCGTCGCGAGGACGGTCGCCGCGGCGGCGAAGCACGCCACGGAGGCGAGCCGGCGACCCGCCGTCCTCGCCTCGAACCGAGGCCGGGGAGGGACGTTCAGCCAGGAAGGAAGCGTAAGCCGCGACGGCTTGGCGCGAGCCATGGGTCGATCCTAACAACGTCCAGGAGCAAAGACCGCTTTCCGGGGACGCGCGAAACGAGCGCTCGGAGCGGCGCTTCGCGCACGATGAGCGTCCCCGAAGGGACGAGCCGCAGGCTCGAAAGAGCGAGCGCGAGCGGTCGACGCGCACGGCCGTTGCATGGATCTCCGCGGAGAATTAGGTTCGGACTGTCATGGCGGATGACTTCTATTCGGTGCTCGGCGTTCCGAAAGACGCCGGTGCCGATGCGATCAAGAAGGCGTATCGGAAGCTCGCGCGCGACCTGCACCCCGACAAGAACCCGGGCAACAAGGACGCCGAGACGCGCTTCAAGGCCGTGAACCGCGCGTACGAGACGCTCCACGACCCGAAGAAGCGCGGGCTCTACGACGAGTTCGGCGAGGAGGCGCTCCGCGAGGGCTTCGACGCCGACAAAGCGCGGGCCTACCGCCAGTGGCAGAGCCAGGGCGGCAACGGCTTCCGCGGCGGCGCGGGCGGCTTCGGCGGCGGACGCACCGTGAACCTCGAGGACCTCTTCGGCGGAGCCTACACGCGGGGCGCCGAGGGCGATCTCGGCGACCTCTTCGGGCGCCGTCGGCGCGGTCCGATGAAGGGGCAAGACCTCGAGCAGGAGATCACCGTCGACTTCGAGACCGCCGTGCGCGGGACGACGCTCCAGCTTCGGCGCCCCGACTCCACGGAGACGGTGACGGTGCGCATCCCGCCCGGCGCCGACGAGGGCAGCCGCGTGCGCATCCCCGGCCAGGGCGGACAGTCGCCGAACGGCGGACCGAGCGGCGACCTCGTCCTCGTCATCCACGTCCGCCCGCACCCGCTCTTCAAGCGAGAGGGCGACGATCTCCACCTCGAGGTGCCGATCCGCGTGAGCGAGGCGGTGCGCGGGACGAAGGTGAAGGTGCCGACCTTCGAGGGCGCCGTCTCCGTGAAGGTGCCGCCCAGCACGCAGAGCGGCACGGTGCTTCGCGTTCGAGGCAAGGGGGTGAGCCGGAAGGGCCGTCCGCAGGGCGATCTCTACATCCGCTTCATGGTCCACGTTCCGCAGCCCCGGAGCGATCGCGACGCCGCCGAGCTCGACCGTGTGGTCGACGAGCTGGCGCGGCTCGAGGACCCGAACCTTCGCCAGCACCTCGACGTCGATCTCGGCCAGTGACGGCGCGCGGCGCCGGCCATCCGGCGGGGCGAAAAAGGCCGGGTGGCGGCCACCAAGCTGGGCGCTGGCTTCCTCGGTTTTCGTGTACGTTGAGTCCTCGATGATCTCGCTGGAGCGCGCCGCGCTCGTGCACGTCCTTCTTTCGGGGCTGGTGATCGTCTCTGCGTGCGGAGGGGGAGCAGGAGGAGGCGCCGCGCCGACCGCCACGCCCTCGTCCGGCGGCGAGGGGAGCGCGAAGACGGAGGAGGCGAGCGCCGCCGTCGACAGCGCTCCGGCGGGCCCGCCCAAGGACGTCGACTGCGGCGACTTCACGACGTGCGCGATCGCGTCCGACGGTCTCGCGCGCTGCTGGGGCCGCGACAAGGAAGGCGAGCTCGGCGACGGCAAGGGCCAGGGCGAGAGGCTCAAGCGCGGCCTCGTCCCAGGCATGGGCAAGGTGACGAAGGTCGCGCTCGCCTCCAAGTTCGGCTGCGCGATCCTCGAAGACCGCAAGGTCAAGTGCTGGGGCACAGGGCGCATCGCGAACGACGGCAAGGTGGTCAGCGACGCGAAGCCGGTGCTCGTCTCGGGCGTCGATCAGGTCGAGGAGCTCGTCGCCAGCGGCGCCCTCGCGTGCGCGCGGAGCGCCGGCGGCATCGCGTGCTGGGGCGCCGACGAGAAGACCATCGGCTCGCCGCCCAAGGGCGCCTTCAAGCAGCTCGCCGCCGGCTTCACCCACGCGTGCGCGCTCGACGCGGCGGGCGCGGTGACGTGCTGGGCGGGCTCCGGCGACTGGAGCACGGGCGGCATCTTCGCGAAGCCTCCGGTGACGGGCGCGGTCCAGGTCATCACCGGCGATCGCCACGGCTGCGTCCTCACGAAGGCGCAGACCGTCCAGTGCTGGGGCATGAACGACGCCGGACAGCTCGGGATCAAGTCCGACATGGATCCGCACAAGAAGCTCGTCACCGTCCCCGGGGTGAGCGGCGCGGTGCGCCTCGTCGCGGGCGAGGCCTCGACGTGCGCGCTGCTCGCGGACGGCTCGGTTCGCTGCTGGGGCTCGAACGGCGAGGGCGAGCTCGGCCTCGGGACGCGCTCGTCCGACGAGCGCCCCGCGAACGTGACGGCGCTCTCCGCGGTCGAGGACGTCTGCCTCGCGTCGGCGCACGGGTGCGCGCTCACGAAGCAGAACAAGCTCTTCTGCTGGGGCTCGAACGCCTTCGGGCAGATCGGCGACGGCACGAAAGAGCGAAGGCCCGCGCCCACGCCCGTCCTCTGGTGACGCGCGCGCGGCGTCTCGCGCGGGCAGGCGTCACTCGTGTTCGCAGGCGTCTCGCGCGGGAGGCGTCACGCGTGGGGACGCGGCCGTCACTTGAAGCGCATGCAGCGCGCGCCGAACGAGCCGGCCTTCATCCGCGGCGTCGTGATCTGGTTGCGGTGAGGCTGGATGCTGCTCCAGGCGACGCCGTAGCCGCGGTAGTCGAAGATGCCGTCCGCCTTGAGCACGGCTTCGTGGAGGTTGCCCTTCAGGTCCATCCACGGCTCGTCGCCGGCGTTGATCGCGACGGTGTCCGCCGGCACGCGGCCAGGCGGCGCGATGCGTGACGAGCCGTCGTAGTTGTTCCCTTGATCGGGCGGGTAGTAGTAGACGCCCGGGCAGCTCTGCGTCCCGTCGGGGAAGGTGTTGAGCGTGTTCGCCGGCTCTCCGCAGGCCGTGTTGGCGCCCGCGAGACGCGGCGGCGGCGCCGGCAGCGGCGCAGGGATCCCGCCGGCGTTCGGCGGCCACGGCCCGCCCGCGACGTGATCGAAGACCTCGGCCGTCATGAGCTGACCGCCGTCCCACGCGCAGAACGCCGCGAAGAGGCCGAACGGCGCGCAGTTGAGCGCCTTTTCGTCCATGTCGTTCTTCGAGAAGCGCTTGCCGACGCCTCCGCCGTACTGCTCGATCGTCGCCTTGTCGAACCAGTACGTCGAGTAGCCGTACGAGTCGGCTTCGTTCGTGCAGTTCAAGTTGTGCGTGGCGCCGTAGTCGGCGCTCGGCCACGGCGGCGTCGGCGCGAAATACTCGGGGAAGAAGTGCGAGGCGCCGAGCGCGTGCACGACCGCGGTCTCGACGGTGAAGGCGCCCGAGCGGACGACCCAGTCGGTGACCGCGCGCCCGTTGGCGTCGTACCGGTCCTGGCCGGGGTAGAGCAGGTCCACCGTCGGGTTCGCGACCGTGTAGGTCGCGTTCCCGCTGAGCTGGGCGGAGGGCAGCGTGTTCTCCCAGCCCGGATTCCACCGGCTGGGGCGGTTCTTGGCCATGTAGCCTTTGACGTCGGGCGCGCCCTGGTTCGCGGCGGCGAGCGCCTCGAGGAATGCGCGCATGCGGCCGGCGGTGATCTCGTACTTGTCGAGGTAGACCGCCTTGCCCGGCTGCTGCGGGTCGGTGAAGCCGGGGACGACGAGCGAGCGGCAGCACGACTCGTGGCTCTTGCCGGCGTCGCCGAACTCGCCCGTACCGCACGTGCTTCCGCCGTGGACCGGCCGGCAGCTCGGGCCCGTCAGGCACTTCTTGTCGGCGCCGCACGCCTTGCTCGTGCAGTCGCGGTCGACGAGGCAGTCCTTCTCCCAGTCGCAGGCCGGCGACATCGTCCCGCCGCAGTCGATGTCCGTCTGATCGCCGTCCTTCCGGCCGGGCTTGTGACCCTCGCAGACGTTGCCGGTGCAGTAGCCCCAGACGCAGTCGGTGGCTTCGCGGCAGGCTTTGCCCGCCGCGCACTTCGGCGCGTTCGTCGGCGCGCCGCCGCCGCAGTCGACGTCGGTCTCGGAGCCGTTCTTGACGCCGTCGGAGCTCGTCGGCGCGGCGCAGGTTCCGTCGGGACCGCAGACGGCGCTGTCGCAGTCCGCCGGCCCGGCGCAGCGCGCGCCGGGCTGATGACTCGGGGGACAGTCCGCCCCGCACGCCGCGTCGGCGAGGTCTTCGTCGGCGGTGAGGTCGTCGAAGGTCGTGCACGCCGTCATCGTGACGGCCGCGACGACACCGAGCGCGGGGCGCGCGCGCGCCACGAGTCTCGCGAGCCGAGGGAGCGTCGTCGCGGGCACAAGCTCATCGTACGTCGGATCTCGCCGCGCGCGAACCGTTCCGGGCGCTAGGCTTGGCGTCGCATGCGCTCGCGCCTCGCCGCCGTGGCCCTCGTTCTCGCGGGCGCGCTCCTCGCGGGGAGGCCGGCGGCCGCCGCCGAGCCGACGGGGCCGGCGGCGACGGCCACGAGGAGAGCCGCGGAGGCGGACGCGGCGAAGGCCGCGCGGGCGCTCGCGGCTCGCGACTACGGAGGCGCCGCTGTCGGGTACGAGCGGGCCTTTCGTCAGCTGCCGAACCCGAAGTGGCTCTTCGGCGCCGCGAGCGCGCGGCGGAAGAACGGCGATCTCGCGCAGGCCGCGAACGGGTACGCGCGCTACCTCGCCGAGGCGCCCGCGACGGCCCCCCAGCGCGGCGCGGCGAAGAAGGAGCTCGCGACGCTCGCGCCGAAGCTCGGTCGGCTCGCGATCGAGGCCGAGGGCGCCACGGTGACGGTGGACGGAGAAGAGATCGCGTCGTCGATCTTCGGCTCGGTCTACGTCTCGGCCGGCACCCACCTCGTCGAAGCGCGGTTCGGCGACGAGACCGTGAAGGAGTCGGCGACGGCGCAAGCGGGGCGCGTCTCGACCGTCGCGCTCGCGCGGGCGGCCTCGTCCGCGCCGCCGCCGGTCGAGGAGCCTCCGCCGCCGCCGGCCGAGGACAAGCCCGTACCGCGGGAGCGGAGCCGTCCGCTCCCGCCGCTCGCCGTGTGGATCGGGGCGGGCGTCACCGTTGTCGCCGGGGCCCTCACGATCGCCTCGGGGCTCGACGTCCTCGGTCAGAAGGAGACGTTCGACGCCGACCGCTCGCGGCAGAACCTGGCCGACGGCAAGGACAAGCAGCTTCGCACGAACGTCCTCATCGCCGTCACCGGCGGCGCGGCGGTGCTCACCGGGGTGGCGGCGATCTGGTTCGTCGACTGGCGCCGCCGCGGGGACGACGCCAGCGTGAAGGTCGGCGCCGGGCCGACGTCGATCGTGGTGCGCGGCAGCTTCTGACGAGCGCGCGCGGCCGACAGGCGCTTCAGCGGCGCTTCTTGCCGCCCTTCTTCTTGTGACGCGTCGGTCCCGGACCGCCCTTGTTCTTGCGGGTCGGCGGGCCCTTCTTGCCCCCGCCGCTACGCGACGCCGTCTCGCTCCGCTCGCCCGGCTTGGCGCCGCGCTTCGGGCCACCGTCGCCGCGTCCGCGCGAGGGAGGTCCGCCGCGCGAAGGCGCTCCGCCGCGTGAAGACCCTCCGCGGGCGCCGCGCTCTTCGCGGCCGGAGGCGCCGTCGGCCCGTCCCGGCCCGCCGCGTCCGCGATGAGGCTTCTGCCCGCGCGCTCCTCGCGCGCCGTCGCCGCCCTCGCTCGCGCCGTCGTGCTCGCCGCGCATCCGGCGCGCGTAGACCGTCCGGCGGAGGATCGCGCAGTCGGTGATCTCCACCATGATGCGGTCGCCGAGGCGCACGGCGTCGCCGCTCCGCTTGCTGGTCGCCATGAGACCGTCGTCCTCGACGACGAACTCGGGCCCGAAGTCCTCGATCTTCACGAGCACGTCGACGAACGGCTCGTCGAGCGTCACGAAGGCGCCGCTGCCGACGAAGGCCGACACGGTCCCCTCGAAGCGCTCGCCGATGCGGTCGATCATGTAGAAGCAGCGGTAGATGTCGAGGATCTCACGCTCGACCTCCATCGCCCGGCGCTCGGCCACCGACGAGTGGAGCGCGGCCTCCTGCAGGGCCTCCGGCGCGGCGACGCGGCCGAGGAGCTTCTTGCGTGCGCGCTCGTCCTCGGAGACCGCGGCGTGGACGACGCGGTGGACGACGAGGTCCGGGTAGCGGCGGATCGGCGAAGTGAAGTGGAGGTACGCCTCCGACGCGAGCCCGAAGTGGCCGAGGTTCGCGACGTCGTAGGTCGCTTGCTTCATCGAGCGGAGCAGGAGGCTGTTCAACACCTGCGCGTTCGGGTGGTCGGCGAAGCTCTCGAGGATCTGCGCGAGGCCCTTCGGCGTCTGCGTCTCGTCGATGTCGAGCTCGATGCCGAGCACCTCGCACATCGCGGCGAGCCGCTCGAGCTTCTGCGGATCCGGCGGCAGGTGCACGCGGAAGACGCCGGGGAGCGAGCGCTCGAGCAGCCAGCGCGCGACGACCTCGTTGGCGAAGATCATCAGCTCCTCGATGAGCTGATAGGCCTTCTTCACGCCCGGATCCTTCGCGCGCTTGGTCACGCTCGTCGGCTGGCCCGCGGCGTCGAGCTTCACGACCGGCTCCGGGAGGTCGAAGTCGAGCGCGCCGCGGTTCAAGCGGCGCGAGCGGAGGATGCGCGACAGCTCGTGCGCGACGCGCAGGCCGTCGATCATCTCCTCGGCCTTCGGCTGGCGCGGCGGCTCGGCGGTGAAGCCGAGCGCGCGGGCGACGCCGCCGTACGTGAGCTTGGCCGCGCTCCGCATGAACCCGCGGACGAGCCGCGACTTCTTCACGGCACCGCGCGCGTCGAGCTCCGCGTGGACGCAGAGGCAGAGGCGCGTGACGTCGGGCAAGAGCGAGCAGAGGCTCGACGAGAGCGCGCGCGGGAGCATCGGGATCGCGCGGTCGGGGAGGTAGATGCTGCAGCCGCGTCCCTTGGCCTCGTCGTCGATCTTGGTGCCGGGCCGGACGTACGAGCTGACGTCGGCGATCGCGACCCAGACCTCGTAGCCGCCGCTCTCGGTGCGCTCGACCCAGACCGCGTCGTCGTGATCGCGCGCGTCGTCGGGATCGATCGTCGGCAGCGGGATGTGCGTGAGGTCCTCGCGGCCCTCGAGCAGCTCCTCCGGGACCTCGCCGCCGTACGCCTCGGCTTCAGCCACGGCCTCGGGGCCGTGGACCTCGTCGATCTTCGCGAGGAAGAGGACCTTGCTCACCTCGACGCCGAGCTCGCCCGGCTGCCCGAGCACGGCGACGATCTTCCCCTCGGGGTTCTCGCCGGGCTCGATCGGGAAGCGCGTGATCTCGGCGACGACGACCTGGCCCTCCTGGCCGCTGTTGCCCTCGGGGCCGGCGCGGTCGATCTCGCGCGTGAGCACGACCGGGCCGCGGACCCGCGGATCGTCGAGGTCGACCCAGGCGTTCTTGCCCTTGCGCCGGAGGATGCCGGAGACGCGCGTGGTGCCGCGCTTGACGACGTCGGCGATGCGGCCCTCGGCGCCGCGCGGACCGCGCCCGATGATCTCGACGAGGACCTGATCGCCGTGCATCGCGCCGCCGAGGGCGTCCGCGCCGACGAAGACGTCGTCGCCGCTCGCGGTCGGGCTCGAGACGAAGCCGAAGCCGCGCGGGTTCACGGTGAGCAGCCCCTCGCGCCGCTCGCCGCCTCGGCCCTTGCCCTTGGCGCCGCTCGAGCCGAGCCCGCGCTGCTTCACGAGCTTGAAGCGCTCACCCTGGGCGGAGACCGTGCCGTCGAAGACGAGGTCGTCGAGGAGACGGAGGAGGCCCTGCATGGAGCCTGCGCCCACGCCGAGCTCGATCGCGAGCTCGGTGGCGTCCACGGCCCGGTCCCGGTTGCCGAGGGCGTCGAGGACGGCGGTCCGTGACGGAAGAGCCCTTCTCATGGCGCCTACTTACGCGATATCGCCTAGCGCGTCGCTCGGATTCGAGCCGCGGGAATATTGGGCCAGCTTTGCCCTTAGACTTGCGGCAAGGTCTGGGGCGTCGTCCGAGTACGCTCCTCTCCGGGTCCCGCATGCGGAAAAACCTCTGGTTCTGGCTCACCGTCGTCCTCGCCGCCGCAGCGCTCGTCGCGAGCGCGATCCTCCTCGTCGACTACGTACGGCCGGCGCCCGTCTTCTGCGACGCAGGCGGCGGCTGCGGCAAGGTCAAGGAGACGGTCTTCGCGCGCCCCTTCGGCGTTCCGCTCCCGGCGATCGGTCTCATCGGAGTGCTCGGGATCGGCCTCGCGGCGCTCGTCCCGGGGCGCGTCGCGCGCATCGCGCAGGCGGCGCTCGCGGTCGTCGGCGGCGCCGTGGCGCTCTTCTTGTTCGGCATCCAGGCGAAGATGGGCGCGCTCTGTCCTTTCTGCGCCGTCGTCGACGGAGCGTCGATCGGGCTCGCCGCGATCGCGATCCTCCGCTGGCGAAAGGCGTGGGACCCGCCGCGCGGCCGGCTCGTCCCCACGGCCTCTGCGGTCGGGCTTGTCGCGTCGATCGGCGTTCCGTTCGCGGTCGGCTTCCAGCTCCGCGCGATCCCCGGCGACGTCCCGGCGGTCATCGCCGAGGAGATGCGCGCGAGCGGGCGCGGCAAGGTCACCGTCGTCGACTTCGTCGACTTCGAGTGCCCGTTCTGCCGCATGACCCACGCGGAGCTCACGCCGCTCCTCGAGCCGCGCAAGGACAAGGTGCGCGTCGCGCGCAAGCACGTGCCGCTCCGGATGCACCCGCACGCGATGGACGCCGCCAAGGCCGCGTGCTGCGGCGAGGCGCTCGGCAAGGGCGACGCGATGGCCGACGCCCTCTTCCATGCCCCGCCGAACGAGCTCACGCCCGAGGGCTGCGAGCGCCTCGCCGTGCAGCAGGGCCTCGCGCTCGAGAAGTTCCGCGCCTGCGTGAAGGACCCCGCGACCGAGGCGCGCATCGAGAAGGACAAGGAGACGTTCCGCGCGGTGAAGGGGCACGGGCTGCCGACGATCTGGGTGGACGGGACGAAGCTCGAGGGCGCGCAGGATCGTGAGACCCTCGCCGCGACGCTCGACGAGGCGATCCGCGCGCTCTGAGCGGGAGCGCGCGCGGCGCGTCTCTCTCTCCGTGCCCGTCCGGCGCGCGGGGTGAGATCGGGCACGGGCACGGGCACGGGCACGGGCAGGGGAGATGGCGTTGGGGGCGCCGCTAGCGTGGGGGCGTGCAGAGGCCGCTGCAGTCGGCGCCGCCGCGGGCGGGGTCGCAGTCGTCGGTCGGATCGTCGAGGCAGTGGGCGTTCATGTCGTCGCACGGGAGGTTCGCGAACCCGCCGCACTGCTGGATGCACTTGCCCGGAGCGTCCGCGACGAGCTCGGGCAGGACGCAATGGAAGCCGGACGGGCAGGCGTGCGGGTTGGTGGAGAAGGCGTTGCAGCCGATGTCCTCGACCTTCACGACCTCGCAGGCGTGCTTGTCGACGTTGCACTGCGCGACGCTGTGGTCGTCGAGGACGAGGATGAACGGGCACGCGTGGGGCTCTTCGCAACCGAGGGCAGCCCGGTATCCCGCGACGCCGTGCTCGTGGATGGCGACGTACTGACCGAGCTCGCAGCAGCCTCGCTCGAGGCGCACGCAGTCGGCGTCGACGTCACACGGGATCGACGGGATCGCCGGAGCCGGGCGAGGCTCCCAGGGAGCGCGCGGCGCTTCGTCGGCGGGGAGCTCGGTCCTCGCCGCCGGGGCGTCCGGACCGCTTCGCGCGACGCGGCCGCCGCGCGCATCGTCGCCGGCGGCCGGGTCCGCGACGATCGGCAGCTCGCCGGCGCGC
>JAHBWC010000085.1 GCA_019637225.1 Labilithrix sp.
CTTCCAGCCCGTCGTGTCGAGCGCACCTGCGCGCGACGCGCCGCGGCCCGACGCTCCGCCGAGCCCGAACGCGCCGTCGACGCCCGCGCCGCCTTCGTCGCACGGCGTCGCGGCCGCGCCTCCGGCACCCGTGTGCGCCTCCGGGAACGCCGGCGACCTCGACGCCTGACCTGCGCGCCCGCTCGGCGCGCCGTCCCTGCCGCCCGCGCCGCCGATGCTCGTGCCGCATCCGGGGTTCTGGCGCGCCTTGCCGGCCTCGAGCTCCGCGTCGCCGGCGTAGCCGTCCGGCCCGTGCTCCGGCTCGTAGTCGAGCCCGTCGGTCCCGTCGACGCCCGCGGCGCCGGCGCCGGCGGAGATCGTCATGCGCCGGAGCGTGACCTTCGCCGACCGGGTGATGAACGCCGCGACGCTCGACGCGCCGGCGGCGTCCGCCCCGACGGCCTCGAGGACGAGATCGCTCACCATGAGCGGCTCGCTGGCGAGCGCGACCTGCAGGATGTAGCCGGTGTCGTTCGGGGCGAACCGCGCCTTGGCTCCCGTGTAGCTCCAGTCGCCGCACGCGAAGCCGCCGTGGACCGAGATCCCGCGCGTGAGCGTGACGTGCTCGAAGTAGTTCCCCTCGCAGAGGAAGACGCGCTTCTTGTCGCCGAGCTTCTCGAGCGCGGCGCGCATGCTCTGGAGCGGTGACGCCCTCGTGCCCGCGTTCGCGTCGGAGCCGCCCTCCTTGTCGACGAAGACGCCGAACGTCTCGTCGACGCAGCCGGGCTCGTCCTTCGGATCGGCGCCGTCGGCGCAGGAGGGTCCGCTGTCGACGACGTCGCTGCCGGCGTCGATCGGCCCGGCACACGCCTCGCCGGCGCACTCCGAGCTCGAGCATGCGGCGGCCCCGAGGACGGACACGCCGAGCGCGCCCACGAGCACGGCGAACGATCGATGCATCGAGAGCGACTCCTGAAGAAAGAGGGTGGCGAAGGCCCCCGCGATCGCGACGCCGCGCGCGGCGCCGCCGGTCGAGCGGTCCCTGACTGGGCAATCGCCGCTCGGCCCGCGCCGCGATCACTTTGCCCGAACATTCTTGCGCGCCGCACGAGCGGAGCGCGGCCCGCTCGCACGGCGCGCCCGCACCTTGCATGGCGTGAGCGTCTTTCGTCGCGAGCTCGAGCGCCTCCAGCGGCATCTCGGTGACGACCCGCGCCGCTGGCTCTTCGTTGCCTACGATCAACTCAGCGCCGACGTCGGGCCGCTCGCGCGCGAAGATCCGCGGTCGCTCGGCGTCGTCGTGGTCGAGTGCCCCGACAAGGCGGCGCGCCGGCCGTACCACAAGCAAAAGCTCGCGCTGGTGCTCGCGAACCTGAGGCACTTCGCGCTCGAGCAAGCCGCGCGCGGCGTTCGGGTGCGCCACGTCGTGGCGCCGTCCTACGCCGAGGCGATACGCGGCGTCACGCGCCAGACCGGTCCGCTACGCATGATGCGCGCCGCGGAGCGCGAGCTGCGCGTCGAGCTCGGCCCGCTCATCGAAGAGGGCGTCGTCGAGGAGATCCCGCACGAGGGCTGGCTGACCTCGCACGACGACTTCGTCGCGAGCCAGGGCGGGCCGCCGTGGCGCATGGACGCGTTCTATCGCTATGTCCGGCGACGGCGCGGCGTGCTCGTGAACGAGGACGGCAGGCCGGTCGGAGGGCGCTTCAGCTTCGACGTCGAGAACCGCCGCCCGTGGCGCGGCGATCCGCCGCCCCCGCGCGCGCCGACCTTCGAGCCCGACGCGATCACCCGCGAGGTCTGCGATCTCGTGAACGAGCGAATGACGCGCCATCCGGGGAACATTCGTCCCGAGCGGCTGCCCGCGACGGCCGACGACGCCGCGCGCGCGTGGGCGTGGGCGAAGAAGCACTGCCTCGCCGAGTTCGGGCCGTTCGAGGACGCGATGTCGACGACGTCCCGCGGGCTCTTTCACACGCGTGTCTCGCCGCTCCTCAATCTGCTCCGCCTCACCCCCGCGCGCCTCGTCCGCGACGCGATCGCGATGCGCTCGCTCCCGTTGCCGAGCAAGGAGGGCTTCGTCCGTCAGGTGCTCGGCTGGCGGGAGTACGTCCACCACGTCCACGAGGCGACCGACGGCTTTCGCGTGCTCGGCGAGCGCGAGCAACGCACGGCGCGCGCGCCGGGGGACGGCGGCTTCCGCCGTTGGAGCGGCGAGGCGTGGCAACGAGGCCTCGGCGGCGACGGCGGGTCGCTCGCGTCGGTCCTCGGCGCCGACCGCCCCTTGCCGCCTGCGTACTGGGGCGAGCCGTCCGGCATGAACTGCCTCGACCAGGTCGTCGCCGGCGTCTGGGACGAAGCCTGGAGCCACCACATCACACGGCTGATGGTCCTCTCGAACCTCGCCGCGCTGCTCGACGTGTCGCCGCGCGAGCTCACCGATTGGTTCTGGGTCGCGTACGTCGACGCCTACGACTGGGTCGTCGAGCCGAACGTCCACGGGATGGGCTCGTTCGGCGCGGGCGACGTCATGACGACCAAGCCGTACGTCGCGGGCTCTGCCTACATCGACAAGATGAGCGACTTCTGCCGCGGGTGCCGCTTCGATCCGAAGACGACGTGTCCGTTCACTTCGCTCTATTGGGCGTACCTCGGCCGGCACCAAGCCGCCCTCGGCGGGCTCCCCCGCATGCGGCTCCCCGTGCTCGCCGCGTCCAAGCGAACTCTCGCGCAGCGCCGCCACGACGCGCACGTCTTCGCGCACGTGAGCGAGGTGCTGGCGCGCGGAGACGAGCTCGAGCCAGACGGGATGCCGGCCCCCGAGGAAAGAGGGACCGCGCGAACGCGATCGCACCGACCGCGGGCGCCGCGGTGAAGGCTCGCACGCTCGACGAAGGCGCCGCCGCGGCAGAGTAAAGAGGTCCGCGGCCGCGTCAACGCGGCGTCTACTTCTCAGCTCGGGACGTGGACGTCGATCACGTCCGTCATCGGGCCGCGATTGCCCGCGAGATCGTAGGGCCGGAGCGCGTAGCGGTAGTCCCCGCCGGCGACGACGCGGCTGTCCTCGTAGCGCGTCGAGAGCGCGCGGACGCTCGCGTGATGGACGAGCGCGCCGCCGGTCGCCACGCGCTCGCCGCGGAAGACCTGGTAGCCGTACACCGCCTCGTTGTCGGAGGCGGGCCGCCAGCGGAGGAGGACCTTGCCTTGCTTGCACTCTGCATGCAGCCCGGAGCCGTCGACCGGCCACGCCGGCGGCTGGGTGTCGTCGCTCAGCGGAGCCTGCCCGAGCTTCTTCGGCCAGAGCGTGCAGTCGACGCGCCGGAAGCTCTCGTCGAGCGCCTTGCAGACGTTGCCGTAGACGCACCGGACGACGGCGTCCTCGCGGCCGGCGCGCCACTTGTTGGGGAGATCGGGATCGGCGAGGAGCGCTCGCGCCATTCCGACGAGATCGCTCTGCCCGCGCTCGATCACCTTCTCAGCGAGCCCGAGCGAACCGAGCTTGCCCGCCGCGACGACCGGCGTATCGAGACCCGCCGCGCGGAGCGAGGCGCGGACGGCCTCCGGGATGTAGAGGTTCGCTCCGTCCGGGTAGGCGCTGCCGGGCATGCAGCGATCGCCCGAGTAGCCGGTGTACGGATAGAGCGGCTCGCCCTCGATGACGCGCGCGTCCTCGAATTTCCCCCCGGCCGACAAGGAGACGTAGTCCACGCCCGCGCGCGCGAGCTCGACGGCGATCGGCCCCGCGTCGAGCACCGTGTAGCCGTTCCGGATGCACTCGTCGCCGAGGAAGCGGACGCCGACGGTGAAGTCGTCGCCGACGCGCTCGCGGACCCTCCGCACGACGCGGAGCGGGAGGCGGAGGCGGCCGGCGAGCGAGCCGCCGTACTCGTCCTTGCGCGGGTTCACGCGCGAGAGGAACGACGAGAGCGTGTACGCGTGCGCCATGTGGAGCTCGACGCCGTCGAACCCGCACTCCCGCGCGCGCACGGCCGCGGCGCCGTAGGCGTCGACGATCGCGTCGATCTCCTCGAGCGAGAGCATGTCGACCGTCTGCCGCCAGCCCGAGCGTGAGATCTTGAGGAAGTGGATGATCTGCGGGACGACCTTGCTCGGCCCCGCGTCGTGGACACGCGCGCAGAGGTCGGCGAGGCCCGGCTTGAAGTCATCGGACGAGATGCGCAGGAGCGGTCCGCTCTTCGCGCCGTGCACCGCCATCGCCTCGAGGACGATGAGCCCGACGCCGCCGCGCGCGAACCGGACGTAGCGCGCTCGGATGTCGTCGTTGACGAGCCCGTCCTCGCCCGACAGACGCGTCACCATCGCCGGCAGGACGAGCCGGTTCGGCAGGACGACGTTGCGGAGAGGAAAGGGCTCGAAGAGGACGCTCATGGGGTGCTGCGTTCGAGGCGACGGCTCAACGCGGGGGCGCGGTGAGCGCGCCCCCGATGATGAGCTTCTGGATCTCGGTGGTTCCTTCGTAGATCCTGAGCGGGCGGATCTCGCGGTAGAGGCGATCGAGCACGTTGCCCTCGGTCACGCCGAGGCCTCCGAAGAGCTGAACGCCGCGGTCGATGATGCGCTGGGCCGCCTCGGTCGCGAACATCTTCGCCATCGCGACGGAGACGCCGTCGCCGCGCCCGCGCGTCGCGTCGTCGGGTCGCGCCGCGTCCTTCTCCCACGCCGCGCGGCACACGAGGAGGCGCGCCGCGTCGAGCTCCGTCGCCATGTCGGCGAGCGCTGCCTGGGTGAGCTGGAAGTCGGCGAGCGGCTTTCCGAACTGCGTGCGCCGCGTGACCCGCGCGATCGACTCGTCGACCGCGCGCCGCGCCATCCCTACGGCCGCGGCGCCGACCGAGGTCCGGAAGACGTCGAGGGTGCCGAGCGCGAGGCGGAGACCCATCCCGACTTCGCCGAGCAGCGCCGACGCAGGGACGCGGCAGCTCCTCATCGAGAGGCGGCCGAGCGGGTGGTCGACGCTCATCGCGATCGGCTCCGAGAGGAGGCCTTCGGCGTTCGCGTCGACGAGAAATGCGCTGATGCCCTTCTTGCCCGCCGCCGGGTCGGCGTTCGCGAAGACGACGTAGTGGTGCGCGATGCCGACGTTCGAGATGAACACCTTGTCGCCGTCGAGCAGCCACGTGTCGCCGTCGCGCCGCGCGGTCGTCCGCATCGAGGCGACGTCGCTGCCCGCCTCGGGCTCGGTGAGCGCGAACGCCGCGACGCGCTCGCCACGCACCACCTCCGCGAGCACCGACGCGCGCTTCGCGCCCTCGCCCGCGAGGAGGATCGGGTGCGACCCGAGGCCCTGCACGGCGAAGATCGAGTCGGCGAGGGGCGACGTGTACGCGAGCGCCTCGCGCGCGACGCAGAGCGCGCGGACGTCGACCGCCGTCCCGTCCGCGCCCCACGCGCCGCCGCCCTGGTTGGCCGGGACGAGGAGCTGGAGGAGGCCGAGCTGACCGAGCCGCGGAATGACGCGCGGCGGATCGTGGAGCGCGACGTCGTCGTCGCCGATCTTGTCGCACTCCTCGCCGAGCGCGCGGTGCGCGCCGTCGAAGAACGTCGGGAACGCAGCCCAGGAGGGGCGGATCTTGCGCGGCGCGGGCTTCGGCTCGTTCATCTCGCTCACTCCCCTCCGCCGCCCGTCGAGCCGGCGCGCGGCGCTCCGCCGGCATCGAACGGACCGCTCGCACCCGCGAAGACGATCGGGCGCTTGGCGACCCACGCGTCGTAGGCGGCGCGAAAATCCGGGTGCTGCATGCAGATCGCCTGGACCTGCGCCTCGGCCTCGATGGCCTGATCGAGCGTCATGCCGTGCTCGCTCTCGAGCATCTGCTTCGTCATCGAGTGCGCGAAGGCGGGGCCGGACGCGAGGCGCTCGGCCAGCGCGCGCGCGGTCTCGAGGCAGGCCTCGGGGGCGACGACGCGGCCGAAGAGCCCGATGCGCTCGGCCTCCTCGGCGCGGAGGATGTCGCCGAGGAACAAGAGCTCGGTCGCCCGGCCGAGCCCGACGACGCGCGGGAGCAGGTACGTCGCGCCCATGTCGGCGCCGCACAGGCCGACCTTCGGGAAGATGAAGCCGATCTTCGCCGTCGAGCTCGCGATCCGAAAATCGCACGCGAGCGCGATGACGGCGCCCGCGCCGACGGCGGTGCCGTTGACGGCGGCGATGACCGGCCGCCGGAGCGCGCGGATGTTGCGGATGAGCGCGCCCGTGACCCGCGTGAAGGCGACGAGGCCCTGCATGTCGCGCGCGAACAGCTCCCCGATGATGCTCTCGACGTCGCCGCCCGAGCAGAACGCGCGGCCCTTGCCGGTGATGACGACCGCGCGCACGGCGTCGTCGTGGTCGAGCGCGGCGAAGGTGTCGCGGAGCTCTTCGTAGACCTCGAAGGTGAGCGAGTTCAATCGCTCGGGCCGCGCGAGCGTGATCGTCGCGACGCCGCTGGGGGAGAGCTCGTACTCGAAGGTCTTCGGCTGGATCGTCATTCGGGTCGTCCTCTCGTTCAACTCAGCTTCGCTCGGCGGTGTCGACGTCGCGCGCGCTCCTCGCTTCTAGCTCGCGCGTCTTCGCCGTCGAGAGCAGATGCTCGCGGAGCGTGCCGAGGAGGCGCCTGAGCTCGCGTCGGTCGTGCTGAGGGAGCCCGCCGATGAGCTCCTCGACCTGGGCCGCGTGGAGCGGGAGAAGCTCGCGGATGAGCGCGCGCCCGGAGCGCGTCAGCCACACGCGCGCGACGCGGCGATCGGACGGCTCGGCGCGGCGCTCGACGACACCGTCGCGCTCGGCGCGGTCGACGAGCCCGGTGACGTTGCCGGCGGTGACGAGGAGCGCGCGGCTGAGGCCCGCCAGGGTCTGGCCGTCGTCGCGCGCGAGGCTCGCGAGGAGATCGAAGCGCGCGAGGGTCGTGCGATCCTCGAGCTCGCGGCGGAGCTCGGCGAGCATCATCGCGTGGCAGCCGAGCAGGCGAAACCACAGGCTGACCGAGTCGGCCCCTGCGTCGGTGACGCCGCGGCACGGCGTCTTCCGGGCGGCTCTGGGCACGAGGCCTCAGCCCGGGAGCGAGGCGACGCCCTCGATCTCGACGAGGGCGCCCGGCTCGAGCAGGCCCGCGACCTTCACGAGGCTCATCGCCGGGTAGTACTTGCCGA
Source organism: Labilithrix sp. (assembly GCA_019637225.1). GTDB lineage: Bacteria > Myxococcota_A > Polyangia > Polyangiales > Polyangiaceae > Labilithrix. The sequence continues at coordinate 7,129 of JAHBWC010000085.1, forward strand.
GACGCCCGCGCCAGCCTTCGCCGATCGCCGGGGTCGCCGCGCGGTACGCGTCGAGGTCGGTGACGAACGCCGTGAGCTTCACGAGGTGCTCGGTCGCGCCGCCCGCCTCGCGGACGACCGCGATGACGTTGTCGAGCGCCTGGAGGAACTGCGTGGCGAAGTCCGGGCTGACGATCCGCGCGTCCTTGTCCCAGGCGATCTGCCCGGCGATGTGGAGCACGCGCCCCTGCGAGACGATTCCGTTCGAGTACCCGCGCGGCTTCGGAAAGTGCGCCGGCGTGATGACCTGATATCCCATGGAGAGGCTCCTGCCGCCGAGCCGTCAGCCGAGAGTAGCGGCGGCACGAGGCTTAGGCGCGATTGCTTGAGTTGTAAAGGATCGGCCTCCAAACTTAGCGGCGCGCCGCGCGCGTGAGGCGATCGGCGACCGCCCACCACCCTGGCTCGGCGGGGACCTCTTCGATGACGACGAGGTCGACGCCGGCCGCATCGACCTCGTGGAGCGCCGCGAAGAGCCCGTGCGCGTAGCCCTCGGGCGAGTCCGGAAGGACGACGACGGGCGCGCACCCCGCCGCGGCGCCGCGCGCGCCGTCCGTGACGACGATCGCCGCGACGCGCGCGCGGGCGAGGCCGCTCCGCTCGAGCGCCCGCGCCACCCCTTCCCCTCCCCGCGCGGCGAGCAGGACGCCGGTGCGCGGCGCGTAGTGCTTCGCGGCCATCCCCGGCGCCGCGCGAGCCTGGTCTCCCTCGATGCTCGCGCTCTCGTGGACGACGCGCGGCTCGAGCGCGCGGAGGCGCTCGAGCGAGACGGCGCCGGGCCGGAGCACGCGCGGCGGATCGTGCGCGAGCGAGAGCACGGTCGACTCGATCCCGAACGCGGCCGATCCCGCGTCGAGCACGAGATCGACGCGATCGCCGAGCGAGCGGACGACGTGCTCGGCCGTCGTCGGCGACACGTGCGTGTGCGCGTTGGCGCTGGGCGCGGCGAGAGGCTCGCCGACCGCCTGGATCAGCGCGAGCGCCACCGGATGGTTCGGCGCGCGGATCCCGACCGTGTCGAGGCCTCCGCTCACCTCCGGCGGCACGGCCGGAGCCCGCGGGACGACGAGCGTAAGCGGTCCCGGCCAGAGCTCGGCGGCGAGGCGGGACGCGCTCGAGCTCCACTCCGCGGCCAACGAGCGCGCCATCGCCTCGCCGTCGACGTGGAGAATGACGGGGTGACCGGGCGGCCGGCCCTTGGCGGCGAAGATCTTCCGGACCTCCTCCGCGCGGAGGCCGCGCGCGCCGAGGCCGTAGACCGTCTCGGTCGGGAACGCGACCAGGCCGCCGCGCTGCATGACGGCCGCGGCTTCGGCGATCGCGGCGGGATCGGGCTTCGCAGGGTCGACGGCGAGGACGCGCGGCACGGCGACCGACCATAGCGCGGTCTCCGGCGCGCGCGGCACGAGAGGATCCCCCAAGCTCGCGATCCCGGGTACGTTGCCGAGGTCCATGAGCGAATCGCGCGTCCGGTCGTCGAGGGTCGGGTCGGGTCTCGTCGCGAGCGTCGTCGCGAGCGCGATCATGCTCGCGTGCGGGGGCGGGGGCGCGAAGGCGCCCGCGAGCGGGTCCGCGAGCGCCGACGCGGGCCTCGAGGCCGGCGCCGCGGCCCAGCTCGCGGCCACGCCTCCGCCGACGGGCCTCCCGCCGATGGCGTCGATGCCTCCGCCGGGCGTCGTCGGATCGAAGAAGGCCAAGCGCCGGAGCGACGCGGCGCTCGCCGCGTGCGGCGCGATGTCGAGGCCGCAAGCGAAGGATCCGTCCGAGCTCGTGAAAAAGCTCGGCGAGGCGTGCGCCGCGTCGTCGAAGATGAAGCCGCTCGGCGCGCTGCTCCGCGGGCAGCAAGCCGACAAGGACGCGCACCAGGCGAGCACGTTCCGCGCGGAGGCGAACCGCTGCTACCGCGTCTACTTCGCCGGCGACGAGGCGGTGAAGGACATGGTCGTGGTGCTCCGCGACTCGACCGGCGACATCGTCGCCGAGTCGCCGGCGCCCGCGGTCCCCGAGGAAGGCGCCGCGTGCTTCACCGTCGCCGACGAGGTGTCCGTGCTCGTCGCCGTCGGGGGCGGCAAGGGTGCGTGGGCCGCGCAGGTCTGGAGCGACTGATCCGTGTACGGCCACGAGTGTCTCCACGAGACGCTCCTGAGATGGAGAGACGCTCCTGAGATGAGACGCTCCTGAGGTAGCCGACAGGCGATGCTGCGCCCGGCAGCTGTGCCAAGGCGCACGGCCAAGCTAGCCTCAAAGGCGCGCGAGAGGGAGCAGACCATGCGTCGTATCGGAACAAGCAGCAGGGTTGGCGTCACACTCATGGCTGTCGGTCTGCTGACACACGCAGGATGCGGAGCCAGCGGAGACTCGAGAGGCGGCTTCGACGAGGAAGACGCCTCGGTCCTCGGCCCCTCAGGGGACGGCACGGGCGGCCCGGACGCAGGCGGAGGTGAAACGGGCTCCACCGACGGCCTCCAGCCGTGCACGCACAACGACGACTGTGAAGGGCCGAACCTCTGTCAGGGGACGAACGGGCTCGCGTGTCTCGGAGGGTTCTGCGTCGCCACCGGCAAGCCGATGAACTGCGACGACGGGATCCTCTGCACCGACGACTCGTGCGACGTGAACACGAACAAGTGCGCGCACAAGGCGAACGACGCCGCGTGCCCGAACAAGTCGTACTGCGACCCGGCGCTGAACTGCGTCCAGTCGCTGCCCTGCACGCCCGGCGACACGGTCTGCGATCGGCTCAACACGAGCGCGTGCGACGGGCTCTGGGCGTGCGATCCCTCGCGAAACCTCTGCGTCCGCGGCCCGAAAGCCTGCGAGGATCGCCCGAACGCGGACACGACGTGCAGCGCGCAAGGCGTGAACACCTCGTGCTCGTGGGCGTGCAAGAGCGGCTTCGTCGACGGGAACGGCGATCTGAGCGCATCGGGTCCGCCGCCTTCGGACGGGTGCGAGTGCCAGGTCACGAACGCGAACGACGTGCCCGACCCGACGTTCAAGGACACGAACTGCGACGGCATCGACGGCGACGTGACGAAGGCGATCTTCGTCGACACCGTCTCGGGGGCCGACAGTAACGCGGGCACCATGGCCGCTCCGAAGAAGTCGATCGGCGCGGGCATCGCCGCCGCCAACTCGGCCTCGCCCAAGAAGAGCGTCTACATCTCGAAGGGCACCTACGGCGAGTCGATCACGATGGCGGACGGCGTCAGCCTCTACGGCGCGTACGATGCCGCCGACGGCTGGTCTCGCGCTGCCGCGAACACGACGACGATCGCGAGCCCGACGACCGTGGGCATCACGGCGCGCAGCCTCGCGAGCGCGACCGAGATCCAGCTCTTGAAGGTCACGGCCTCCGACGCAGTCGGGTCCGCGGGCAACGGCGACGGCCTCTCGAGCGTCGGGATCCTGGTGGCGGGCTCGAACGGCGGCGTCCAGATCCGCAACTGCGAGGTCGTCGCCGGCGGCGGCAGCGGTGGCGGGACCGGCGGCAAAGGAACGACGGGCGCCAGCGGATCCATCGGCGGAGACGCGAGCGGAGTCTCGAAGGGCGGGGCGGGCTCCTCGCCGTGCGGAGCCACGGGCGGACAAGGCGGTAACGGCGGCAGCGGCCTCGTCGCGGGAGGCGCCGGCTCGAACGGGACGCAGGTCGCGGGAGGCGGGATCTTCGGCGCCGGTGGCGCGTTGGGACCGGCGGGTACGTGCGGCGGCACGACCTCGTCGGACGGCAGACCGGCTCCGGCCATCACGCTCGGCGGCGGCAACGGCGGGTCCGGACTGAACGGCGTCCGCGTCTCGCAGATCGGCTCGCTCGACGCGAGCGGCAACTACGTCCCCGCCGCGGGAGGCAGCGGCGGTTCGGCGGGAGGCGCCGGCGGCGGCGGCGGCGGCGGTGGTGGCGGCGGCGGATCGGCACACGGCAAGTCCCTGCCCCTGTGCAGCTGCTCCGGCATCAACGGCGGCGGCGGCGGCGGCGGCGGCGGCGGCGGCTGTGGCGGCGGCCCGGCGACGGGCGGACGTGGTGGCGGCGGAAGCATCGCCGTCTCGGTCGTCGCTTCGAGCGTCCTCGTCGAGAACACGAAGCTCACGACGGCGAGCGGCGGCAGGGGCGGTACCGGCGGCACCGGCGGCGATCCCGGGGGCGCTGGTGGCGGCGGCAGCGGCGTCGCGGGGCAGTTCTCCAGCAGCTCGTGCAGCACCCGTAACGGAGGCGCCGGCGCGAACGGCGCGCCCGGAGGGTCCGGCGGGCGCGGCGGCGGCGGCGCCGGCGGCACGGGCGGACCGTCGGTATGTGTACTCTACAAGGGCACGGCGCCGACGACGAACGGCAACCAGTGCGTCAACGGAGGCGGCGGCACTGCGGGCCCTGGCGGCACGAACGGCACCAGCAACGCCGAGACGGGGTTCGATGGCATGACGGGCGACGTCCGCTCGGCAAGCTGAGGTGTCCGTGCGCGTGTCGCGTCCGGTGCGCGTGTTGGCGCTCGTCCCCGTGCTCGCGCTCGCGTGCGCATCGGAGCGCCGTTCGTTCGACCCCGAGCCGGTGACCGGGGAGTTCACCTGCGGAAAGGAGAACGACTGCGACGACGACGGCTACGCCGCGCCGGAGGACTGCAACGATCAGGACAAGCTCATCAACCCGGGCGCGTACGACTTCCCCGGCGACAACGTCGACAACGACTGCGACGGCACGATCGACAACCCCACGACCGCGTGCGAGACGATCCCGAGCGAGAATCCGGGCTCGCCGACCGACTTCGCGCGCGCGGCCGACATCTGTGCCCAGCCTCACTACGATCCGCTCATCAAGGCGGCATGGGGCCAGGTGAAAGGCTACGGACCTGGCCAGCGCCTCTGGACCTCCGAGACGAAGAAGGAGCAAGTGGGGATCGTCACGTCCTTCGGCGAGAACACGCCCCGCCGTGGCAAGACGATGATGGGGCTCGCGACCGGTCCCTGGAATGCTCGCGACCCGCGCAGTGGTGTGCCACTCGACGGTACGGAGTTCCACATCGACGATGCGTGCAAGGAGATCCCGCTCGACGCGAACGACTGCCGCGCGCTGAGCTACGGCTCGGCCGGCGGCGGCGTCTCGGTCCAGGATTGGGCCGAGCTACGGCTCTGGCTCAAGGTGCCGACCAACGCCGGCTCCGGCGTGATCGACTTCTCGTTCTTCAGCACCGAGTTCAATCAGTTCTGGAACGCGTCGCTCAACGACGCCTTCTTCATCCTCGTCAGTAGCCAGAAGCGGAGCGGCCAGAACGTCGCCACCGACACCAACGGGCTCGGCGTCACGGTGAACAGCGGCTTCTTCCAGCTCTGTCCGAAGGCCCCCGGCCCGCCCGGCCTCGCGCAAGACAAGGCCGCCGGCCTCCAGCAGTGCGTCGGCGTGGACGGCGACTCCTCCCTCGGCATCTTCGGATCGATCCGCGGCACCGGGTACGACGGCGCGGCGGTCTCGAGCGACTACACGGTGCAAGCGGTCAACGGAAACAAGTACGTCTACGGCGGCGGCACCGGCTGGCTCAGCGCGAAGTTCCCGACCGTGCCCGGCGAGGAGCTCATGGTCCGGGTGATCGTGCTCGACACCTTCGACGGCTTGAAGGACTCCGCCGTGATCGTCGACGGCTTCCGCTGGGAACCGGACGACGGAAGCGGCGCGTCGCGCCCCGTCCGCTAGGAGGACCGCGGCCAGGTCTGAAGCGCCCCCGCGCGTTCTCTCGTAGCTCGAGCGAGGGGCGAGGGCGAAGCGCTCCGTTCGTGCGCGTGTGCTACTTTTTTCGCATGGCGCAGCCGGCTCGAAAGCCTGCCACGTACGAGGATCTGCGCGCGGTGCCGTCCAACCGTGTCGGCGAGCTGCTCCACGGCATCGTCTACTCCTTTCCCCGTCCCGCCATGCCGCACGCCATCGCGTCGGCCGCGCTCGGCGAGGAGCTCGGACCTCCTTTCAAGCGCGGCAAAGGTGGACCGGGGGGCTGGTTGACCGTGGACGAGCCCGAGCTGCACTTGGTCAGCGACGTGCTCGTGCCGGACCTCGCCGGCTGGCGTCGCGAGCGTTTGCCCGCGACACTCGACGTCGCGGCCATGGATGTCGCTCCCGACTGGGTGTGCGAGGTCCTGTCTCCCTCGACGGAGTCGATCGATCGCGCCGACAAGGCCTCGATTTACCTTCGCGAGCAGGTCCGCCACATGTGGTTCGTCGATCCGATCGCAAAGACCCTCGAGGTCTTTCGCCTCGACGGGGAGACGTACCGAATGGTGCACGTGTGGAGAGACGACGCGGTGGTGCGCGCCGAGCCCTTCGACGCGATCGAGCTCGAGCTCGCGGTCCTCTGGGCGCGCTGACGCGATCTCGCTCCGCGGCAGCTCTCCTCGCGCGGGCTGAAGAGATGCCCTTGCGTGCAGGGTCGACCAGCACGGAGCCCACCTCCAGATCAGCCCTCACGCGTCGGATCGAGCTCGCCCGGTGACGTGACGATCCGCGCGAGCTGAGTCCGGCTCGTGATGTCGAGCTTCGCGAAGATCTTCCTAAGCTGGTTGGCGACCGTGTGGGGTGACACCTGACGCTCCTCAGCGATGCGCGCGTTGGTCCATCCGCGCTTGACGTAAGTCGCGACCTCGAGCTCGGCTGTCGAGAGCGCTTCGGCGACGCGGCCGCCCGGCCCCGTGTCCATCGTGAGGACACCGAGCTCTCGAGCCCCGACCCGAATGTCGAGGCGATCCATGCGCGCATGCTCGAGCAAGGACGCGAGGTCCACACGCCGGGAGAGTCGAAGCTTTCGGAGGATCTGCATCACGGACGACGAGACGGTTCCCGCGGGCAAGCCGAGCGCATAGGCAATCTGCTTGTTCGTCGCGCCGAGCGCGAGGTACTTGAGAAGCGAACGCTCCGTTGGATTGAGCGCCCGCGGGTCGCGAAGCTCGGAACGATTCCGGTACGCGGCGAGGTAGCGTCGCCCGTCACTCTCCCAGTGGTCGACCAACGACCACTCACCTGCGACCAAGCCTTGCCAGAGCTCCAGCGCGCGCTCCGGTGCTGCCCGCATCGTCGCGCTCCGTGCGTGCTCCATCGCTCGAACAGCACGGGACAAGGCGCCTCGCGCCGTCGGATCGTCTTTCACCGAACGGCCGGCGTCCTGGATCTTGCCCGACGGCTCGAGGAGCGCGTCACACACGCTGTCATGCACGAGCCTGCGGCGGAGTCGGAGCGCCGCGGCAAGATGCAGTCCGACCTTCGCCCAGATGCCACGCACCCTCGGCGGAGGCGCGACCGTGCAACGCGACGGTGCCGCGAGATTGATGCTCGTGCCCTCGTCGTCTTGCGCGAAGACGAAGAAGCCGTCGTCGATGGACTCTGGCTTCATCAGAGACCGATACGTCGTGACCACGTCGGACTGCGCACCGAAGAACTGCTCGAGCCCACCGCAGCTGGTGAGGCGAGCACGGAGCCGATCGTACGCAGGTCCGGCGCTCTGCCTGTCGAGCTCGGCGAGGAGCTGGGCGAACCCTCCGTCGAGGTGGTGCTGGACGAAGACCGGGCTCGACTGGATGTTCGGCGCGTCCCCTGCGCTCGTGAAGGCATAGACGCCGAGCCCCGTGTCGAGATCCGTTCGGGCGCACGCGACGACACGGTCGAGCCACTCGCTCTCCGTGCCGTCGAGTCGATACGCGCTCTCGACCACACCGATGGCGCTGAGCGCGCGAATGCCCCCGCGCGACGTCCTCGTCGAACGCTCGTTCATGGTGTCGCGCTCCACCTTCCACTCATGATCGAGCCGCCGCGAACGTCCCTTGGGACGCTCCGCTCAGCGGAGCTTCGCCCAGGCGGCGTCGATGCGATCCTGCCAGCCGGTGAGCGCGATCTGCGCCTCGAGCGACGCGCGCGGGAAGGCCCAGCCGCGATCGCGGTAGCGCGCGAGCAGGCGCTCGGCGGCGGCCGACTCGAGGACGCGCGCGCCGCTCCAGAAGAGCGCGTGGACGTCCTTGCGCTCCACGTCCTCGAACGCTTCTTCGCGGAGCGTCGCGTCGACGAGCGACGCGACGACGTCGTGGCAGGTCCCCCGGAGCGACTCGACGTCATCGCCGCGCGCGGCCGCGTCGATCATCCGGACGAAGTGCTCGGCGCTCTCGGCGACCCACGCGAAGATCGGATCGTGCTCGTGGAAGCGAAAGAGCACCGGCGCCGGCACGCCCTTGTCGAGCGCGACGGGGTGCGCGAAGAGCCCGAGGTGATTGCCGCCCTCCGTGGCGAACGGAACGAAGCAGGGATCGGTCCAGAGCTCGAGGTGGGTCCACGCGTCGGCCCACTCGAGATCGTAGAGGCGCAGATCGCTCGAGCCGTCGGCGCGATCGACCGCAGGGATCGACGCGACCAGCGCGGCGATCTCGTCGCGCGGCATGCGCTGGCGGAGCGCCTCGATGACGGCCATCGCCTCCGACGCGCCGGCGGAAGCGGCGACCGCCCACGGGCCGGGCTTCGCGGCGAGCGTGAGCTCGCACTCCTTCCGGATCGCGTCGACCTCGGCTTCGACGACGGGCCGGAGCGACTCGCGCTTCTCGTGCGCCTCGAGGGCGGCGGTGGCGCGATCGGGCGTGGCGGCGCCGGTCGCGTTCAGGACCTTCGCGCGGAGGCCGCCGAGCGGGTGCGGCGCGACCTCGACGACCCACACCTCGACGCCGACCGACGGACGCAAGCCGACGCACGCCGAGTGTCCGAAGCGGATCTCCTCGCCGGAGGCGAGACGGATCCGCCCGATCGAGTCGTCGGGCAGCCAGCTCGTGATCGTGCCGCGAACGGGCAGCTCGAAGGTCGTCTGGGGGTTCGCCATCGCGCGACACTTCTCCCCCCGCGCACGCGGGGGATCAAGGGTCGCCGGCTCCCTTCTCGGAGCCGCGTCGTGGCGGAACGCCGCCGTCGGCCTCGGGCGACATCGAGCAAGGGCTCGCGCGACGCGGACCGACCGGCTGGTGGGACGTTTCCTCGGCCCCTACCCCCATGATCGACCTCGATCACCGCCCGCGCGCCGGGCCTCCGTTCTCGAAATATCCAAGCAAGATCGCTAGTTAGGGCCTTTCCAGCCACATCGGCACACCATGTGCTCCTCAGTGGTCTCGTACGGAGGTCCCATGAAGCGTCGCTCGTTGCTCACCAAGATCATCCTGACGCTCGGCGTCGTGACCGGCTGCACCGTGGGCGTCGGCGGCTGCGCGGTCGATGCGGGCGACGGCGGCGAGGACGACGGCGACGAGGTCTCGCTCGACGATCTCGACGACGAGGACGAACGCACGGCAACGACCTCGAGCGAGCTCGGCGGCTGCAACCAGTGCACGAACTGCGTGAAGTTCGCCCGCTGCAAGCAGCCGCGCCTCCCGTTCGGGCTGACGTACTGGCGCGACAAGCTCCGCATCATCAATAGCCGCACGCCGCGCGCAGGTTGCGTCGCCGTCATCAAGACCGGCAGCGCCTACGGCCACGTCGCCTACGTCCGAAAGGTCAGCGGAAGCACGGTCTACATCGACGAGGGCAACTGGGGACGCCGCTGCAACAGCCGCTCGGGCACCGCCGCCGCGCTCAAGATCCAGGGCTACTGGTGCCGGTGACGTCGATGCGCGCTCGACGGCACGAACGAGCTCGGTCGCCGCGCCGTCACCGATACACGTAGTGCACGAGCGCCGCGTCGCCACCGAGGAGCATCCCGGTGCCGAAGTCTGGGCGGCCGACGAACGGTGCCGCCATCCAGAAGCCGGTCGCGTCGGGCGCCAGTGAGACCGCTCCCAGCCCTGGGCCCATCCGCTTCAGGAACACCTTCGCTCCCGTGGCGCCGTCATACGCGCCGACGCAGGTTGCGTCGCTGTCGTCGGCTTCGCCTTCGAGGACTTCGGTGTCCCGCTCGGAGTTCGTGCACGCGGGGATGGTGACGAGGATGTTGCCCTTGGCGTCGACGTCCCAAACCGTGGCTCCTCCCTCGGAGCTCGGCCCTCCAGGTGTGACGAACCAGCGCTGATCTCCCGTGACGGCATCGAAGGCCGTGACGAACGCAGAGCCGCCGTCGGATGCGCCGCTCACGCCGCGAGCGCCGCTGGCGCCGTAGAACGTCGGGCCCTTGCTTTTCCCATCGTCGAGGAGGCCTCCGGCGAACAGGGTGGAGCCCGATGCGTCGAACGCGAGCGAGCGCACCTCGCGAGCGGTCGCCGTGGACACGCGGGCGAACCGCGGCGAGCCGTCGCTCTCGAACACGGCGACGAACACATCGGTGGAGGTGCCCACCGCGTTGAACTGCTCCCCGGCAAGGGCGAAGCTTCCCTCGAAGGAGCCTCCGATCGCGATCGAGCCGTCCGGAGCGAGGGCGAGCGAGGACACCCAGAGGTCGGTGCTGTCCCGCGCTTCACCCCGGGCACGCGAGGCCGTGCCGAGCACGTCGTTGACGACACGAACGCACGAGTCCTCGCCGAGCCAAGCAATGAAGACGCCCTTCGTCTTGCAGCCGCTCAGCCAGCTCGGCTTGTCGGCCGTGCCGACGACGATGACTTCCTGACCCCGAACCGCGACGCCCGAGACATCCTGTGAGCTGACCTCGTGTTTCCAGCCCACTGCGCCGCTCGCATCGTAAAAGACGATCGCGGTGGGGTGCACCGAGGCCGCGGTCCCGGCGGTCGGGTCCGCGCTGAATGCCGTCACGATGGCCCTGCCCGTCGGCATCGGGCTCGCTGACAGCTCGTTGCCGCTGGCGTCGAGTCGGAAGTGACGCGGCTCGTCCCCGTACGCATACGCAGCCATGCCGTCCGGGACGCGTCGAAGCTCCTGGTGGCGCACGTCCGTCACGATCAGGGCGTCGACCTCGGCACGCAAGGTCGGCCCGCGGGGCTTGCTGGACTCCGCCGAAAAAAGGTCCGTCCCACACGCAGTAAGGAGGGCGGTGAGCGCAAGCACGCGAAGATCGGGACGCATGACCGGCCTGCTCGGCCGATTCGCCGAAGGGTTGCTGAAATTCCTCCTCCGCGCTCGACTCGACGCGACCGCGCGGTCCCAGCGAGGGGCGCGCCTTACTTCACGACCTGCGGCGTCAGCTCCAGGGTCGTATCGATGCGGAGGTTCGACTGCACGACATGGCGCTCGGCCTGGAAGAAGTCGAGCGGGTACTCCTGACCGACGACGAGCCCGACCTGAGCGGCCACGGCGGGCAGACTGACCTCCTTGGTCAGCGCGCCATGGATGCCGCCGATGTTGATGACGAGCTTCTTGTTGATGAACACGAAGACGTCGTCGTCGCCGCTGAAGCGGAACGTCTCGTTCCCGCGGTATTTGAACTTCGTGTGGAGCTCCACGGTGAAGTGGTAGTTGTGCTCGAGGCCCTGGTTGCCGAAGCCCTCCGCCGTCGTCGCGAGGGGCGTTCCGTCGTCGATCGGCCAGAACCCCTTCGCAGGCTCGGTGGCCGACTGCGGGACGCCGGACACCGCCGAGTCGTACGAGTAGACGCCGTCGGCGTTCTTCGTGAGCTGGATGAGGACCTTGCGCTTCACGTTGACGTTCGGCGTGTCGCGGTACCACTGATCGAAGAACGTCTTGCCGTGCGTCGTCGCCGTGCGGCCCGCAGCGCCGTTGAACGAGGCCGTCGTGTTGTATTGCGGGAGGCCGTCCGCCCCGAGCGTGTCCTGGACGATGTCGATCGCGTAGCTCGCGTCGGGGTACCAGGCTGGCGTGGCCTCGGTCCACGGACCGTAGTACGGCGTGCCGCCGCCGTCGGGGCGATCGGCTTCGGCCGGCACGTTCTCGAAGTCCGGGTTGGTCGTCGGATCGGCGACGTCGTACGCCTTGAAGTCGCGGACGATGGCCTCGAGCACGCCGGTGGCGCCGGCGTCACCCTCGTCGCCGCCGTCGAGCTCGCCGCCATCGCCGGGGAGGAAGCCCGAAGAGCTCGGACCGGACGGCGCATCGAGGTCGTCGCCACCGCCGTCGAAGAGAGACGCGCCCGAGGAATCGCCACAGCCCGTGAACGACGCGATCGCCGCGAAGCCGGCCAGGAGAAGCGGAGGAAGCGTGGCGACGAGAAACGAAGGGCGCATCGACGTCGAAGCTTACCGTTCGTGGGCTCGTGCGTCATCCGCGCGGGAGCGGTGCGCGGGTCAAACGTCGGTCCACGACGATGGGCTTCTCGCCGGCGGTCGGCGGCGATGCGATGCGATGCGCCACGCGATGGCGAACGGAACGAGGACGAGGGCGAGCGAAAGGAACCACACGCGCCGGATCACCCAGAGCTGCAGTCCCATCACGACCATCCATGACACCATCAGGATCGCGAACACGACGAGCGCGAGGGGCTTGTTGCCTTTCCCGTTGTCGCTCTCGTTGTTGCCACAGAGCTCACACCATGCCGCGCCGTTGATCAGGTACGCAAGGCAGGAATCGCAGAACGCATCGCGACATCGGGCGCACGTTCCCGCGATCGGCGCTTCCGAGTGATTGACGCACCCGCCCGCACCGGTTCGGTAGGAAGCCCCCATCACCTCAGCATAGGTCACTCACCGCTGGACGGCTCGAGTTCATGCCAGACAGCGAACACGGTGCTGGCAAGCAAATGCTCGAGCGCATCGTGGCGATGCTCGTGAAGCTTGCTCGAAGCCTCGAGGGACGCGGATTTCGGGCTCGGGCTCGGGCTCGGGCTCGGGCTCCGTTGGCCAGACGGGATATGCACCCATCGGGAATTCACGAGACCCGTACCCAAGAATCCGCGCCGATAGTCATTTCTAACGACGCAATGCAAGTGACGCTTCGAGATCGGATATCAAGAATGCGCCATCGCGTTGCTCGGAGGCGCCACCGCGCCGTTTCGAGCGCGCCGTCGGGAGCCCCGACGCTACCGTAACTCCCCACGAAAGCCGGGGGAGCAGCCGCACCGAGCCGCGCCACATGTCGACGAGCAGCGACGTGGTGACACCTGAATCCTGGACCACGCTGCTCGTCTCAATGGCTGACTCGAGGCGATGACGGACTCGAGGCGTCGGTCGGCGCACCGTCCGGAGGAACTGACCATGCGATTGGCGAAGGTGTTCGGGGCGAAGCTCGTTCGTGTCGTTGCGACCGGTGCAGCGGTCGGTGCAGCCGTCCTGTCCGTGACAGGCGAGGCACGCGCCGACTACTGCGGTGCGGAAGGCGAGCGCGCCTGCACCCTCACGGAGAAGTTCCCGAGCTGCAACGTCAACCTCGTCGAGGGTGGCGGCCGCTGCATCCGGCCCCTGTGCGGGCGGGAGGGACAGCGCGGATGCACGGTCACCGAGCGCACGAAGCTCGATCCCGTGCTGAAGGTGCCGAAGCCGTTCCCGTGCGATCAGGATCTCAAGCACGATCTCTTCAAGAACCAGTGCTTCCACCCGACCTGCGGTCGCGAAGGCCAGAACGCCTGCACCGTGCTCGAGCGCATCCCGAGCTGCGACATCAATCTGGTCGAGGTGGCGGGCAGGTGCATGAAGCCGCCGCTGTGCGGCCGTCTCGGGCAGGCCGCGTGCACCGTGACGGTCCGCATCCCGAGCTGCGACGCCGATCTCGTCGAGCGAACTGGCAGAGCTGCGGTTGGCACGATTGTCGCCTGGCACCTTCGCATCGATAACTGGTAATTGCAACACCGGTGCCTCGTGCTGAGTTTCCATCGATGCTTCCCGGTTTCGCGTCGGTCGCCGGCTCCCGCGCGGCACCCTGCCACCGCCGCGCTCGCCATGGCTTTCGGTACGCGCCGCCGCTGCTGCCGGTGGCTGCGCCGCCGCGCCGGCGCCGCCTCCGCCGCCGCCCGCGAGGGGCGGGGCGCCTCCTCCGTCGCGCTGATCCTCGTTCCTCGGGCCGCGACGCCGAGACGCTGGCGCATCGCTGACGTCCGGAATCGCGGCCGAAGACGCGCTCGCGTCACTCGTGACGGAGCGCGACGATCGGGTCGAGCGTCGCGGCGCGGCGCGCGGGGAAGAAGCCGAACGCGATGCCGGTCATCGCGCTCGTCAGGATCGCGACGGTGAGCGCGACCGGATCGAGCTTCATCGGCCAGCCGAGCGTCTCGCCGAGGAAGCCGATGATGCCGATGCCGGCGAGCGCCCCGGAGAGGCCGCCAATGAGCGCCAGGACGACGGCCTCGACGAGGAACTGCGTCATGATGTCTCCGGCGCGCGCGCCGATCGCCATGCGGATGCCGATCTCGCGCGTCCGCTCGGTCACGCTGACGAGCATGATGTTCATGACGCCGATCCCTCCGACGACGAGGCTCACGCCCGCGATCATCACGAGGAGCACGGTGAGGAGCGAGTAGATCGCCGTCTGCATCTGCTGGAACTCCTGCTGCGTGCGGATCCAGAAGTCGGGCTCGCGTCCCTCCTCGATGCGGTGGCGCTGCCGGAGGATCGAGTCGACCTGCGCGACCGCGCGGTCGGTGGTCTCCGCGCTCGTGGCGGAGACGAGGAGCACGCCGGCGAAGCCGGGCGCGGTGCGCATGACGCGGCCGCGCATCGAGCCGATCGGCATGAGGACCATGTTGTCCTGGTCGCCGCCGAACGGCGCCTCGCCCTTCGACTCGAGCACGCCGACGACGCGAAACGCGTGGCGTCCGATGCGCACCGAGCGTCCGACCGGATCCTCCGTGTCGAAGAGCCTCGTCGCGACAGTCGTGCCGAGGATGCACACCTTCGCCTTCGTCGCCTCGTCGTGCTCGTCCCACTCGGCGCCGCGCGCGACGTGCCAGCTCCGCACCGGGAAGAACGAGCGCGTCGAGCCGATCACCTGCGCCGACCAGTTCTTCTCGCCCGCGACGATCTGCGCGCGCGACCGGAGCGCCGGCGCCACAGCGGTGACGCTCACCGCCTCGCGGACGATCGCGCGCCCGTCGTCCTCCGTGAGGCGCACGCCGGCGCCGAGCGCGCCCTTCGCACCCGACGCGGCCGCGCTCTGCGGGGCGACGAGGATCACGTTCGACCCCATGTTCTCGATCTGGCTCGAGACCTGATCGCGCGCGCCCGCGCCCAGCGCCGTGACGGTGACGACGGCGGCGACGCCGATGAGGATGCCGAGGATCGTGAGCGACGCGCGCAGCGTGCTCCGCGCGATCGACAGGATCGCCAGGCGAGCGCCGGTGACGAACGCGGAGAGCATGGCCTACTCGGTCCTCAGCGCTTCGATCGGATCGAGCGAGGCCGCCCGCCGCGCGGGGAGGAAGCCGAACACGACGCCGATGACCGCGCTGGTCGCCGCCGCGACGCCGATCGCGGCCGGCGTGGGCGCCGCGTTCCAGCCGAGCGCGTGCCCGAGCCCGAGCGTCGCGGCCGAGCCGACGAGGATCCCGAGCACGCCGCCGGCGAGCGAGAGCACGACGGCCTCGACGAGGAACTGCACGAGGATGTCGCGCTCGCGCGCGCCGATCGACAGGCGGATCCCGATCTCGCGCGTCCGCTCGGCGACGCTCACGAGCATGATGTTCATCACGCCGATGCCGCCGACGACGAGGCTGACCGCCGCGACCGAGAGGAGGAGCGCCGAGAGCACGTCCGCGATCGCCCGCTGCGCCTCGCGCATCTCCGACTGCGTGTTGACGCTGAAGTCGGCGTCGCGGCCGTCCGGGATGCGATGCCGCTGCCGGAGGATGCTCGTCACCTGCGCCTGCGCGCGCGTCGTCGTCTCCTCGGAGCTCGCGCTCGCCAGGAGCATGTCGACGCGGCCCGGCGACGTGCGCATCACCCGACCGCGGAAGCTCCCGATCGGCATCAGGATGCGGTCGTCCTGATCCTCGCCGAACGGCGAGTTCCCCTTCGCCTCGAGCGTGCCGATGACGCGAAAAGGAGAGCTGCCGATGCGGATCGTCCGCCCGACCGGATCGAGCGTGCCGAAGAGCTTCTCCGCGACCGTCTGGCCGATGACGCAGACCTTCGATTTGACGCTCTCGTCGGTCTCCGTCCACCCTTCGCCCTTCGCGATCCGGAAGCGGCGGACCGGGAAGTAGCTCGTCGTCGTACCGACGAGCAGCGTCGCGACGTTGCGATCGCCGGCGACGACCTGGCCCATCGTCGAGAGCCACGGCGCGACGTTGGTGACGCTCACCGCCTCGCGCGCGATCGCGCGCCCGTCGTTCTCGGTCAGACGCCCCAGCGTCTTGGCGCGGACGCCGGACTGCTGCACGTTCTCCGGGTTGATGAAGAGCGCGTTCGACGCGAAGCTGTCGATCTGATCGCCCACGCTCGCCGACGCGCCGCCCGCGAGCGCCGTGACCATCACGACCGCGGTGACGCCGATGAGGATGCCGAGGACCGTCAGCGCCGCCCGCAGCTTGTTGCGGACGATCGCCGAGAGCGCGAGCCGCATGGCCCCGAGGAAGAGCGTCACGCGACCTTCTTCTTGGGCCGCGGAGCGGGCGCCACGAGCGGCGCGACGAGCGCGAGCACGAGGTAGCGCGCAAGCGCGACCGTGGCGAGCCCGAGGACGCCCGCGCCCAGCGCGAGCGCCAGGCGGCTCCCGGAGAGCTCGTCGAGGCGATCGAGCAGCGGCTTGCTCCACGGCATCCAGCCGAGCGCGGTCAGCGGCCCGAGGACGAGGGCGACGCCGAGCGTGTAGGCGAGCGACACGCGCGCGCGCTGATCGCTCGTGAGCGGCCGCCCCATGTGCTTCCGCGCGAAGCGCACCGCCGCGATCGCCTCGAGCACGAACCCGAACGCGATCGGGATCGCGGTCGACACGACGTCGAGGACGGCGCGACAGTACGCGACGCCGAGCGCGAGCCCGAGCGCGCCGCCCAGCGCCATCATCGCGTAGAGGCGGCGCGGCACCGGCCCGCCGAGGCGTTGCCGCTCGGCGGCCGCCGGATCGGCCGCGCCTGCGCCGTCGTCCGCGACGCTCGCCTCCGGCGGCGGGAGCTTCTCGAGCTCCGCGGCCGCGTCGACGCTGGGCTCACGGACGTCGCTCACGATCCGGCCGTCGCGGAAGGTGACGACGCGCGACGCGCACGCGGCGATGTCGTGCTCGTGGGTGACGAGCACGATCGTGATCCCGCGCTCGCGGTTCAGCCGCTGGAGGAGCGCGAGGACCTCGAGGCTCGTCCGCGTGTCGAGGTTGCCCGTCGGCTCGTCCGCGAGGAGCATCGGCGGGCCGGTCACGAGCGCGCGGGCGATCGCGACGCGCTGCTGCTGACCGCCCGAGAGCTGATTGGGTGTATGATGCACGCGTTCGGCGAGACCGACCGCCGCCAGCGCCTCGAGCGCCTGCTTGCGCCGCTCACGCGCGCCCGCCCCGCGGTAGACGAGCGGCAGCTCCACGTTCTCGAGCGCCGTCGTGCGCGGCAGGAGGTTGAACCCCTGGAAGATGAAGCCGATGAGGCGGTTGCGGAGGATCGCCCGCGCGTCGCTCGACCGGGCGCCGATGTCGAAGCCCGCGAGCTCGTACGCGCCGCGCGTCGGTCGATCGAGGCAGCCGAGGATGTTCATCAGCGTGCTCTTGCCCGAGCCGCTCGTGCCGACGATGGCGACGAACTCGCCTTGCTGGATCTCGAGATCGATCTCGCGGAGCGCGCGCACGACGCCCGCGCCGGACTCGTAGTCCTTCGAGAGGTTGCGGCACGCGATGAGGACCTCCATCGACGCTTCGCTCCCAGGCCTCAGAAGACCTTGCCCTTCTTCTTCTTCTCCGGGTCGTCCAGCTCGTCGGTGACGAGCTTCACATCGGGCCCGAGCTCGCCGGTGATCTCGGTGTTGATCCCGTCGGTGACGCCGATGCCCACGATCTTCGTCTCCGTCTTCTCCTCGCCGGGCTTGTCGTTCACGAGCACGTGGACGCGGCCCGTGCCCTTCGCGAGCGGGGGCTCGGGCGGCTGCGGGACCGGCTTGCCGTTCGGGCCCATCGGCGGCGTCGGCTTGTAGCGGAGCGCGGCGTTCGGCACGCGGAGCGTGGCCTTCGCCTCCTTGGTCTTGATGGTGACCGTGGCCGTCATGCCGGGGCGGAGCTTCTCGTCCGGGTTCTCGACCTCGACGACCGCGGAGTACGTCACCACGCCCTGGACGTTGTTCGGGCTGTAGCGGACCTGCTGGACCGAGCCCTTGAAGGACTCGCCGGGGAAGGCGTCGACGACCGCTTCGGCCTGCATGCCTTCCTTCAGCTTGCCGACGTCGGCCTCGTCGACGTCCGCCATCACGCGCATCTTGCGGAGGTCCTGCGCGATGACGAAGAGGACGGGAGCCTGGAAGCTCGCCACGACGGTGGAGCCGGGGTCGATGCTGCGCGACACGACGACGCCGTCGACGGGCGAGTAGATCTTCGTCCAGCCGACGTTGGTCTGCGACTGCTGGAGCTGCGCCTGGATCGCGCCGATCTGCGCCTCGGCCGCGGACGCCTGCGCGCGCGTCACCTCGTACTGGCCCTGCGCGGTGTCGAGCTCGCCCTTGCTCGCGAGGCCCTGCTGGAAGAGGCGCTGCGTTCGCTCGAAGGCGACCTTGGCCGCGGCGTGGTTCGCCTTCGCGCTCTCGACCTGCGCCTTCTGCGCGAGGACCTGCGCCGAGACCTGGCTCACCTGCTGGCCGTACTGGATCGGATCGATCTCCGCGAGGACGTCGCCCTTCTTCACGACGGAGTTGAAGTCGACGCGCACCGTCGCGATGCGACCGTTCACCTGCGAGCCGACGTTGACCTGCAGGAGCGGCTGCACCGCGCCCGTGGCTTGGACCTTCTCGGCGACGTCTCCCGTCGAAGGCGTCGCGGTGACGTACCTCGCGGGCGGCGCCGGCCGATTCTTCGCGCGGTACGCCAGACCGCCACCGACGAGCGCGGTCACCACGCCGAGCGCGGCGACCCGACGGAGCCAGCGACGTCCGCCCTCCTCCGCGGCGAGAGCACGTCGGACATCGTGGGTGATCGCAGCACGTTCGGTCATGGGTCGCGTGGCCTCCTGGGGCCCCTGGACGACAGAAGGATCGGATGAGTCGCCGCGCGCCATAAGCTCGCGCGGACCATAGATATTCCCCACGTCCTGTCCAGCTCCCGAGGCGGCTTTTCTGCATCCGATGCCGCCCGGTCGCTGCGCGCTCGGGGCGCCCGCGTTTCCGCCCGGGGCGTATCGGCCGCCCCGACGCGCGCGTACCCAAAGAATCCGACTGTCCTTTTGTCAGAACGCCCGTGGACACGGTATCGTCGCTTGCCGCTCTCGCTTTGGGCGGCGCCGCCTCGGCGGAAGAAGGAGAGACCGGATCGTTTTTCGGTCTCCTCTCTCTCGCCGGTGGCGACGGTGGCTCGAGCAGTTCCGAAACGAGTCGCCCGGAGGCCCCGCCGGTCTCGCATGCGCGACCGGCTGCACCCCCGCCGAAGCGCTCGCGCTCGTCGACGTCTTCGGGGGGTGGTCCCCCAGATCCCCCGAGAGCCGCCGGCGCCCGAGCTCGCTCCGCATCCGCGACGATGAAACCAGCCGACCGCGATCTCGTTGAGCGCGCCAAAAACCAGGGCGATGCCGAGGCGTTCGGCCAGCTCGTCCGCCGCCATCAGCAGCGCATCCACCGCCTGGCGGTGCACATGCTCCGCGACCGCGCGGAGGCCGAGGACGTCACGCAAGAGACGTTCATCCGGGCCTACCAGGCCCTGCCGCGGTTCGATGGTCGGAGCGAGCCCTACACCTGGTTTTATCGCATCACGATCAACCTCTCGCTGAACCGGATCCGCTCGCGGAAGACCTCCCGCACCACCCACGACACCGACGATCCCCGCCTCGACGGCGTCCTCGTCGACAAGCGCCCCGAGACCAGCGATCCCGCGCTGAGCGCGCAGCGCCGCGAGCTCTACGAGACGCTCGCGGCGGGGATCGACCAGCTCAGCGACACGCTGCGGACGACGCTCATCCTCGTCTGCATCGACGGCCGCTCGCACGAGGACGTCGCCCAGATCCTCGGGGCGCCCGAAGGCACGATCGCGTGGCGCATCCACGAGGCGCGGCGCAAGCTGAAGGACTTCATGCAGACCCGGGGCTTCGACCCCGAGGGAGATGGGACGTGAGTGAGACACGAGGGAGCAACAAGGGGTCGGTCAACCTCGACCTGGCGCTGCGCGAGTGGCCCGAGGTCGAAAAACCCGAGGGAGACTGGGACGACAGGGCCCACTCCGTCCTCGAGCGCGCGCAGCGCGGAGAGCGTGGCGTGACGTCCGAATACGTCACGGACGAAAAATTATTGGATGCCCCCCTTGGACAATCCTCCGAGGACGGTCATAACTCCGCGGCCCCTGGGGGATCGCCTGTGACCCACCCCCTGAAGCGCGAGGGAACACCGATGACGATGCCTGCCGACCGTGAGCGCGATCGCCGAAGCCTTCAGGACCTGGCCAAGATGGCTCACGGCCTGACCCCGCCGCCGTCCTCCGTCGCGCCTGCGCCGAGCGGCATCCAGCGCGCCGTCGAGAGCGCGCAGAGCACGAAGGCCGACGACTCCGGTATCGTCGACCTCGCCGCCGCTTCGACGGCCGACCCCGGCGCGGCCGCGCGTGCGCAAGCCACGCCGCTCGCGAGCCAGGGCCTCTTCGACGAGGAGCCTCACTCGCAGCGCGCCGCGCCGCTCAGCCACGCGCCCGTGACCGCGCCGCTCGGCGCCCAGGGTCACGCGCAGCCCGCGCAGCCCGCGCCGTCGCTCCCGCCCATGGCGCCGTCCGTCCCGCCGCCGAGCCTCGCGCCGCAGCACGCGCTCACGCCGTCGGCTCCGCCGGTCGGGTTCGCTCCGGCGGTCCTCCAGACGCAGCCGCCACAGAAGAAGAAGGGCGGCGCCGTGATCGCCCTCGTCATCGGCGGCGTCGTCGCGCTCAGCGCGGCCGCGGCCGGCGGGGTGCTCTTCCTCAAGTCCCGCGCGAACGTCGAGACCGCCGCGACGCCGACCGTCGCGACCGCCGAGCAGCCCGCCGTCGTCGCGCAGGCCGAGCCCCCGGCGCCGGCCGAGGCCACGCCGGCACCGGTCGCCGAGGCGGAGCCCGAGCCCACGCCCGAGGCCGACTCCGTCACGCCGCCGACGAACGCGCCGCACGGCAAGGTCGCGATGGCGGCGAAGCCCTCGGCGAAGGGCGGAGCGAAGCACGAAGCCACCCCGGCGCCCGCGAAGGCCGAGGGGCCGGCGAAGATGACCGAGAAGGATCTCGTCGCGGCCCCGAGCGGGCCGGGCGGCGATCTCGGCGCGGCGATGAAGAAGGAGGTCGGCGACGACGCTCCGAAGACGCCGGCCGCCGCGACGACGGGCGGCAGCGCGCCGACCGGCAACGTCCCGCAGAAGCCGTCGCAGGGCGCCGTGACCGGCGCGCTCGGCGCGGTCCTCCCCGGCGCGCGCGCGTGCCTCGGTCCCGACGATCCGATCTCGCGCGCGTCCGTCGTGTTCAGCTCGGCGGGAAGCGTCCAGAGCGTGAACGTCTCCGGCGGCGCCGCGGGCAAGCCGGCCGAGGCGTGCATCAAGGGCGCGCTCATGAAGGCGAAGGTCCAGCCGTTCGCCGAGCCGACCTACACGGCGAACATCACCGTCCGCCACAACTGATCGCGCCCCAGCGCGAGTCCGCGAGGAGCGACGCAGCCACGCTGCGTCGCTCTTTCGCGTTTGGAGCCGGCGTCGCTCGCTCGCCGACGAAGCAGAGCGAGCGAAGCGACGGACCGAAGCTACTGGTTGCAGCAGAACGTGACGGGATCCTTCAGCGCGAGCGCGCCCGTGGGCTGGTTGCCGCCCTGCTCCGGCTCGCACGTCGGGTTCACGGGGCCGGTGTCCTTCAGGTCCACGTAGCGGCGGCCCTCGTAGCAGGAACCGACGACCGTCGGGATCTGCGTGCCGGTGCAGTCGCCGCCGACCCACCCGGTCACCGTCGTGCCGCAGGTCGCCTTCGCAGTGCCGTCTCCGCACGGCGTGCAGTCGCGCGTGTCGTCCGTACCTCGATGTGAGATGACGCGGACCGAGTAGTCGAGGCTCGGGCACGCATGTTCGCCGTCCTTGCGGATGCACACACGCGAGAACGGGGCGTCCGGCGCCGGCGCGCTCGTGCACTCGGGACGCCCCGTACACGCTGCGGTCGCCGCGAGCCCGCAGACCATCTGCGTCTTCTCGAAGTCCGGCGGCGGCAGCGTCTTCGACGGGCTCTCGAAGGTGCACGTGGCCGAGTAGACCGCGGGACGGACGCGCATCGCCGCGAGACCGGCCTGCGGTCCGACGCACTGGGAGAACGGGAACGAGCCCTCGCTCGTCACCGAGAACCCGCCGCAAACGGCCGTGCTCCAGTACTCGACGACCGTCTTGCACTTCGCGTCCGCAAACTTCGCGGTGCCGCACGAGCAGACGGCCGGCGCGGGCGCGAGCCCCTGATGAGCCTCGATCTCGGCGACGCCGTACTGCGCTGGGCAGGCCGCCGGCTTGGCGTCGGGCGCGCCGTCGTACACTGCGCTCGGGCCGATCCATCCATCGGGCGCGGGCGGTAGACACCCCGCCGGACAGTTCAGCGAGGCAGCCGCGTCCGGCGCGACCCCGTCGGGAACGCCTCCCTCCGGAGCTCCTCCGGCATCGGCGTCGCCGCCACCGTCAGGACTCGCGGCGTCCGTGCAAGAACAGCTCATGATGACCATGATCGCGGCGACCACGGCCAACGTCCCCCCAGCGCTCCTGTCTTTCACGCGGCACATTATAGATGAGGTTGCGACGAATTCGTCGTTTGGAACGACAGCCCATGGCGAACGACACAGGCCTCGCGGCTCGGCCATGGTGCTCCCGACCGACACGGTCAGGCTCGAAGTCGCATCTCGAAGTCGCGACCGGAAGTCGCGTCTCGAAGTCGTGGACAGCAATCGCTCGCGAGCCGACCAGACCTGGAGGGCGCGCCGCCTCGCTTGACAGCCTGGGCTTCTTTCGCCAAGGTGCGCGGCCCGGTTGCCTCGTCCCCTGCGGACGCCTCCCGGTTTCTCCTCCCCGCCTCTCCCCGCGGAAAACGTGGGGGCCTCACCGAGGATCTTCGAGATGGTTTCGTCCACCCAGCAGTTCGAGCGTATCCGTAAGCGCAAGCAGTCGACGGCCGGCAAGCGCAACAAGCGCGTCCGCCGCCGCCTCGGGACGCCCGCGTTCCCCGTCCACCCCGAGGGGTACAGCGCGACGGCGCCGGACGCGAAGCCCGCGGCCAAGAAGGCCTGACGAAGTCCGACGTCGAGCGTGAGCGCTCCGAGCGCTCCGCCGGCGGGCGGCCGTGAGGCATCGATCCGCGAGCGCCGACGGCGCGCGCACGCGGGCCTCGCATGAGCCGCCTTCTCAGTGAAGGTCACGGCGAGGCGGCGACGTCGGCGTCCTGGGGGAGCGGCGCGCGGTAGAGCGCCCACCAGCGAATGGCGCTGCCGACGATCACGAGCGTGACGCAGCCGAGGAGCAGCGACGTGACGACGACGTTGACGATGCCGGTCGTGTAGGTCGCCGGCTTGTCGAGCATCGGGAGGAAGATGAGCCGCACGCTCTCGACCCCGGCGGTGATCGTCGTCGTGCCGACGAAGACGAGCGGCGCGATCGTGATGAGCGCGTAGCGCTTCTTCTTCGCCTCGCGGAGGAGGATGGTCGTCGCCACGCACAGCGCGGTGCACGCGAGGAGCTGGTTCGCGATCCCGAACATCGGCCAGATGGTCGAGATGCTCCCGGTGAGGATGAAGTACGACCAGCCGAGGACGATCAGCGCCGTGGCGACGATCGCGCCGGTGCGGCTGGTCGACTTGCCGAGCTCGGGCGAGAGGCGCCCCATGAACTCCTGCATGAGGAAGCGCCCGATGCGCGTGCCCGTGTCGATCGTCGTGAGGATGAACAGCGCCTCGAACATGATCGCGAAGTGGTACCAGTACGCGAGGAGCGTCTTCATGCCGGGCAGGCCGCTGAAGACGCGGGCCATCCCGACGGCGAGCGAGACGCCGCCGCCCGTTCGCGCGGCGACGACCTCGTCGGCCTGCGACGAGAGCGCCGGGAGCTCCTTCACCTTGACGCCGAGACGCACGAAGTCGGCGTCCTCGAGCATCGTCGCGCGCGGCGCCTCCGCGTCGACGTTGTAGCCGAGCGTGGCGAGCGAGCGGTTCGAGAGCGCGAGCGCGTTCGAGAGGACCACCTTCTTGCCGGCGAGCGCAGACGCCGGCTCGCCCTCCTCGAGGCCGAGGAGCTTCCGATCGTGCGCGGTCAGCACGGGATCGAGGAGCGCGAGGTCGTCGGCGGTCCGCGCGAGGCCCTCGCCGCGCGTCGACGGGCTCGCGACGATCGCGATCGCCGGGTTGGTGTTGATCGCGACGTAGTCCTCTTGCGGCATCGCGCAGGCGGCGATCAGCGCCGTGATCCCGACGAGGCCCTCCATCAGCATCGCGCCGTAGCCGATCGACCGGCAGTCGCGCTCCTTGTCGACCATCTTCGGCGTGGTCCCGCTCCCGACGAGCGCGTGGAAGCCGCTGATCGCGCCGCAGGCGATCGTGATGAACACGAAGGGGAAGAGCGGTCCCTTCACGATCGGGCCGCCGCCGTGGATGTACTCGGTGAGGCCCGGCATCTGGATGCGCGGGTTGACGACGATGACGCCGATCGCCAAGAGCGCCACCGTCCCGATCTTGACGTAGCTCGACAGGTAATCGCGCGGGCAGAGCAGCATCCACACGGGGAGGATGCTCGCGACGAAGCCGTACGCCGCCATCGCGAGCGTGAGGGTCGTCTTCGAGAACTTGAGGTGCACGGCGAACGACGAGTCGCCGACGTACTTGCCGAACACGAGCGCGAGAAAGAGCAGCACCACGCCGGCGATCGTCGCCTCGCGGATCCCGCGGAGCGAGCCACCGCGGACGTTGTGGATGTAGAGGCCCATCAGGAGCGCGATCGGGATCGACGCCGCCACGGTGAACACGCCCCAGGCGCTTTCGGCGAGGGCCATCACGACGACGTTGCCGAGCCCCGCGAGCGCGATGACGACGATGAAGAGGATCGCGACGGCGGTGACGAGCCCGAGCGTCGGACCGAGCTCCTCGCGCGAGATCTCCGCGAGCGAGCGGCCGTTACGCCGCGTGCTCGCGACGAGGATGACGAAGTCGTGCACGGCGCCGCCGAGCACGACGCCGAAGAGGATCCAGAGGAAGCCCGGATAGAACCCGAACTGCGCCGCGAGCACAGGGCCGATCAGCGGACCCGCGCCGGCGATCGCGGCGAAGTGGTGCCCGAAGAGCACGACGCGGTTGGTCGGATGGAAGTTCTGTCCGTCCTCGAGGCGGTGCGCCGGCGTGACGCGCGCGTCGTCGAGGCAGAGCACGCGCGCGGCGATGAACGCCGAGTAGTACCTGTACGCGATCGCCAGTACCGCCAGCGCCCCGAGCATCCACCATGCGGCGTGCATGGCGGACTCTTAGCGCATGTGGAACGCCAGAAGAACGTGCTCGTGGGCGTGCCGGGAACAGCGCTTCCTGACGCCGAGCGTCACGACGGCGCCGACGGACGAGCGAGCTCGTAGCGCATCAAGTGATCGAGGTGGCCGCGGGCCAGGTCGACCTGCTTGCCGATCGCTTCGGCGACGCGCGATGCCCGCGAGCTCTCGCTCTCGCCCGCTTCGCCCACGCGAAACGCGTCGCGTCCGGCGCGCGTGATGACCTCGAGCGCGGCCGAGCCCACGCTCTCGGTCGCGCGATGGATCGCCCCGCCGACGGTCGACGCCGTCGCGAAGCTCACGGCCTCGAGCTCGACCGCGACGTCGAGCGCGAGCGCGAAGGCGATTGCCTCGCCGAACACGTCGTGGCTCTTCTTCACGTCGAGCACGACGGCGACCTTCCGCACGACGAAGCGCGCCGCCGCGGCGAGCGCCTTCTCGCCGAGACCGCGCGCACCCGCGCGGACGTAGCCCTCGACGATCGCCTTGGCGAACGGCTCGTCGACCCGCTGACCGGCGCGCTCGACCACCTTGCGCGCGATCCGGCGGAGGAGGCGGGCGAAGAGATAGTCGTCGACGAACGGCACCGGCACGAACGGGGTGATGCTCGATCCGACGGCCTCGACGAGCACCAGGCTGACGAGATCGCGCGCGTCGCCGCGCGCTCGGCGGATCGCCACATCGGTCATCGCGCCGCCCTCCTCATCCCGTCACAGGGATCGCAGAGACGGGGGGGACTATGCAAGTCGGGCGGCGAGGGCGCTCGGACGCGCCGGACGCGGGCGCTGGAGGGCCTCCGCCAACCAACGATACCTCGAACGATGTCAGACACTTGAACACCTTCATGCGCATCGGCGGGCGGTAGACGAGGGCGATTCCGGCGCGGCCCGGTAGAATGGACGGACGATGGCCATCGGCGCGACCAAGCCCGCTATCCCCGCGGCCGTCGCGGACGCCGCCGCCGGGAAGGAGCGCCCCGAGGACGTGGCGCGCGCCGCCACCGTTCCTCCGCCCGCGACGGAGTCCGAAGACGTCCGGATCCCGGCGGGCACGATGGTCGCGGATCGTTACCGCATCGCGCGCGTCCTCGGCGAGGGCGGCATGGGCGTCGTGTACGCCGCCGAGCACGTCCTCATGCGCAAGGAGGTCGCGCTCAAGGTCCTCCACGCGGAGATGTGCACCATGCCGGAGGTCGTCGCGCGCTTCGAGCGCGAGGCGATCGCCGCCGCGCACATCGATCACCCCAACGTCGCCGGCGCGACCGACTTCGGCCGCCTCCCGGACGGCGCGTGCTACCTCGTCCTCGAGCTCCTGCGCGGCACGAGCCTGCGCGACGAGATCGCCAAGGGCCCCGTCCCGCTCGGACGCGCGCTCCGGATCCTGCGCGGCATCGCCTCGGGCGTGTCGGCGGCGCACGTGAAGGGGATCGTGCACCGCGACCTCAAGCCCGAGAACGTGATGCTCGTCGATCGCGACGGCGATCCCGACTTCGTGAAGGTGCTCGACTTCGGCATCGCCAAGGTCGACGCCTCGGTCGCCGCGGCGCCGCAAGCGGGCAGCAAGGTGCTCACACGCATCGGCTCGGTCTTCGGCACGCCCGAGTACATGGCGCCGGAGCAGGCCGTCGGCGACGCGGTCGACGCGCGCGCCGACCTCTACGCGCTCGGCGTCGTCTTCCTCGAGATGCTCACGGGAAAATGCCCGTTCAACGGCAACGCGCTGTCGATCCTGCGCGAGCGCATCCTCGCCGTCGGGCCGCCGGACATGTCCGAGGTGACCGATCCCGGCGCGCGCGCGCTCATCGCGCGCCTCCTCACGCGCCAGCCCGACGAGCGCATGCAGACGGCGGCGGAGCTCGGCGCGGCGGTCGACGCGCTCCTCGACGAGTCGTTCGGCCGCCACTCGCGCCTCTCCGCACCGGCGCTGACGGCCCCGACCGGAGACGGTCCGAGCGTGAACGCGACGACGTCGCCGGTCTTCACGACGACCGCGACGGCGGTGACGGCGGCGAGGCCGCGCTGGGTGATCCCGGCCGCCGTCGCCGCGCTCTTCGCCGTCGCGCTCGGGATGTTCGGGCTCGTGAGCGCGTTGACGAGGCCGAAGACGGAGGTCGCGAAGGCGCGGAGCTCGAAGGTCACCGCCGGCGCCGAGCCCGCGGAGACGGCGCCAGCCGCGAGCGCCTCGCCGGCGCCGAGTGACAGCGCTGCGAGCGCTCCCGAGGCGGCGCCGGCCGCGTCGGTGGAGAGCGCCGAGGGCGCCGACCCAAAGGCCGCGCCGACGGCGTCCGCCGCCTCGGCGCGCGCCAAGCCACGCGCCAAGCCCGCGCCCCAGCGAAAAACCCAGCCCGCGACGAAGAAGACCGGTCCCGGCGGCATTTACGTGCCGCCGCCGAAGGACTGGTTCAAGTAGCGCGCGAAAGCTCCTCCGCCGCGTCACAGTCCGCGCGCGCCGTTCGATGCACGAGGAGCTCGCCACGCAACGGCGGCCCAGGAGACGGACGATGGGAACGCGGACGACGGGACGGACTCGGATCGTGATCGCAGCGCTCGCGCTGGCCAGCCTCGCCGCGTGTCGTCCGGCCGAGAGCCGTCGCGCCGTCGCCGAGCCGGCCCGCACGGCCGAAGGCGCCGCGGCCGCCGGCGCCGCGCCCTGGGGCACGGTGGCGCGAAAGGTGGAAGGCGGCTACCTGGTGAGCGGGCGCAAGATCTTCGCCAGCCTGGCGGGCGCCGCCGACTGGTACGCGGTGCTGTGCACGCTGGAACGGCCGGGCCGCGAAGGGCGCGGCTCGCGGCGCGACGCGCTGTACCTGGCGGTGCCGGCCGGCGCGCCGGGCGTC